>NZ_JAELTT010000001.1 GCF_016428975.1 Dyella sp. ASV21
CACCTGTTGGGTGAAGCGCCAGGCCACGGCCGTCGTGAGATCGGCCTGGCTGAATCCGTCGCCGACCAGCCAGTCACCGGCAGTGGCTTCAGCGTGCTGCTCCAGTATCGCGTACGCGGCGTTGAGCTGGCCTTGCACGCGAGCCAGCCAGTTGCTGTCGCGCCGCTCAGGGAGGCGCTTGTGTTCGTAGACGATCTGTACGGATTTTTCGCTGGCGGTCAGTGCCGCGCCGATCAGGCGATATGCCTGCAGGCGATCGGCGGGTGCCGCAGGCATCAGGCTGGGGCCGGTGCGCACTGACTCCGCCCAGTCGATGATCAGGGAGGAGTCCACCAGGAGCTCGCCATCATCACCGATCAGCGTTGGGGCTTTGACTAGCGGATTGATGGCCTGGAACGCGTCGAAGTTACGGAAGACCGACAGCGAGCGGTGATGGAAGGGGAGGCCCAGCATGCGCAGTGAAATGGCCGTGCGCCGTACGAAAGGCGAGTCGAGCATACCGATCAATTCCACAGAACTCTCCCGGTCAGGAATGGAAAACAACGGTCTTGCCGCCGTTGAGCAGAATGCGATCGTCCAGGTAGAGCCGCAGTGTGCGTGCCAACACGCGACGCTCGATATCGCGGCCGATGCGAATCAGGTCTTCCGGCGTATCGGCATGCGTGACGCGCTCGATGTCCTGCTCGATGATGGGGCCTTCGTCCAGGTCAGGGGTGACGAAATGCGCCGTGGCGCCGATCAGCTTGACCCCGCGGTGATGCGCCTGGTGATACGGGCGCGCGCCCTTGAAGCCAGGAAGGAAGGAGTGGTGGATGTTGATGCATCGACCTTGCAGTCGTCGTGCCAGTTCGTGCGATAACACCTGCATGTAGCGTGCAAGCACCACCAGCTCGGTCCCGCTTTGCTCGATCAGCGACCATAGTGTGGCTTCCTGCGCGTCGCGCGAGGCGCGGTCCACTGGCATGTAGTGGAAAGGAATGCCGTCCAGATCCAGGTGGCGATACGTGTCGCGAGGATGATTGGCAACCACGCCCACGATCTCCATCGACAACTCGCCGATGCGCCAGCGATACAGGAGGTCGGCCAGGCAGTGATCGAATTTCGATACCAGCAGCAATACGCGCCGACGCTCGCCGCGATCGCGCAACGTCCATTGCAGCTGCAGTGAGGGCGCGAACGCTTCCAGCCCCGCGCGAAGCTCGTTCATCGCAAGATGCGCGCTGTCGAATACCAGGCGCATGAAGAAGCGCCCCGTCTCCGCGTCGCCGAACTGCTGGGCCTCGAGGATATTGCAGTGCTGATGGGCCAGGTGGTTCGACACCGCCGCCACGATGCCCGGGCGATCGGGGCAGGACAGGGTGAGAACGAACTGGCCCATGCCGTTCATGGCGTGCGATGAAGTATCAGTTCCAGTACCAGCTTGGTACCGAAGAAGGCCAGCAGCAGTACACCCATGCCGATCAGGGTGAGGTTGACCGCACGACTGCCGCGCCAGCCATAACGCCAGCGACCAAACAGCAGGGCGCCAAACACCAGCCAGGCAATAATCGACAACACCGTTTTGTGCACAAGGTGCTGACCAAACAGGTTGTCCACGAACAGAATGCCGCTGAGCAGGGTCAGTGTGAGCAGCACGAAACCCGCGCCGATCAGCCGGAACAGCAGCGTCTCGGTCAGCGTCAGCGGCGGCAGTGCGCGCAGCCATGGGCCCAATTGGCGGTGGCGCAGAGCGCGTTCCTGCACGGCCAGCAGCAGCGCCAGTGCCGCGGCGATGGACAGCACGCTGAAGGCAAGCAAGGCCACCGTCACATGGAGCTTGATCTGCCAGCCCAGTGGCTCGGGCAGCGTGGTCGGGGCGAGAAAGGTATCCGCCGCGAGTAACAGCGCGGCGAGCGGAAACACGGTCACGCCCAGGGCCGCCACCGGCCGCGACAGGTTGACCAGCAGGGTCAGCGCGGACACCACGCAAGCCACCAGCGACAACGCCGAGAAGAAGTGCAGATCGAGCGAACCACGATGGATGCTCAGTAACAGTCCCGCATGGATGAGCACCGCCGTGCCGGCCAGTGCCAGGGCGAGGCGGTTGAGCGGCAGGCCGCCGCTCAACATCGGCCGCGCCAGCCCGGTCGCGGCGGTGAGATACAGCACGATGGCGAGCAGGGTGTACAGGGTAATGGCCATGGGGCCGGAGTTTAGGGGGTAAGGCCGCCCGCTGTGCAGCAGGCGGCCATGTGACGCGGCTGGGGCGGCTTGCCAGCCCCGCCCCCAAGGTCCGCTATACTCTGCGATCCTCTTAGGTCTTTCGTCCCTTATGTTCGAATCGCTCAGCCAACGCCTTTCCGCCACCGTCAACCGCCTGCGCGGCCGTGGTCGCCTGACCGAGGAAAACATCCGCGAGTCATTGCGCGAAGTGCGCATTGCCCTGCTGGAGGCCGACGTGGCCCTGCCGGTGGTGCAGGCGCTGATCGAGCGCGTGAAGGTGCGCGCGGTCGGCCAGGAAGTGCTCAAGAGCCTTTCGCCGGGCCAGGCCCTGGTGAAGGTGGTGAGCGACGAGCTGACCGCGGTGATGGGTACCGCCAACAGCGAGCTCAACCTGGCGCAGCAGCCGCCGGCGGTGGTGCTGATGGCTGGCCTGCAGGGTGCCGGTAAGACCACCACGGTGGCCAAGCTGGCGCGCTTCCTCACCGAGCGCAAGAAAAAGAAAGTGATGGTGGTGAGCTGCGACGTCTACCGTCCGGCCGCTATCGAGCAGTTGCGCACACTGGCCGAGCAGGTGGGCGTGAAGTTCTTCCCGTCCGAGGCGGGCCAGAACCCGGTGGATATCGCCAAGAACGCCATCGCCGCGGCGCGCCGCGAAGTGGTGGACGTGCTGCTGGTCGATACCGCGGGGCGCCTGCACGTGGACGAGGCGATGATGGCCGAGATCAAGGCGCTGCACGCCGCGATCACGCCGATCGAAACGCTGTTCGTGGTCGACTCCATGACCGGCCAGGATGCCGCCAACACGGCCAAGGCCTTCGCCGAAGCGCTGCCGCTTACCGGTGTGGTGCTTACCAAGACCGACGGTGACGCCCGTGGCGGTGCTGCGCTGTCGGTGCGCTATGTCACCGGTCGCCCGATCAAGTTCCTCGGCGCCGGTGAGAAGACCGACGCACTGGAGCCGTTCCATCCCGATCGTGTGGCCCAGCGCATTCTCGGCATGGGCGACGTGCTGTCGCTGGTGGAAGAGGTCGAGCGCAAGGTCGATCATGAGAAGGCACAGAAGCTGGCCGAGAAGGTCATCAAGGGCAAGCGCTTCGATCTCAACGATATGCGCGACCAGCTCGAGCAGATGACCAACATGGGCGGCCTGGCTGGTCTGATGGACAAGCTGCCTGGCGTGTCCGGCCTGCCGGAGAACGTGAAATCCAAGGTCAACGACGGCGAGATCAAGCGCATGGTCGCGATCATCCAGTCGATGACCAAGAAAGAGCGTCGTCATCCGGATCTGCTCAACGGCTCGCGTCGTGCCCGCGTGGCGCGAGGTGCCGGCGTGCAGCCGGCCGATGTAAACCGTCTGCTCAAGCAGTACATGCAGATGGAGAAAATGATGTCCAAGCTCTCCAAGGGCGGCAGCAAGGGCCTTCTGCGGCAGATGCGCGGCGCCATGAAGGGCATGGGCGGCATGGGTGGCGGATTCCCCCCGATGCGCTGAGCCTGAATGGTCCAGCAGCTTCTGTTGGCTGGATTTATCCGCTGGCTCTTCCTTTTTCCACAAAATTCATTAAAATGCCGGGTTTACCGCGCACGGCACTCGTGCGTGCTGCCGGCATCCGGCAACTCTGGAGCTTTTACTTATGGTCAAGATTCGTCTTTCGCGCGGCGGCGCCAAGGGCCGTCCGTTCTACCACGTCGTTGTGACCGACCAGCGCAGCAAGCGCGACGGTCGTAGCATCGAAAACGTGGGCTTCTACAACCCGGTCGCTTCGGGCAAGGACAAGCGCCTTGAGCTGAACCTCGCCCGCGTGCAGGAGTGGGTGGGCAAGGGTGCGCAGCTGACCGATAAGGTCGCCGCCCTGGTCAAGGAAGCCGGCAAGCAGCAGGCTGCCTGAGCATGACGGCAGCCAGTCGGCGCGTCCTGGTTGGACGCATCGTCGGGCTGTATGGCGTGCAGGGCTGGGTCAAGATCGAATCCTGGACCGAGCCCCGCACGCGAATCTTCAGCTACCAACCCTGGCTGCTTACATCGGCGCCGGGTGTGGAGACGGAGATCGCGGGAGTCAAAGGTCGTCCGCAGGGCAAGGGGCTTATCGCCCAGTTTCCCGGCATCGACGATCGAGATGCAGCAGCAGCCTTGGTGGGACAAGACATCTATGTCGCCCGCGAACTGCTGCCGCCTCCCGGCAAAGACGAGTATTACTGGGTCGATCTCGAAGGTCTTGAGGTCGTCACCACGGAAGGCGTGGCATTGGGGCGGGTTAGTCACCTGTTCGCCACCGGTGCCAACGACGTGGTGGTTGTGAAGGACGGTACGCGCGAGCGGCTGGTTCCCTTCATCCAGGGTTCTTATGTGCGTTCGGTGGATCTCTCCGGTGGACGCATGGTGGTGGATTGGGATCCTGAATTCTAAGCGCGCTTGGCGCGGTCTAAAGGGTTGAGGGTTCATGCGCATCGATGTCGTCACGTTGTTTCCCGACTTCATGCGTCAATGTGCCGCCGTAGGTGTCGTGGGTCGTGCGCAGCAGCGAGAGCTGTTACAGGTGGAAACCTGGAACCCGCGCGATTTTGCCACCGATAATTACCGTACCGTGGACGGCCGCACCTGTGGCGGTGGACCCGGAATGGTGATGCTGATTCAGCCTTTGCGCGACGCCCTCAAGGCGGTGCGCGAGGCAGCACCGGAGCCGGTGCATGTGATTTATCTCAGCCCGCAAGGTGCGCGGCTGACGCAGGGTAGGGTGGAAGCGCTGGCCAAATTACCGCGCATCGCCTTGCTTTGTGGACGTTACGAAGGTGTGGACGAGCGTTTGCTGGCGCACGAGGTCGACGAAGAGCTTTCTATCGGCGATTATGTGTTGTCTGGCGGCGAGCTGGGTGCGGCGGTGATTATCGATGCCGTGGGCCGCTTGCAGGACGGCGCATTGAACGATGCGCAGTCAGCGCAGCAGGATTCGTTTTCGGACGGACTGCTGGATTGTCCGCACTATGCGAAACCGGTGCATGACGCGCTGGGAGACGTACCGGAGGTTTTGCTCTCTGGCGATCACGCGGCTATTCGCCGTTGGCGCCTGAAGCAACAGCTGGGACGGACCTGGTTGCGGCGTCCCGATCTATTGGCGCAGCGCGCGCTGGATGCTGAATCCCGAGCGCTGTTGGACGAATTCCGCCGCGAGCATGCACGGCAGACGCGGCACAACGATGCGGCCGAGCAGTGACCGCAGGTATTGAAATTAAGACAGGTGTTGCCATGAACAAGATCATCGAACAGTTCGAAGCCGAGCAGATCACCCGCCAGCTGCCGGAATTTGGCCCTGGCGACACCGTGGTGGTCAACGTCAAGGTGAAGGAAGGTAACCGCGAGCGCGTCCAGGCGTTCGAGGGTGTCGTCATCGCCAAGCGTAGCCGCGGCCTGCATTCGGCCTTCACCGTGCGCAAGATTTCGCACGGCACCGGCGTGGAGCGCGTGTTCCAGGCTCATAGCCCGGCCATCGACTCGCTGGAAGTGAAGCGTAAGGGTAAGGTCCGCGGTGCCAAGCTGTACTACCTGCGTAACCTGGAAGGCAAGGCTGCCCGCATCAAGGAAGACGTGGCTGCCGTCTCGGCCGCCAAGGCTGCCAAGAAGGCCGCTGCTGCCGCCGAGTAATTCGGGCGCTGCATCGAGTCAAACAAAAACCCGCGGATCGCTCCGCGGGTTTTTTGTTGCCGGTGCCCTGGTCGTTGGCCCGCCTGGGCGGGCGCCCGCTAGCCGGGCGCTGTGTCGCTACGGACTACATCAGGCGTTGCGGTTCCTGCAGGAAATTGCCCTGCACGAAATCCACGCCGCAAGCGAACAGCAGCGACGTGCTGGCGGCGTCTTCCACCCATTCGGCAATGGTCAGCTTTTTCAGCTCGCGCGCCTGACGACAGATCTCCGCCACCTTTTTCTGGCTTTCCGGCTGCTGTGGCAGGTCGGCCATGTAGCTGCGATCGATCTTCAGGTAGTCGGCTTCGATATGGTTGAGCAGCTGGAACGAGTTGAGGCCCGAGCCAAATTGTTCCAGGGCGAACTGGCCGCCCAGCTGTTTCCACGCGCGGATGAACTCCTGCGCCGGGCGCAGCGCCGTCACCACCTTGCTCTCGGTGGTTTCCAGCACCAGCTGACCGTGCTTGAGTGCAGCCTCCTTCAGGCGCTGACCCAGCCAGGGCAGCAGCCCTGCATCCTCCAGTGAGCTGGAGGTGAGCTTGACGAAGAAGGTGGTGGGCGCGCCCATGCGATCGCGGGTACGCAGGGCCTCGATCGCCTGATTGAGCACCCAGCGGTCGATCGCCGGGGTAAGGTTGTGCTTTTCGGCGATCGGCATGAAGAAGCCCGGCAGCACCTCGCCCTGCGGGCCGTTCAGTCGCAGCAGGATCTCGGAGAACTCGCCTTCGGCATCCTGCAGGCTGATGCTCTGCTGGTGATAAAGCACGAAATCGTTCTGGGTCAGCGCCTGCTGCAGCACGTTGAGCCAGTAGCGCTCGCGCTCTTCGTCCGCCTTTTCGCGCGCGGCGGGGTCGTGCAATTCGCTGCGGTTGCCGCCCTGGCTCTGTGCGTTGCGTAGCGCCAGGCTGGCTTGGTTGAGCAGCAATTCGGTGTTGGCGTTTTTCTCGCCGAGCAGGCTGCCGCCGATACTCGTGGTGACCGTGATGGAGCGCGTGCCCAGGTCAAAGATGCCCCCGGCAATGGCCTGCTGCAGGGCGGCGATCCACTGTTTGATGCTTTCGTCGTTGCGTGTATGCAACAGCACGCCGATGGTGTGGTCGGCCAGCAGGCCGGCCGTGTCATGCGCGCCTAGCTGGCCTTCTACGCGTGCGGCGAAGGCGGCCAACAGCTCGTCGGCCTTGGACAGGCCCACGCCGCCGACGATGGCCTGCCAATTGTCCGGCTCCACCAGCAGCAATGACTGGCCTTTGGCGCCTTCCGTGGCCGCGGCAACCGCCTGATCGATGCATTCGACCATGCGTGCACGGTTGAACAGGCCGGTGACCTGATCGCGCTGCAGCTGTTCAATCACATGAGCGTCGATCTGCTGGCGACGGAACACGACCTGCAGGCAGGGCTCGCCCTCGAAGGTGGCATGCGCGAACTCGACATTGGCCTTGAATGTACTGGCGTCCGCGCGGCGCGCCTGCAGTTCGATCGGTCCGTTTGGCTTCTCGCCGCGCGAGAGGCCTTTGAGGGTGTTCTTGAACTCTTCTGCATCGTTGGCGCCGACCATGTCCAGCACTGGCAGGCCAAGCAGGTCATCGAAGTCGGTATAGCCGAAGGTTTCCAGGTACGCGTGGTTGGCACGCACATGCATGCCTTCGTGCACGTAAGCGATGGCGTCGGTGGATGAGTCGAGCAGTGCGTCGCAGCGACGTTCGGATTCGCGCAGCGCGGTTTCCAGGCGACGCAGCTGGCGGCGGGCATTGAGCGCTTCGAACTCGCGCTGGATCACCGCCATCAGCTGCTTGGGCTGCGGGCGCAACGCCACGCTGCGTGCGCCGCTGACGAACAGTTCGGTGATCATGGCGTTGTCGACCTGACCGACCAGCGCGATCAGCGAAAGGTCACGGCCGCTGGCGTCGAGCATCCGCGCGACCTCGCGCAGCTCCAGCGTGCCTACGGCGGGGTCGAACAACACGATATCCGGCCCGAGTTCGTCCAGGGCGGTATTGATCTGCTCGACACTGGTGGCGCGTGCGGGGCGGACGGCTATGCCGCCATTGCGCAGCAGGCTGATGATCTGTTCCGCATCTTCGACCGACTTTTCGATGAAAAGGATCTTGATGACCTGGTCAGTTTTGGTGGGCACGTCGGTCTATCCATATGTTTGCCGCTGCCGGTTCGAACCTGCCATGACAGCAGGCTGCGGCCATTCGTGGTTTTAGCGGATTCCGCCAGTCTCTGCTAGCGGAAATATTCCGGAGGTGACATGGCCCACAACTGTGGGGCGTGACGTGTGGCGTGCTGATTACAGCGGCCGCTTGGAGGGCTCACCACCCACTTCGCGTACCAGCTTGGGTACCAGATAGCCCGGCAGGCGATGACGGACGGCCTCAACCAGGGCTAGCGCTCGCGCATCGTCCACTTCGAAATGCGCGGCGCCCTGCACACGGTCGAGCTGGTGCAGGTAGTAGGGCAGCACGCCTGCGGCGAACAGACGCTCGGAGAGCGCTTCCAGGATTTCGGGCTGGTCATTGATGCCACGCAACAGCACCGCCTGGTTCAACAGGGTCGCTCCGGCCCCACGCAAACGGGCGCAGGCGGCGTCCACGTCGGCATCGAACTCGTTGGCATGGTTGGCATGCAGCACCACCACTTTCTGCAGCGGCAGTGCAGTCAGCCACTGGGTAAAGGCCTCGTCGATGCGCTGGGGCAATACCACGGGCAGGCGCGTATGAATGCGCAAGCGTGTGACATGCGGAATGTCGGCAAGGCCGCGGCTCAGCTCTTCCAGCTTGCTGGTGGCCAGCGCCAACGGGTCGCCGCCGGAGAGAATCAGCTCGGTGATCGATGCATCCTGCCGCACATGCTCCAGGGCCTTGCGCCATTGGCCCGCGGCCGCCATTTCGTCCCCGTAGGGAAAGTGGCGGCGGAAGCAGTACCGGCAATTGATGGCGCAGCTGCCACTGGCGATCAGCAGGGCACGACCTTCGTACTTGTGCAGCACGCCCTGGGCGGAGCGGGCGTGCATGTCACCTACCGCATCCACGCTGAAGCCGGCCACCTGGTCCAGTTCAGCCAATTGGGGCAGCACTTGGAGCAGCAAGGGATCGTCGGGGGTGCCCGTCAGCATGCGGGCCACGAAACCGCGCGGGACCCGTAGGCTGAACCCCGCGTCACCCGGTGGCAAGCGATCGGCCAGGTGGCCAAGAGCCACGGCTTCGAGCAGCTCGCGCGGGTCCGTGATGGCGTCGCGCCAGAGCGTACGCCAGTCGGAAGCGGGCGGAGATAGGCGGGCGGCGGGGCTTGCGGTTATCATAGTGAGTCTTGAGTCGGGCCGAAGGCCCGGGCAAACCCCTATTCTAGCCGCCTGCCGGCGGCGTCACATCCGGAGTACACAGCGCATGGCCACCGTCGGTCTCAACGACGTCAAGAAGGGTATGAAGATCCTTCACAATAATGACCCGTGGGTCATTACCGACGCCGACTTCATCAAGCCCGGCAAGGGTCAGGCGTTCACCCGCATCTTCATTCGCAACCTGAAGAATGGCCGCACCACCGAACAGACCATGAAGTCCAGCGACTCCTTTGAAGTCGCCGACGTCGTGGATACCGACATGCAGTACCTGTACTCGGACGGTGAGTTCTGGCACTTCATGCACCAGGAGAGCTTTGAGCAGCACCAGGCCAGCAAGGTCGGCATGGGCGACGCCTCCAAATGGCTCAAGGGTGAGGAAGAGTGCGTGGTTACGCTGTTCAACGGTGAAATCATCGCCGTGCAGCCGCCGAACTTCGTCGAGCTGAAGATCACCGAGACCGATCCGGGCCTGCGTGGCGATACCTCGGGCGGCGGCGGCAAGCCGGCGACCCTGGAAACCGGTGCCGTGGTGCGCGTGCCGCTGTTCGTCAGCACCGACGAAATGATCAAGGTCGACACCCGCACGGGCGAATACGTCAGCCGCGTCGGCAAGTGACGAATCGGCGCGCGGGCTATGCCCGTGCCTTTGCCGGTTCGCCAGCATGACGGGCGAAATTCCAGCTTGACCAGCGCTTCTGCGGTTGAAAAGCGCCTCGCTGGAACGACGATGCCTGAAGCGTCATGAAATCAGGCAACCATGGGGCGGCCACCGCAAGGTGATCCGCCCCATGTCGTATCCAACATTGAAAAAGTGAGCCTAGGGATGAGCCAAGCTGCCCCGCAAACCATCGACCTGCTGATCGAAGCCCGCTGGGTCGTACCCGTGGAACCTCACGGCGTGGTGCTGGAGCGGCATGCCGTAGCCGTGGACCAGGGCGCTATCGTGGCGCTGCTGCCCATCGAGCAGGCTCGTGCCGCCTACGCACCGCGCGAGCGCGTGGACCTGGGCGAGCATGTGCTCATCCCGGGCTTGGTCAATACCCATACGCACAACCCTATGACCTTGCTGCGCGGCCTGGCCGACGATCTGCCGCTGATGGTGTGGCTGCAGAAGCACATCTGGCCGGTCGAGGGGCAGGTGATTGGGCCGGAGTTCGTGCGCGATGGCGTGGAGTTGGCCGTGGCGGAGATGATCCGCGGCGGCACCACCTGCGCCAACGAGAACTACTTTTTCCCCGACGTGATTGGCGCCACCTATCGCCGCATGGGTTTCCGTGCCGTGGTCGGCTTGCCGGTGATCGAGTTTCCCACGGCCTGGGCCAAGACCCAGGACGAATATTTCGAGCGCGCCATCGAGGTACACGACAGCTTCCTCGGCGATGCGCTGGTGAGTACATCGTTTGCTCCGCATGCGCCGTATACGGTGTCCGACGAAAGCTTCGAGCGCATTCGCGTGCTGTCGGACCAGTTGGATATCCAGGTGCATCTACATACGCACGAGACTGCGCACGAGGTGGACGAGGAGAAGGCCAAGAGCGGTCGACGCCCGTTCCAGCGCCTGCAACAGCTTGGCCTGGTCAACGATCGTTTGATTGCCGTGCACATGACTCAGCTCACCGACGATGAAATCGCCGCCTGTGCGGAAGCTGGCGTGTCCGTGGTGCATTGCCCTGAATCCAATCTCAAGCTCGCCTCGGGCTTCTGCCCGGCCGAGAAACTGCGCCGCGCCGGCGTGAACGTGGCGCTGGGCACCGATGGCTGTGCCTCCAACAACGATCTGGACATGTTCGGCGAGATGCGTACGGCAGCCTTGCTGGCCAAGGCTGTGGCACACGATGCCGCCGCCTTCGACGCGGCCTATGCGTTGCGCGCAGCCACGCTCAATGGCGCGCGAGCCATGGGCCTGGAGGATCGCATCGGCTCCCTCGAAGTGGGCAAGCGCGCGGATATGGCTGCTGTACGCCTGTCGGACCTGGAGACGCAGCCGCTGTTCCATATCGCCTCCCAGCTGGCGTATGCAGTGGGGCGCCATCAAGTGAGTGACGTGTGGATCGACGGTGTGCGCAAGCTCGCCAACCGCCAGCTCACCGATATCGACACCGACGCCGTGCTGGCAAAGACGCACGCCTGGCGCGAACGTATTGCCGCCATCGACGCGGCATGAGGAGCGCAGCATGAACCGCTATCTGGTGATGGCCATGCGCCGCCCCCACGTTGATCCGGCCATGGTCCAGCCGCACAAGGACTTCCTCGAAGGCCTGCGCGCGGGCGGTACGCTGGAGCTGTCCGGTGGCTTCAGTGACCAATCCGGCGGTGCCTACCTGATGCGCGCCCAATCCCTGGAGCAGGCGCTCACCATCGCCCACCAGGACCCCGCCTATACCAGCGGCGGCTGGGATATCACGGTCTACGAATGGCAGGCGCGGTAAGCTCTGCGCCCAGCTTCAAAGGATGCTTTCGATGCAAGCCGCAGCCAATGTAAGTCCCGAAGAGATCGCCCGTTTCGGCAAGCTCGCCGCACGCTGGTGGGACCCGGACGGCGAATCCCGTCCGCTGCATGACCTCAACCCGGTGCGTGCCGATTACGTGGCCGCGCGCTTGAACCTGCGTGGCGCCCGCGTGGCCGATGTCGGCTGCGGCGGCGGTCTGCTCAGCGAGGCGCTGGCCAAGGCCGGCGCCCAAGTCACCGGTATCGACATGGGCGAGAAAGTGATCGAGATCGCTCGCCTGCACATGCATGAGTCACGCCTGGAGATACCGGGCCTGGACATCGATTACCGCGTGCAGTCATCGGCTGATCTGGCAGCGGCCGAGCCGGAAAGCTTCGATGCGGTGTGCTGCATGGAGCTGATCGAGCACGTGCCCGATCCGGCCGCGCTGGTGCAAGACCTCGTGCGCATGGTGAAGCCCGGCGGCGTGGTCGTCATGTCCACCCTCAATCGCACGCCGGCCGCTTTCGGCGCGGCGATTCTCGGCGCTGAATACCTGATGCGCATGCTGCCGCGCGGCACCCATCACTACGCGCAATTCCTCAAGCCTTCCGAGCTGGGGCGCCTTATGCGCCACGCCGGGTTGGAGGTGGAGGACGTTTCCGGCCTTAGTTACAACCCGATCAGCCGCAAGGCATGGTTGAGTCGCATCACGGCCATCAATTACCTCATCAGCGCGCGCAAGCCGGCATGACGTTGTTTCCCGAATCACTGCAGGGTGTGCTGTTCGACCTCGACGGCACCTTGCTGGACAGTGCCACCGACCTCTACGCCGCGTTGAAGACCCAATGCGAAGAAGTGCAGGTCGCGGTGCCCCCGTACGCGATGGTGCGCGAAGTGGTCTCGCGCGGTTCGCGCGCCATCCTGCGCTGCGCGTTCCCCGATATCGGTGACACCGAATTGCTCGCGCTGGTGCCGCGTTACCTGGAGCTTTACCAGGCAGTGATGGCGCAGCATACGCATCCTTTCGACGGCATTAACGAACTACTTGCGGCCATCGAAGGGCAGGGCCTGCGCTGGGGCATCGTGACCAACAAGCCTGGCTTCCTCACCGATGAGCTGGTCGAGCGCATTGGTTGGGCTTCGCGCGCGGCGGCGGTGGTCTCCGGCGATACCTTGCCGGTAAAAAAGCCGGATCCCGCGCCGGTATTGCTGGCGTGTGAGCAGGCCGAGCTTGATCCCGCGCGCTGCCTGTTCGTGGGCGACGATCGCCGGGACGTGATGGCCGGCAAGGCCGCCGGCCTCTATACGGTGGCCGTGCGTTGGGGCTACCTCGACGGCGGCAACCCCCACGAGTGGGGCGCCGACTGGGTGCTCGATCACCCGGCGGAACTCACCCATCGCCTGCAGGTGGCGGCATGAGCGAGACCGCCCCGCAGAGTTACATCGACAAGTGGCTGGCGGTGCAGCCGCAGCAGCGCATCGCGCTGGCCTTTGTCGCCCCCCACACGTATCCCGGGCACATTGCGCTGGCCGCACTGGAGCAAGAGTTGCTGGCGGCGGCCTATGGCATCCGCGAGCCGCAAGTGGCGGCGACCAAGCTGAACTGGTGGGCGGAGGAGCTTTCCGGCGCCGCCACCAGCGGTGGTCGCCATCCGCTGACGCAGGTGTTGTTTGACGATGAGCGAGCCCATGCCATGCCCAGCGAGCGCTGGGTCGATCCGGTGCTGGCCGCCATGGCGCAACTGGAAGAGGGTACGGCGGCGGATTTCCCGGCCCAACTGGCCGCAGGTGCGCTGCTGCACGGCGCGATTGCCCGGCTGGAAACGGCCTGGTGGTATGGCGAGGGTGCCTCATCCGCACGCGCCGAGCGCGTGGCCACGCTTTCGCACCTGCTGTTCGCCCTGCTGCGCCTGGAGGAGGACGCCGAGCGCGACCGCCTGGCCTTGCCGATGTCACGGCTGGCCCGTCACGGCCTGAGCCGCCATGACCTGCGCGCGGCCAGTCCGGCGCGTGAAGAGGCCATACGCGCGCAGTTGGAGGATTTGCACACGGCTTGGCGCGATGCGGAACGTCTGCCGGGGCCGTTGAGCGCCTTCCGTGGGCTGGAGTCGCGGCACGGGCGCCGCCTGGTGGCGCGTGCGCGCGGCGCCAGGGATCCGTTGGCCGTGCTGCGCAAAGGGCAGGGCCGGCAAGGGCCGGGTGTGGCCTGGCAGGCCTGGCTGGCGGCGCGGGCCTGGCGTCAACAGGCCGATTGAGCGTTGCCGGGACGCAGCGTTTCCCCTGCGCCACTATTGCGAGCCCGGTGTGCTGCCCCAAGATTGATGACTCACGCGGCGACCCGGTCGCCCGCTGGATGACAGGATTTCCCATGCATACCGAGGAAAACACCGCCCGATTGCTCCCCGATGTGGCGGTTCATGCCCAGCCGCACCTGGCGGGCGAACTGGATTGGGTCGGCATGAACGGCATCGAGGTGCCGGTGCGTTTCGACGCCGGCGATGGCGATGTGCAGCGCGCCAGCGCGCGCGTTGGCGCCTTCGTCAACTTGCGCCGCCCCGACAAGCGCGGCATTCACATGTCGCGGCTGTACCTGCTGGTTGAAGAGGCGCTGAGCACGCAGACGCTGAGCGTGGCCTCCCTGCGAGGGCTGCTGCGCGCCTTCCTGGATTCGCACAAAGACCTTTCTGACCGCGCCTGCCTGAGCATTCGTTTCGAGCATCTGGTGCGTCGTCCGGCCTTGCGTAGCAGCAACAGCGGCTGGCGCGCCTATCCGGTGTGCATCGAGGCCAGCCTGGTGGGCGAGGAGTTCCTGCTGGAGTTCGGCACCGAGGTGGTTTACTCCTCGACCTGCCCGGCCTCCGCGGCGCTGTCGCGTCAGCTCATCCAGGATCAATTCACCAAGGATTTCGATGCTGGCCAGCCGATCGATCACGCCGCCGTGTTGGCGTGGTTGGGCAGCGAAAAGGGCATTGTGGCAACCCCGCACGCCCAGCGCAGCGTGGCCCGCCTGCGCGTGCGCCTGGCCGACAACGCCAGCTTCAACCTGATTCAGCTGATCGACCAGGCCGAGCAAGCGCTGGGTACGCCGGTGCAGACCGCCGTGAAGCGTGAGGATGAGCAGGCGTTTGCCCGCGCCAATGGCGCCAACCTGATGTTTTGCGAAGATGCGGCTCGTCGTCTGCAAAAGGCACTGGATGCCGATGCCAGCCTCAGCGACTTCCACATTCGCGTGGAACATCAGGAAAGCCTGCATCCGCACGACGCCGTGGCCTATGCCAGCAAGGGAGTGGAAGGCGGCTACGCGGGCAAGGGCTGCGCCTGAAGTCGCATTCAAGTGTGGACTGTTAGCATGCGGGAAGCCTGGTAAGGCTTCCCTTCTGGAGAAATGCATGCGGTTTCGTCTTCCCCTGCTCGCCGTCGCGCTTGTCGCGATGTCGGGTTGCTCCTGGCTTCCCCATCACCATGCCGCCCAGCGCGACGCCGCACCCTCGACGCCCGCGCCGCCGGTGCATCAGTCGCTGATGAAATCCATGGTGGGCGATGTGCGGTACGAGCTGCCGCAGGCGTTACCGGCCGATGCCTACTTGTTGATTACGCTCGCCGATGTCAGCAAGCAGGACGCTCCCGCGCGCACCGTCGCCGAGGAGCGCATCCAGCCAGTGGGCGCCTCACCGGTGGATTTCCTGCTTGCCTATGATCCGGCGGACCTGCGCGATGGCGTGGATTTCGCCATCAACGTGCGTCTGCAGCAGGGCGACAAGCTGCTGGCCATCAACGATGCCCGTGTCAGCGTGCTGGGCCGCTCCGGCGAGAACGGACCGGTGAGCGTGGTGCTCAAGGCGGTGCCTTGAGCACCTGCGCAAGGTTCAGCGGAATACGCTGACCGCCTCGGCCAGTCGGCTCGCCTGCTGTTTGAGGCTGGCTGACGCGGCCGCGCCTTCGGCCACCAGGCTGGCGTTGTGGCGCGTGATGCGATCCAGGTCGGCCACCGAACGGTCGATCTGCGCGATACCCTTGTTCTGTTCGTCGGTAGCGGCGCTGATTTCTGCCAGCAGTTCGCTCATGCGCCGCACCTGCGAGACGATCTCGCCGGTGGCCTTGCCCGCATCGTCGGCCAGGCGCGAGCCCGATTCCACGTGTGCCACGTTGGCGCCGATCAGTTGCTTGATCTCCCGTGCCGACTGGGCGCTGCGTTGCGCGAGCGCCCGCACCTCCCCCGCCACCACGGCGAAGCCGCGCCCTTGTTCGCCGGCGCGCGCCGCTTCGACCGCAGCGTTGAGGGCGAGGATATTGGTCTGAAAGGCAATGCTGTCGATCACCCCGATGATCTCGGCGATCTGCTGCGAGCTGGCACGTATGCCGTTCATGGTATCCACCACGTCGGCGACAGCCTGGCCGCCTTTCGCGGCGGCGCCGCTGGCCGCGCTCGACAGTTCACTCGCTTGCGCGGTGGTTTCCGCATTGCTGCTTACGGTGGCCGATATCTGCGTCATGGAGGCGGCGGTCGTCTGCACGTGGTCGGCGGCCTGGTCGGTGCGCGCATGCAGGTCGACATGGCCGGTGGCGATGTCTTGGCTGGCGGCACGCACCTCGATGGCTTGTGCGGCGACGTCCGCTATCAGCCAGCGGAACATCAGGCCCAGCTGGCCGATGGCGCGCTGGGTCATGCCGATTTCGTCCACGCGATCGAGATGCGTGCAGTGGTGACGGGCGCCGGTTGCGACCTGCAGCGCCTCATGCAGCATGCGCTCCAGCGGTCGCGCGATCTGTCGCTCCAGCCACCAGGCGAGCAGCACTGCCATCCATGCGGTGATGCCGCTGACCGAGGCGATCCGGCCGAGCGGAGCGCCAAACAGCCACTCAGCCAAGGCCATGGTGGGAACGGTGCTGAGCAGGGCGACACGGATGCGCCAACGAATGGGGAGGGTTTGTCGCAGCGAACTCCACGCGCGCCAGCCGCCGCGCACGATGAGTCCTTTATGAAAGCGCCGGTTGCCGGCGCTGCCTTCGCGAAAGTCCCGGTAGAGCGTTTCGGCGGATGCGATCTCCGCGCGCGTCGCCTTGGTGCGCACGGACATGTAGCCCACCTGCTTGCCCTCGCGCACCACCGGCACGGCATGCGCGCGCACCCAGTAGTGATCGCCGTTCTTGCGACGGTTCTTGACCAGCGCCGTCCACGGCTCACCACCCTTGATGGTGGCCCACATGTCCGCGAAGGCTTCGGGTGGCATGTCCGGATGCCGCACCAGATTGTGCGCCTGGCCATGGATCTCTTCCTGAGAAAAGCCGCTGACCTGGACGAAGGCCGTATTGGCGTAGGTGACGTAGCTGTGCGGGTCCGTGACGGACATCAGCGTGGCGTCGTCAGGAACGTCGTATTCGCGCTGGGTTATAGGCTGATTGTTACGCATGACTGGATCCTCAAAAGACGGCTAGGCCACGTCCAATGAGCTCCGTACTGGCAGTGCTTCCACCTGCGGCGTCGCGCCCATCGACGGGCAATGCGTTCTCGGCGGCGCGCGGGTATCTCTTGAGGCCTTTTGCCTGCGTCATGAGGACGCAGGCGAGCAGGTTATCGAAAGCGGCAGGGGGGCCGAACGACGCGGAACAGAGCGGCCTCGCCGTGCAAATCCTGTCCCCGGGCGAGCACAGCGCTCGCCCGGGGCGCCAGGCTTATCGATCGAAGGTCAAACGCTGACCGCGCACATTGGGGTCGACCACACGGCCGTCCCACACGCGCTGACCATTGACGAAGGTCGCGACAATGGAGCTGTTGAAGGTGTAGCCCTCGAACGGCGACCAAGCACATTTGGAGAGCACTTCCTCACGACGCACGGTGTGTGGCTTGTTGGGATCCACCAGCACCAGGTCGGCGGCATACCCTTCGCGCAGGTAGCCGCGGCCCTTCACGTCAAAGAGCGTTGCCGGTGCATGGGTTACCGCTTCAACCACACGTTCCAAGGTGAGCTTGCCTTCGAACACCCGCTGCAACGCCGCTTGCAGGGCGAACTGCACCAGCGGAAGACCGCTCGGCGCCTTGTCGTACAACTGCGCTTTCTCTTCCAGCAGATGCGGCGCGTGATCGGTGGCCAGCACGTCCAGGCGGCCTTCGGCCAAGGCCTTGGTGATGGCTTCGCGGTCCGCGGCGGTCTTGATCGCCGGGTTGCACTTGATCAGGAAACCCAGGCGCTCGTAGTCGCGATCGTCGAAATGCAGGAAATGCACGCACGTCTCGGCGGTGATGCGCTTGCCCTTGATCGGGCCGGGCTCGAACAGTGCCAGCTCGTCGGCGGTGGAGATGTGCAGCACGTGCAGGCGGCTGTTGTGACGGCGGGCCAGCTCGATCGCCAGGCGGGTGGACTTGATGCAGGCCTCGCGTGAGCGGATCAGCGGGTGCTCGAAGGCCGGAATGGCGTCGCCGTACTTTTCATGTGCCTTGGCGAGGTTCAGGTCGATCATCGGCGTGTCTTCACAATGCGTGATGATCGGGGTGGGGGCCTCGCGGAAGATGCCGTCCAGCACCTCGGGGTTATCCACCAGCATGTTGCCGGTGGAGGCACCCATGAACACCTTGATGCCGGGCGCGGCAAGCGGGTCAAGGCGGCGGATGGCCTCCAGGTTGTCGTTGCTGGCACCCATATAGAAGGCGTAGTTCACGGCCGATGTTTCGGCGGCGCGGGCGTACTTGGCCTCCAGCGTCTCGCGATCGAGGGCCGGGGGCTTGGTGTTGGGCATCTCCATGAAGCTGGTGATGCCGCCGGCAGCACAGGCACGCGACTCGTGGGCAATGTCGGCCTTCTGGGTCAGGCCCGGTTCGCGGAAATGCACCTGGTCGTCGATCATGCCGGGCAGCAGCCATAGGCCACTGGCATCGATCACCTGCTCGCCGGGGTGGGCGGCCAGATCACCGCCGATGGCGTCGATGCGGCCCTGCCGGACGCGCACGTCGGCGTGGAAACGGCGGCCTTCATTGACCAGTTCGGCGTTCTTGATCAGCCAATCAGTGGACATGGTGTTCTCCGGGATTGCGGCAACGGCGGAAAGTGAATTGCTCGGGGACTGGGTCATCGCCGCCCTCGCACAGCGGCTGGCAACGCAGCAGCCGCCAGCCGGTCAGCGCTCCGCCTTTTAGTGGACCAAAGCGCGTAATGGCAATCCGTGCATAATCCGAGCAAGTAGGGTAAAAGCGGCAGCGCTGCCCCAGCAGCGGGCTGAGCCAGCGCTTGTAGAAGCCGAGAAGTAGAAGTAATAGTCGGGTCACGACGGTTTGACGCTGCCGAGACAGCTTGCGGCATGTAGTGGGGCAAGTATTCCAGAAGCACGGTTGCCGGTGTAAGCCGGTTGGGCTATAACACCCGGCCGCCAAGGCCAAAATGGTGAAGGGAAATGGCGAAAACGACGCGTAGTGCGACAGCCACCAAGCCGCAGAAGGGAAAGCCTGTCGGCAAGGTGAAGGACGTCAAGTCCGGCAAGAAGCCAGCCGCCGCTGCCCGGAGCGCCAAGAGCGCGCCGGCCAAGAAGGTGGCCGCCAAGAAAACCGCAGTCACCAAGGCCGTCACCAAGAAGCCGGCCCCCAAGAAGGCCGCGGTTAAGAAAGTAGCCAAGGCTCCCGCGCCGCGCGTTGCCGCCAAAAAGGCCGCGACCAAGCCAGTGGCCAAGAAGGCCGCGCCGGCCAAGAAGCCGGTCACGGCCAAGGTTCCCGCCAAGAAGGTCGCCAAGCCGGCCGTCAAGCCCGCGGCCAAGAAGGTGGCTGCGCCGGCCAAGCCGCAGCCATCCAAGGCGGTCGCCAAGCCGGTAGTGCCCGCCAAGGCCGTCGCCAAGGCGACGCCGCCCAAGCCGGTGGAAAAGATTGTAAAAGCCGAGAAGCCCGTACCTGCCAAGCCCGCCGCGGCCAGGCAGGCCACGCCGGCTCCGGTTAAAGCGGCGCCGGTCCCCGCCGCACCGGCAAAACCCGCAGCGACCCCGCTTGCAGGTAAAGTAGCCAGTGCGACCGCGCGTCATACCCCCATCAAAAAACAGAAAGCCCAGCAGTCCTCGATGAATAAACCTGCAACTCTCGACAATGGCATTACCCGCGAAGACGGCCGTTACGCGCTGCCTTCCACGACCACGATCGACCTGCCCAAGGGTTACCGCCCCTCGTCCAATGACGATGAGGAGTACATGAACCCCAAGCATCTGGCGTACTTCCGCAACAAGCTGCGCGATTGGCGTGACCAGCTGGTGGAAGAGTCGCGTCAGACCATGGAAAACCTCCGTGACGAAGTGCGTGACGTGGGCGATGAAGCTGAGCGTGCCACGCGCGAAACGGAGAATTCGCTGGAACTGCGCACCCGCGATCGCTACCGCAAGCTGATCTCCAAGATCGACAAGGCGCTGCGCCGCATCGAAGAAGGTCGCTACGGTTACTGTGAAGAGACCGACGAGGAAATCGGCCTGGAACGCCTCGATGCGCGTCCCATTGCCACCCTGTCGCTCGACGCGCAGGAGCGCCGCGAGCATCTGCAGAAGCAGATGGGCGACTGATCGGTCGCTTTGCCGCGCCGCTCCAAAACAAAGCCCCGCCATCGAGCGGGGCTTTGTTGTTCATGCGATACGGGCGAGACGCGCGCCGTAGGTAACGTTTCGGCGGGTCGCGCTCAAGCCTTCAGCGTCGCCGCGGCGTATGCCTTGAGCTTGGACAGCATCGCTGCCAGGCCATTGGAGCGGGTCGGTGATAGATGTTTGGCCAAGCCAATCGCTTCGATGAACCGCGGCTCGGTGGCGACGATTTCGCTGGCGGGGCGGTCGGAGTACACGCGCAGCACCAGGGCGATCAGGCCAGAGACGATGGCCGAATCACTGGCTGCCTGGAAATGCAGGCGCTCCGCGTTGCCGCTGGGCACCAGCCATACCATCGACTGGCAGCCGTGCACGCGGAAGTCCTCGGACTTGAGCTCTTCGGGGAAGGGCGGCAATTGTTTGCCCAGGTCTATCAGGTACTGGTAACGCTCGGTCCAGTCACCAAAGAAGGCGAACTCTTCGACGATGTCCTGCTGCGCCTGCTCGGCGCTGGATGTGGCAATAGCATTCATGGGCGCATTATCGCGCGTTTTGCCCCCGCGCCGCCCCTTTCAAGCGCCCGCTCCTGCTTGGAGCGGGCGCACAGGCCGAAGCCGCACGCGGCCTCGCTCAACCCTTGGCGACGCTCCAGCGCGTACCCTGTGCACCGTCCTCGATCACGATGCCCATGCCCGATAGCTCCTCACGGATCGCATCGGCGCGCTTGAAATCGCGTGCGGCGCGCGCTGCCTGGCGCTCGTCGAGCAAGGCGTCGATGCGTGCCGCGTCGATGGTGGCGCCGCCGCCGGCCTGCTTGAACCAGGTCTCCGGCTCCTGTTGCAGCAGGCCGAGCAGGGCGCCCGCCCCGAGCAGCGCGGCCTTGGCGGCGCGCTTGGTGTCCCCGTCCTCGGCCTGGCGGGCGGCATCGGCCAGTTGTGACAGCTCGGCCAGCGCTTGCGGGGTGTTGAGGTCATCGCACAACGCCGCTTCGACCGCCGCGGGTATCGGCAGCGCGTGGGTATCCACCGCGATGTCGGCCAGGTCGCGCAGCACGCGGTACCAGCCTTCCAGGGTGCTGATGGCCTGGGTAATGGCCGCGTCGGACCAATCCAGCGGCTGGCGGTAGTGGCCGCGCAGCAGCAGCAGGCGCAGGGCTTCGGGCGGGTGCTCCTTGAGCAACTCGTGCACCAGCATCACGTTGCCCAGCGACTTGGACATCTTGCGGCCGCTGAATGTCAACATGCCGTTGTGCAGCCAGAAGCGAGCGAATACCTTGCCGCCATGCGCGCAGGTGGACTGGGCGATTTCGTTCTCGTGGTGCGGAAACTGCAAGTCCACGCCACCGGCATGGATGTCGATGGTTTCGCCCAGATGGGCCTCGCTCATGGCTGAGCACTCGATGTGCCAGCCCGGGCGGCCTCGGCCCCAGGGGCTTTCCCAGCCAGGCAATTCCGGCGTGGAGGGCTTCCACAGCACGAAATCACCGGGATTCTTCTTGTATGGCGCCACTTCCACGCGAGCGCCAGCCAGCAGTTCCTCCGGGTCGCGGCCGGAGAGCGCGCCATAGGCGGGGTATGACTCCACCTCGAACAGCACGTGGCCCTCGGCCTCGTAGGCGTGGCCGCTGGCGATCAGGCGCTCGATCATCGCAATGATCTGGGGGATGTGCGTGGTTGCGTGCGGCTCGACGTCCGGCGGGGCGATACCCAGCGCCGCCATATCCTCGCGGTAGGCCTGAGCGTAGCGATGGGTGATGCTCTCGATGCCCACGCCCAGCTGCTGGGCGGCGGCGTTGATCTTGTCGTCGACGTCGGTGATGTTGCGGGCGTAAACCACGTACGGGTAGTGGCGGCGCAGCAGGCGCACCAGCACATCGAACACCACCGGGCCGCGCGCATTGCCGATGTGCACGTAGTTGTAGACCGTCGGACCGCACAGATACATCGTCACCCGATCAGGATTGAGTGGGGTGAACGGTTCGACACGGCGCGTAAGGCTGTTGTGGAGCGAAATCGGCATCGGCAGGAGGTCCGGGCGGTGGGAAGCGGGCGCCCGGGCGGGCGCAAGCCGGTCGCGCATCTTAACAAGCTGCCGGGCTCTCCGCAGGGCATGGGTGGGCCGGTGGCATGAATCGCGGCCCAAGAGGGTAGGCGGTCGCAGAAAAGCTCTAAGCGTCGATTCAGTGTGAATTTGCTGCAATGGATGCTAAGTGGTGCGAAGAAGCGCCCGTCCCTTGCCCCCATCGGAGGCCGCTGTGACCAAATGGTTGTTCCCCGCGCTGGCGCTATCGCTGATGGCAACTGGCGTGTTCGCACAGGATGCGCGTTACCAGCAGTACCAGAACGACGACAACAACACCCACTACGGCTGGGCCGATGTGCTGCGCGTCGATCCGGTCTATGGCGTGGCGCGTACCGAGGTGCCCCGCCAGGAATGTTATGACCAGCAGGTGGTTCGCCAGGCCCCCAGCCAGGGCTCCACGGCCAGCACCATTCTGGGCGCGGTGGTTGGCGGTGTGCTGGGCAGCACCGTGGGCAAGGGCGATGGTCGTACCGCAGCCACGGTAGCCGGCGCGGTGGCTGGCGGTGCGGTGGGCAATAGCGTTTCCCGTTCCGGTGGTGGCGAGTATGAAAGTACGGAGACCCATTGCCGCCAGGTATCGGCCGTGAGCGAGCAGCGCCGCATCATGGGTTATGACGTGGAATACCGTTATCGCGGCGAGGTCTACGTGTCCCGGCTCAATTACGACCCGGGTGAGCGCCTGCGGGTGAGGGTTAGCGTCTCTCCCGCCGACTGAGACTGCTCCATCGCCGCCTTCGGGCGGCGATTTGTTTTCCGGGGTAGGTTGCCTGCCACGCTGATCGCATGGCCTCCAAGGGGATCGTGCCTGGCTCCCGGAAAAGGGCCCGAGCAGGCCCCCGGCGTCATACCGTTGTTGCATGGCAGCGAAAATCCCGTCATGATGCGCGTTCAACCTCCCGGAACCTCCATGTCCGCAGCCGTCTATACCGCTACTGTTCTTACCAGCGCCCGCATGGCTGCTGGCATGACGTCGCGTGCTCGCCGACCGCTGTCCCGACATTCGGCCGGGTAGGCTGTCGCACGCGTTTCATGTGTATCGACGACAAAACCCGGCCTGCAGCCGGGTTTTTTTGTTTCCGGAATCCGAAGATTCGACAAGGGCTCTCACCATCATGACTCTCCGCCACTTTTTGACCACCCAGGATTACAGCCGCGCCGAAATCGATGCGCTGCTCGAGCAGGCTGCCGCCTTCAAGCGCAGCCCGCGCGGCCAGCAGCTGGCCGGCAAATCGGTGGCGCTGATGTTCTTCAATCCCTCCATGCGCACCCGCACGAGCTTTGAGCTGGGCACCTTCCATCTGGGTGGTCACGCGATCGTGCTGGCGCCGGGCAAGGACGCGTGGCCGATCGAGTTCGAGGTGGGCACCGTGATGGATGGCGACACCGAGGAGCACATTGCCGAAGTGGCGCGCGTGCTGTCCCGCTATGTGGACCTTATCGCCGTGCGGGCCTTTCCCAAGTTCCAGGACTGGGCAGTGGATCGCCAGGACAACGTGATCAAGGCGTTCGCCAAGTACGCCACGGTGCCGGTGATCAACATGGAGACCATCACCCATCCGTGCCAGGAGCTGGCGCACGCGCTGGCGCTCAAGGAGCACCTGGGCAACCTGCAGAACAAGAAGTACGTGCTCACCTGGACCTATCATCCCAAGCCGCTGAACACGGCGGTGGCCAACTCGGCCCTGCTGATCGCCACCAAAATGGGCATGGACGTGACCCTGTTGTGCCCCACGCCCGATTACGTGCTCGACGAGCGCTACATGGAGTTCGGCTACCAGAACGCGAAGGAGAACGGCGGTTCGCTCAAGGTCAGCCACGATATCGAAGAGGCTTATCGCGGCGCCGATGTGGTCTACGCCAAGAGCTGGGGCGCGCTGCCGTTCTTCGGTCGCTGGGAGCAGGAAAAGCCGATCCGCGAGGCGAACAAGCACTTCATCGTGGACGAAGCCAAGATGGCGCTGACCAACAACGGTCTGTTCAGCCATTGCCTGCCGCTGCGCCGCAATGTGAAGGCCACCGACGCGGTGATGGATTCGCCTGCCTGCATCGCCATCGATGAAGCCGAGAATCGTCTGCATGTGCAGAAGGCCGTGATGGCCTCGCTGATCGGCCAGCGCTGAGTCACGCCATGTACCTGCCCTCGTCCTTCCGGGAAACGCGAGAGGATCACCTGCACGCATTGATGCAGGCGTATCCCTTCGCGACCGTGCTGGTGCACGGTCCCGATGGCATGGTGGCCAATCACCTGCCGCTGGAGCGGGTCGATGGCACCCACCTGCACGGACATGTGGCGCGCGGCAACGAGCTGTCGCGCTTCGATGGTGCCGAAGTGCTGGTGATCTTTCGTGGGCCGGATGGCTATGTCAGCCCCAACTGGTATCCGAGCAAGCATGAAACCGGTCGTGAGGTGCCCACCTGGAACTACGCGGTAGTGCACGTGCAAGGGCGCCTGCGGGTGATCGAGGACGCCGCCTGGTTGCGCGCGTTGCTGGAGCGGCTCACCGATCGACACGAGGCCGGCCAGCCGTCGCCCTGGCATGTCGGCGATGCGCCGGAAGAACACACGCAGAAGCTGCTGCGCGCCATCGTGGGCCTGGACATCACCATCGAGCGCATCGAGGGCAAGTTCAAGTTGAGCCAGAACCACCCGGCGGCCAATCGTGTGGGCGTCATCGCCGGCCTGCGCCAGCGTGCGGCCCCGGGGGATGCCGAGCTCGCCAATCTCATGTCACAACTCGAAGAGGGCAGGTCGTGAGTAGAACGCACGCGCATCGCTATCAGGTCGAAGTGACCTGGACCGGCAACCAGGGTGCCGGCACCAAGACCTATCAGGGGTACGGTCGGGATCATGACATCCGCATTGCCGGCAAGCCGACGCTGGCCGGCTCGTCCGACCCCACGTTCCGCGGTGACGCCAGCAAGCACAACCCGGAAGACATGCTGGTCACGGCGCTTTCCACCTGCCACATGCTGTCCTACCTGCATCAGGCCGTGTTGGCCGGCGTGGTGGTCACCGCCTATGTCGATCAGGCCGAGGGCACCATGGAGACCACGGTGCACGGCGGTCGCTTCGTCGAGGTGCTGCTGCGCCCCGTGGTAACCATTGCGGCCGGCAGCGACCCGGCCAAGGCCGAGGCGGCGCACGACCCTGCGCACCATGCCTGTTTTATCGCCAATTCCGTCAATTTTCCGGTGCGCTGTGAACCGCGCATCGTCGTCGAATCCGTCTGACATCCATTCTGTTTAGCCTTCCATCCAGGATCTGCAAGCCATGAGCAAAGATATCGTTCTCGCCTTCTCCGGTGGCCTCGACACCAGCTTCTGCGTGCCTTACCTCAAGGAGCGCGGCTGGGCCGTGCACACCGTGTTTGCCGACACCGGTGGCGTGGACGCCGAAGAGCGCGCCTATATCGAGCAGCGGGCCAAGGAGCTGGGCGTAGCCAGTCATGTCACCGTGGATGGCGGCCCCGCCATCTGGGAAGGCTTCGTCAAGCCGTTCGTACAGGCTGGCGAGGCCTATCAGGGCCAATACCCGCTGCTGGTCTCCGACCGTTACCTGATCGTGGACGCCGCCATTGCGCGCGCCAAGGAATTGGGCACCAAGGCCATTGCGCACGGTTGCACCGGCATGGGTAACGACCAGGTGCGTTTCGACCTGGCGGTGAAGGCCCTGGGCGACTACGAAATCGTGGCGCCGATCCGCGAGATCCAGAAGGAGCACACCCAGACCCGCGCCTACGAGCAGGCCTATCTGGAAGAGCGCGGTTTCGATGTGCGCGCCAAGCAAAAGAGCTACACCATCAACGAAAACCTGCTCGGCGTCACCTTGTCCGGCGGTGAGATCGACCACTGGAAGACGCCGGGCGAAGGCGCGCGCGGCTGGTGCAAGCCGCGTGCCGAATGGCCGTCCGAAAAGCTCACCGTCACCCTCGGCTTCGAGCAGGGCGAAGCGGTGTCGCTCAACGGCGAGAAGCTGCCGGGTGCCAAGCTGCTGGCCAAGCTCAACGAGCTGTTCGCGCCCTACGGCGTGGGTCGTGGCATGTATACCGGCGACACCACCATCGGTCTCAAGGGCCGCATCGTGTACGAAGCCCCGGGCCTGATCTCGCTGCTCGCCGCGCATCGCGCGCTGGAAGAGGCCGTGCTGACCAAGCAGCAGAACCGCTTCAAGCCGGATGTGGCACGCAAATGGGTGGAAGTGGTGTACGAAGGCTTCTACCACGACCCGGTCAAGACCGATCTGGAAGCTTTCCTGGCCTCCAGCCAGCGCTGCGTGAACGGTGAAGTGGTGCTGGAAACCACGGGTGCGCAGGTTACCGCGGTGGAAGTGCGTTCGCCGCACATCCTCAACGCTAAGGGTGCCACCTACGCACAGTCGGCAGACTGGGGCGTGGAAGAGGCCGAGGGCTTCATCAAGCTGTTCGGTATGAGCAGCACTCTGTGGGCCGAAGTAAACCGCAGTTAAGCGCAGCCCGGAGCACGGCGAAATGGACGATAACCTCTACATCTCTACGGACAAGGATCGGCTCGACCTCGCGCTGATTCACGACTTTCTCTCGACCGGGTCGACCTGGGCGAAAGGTATTCCGCTGTCGACGGTGCGCCGGTCCATCGATCACTCGCTGTGCTTCGGGGGTTACGTGAGCACCGGCCAAGTGGCGTTCGCGCGGGTCATCTCCGACTTCGCCACGTTCGCCAACCTTGTCGATGTATTCGTGCTGCCCAGCCACCGCGGCAAGGGCTACGGCAAGCGCGTGGTGGACGCGGTGATGGCGCACCCGGATTTGCAGGGGCTGCGCCGCTTCACCTTGGCGACCTTCGATGCACACGACCTCTATGCGCGCCACGGCTTCACTGCGCCCCATCGCCCCGAGACGCTGATGGAAATCTATCAGCCGGGTATCTATCAGTCGGCTCAGTCGTGACGAGCCGGGCGACGCACCTTCAACGACGAACCTCATGAGCGCACTACTCGACGCAACCCTCAGTCACCTTCGCGCGCTGGTCGGCTATGACACGCGCAATCCGCCGCGCGATATCGGCACGGACGGCATCTTCGATTACCTGCGGAACAACCTTCCCGGGTTTGACGTAACCGTGACCGATTACGGCGCGGGCGCCGTCACCCTGTATGCCGTGCGCGGGCAGCCCAAGCTACTGTTTAACGTGCATCTGGACACCGTGCCCGATTCGCCTAACTGGACCGCCAGCCCGCACGCGCTGCGCGTGACCGAAGACCGCGCCATCGGCCTGGGTGCCTGCGACATCAAGGGCGCCGCCGCCGCACTCGTGGCCGTAGCCAATGCCACCAGTGGGGATATGGCGATGCTGCTGTCGACGGATGAGGAGGCTAACGATCCGCGCTGTATCGCCGGCTTCCTCAAGGACAAGCCCGCCTACGACGCCGTGATCGTCGCCGAGCCGACCAAAGGCGAAGCGGTGCTCGCGCATCGCGGCATCCATTCGGTGCAGATGCGCTTCACGGGGCATGCCGGACACGCCTCGGGTGAGCAGAAGCCTACTGACAGCGCGCTGCATCAGGCGATGCGCTGGGGTAGTGCGGCGCTGGACTATGTGGAAAAGCAGGCGCACGAGCGCTTCGGCGGCCTTACCGGCCTGCGTTTCAATATCGGCAAGGTCGAAGGTGGCATCAAGGCCAACATGATCGCGCCGTCGGCCGAGGTGCGCTTCGGCTTCCGTCCGTTGCCCACCATGGCACCCGATCAGCTTCTGCACACCTTCCGCACCTTGGTGGAGCCGCTGCCGGTGGCGTTTGACGAACTGTTTCGCGGCGACTCGCTGCCGGCCGGCGATACCGCCACCGCCGAGGCTCGTCGCCTCGCTGCGCGGGACCTGGCGGATGAATTGAATATTCCCATCGGCAATGCCGTGGACTTCTGGACCGAGGCCGCGCTGTTTTCCGCCGCGGGCTACATCTGTTTCGTCTACGGCCCTGGCGACATCGCGCAGGCGCACACCGCCGACGAATGGGTTGCACTGGACCAGTTGCAGCATTACGCCGAAACCATCTACCGCATCATCGATAAGAGCTAAGTCATCGTGGAAGCCCACAAGCACACCCGGAAAACCATCGTCCGCCTGCTTTCGAGCATGGGCAGCGCGAAGGAGATCCAGCAATACCTCAAGCGCTTTTCCCAGCTCGATGCGAAGCGTTTCGCCGTGGTAAAGGTCGGTGGCGCCGTGCTGCGCGACGATCTGCCTGCACTCACCTCATCGCTCACCTTCCTGCAGCAGGTGGGCCTTACGCCCATCGTGCTGCACGGCGCCGGTCCGCAGCTGGACGAGGAGCTCTCGGCCGCCGGCATCGAAAAGCACACCGTCAACGGCCTGCGTGTGACTACGCCCAAGGCGCTGGCGATCGTGCGCAAGGTGTTCCAGGAGCAGAACCTGCGCCTGGTCGAGGCCCTGCAGACCATGGATACGCGCGCCACCTCGGTGCTGTCGGGCGTATTCACGGCCAGCTACATCGATCGTGACACCTATGGCCTGGTCGGTAAGGTCAGCCACATCAATCTCGCACCGATCGAGGCCAGCCTGCGCGCAGGCTCCATTCCGGTCATCGCCAGCCTGGGCGAGACGGAAGAGGGGCAGATCCTCAACGTGAACGCCGATTTCTCGGCGAACGAGCTGGTGCGTGTACTGCAGCCCTACAAGATCGTGTTTCTCACCGGCACCGGCGGTCTGCTGGACGATCAGGGCAAGATCATCGACTCGATCAACCTCAGCACCGAGTTCGATCACCTGATGAAGCAGCCGTGGATCAACGGGGGCATGAAGCTGAAGATCGAACAGATCGCCGATCTGCTCAACGACCTTCCGCTTACCTCGTCCGTGTCCATCACCAAACCCTCCGAGCTGGCCAAGGAATTGTTCACCCATAAGGGCTCCGGCACGCTGGTGCGCCGTGGCGAGAAGGTGAAGCGCTACGAATCCTGGGAGGGTATCGATCAGGAGCGCATGCGTGCGCTGATCGAATCCAGTTTCGGACGCACGCTGGTGCCGGATTATTTTTCCCGCACCCAGCCGCACCGCGTGTACGTGAGCGAGAACTACCGCGCGGCGATGATCCTCACCATGGAAGACGGGCTGCCGTATCTCGACAAGTTCGCCGTGCTCGACGATGCACAGGGCGAGGGCCTGGGGCGCGCCGTGTGGCAGGTGATGCGCGATGAGAACCCGCAGCTATTCTGGCGCTCGCGTCACGGCAACAACGTCAACCACTTCTATTACGCCGAATCGGATGGCTGTCTCAAGCAGCCACGCTGGAAAGTGTTCTGGTACGGCATCAACGACTTCGACACGATTGCCCGCTGCGTCGCGCATTGCGCCGAGCGGTTGCCGACCCTGGTGGACTGACTCATGAGTACGAACACTTTTCGCATCGGCATCGTTGGTGCGCGTGGCCATACCGGCGCCGAACTGGTTCGCCTGGTGGCGGCACATCCGTCGCTGGAGCTCGTCTTCGTGTCCTCCCGTGAACTGGACGGCCAGCGCGTGGCCGATCATGTGAGCGGGTTCCACGGAGAGCTGCGCTATGCCAGCCTCGACCCGGCCGCTGTCGCGGCGCAGGGCGCCGATGTGGTGGTGCTTGCCTTGCCCAACGGCAAGGCCGAGCCGTATGTGCAGGCCATCGATCAGGCCAGGCCCGATACGTTGATCGTCGATCTTTCGGCGGACTATCGTTTCAATGAGAAGTGGTATTACGGGTTGCCTGAGCTGACTCGCCAGCGTTGGCGCGGTGAAAAGCGCATCAGCAACCCAGGTTGCTACGCCACCGCCGTGCAGTTGTCGATTGCGCCGCTGAAGGATCTGCTGGCCGCGCCGCCGGTAAGTTTCGGCGTTTCCGGTTACTCCGGCGCGGGTACCACGCCGTCCGATCGCAACGATCCCGAAAAGCTGCGCGACAATCTGATGCCGTACTCGCTTACCGGTCACATGCACGAGAAGGAGGCGAGCCGCCACCTGGGTGTACCGGTGGAGTTCATGCCGCATGTGGCGCCGCATTTTCGTGGCCTCACCGTAACCACGAACCTCTACCTCGCGCGTCAGGTGAAGCGTGAGGACATTGTGCAACGCTTCCACGCCGCCTACGACGGCGAGAAGCTGGTGCGGGTGGTTGATGAGGCGCCCTGGGTCAGCCACATCGCCAACCAGCATCACGTCGATATCGGCGGCTTCGCGGTGTCCAACGATGGCAAGCGTGTGGTGGTGGTGGCCACGCTGGACAACCTGCTCAAGGGTGCCGCCACGCAGGCCATGCAGAACATCAATCGCGCCATTGGCGTGGACGAGTACACGGCGATCCCGCTGAGCTGAGCGTTCTGCCTGCCTTCGCAGGCAGAACCTGCTTAGCGGATACGTCTTCCATCTTTCGCAGGACAAGGCCCCATGACCCAGCCTCTCTGGCAGAAATCCAACATCAAGATCGACGCCCGCATCATGAAATTCCTCGCTGGCGACGATGTGTTGCTGGACCGCGAGTTCTTCCTTCACGACATCACCGCCAGCAAGGCGCATGTAGAAGGCCTGGCGCATATCGGCGTGGTGAGTGCGGACGAGGCCGCGGCGCTTAAGCGCGAACTCGACCTGCTGGCCGACGACTTCCGCGCCGGCCAGTTCGTGCTGGATGAGCGCTACGAAGATGGGCACTCCGCCATCGAGGCGCGCCTTACCGAGCGCCTCGGTGATGCCGGTCGCCGTGTGCACACCGGCCGCAGCCGCAACGACCAGATTCTGGTCGCTACGCGCCTCTGGCTGAAGGAGCAACTGGCCGCGCTGGAAACCCATTGCCGCGCCATTGCTCACGTTTGCCTGGAGCGCGCCGCCCAGCCGGCCATTCCGCTCCCCGGTTATACGCATCTGCAGCGCGCGGTGGTTTCGTCGACCGCCATGTGGTTTGCCGGCTTTGCCGAGGGCTTTGTCGACAATGCCCTGCGTGCACGCCAGACCTCGGCCCTTATCGACGCCAACCCGCTAGGTACCGCGGCCGGCTATGGCGTAAACCTCAAGCTGGATCGCGAGCACACCACGCAGGCGCTGGGTTTTGCGCGTATGCAGATCTCGCCGATTTACGCCCAGCTCTCGCGCGGCAAGTTTGAAATGGCGGTGCTGGAGGCCATGGCCGGTGCACTGCTCGACGTACGCCGCCTGGCATGGGATCTCTCGCTATTCACCACGGCCGAGTTCGATTTCGTCAAGCTGCCTTCGGAGTACACCACCGGCAGCTCAATCATGCCCAACAAGCGCAACCCCGATGTGGTGGAGCTGCTACGTGCCAGCTACGCCAGCGTGGCGGCGGCGCGTACCGAGATCGAACAGCTGCTCTCGTTGCCCTCGGGTTACCAGCGTGACCTGCAGTTCTCCAAGGGATCGCTGTTCCATGGCGTGCGCCACGGCCTCGCGGCGCTGGAGCTGGTGCCGGATCTGCTGGCGCGCCTGCGTTGGAACGAGCCGGCCATGCGTGCGGCCATCGAGCCGGCCATGTACGCCACGGATGTGGCGATCGAACAAGCCGCCGCCGGCGTACCGTTTCGCGATGCGTATCGCGCAGCGGCCGATGCCGAGGCCTCGGCGGGTGCGGGGCGAACGCCCGAGGGCAGCTTGGCAGCGCGCGTATCGCCAGGCTCCGGCAACGATCTCCGCCTGGATGAATTGCACGCCAGGCTCGTTCGTCTGGACGGCTAAACGGGGAAAGGCATGGGGACCGTCAGTACGGGGAATGCCGAACATTACCGCTGGGGGCAGGCTTGCGACGGCTGGCATTTGCTGGCCGGCAGCGATCTGAGCGTGATCGAGGAACGCATGCCGCCGGGCGCCGCCGAAGTGCGGCACCGGCACCAGCGAGCGCGCCAGTTCTTTTACGTACTGGAAGGCGAGCTGACGCTGGAGCTGGCAGGCACGTTGCATCGACTGCAAGCCCGGCAGGGCTTGCATGTGCCGCCGGGCGAAGCGCATCAAGCGCGTAATGAAGCGGCGAGCGATACGCACTTTCTGGTGATCTCCTCGCCACGCAGTCATGGTGATCGCTTCGATGCACCCGCAGGGGACACGCCATGAGCCTGATCCCGGAGCAACCGTTGCCCTCGTGGCGACGTGCCGTACTCAAGGTGGGCAGCAACTTGCTGGCGGCCGATGGTGGCGGCCTCACCAACCGATACGCGCGCGCATTGGCTGACTTTATCGCCGGGAGCCATGCGGCCGGCCGGCACGTCGTTCTGGTGTCGTCCGGCGCGGTAGCGGCGGGGCGTGCCTTGTTGCGCGAGCACGCCGCCACCTCCAGTGAGCTGGCCGCCCGGCAGGCATTGGCGGCGTTGGGGCAGGCGCCCATGATCGCCCTGTGGCAATCCCTGGCGACGCGCCCGGTGGCCCAGGTGCTGCTGACGCATGACGATCTGCGCGATCGCCGCCGCTATCTCAATGCCCGCGCCACCTTGCGCGAGCTGCTGGCGCTGGATGTGCTGCCGGTCGTGAACGAGAACGACACCGTAGCGGTGGACGAGCTCAAGCTGGGCGACAATGACAATCTGGCGGCCATCGTGGCCGCCTTGGTCGATGCCGACCTATTGCTGATCGCCTCCGATATCGAAGCGTTGTATAGCGCCGATCCGCGGCGCGATTCCCAGGCCACGCCGTTGGGGTATGTGCCGGTTCTTACACCCGAGGTGTTGGCCATGGCGGGCGACAGCGGTAGTGCGGTGGGTACCGGTGGCATGCGTACCAAACTGGAAGCGGCCGCCAAGGCGGCCGGGGCGGGCATTCCAACGGCGCTGTTCAGTGGTCGCAATGCATCCACGGTGCGCGGGCTCGCGGCTGGGCGGCTGCGTGGCACCCTGTTCGATGCCGCGCGCACGCGCATGCAGGCGCGCAAGTATTGGCTGCGTCATGCACCGGCGGCTCCGGGAAAAATCGAGGTGGACGCAGGGGCGGCGCATGCGTTGTCCAGCGGTCGCGCATCCTTGCTACCGGGTGGCATCGTGGGCATAACCGGCGAGTTTCATCGTGGCGATCTGGTCGAGATCGTCGGTGCAGGCGGTGTTTCGGTGGCGCGCGGACTTTGCCAATACGGTGCTGGCGAAGTGCGTCGTCTGGCAGGGCGACATAGCCGGGATATCGCCACGACGTTGGGCTACAGCTATAGCGCCGAGATCGTTCATCGAGACGATCTGGTGACGCTGTTGGAGTCCGGACCCATGGAGAAGTCTGCGCATGAATGAGCTGCGAACCCAGGCGCTGGCCTGTCGCGACGCCGCCCTGAGGGTGGCTGCCTTGGATACAGACGCCAAGCGGTCACTGCTGCGGGATATGGCGACCGCGTTGGAGCGACATGGCATCCGCATCCTCGCCGCCAATGCACAGGACATGCGGCACGCCGCAGACAACGGTGTACAGGGTGCGATGCTCGATCGCCTTCGATTGGACGAGGGTCGCGTCGCGGTCATCGCACAGGCCCTGCGCGACGTGGCTGAGCTGCCCGATCCGGTGGGTGTCACCACACGTAGCGAGACCCTTGCCAACGGGTTACTGGTCGAGCGCGTGCGAATTCCACTGGGCGTGGTGGCGATGATTTACGAGGCGAGACCTAACGTCACGGCCGATGCCGCTGCGCTGTGCCTGATGGCGGGTAACGCGGTGATCCTGCGCGGTGGCTCCGAAGCGATTCATTCCAATCAGGCTATCGCGGCGGCATTGCATGAGGCGATGCATCGGCATGCTGTGCCAGCAGCAGCGGTCACCCTGATCAGCGACCTTCGCCGTGAAGCCATGGTGGCGTTGCTCCAGCTCAGCGATATCGTCGATCTCGCCATCCCACGCGGTGGCGAAGGCCTCATCCGTTTCGTCACTGAACACGCGCGCGTGCCGGTGATCAAGCACTACAAGGGTGTGTGCCATCTCTTTGTGGATCGAGCCGCCGATCTCCCGCTTGCGTTGGATTTGCTGGTGGACGGCAAGACCTCGCGTCCGGGCGTGTGCAATGCGCTGGAGACGCTCTTGGTTCATCGCGACGTCGCCGGGCAATTCCTGCCGCTGGCGGCCCAGGCGTTGGCCGCACGCGGTGTGCAACTGCGCGGTGACGATGCGACATGCGCATGGGTGTCAGACGCCGTTCCCGTTAGCGACGATGACTACGCGGCCGAGTTCCTCGATCTGATTCTGGCGGTGCGTGTGGTGGACGATCTTGAGCAGGCCATCGCGCATATCCGTCGCTACGGCTCCGATCACACCGAAGTGATTGCCACCCGCGATGAAGCCGCAGCGCAGCGCTTTGTACAGGCGCTGCGGTCCTCGGTGGTGATGGTCAATGCGTCCTCCCGCTTCTCGGACGGGGGCCAGCTGGGCCTTGGCGCGGAAATCGGTATCTCCACGACGCGCCTGCATGCTTACGGCCCCATGGGCGCGGAGTCGCTTACCGTGGAGCGTTTCGTGGTGCGTGGACAAGGACAGGTGCGACATCCGCAAATCCTTGCGTGAAGCTTGCTGGGCGGCTCGTTGCGACGTAATCTGTAATCACTCTGTCATCATGTGAAGGGTGGGGAATGGATGGCATCGCGACTGGCCCGCAGGGGCCTCTCTCTCGCGTTCTGCGTCGATGGGGTGTCCTTGCCCCAAGATCCTCGCCCGGCAAAGCCATGGCGCCTTCGGTGGCGCCTGCATCGCAACCCGTGCTGAAAGACCTCGATGCTCAGGGTTTGTTCGTCATCGGTGCGGCACGCAGCGGTACCACCGTCTTGCAGAACGCGCTCAACGATTCGCATGACGTCTTTTTGTTTGGTGAGCCTTCATTCCACGACGATCCGGGGAGTGCCGATTTCGCACGGCGCTACAACGGCATGCACCGCGCCTGGGGCAACCAGGAGAATAAGAGCAGCTTCTGTCCGCCCCTGTTCGATGGCGATGCGACCTGGAGGCATTACCTCGACAGGCTCGCGAGCATGCATCGTTACGTGGGCAGCAAGATTGTGATCAACCCTGAGCATGCCGCTCGCGCTTGCGAGAGCGTGTTCGACTTTCAATGCCGTAACTTTTATCGCGCGCATTACATATTCACGTTTCGTCACCCGGTGGACGTGCTGATGTCGACGCGTGGTTTGGCCGAGCTCAGTGGCTACGAGGCGGTGAGTCATGAGGTGATTCTCGGCAGCTTCCTGCGCATCATGGGGCTGTACATTCGCATGTTGCGCAATCTGCCGTTCGTGACCTCCGTGTTTCATGAACACATGGATGCCCGTGCCTTTCGACAGCTGGGTAGCTGGCTGGATATCGACTTGGCGCGAGCGGCGAGTTACTACGATGACGCCCGCGTGCGGCACTACTCCATGGAGCAACTTCCCGGGCACGTGCAGCCCCTCGCAGCCGATGTGGTAAGGATCTACGAGGATCTGCGTGCGCAGGCGGAGGCCGGCTTTGACTTGATCCAGCTGGAGCAAAATGCGGGGAATTTCAGCCCCGGCCATGCAACCGCACTAGGTGCACTGAATCGTCGGATCGAGCAGCGGCTCGCCTCGGTATGAAGCGGACGGACGCAAGTCTGCTCTGATGACGGGGCAGGCGCGGCCACTGCAACGCCCAGCCCCTCAGTTCACGCTATAAGCTCGCCCACTGCCGTGCAGTGTGCGCAAACGCCACGCAGTCCGCATAGCGGTTGTACAGGGGCGCGGGGGAGATACGGATCACGTCCGGTTCGCGCCAATCGCCGATGATGCCGTTTTCCATCAGGTATTCGAATAGCGCGCGACCGCGTTCACGGCCACCCAGAACGCGGATGGAGAGCTGGCTGCCGCGACGTTCCGGCTCCGCCGGTGTCACTACTTGCAGCACATCGTGCAGCTGGCTCTTCACCAGCCACTCCAGGTAGCCGGTGATATGCAACGATTTGGCACGCAGGCGCGACATGCCGGCGCGGCGGAAAATCTCCAGCGAAACTCGCAGCGGCGTCAGCGCGAGAATGGGGGGATTGCTCAGCTGCCAACCATCGGCGCCATAGGTGGGGATGAATTCGGGCCCCATCTGGAAGCGCGTGGCCTTGTCGTGCCCCCACCAGCCGGCGAAGCGTGGAAGCTCCGTGCGCGCATGACGCTCGTGCACGAAGGCGCCCCCGACGGCGCCAGGGCCGCTATTGAGGTACTTGTAGCTGCACCAGATGGCAAAGTCCGCGCCGCTGTCGTGCAATTGCAGCGGCATGTTGCCCACGGCGTGCGCGAGGTCGAAGCCCACCATGCAGCCATGGCGGCTGGCCAGGCGGGTGATACCAGCGAGATCGAACGCCTGTCCCGTGCGGTACTGGATGCCCGGCAGCATCACCAGTGCGATGCGCGAGCCGTGCTCTGTGAGTACTCGCTCGATCGCCTCCATCGAGATCAGGCCGCTGGACGGGTCGCTTTCGAGCTCGATGAGCGCCGTGGTCGGGTCGTAGCCATGAAAGCGGATTTGCGACTCCACCGCATAACGATCGGTGGGAAAAGCGCCGGCCTCAATCAAGATGGCGTGGCGTTCCGGCGTAGGGCGGTAGAAGCTCACCATCATCAGGTGCAGGTTCACGCCGAGCGTATTCATCGCAACGACTTCGGTGGGCTGTGCGCCAACGACCGTGGCGAGGTCGTCACGCACGAACTCGTGGTAATCCATCCACGGCAAGCGGCCCTTGAAGTGGCCTTCCACGCCCAGTTCGCCCCAGTAATCCAGCTCGGCGCTCAGCGCGGGCCGCACGGCGCGTGGCTGCAGGCCCAGCGAGTTGCCGCAAAAGTAGTGACTGTCGCGCCCCTCATGCGGCGGTATCAGGAACTCATCGCGAAAGCTGCGCAGCGGATCGGCGGCATCCTGGGCTTGCGCCCAGGCGAGGGTGGCTTCGTAGGGTGCGGACATGGGGTATCTCGTGCTGAGGCGATGCGCGCGTGGCGGCGCGTCGCCGGTGAGGCAGGTTACTTCAGGCGGCTGGCAATAGCGTCACAGCCCTTGTCGAACGCGGTACGCCAGGCGGCGCCCGCCTGGCTCTGCGAGGGGCGCACGCAGCGCAGCTGGATGGCGTGATTGTCCTTGAACCAGTAGCGCTCGGTGTAGCTATACGGCGCCCCGTTTTCCTGTGCGGTATAGACGAAATTGTCGCTGCCTTGGGTGCTGCCGGCCTGGTAGCCGGTGAGTGCCTTGGCCTTGCTCATGGCGCCGTTCACATACGCCTGAAAGGCGCTGGCATCGGGCAGCTGCTTTACCGTTACGGTCACGCGCGCGAGGCTGCTGCTGGCGGTGGGCGAGGGGTCCGGTACCTGGAACACGCGCACTTCCGGATCCCCTTGGGTTTCCATGATGCCCAGCCATTGATCGGGCGTACTGAAGCTGACGCTGCCATTGGCCATGCTGATGTCGGTGGCGTGCGCGGCGCCGGCCAGCACCAGGGCGCTGGCGATAACCATGTTGCGGATAAAGCTCATGCCTGCTCCTGAGAAACGGCGGTCGGTTCAAAACGATGGCGTGGCAGCCCCAGCCATTCCAGGGCGGTGCCATGAAAGAGGCGTGCGCGATCGGCATCGTCGAGACCCAATGCCTCGATGCCGCTGCCCGGCACTTGTTCCCCCAAGGGGAAAGGATAATCGGTACCCAGCATCACGCGATCGACGCCGGTCACATCCAGGAGATAGCGCAGCGCGTGCGGGTCGTGGACGCAGGAGTCGAAATACAGGCGCTTGAGGTATTCGCGCGGGTTGCGTGGATTGTCCGTGGCCACCAGGTCTGGCCGCATGCGGAAGCCATGCTCGATGCGGCCGATGCTCCAGGGGAAGCTGCCGCCGCCGTGGGCCAGCATCACGCGCAGTTTGGGCAGGCGTTCCAGCACGCCGCCGAACACCAGGCAGCAGCCCGCACGTGACTGCTCCGCCGGCATGCCGACCAACCAGGGCAACCAGTACTTGGGCATGCTGGCGGCGCCCATCATGTCCCAGGGGTGCACCATCACCGCCGCACCGAGATCGGCCGCGGCCTCGAAGAAGGGAAACAGCTCCGGCGCGTCCAGGTTCCAGTCGTTGCAGTGCGAGCCAACCTGCACGCCCTGCAGGCCCAGTTCGTCGATGCAGCGTTCCAGTTCGCGGATCGCCAGATCCGGCGACTGCAGTGGCACCGTGGCGATGCCCGCGTAATGCCGCGGATGGTCGTTGCACAGCACGGCCAACTGATCGTTCAGGTGACGATGCAGCTCCAGCGCCTGATATCCCGGTGCCCAATACGAGAACAGCACCGGCACCGTGGACACCACCTGCACATCGACACCGAAGCGGGCGTAGTCATCGATGCGGTGGCGTGCATCGAAGGCCGATTCCCAGACTTCGCGGAAGAACTTGCCATCCTTGTAAATACGGTGTCGTCCATCGTTGTGGATCATCACCGGAAAACGATCGTCGCCGTACTTGGCCGCCAGATTCGGCCAGTCGCGGGGCAGGATGTGCGCGTGGGTATCGATCTTGAGCATGTCGCCCAGTGTACGTCCTGGGCGACTGAGCGTCGCGGCATGACGACTGGCCTACCAGCCCCCGGATGCTGGCGCCCTATACTGGAGCCTGCCCGGAGCGGGCGGTCGACAGGGGGTTCGGCATGCACCAGGACGGTTGGCGGGGGCTGGGTTTTGCGGCGCCGCAATATCTACATTGCGCGAGTGCTGCGCCGTGAGCGCGGATATCACGCGCCTGCTAGGCGCTGCGCGCGAGGGCGATGACCAGGCGCTGGACGCGGCCCTGCGCCTGCTCTATGACGCGCTGCATCGGCTGGCGCACGAACAACTGCGTCAGGACCGCAACGAACGCACGCTCAGCGCGACCGCGCTGGTTAACGAAGCCTATCTGCGGGTGTTCCAGGGCGCCGCATTGCCATCATGGGAAAGTCGTGGGCATCTGCTGGGCATCACCGCCCGGGCCATGCGTCAGGTGCTGATCGACGCGGCCCGTCGACGCAAGGCTGCCAAGCGCCCCCAGGCCAAGGATCGCCTGGAGCTATCCGAAGTCGCGGCGGCGCTGGTGGGCGAGGTGGAGCCCGATGCGCTGGAACACGCGCTTGATCGGCTGGAGGCCATCGATCCCCGCCAGGCCAGGATCGTGGAAATGCGCTTCTTTGTCGGTCTCACCGCGGAGCAGATCGGCGCGGCGCTCGCCATATCCCCCTCCACCGTGCAGCGGGAATGGCGACTGGCCCGCGCGTGGTTGCAGCGGGAGCTGCAAACGGACTGAACGTGCGTCGCCGACGTTTTGCCGGCATGATGGCCGGCGCGGTGACATCCGCCGAGCCACGGGAGGCAAGCATGAAGTTCCTGGTCATGATCTATAGCGACGACAGCCTGCTCAATGCGCTGCCGCCCGGTGAATTCGACAGCATGATGCGCGACTGCTTCGTGCATGCCGATGCCTTGCGTGCCGAAGGGTGCCTGCTCGATTCCATGCAACTGGAAAGCCCGGTGCAGGCCAAGTCGCTGCGCATGCGCGACAACACGATGAGCGTGATCGATGGCCCGTTTGCCGAGGCCAAGGAATACCTCGGCGGATTCAACCTGATCGAAGCGGCGAACATGGACGAGGCCCTGCGCATCGCACGCACGTTCCCGTGGTCGCGCACGGGGCGTATCGAGGTTCGCCCCGTGCGTGATATCGATGCGGTGAGGCAGCGCGTCGGCGCCTGAGCCTGGCGCGCTTAAACCGTTTCGACCGACTTGCTGCGACTGCGCCCGGTGACATGGGCCAGGGTATTGACGTTATCCACCAACCGATCGCTGATGCGCGTCAGCAGCTCGGCGGATGGCTTTTCGTCGGACATGCTCAGCAGCGCCGCCAGCGAGCGCTGCAGGCCTCGTAGATCGGGCAATTGATCCGGTGCGCGTTGCGCGCGCAGGGCGCCGGAAACCTCATGCAGCGCTTCGGCTACCTGGGTGACGAAGATGCACATCTCGGCCATTTCCGGCAGGTGATCGTGATCGTCGATCAACGCCTCCAGCGTCATGGCCGTACGCGCCAGGCGATTGCCGTTGGCAAACAGTGCGTTGGCCAGCTCCAGCAAGGCGGGGGGCGTGGCCGGCTCCGCGCGCATGCGGTCCAGCGAAGCCTGCGCATTGCTGCGTGCGGTGCGCGCGGCCGTGCGGGCTTCGCGCCGGCTATCGCGGCGCTCCGGGCGTGCCAGCGCCTGCAGGTAGTCGGCATAGGCATCGAGCATGTCCGACAGGGCGGCGCGGGCGCGCCCCCGCTCCCAGGTCGGCCACAGCACATACGCCAGCAGGGCCATGCCGCTGCCCAGCGCGGTGTTGATGACGCGATCGGTCACCGCATCGGTGGAATTGACGCCCTCGAACGACAGCAGGATCACCACCGTGCCGGTCAGCGCCGCCACGGCCACGCCGTAATGCGCGGTAGCCAGATATCGAAAAGCCATGCACAGCAACGCCATCAGGGCGAGATGCGCCCAGGCCTCGTGCGGGGTGTAGTGCAGCAACGCCGTGGTGAGGATCAGCCCGAGCACGGTGCCCACCACGCGCAGCAGCCCGAAGTTAAACGTGGCGGCGAAATCCGGGCGCAGCACGATGGCGGCCGTCATCGGCAGCCAGTAACCATGCGGTAGCCCCAGTTGCCGCGCCACGAACAAGGTGGCGGACAAGGTGACCGCACTGCGAATGGCGTGACGAAACGCCACGGAGTGTGGAGTGAGATTGGCGCGAAAGGTGGCGCGCGCCGAGCTGCTGCGCAGGGCGGCCGGTAGCGGCGTCTCCGCGTCGGCCGCGCGCAGTTCGCCGCGGCTGCCCGCCCAGTTGGCGTTACGAACTGCGGCGGCGAGCTGGCCGGAAAGGGCGTGGATGTGCGTCGCCAAGCCATCGGCGTTGCCGCCGTTGCCGAGCAAGGCGTTCTCGCTGGCTTGCAGCGTCTGCAAAGCATGTTCGGCCTGGCGCGGCGATTCACCGGCTTCCAATGCCTCGGCGACGGCGGCCAGTACGCGGGCGGCGTCGCCGCGGAACATGGCGTGGATAGTGGGGTTGGCACGCAGTTCCGCCATGGCGGTGAGTTCCAGGCGGATACGCTCGGCCAGCTCCAGCAGCACGCCGAAGGCTTCCATGGCGCGTCCGCGCGCATGGTGGCGCCCCAGCAGGGTGTGTTGCAGCGTGGTCATGGCATCGGTCAGCGCGGGCACATCGGCGTCGTCATGCGCTTGTTGCTTGGCCAGCGACGCCAGGCCGCGATACACGGCCGCCAGCGCATGGCGCTCGGGGCGATAGCGCTGTAGCGGCCACGCGGCCACCGAAAACACGGTAAGCAGCAAGCCGCCGGAGAAGATCAGCGCGGCTGCGCCCAGGGCTTCCATGAAGGGGCGTGGTGTAGCCGCTGTCACCACCAGCAGGATCATGCTGGTCATGCCTACGCGGGTCATGTCCGGCCCGAATACCACCAGCAAGCCGCCGAAGAAGCCAAAGGCCGCCGTGGCAATCAGCATCGGCACCAACTGGTCGCCGATCAGGAAGCCGAGCAGGGAGGCCACGCCCGCGGCCAGTGATGCCAAGAGCAGGCGTGTCATGCGCTGGCGGTACGGGCCCGGCTGGTCGGAGAACATGGTATCCAGCGCACCCGCGCCGATGCCCAGGCCGATACCCGGGTGTCCCACCAATATGCCGATGGCCAGCGGCAGGATTACCGCCGCCGTATTGCGGATCACCACGCGCAACGGCACGTCCGGCCGCTTGGTGGTGAGCAAGCTGTCGACGACGCTGGCGCGTAGCGAATAACCGCTGGCAGACATGGGGCTTCGTTCACTCCTAAACGATGCGTGGATTGTGCCTCAGGCCGCCTGAAGCGAGCGCGACGAAACCGGTGTCAGCGAACGGCGCCGAGCTGGCGCGACAGCGCGTAGAGAATGCGCAGGTCTTGGTCGTCGAGCGTGTCGCCATCCATGCCGCGAAAATGGTGGTGGAAAGAGCGCACCGTGGCGGTGCGGTTGTCCAGCGGGTAGCCGATCAGGCCCAGCGCCATCCACGGATCGAAGGTAGCCGGTGGATCGACCAGCGTCCCGCGTGGCCACAGGCCAAAGCCGGCCTGGGCTAGCTTTTGCCAGGGAAAGCGTGGGCCCGGATCGTCCTTGCGACCAGGCGCGAGATCTTCGTGGCCGATGATCTGCGTGGGCGGGATGCGCCAGCGCTGTGTGAGATCGGCCAGCAGGCCTAGCAGGCTGTCGATCTGCGCCTGGGTAAAGGGCGAGTCGCCATCGTTGTCCAGTTCGATGCCGATCGACGCCGAATTGACGTCGGTGATGGTGCCCCAGCGCCCGGCACCGGCATGCCAGGCGCGTTGTTCATCGGCCACCAACTGATAGATGTGCCCATCGTTGCCAACCAGGTAATGCGCGCTCACCGGGCCGCCGCTATTGCCTGTGCGCAGCGTATGCAGTGCCTGCGCGGCGGAATGTTCATTGGTGAAATGAAGGACGATGAGCACCGGTCGGCGCGCATCCATATTCGGCGAGGGGACCCATTGCGCCATCGGGTTGTGCACCGGCACGGGCGCACAGGCAGCCAGCACGGACAGCAGCGAAGACAACAACAACGCACGCCGGGGGGCGATCGAAGGCATGGCGGTCTCGTCACGGGGGAGTGTGACGAAACTGCCGCAGCCGCTGCGCGAGGTCAAGCTAAATGAAAACGGCGCCCGGTAACCCGGGCGCCGCTGTCGGACAACGTGTGCGCAAGGCTCAGGCGCGGCCGGCGAACTCGCCGGTAAGCGTGTTCACCCACACCTTCTCATCGTTGGTGATGTATTCGGGCACCTGGATTTCGATGCCGGTGTTGAGCTTGGCCGGCTTGGTGCGCTTGGTGGCGCTCGCACCCTTGAGTTCCGGTGCGGTGTCGACCACGGTGAGCGTTACGCTGGTCGGCACCTGCAGGCCTACCGGGGCGTCGTCGATCAGCTGGACGTAGTAGCCCTCGACGCCTTCCACGATATAGCCGCCGTTCTCGCCGATCAGTTCGGGTGAGAGCAGGTACTGGGTGTAATCCTCGTTGTCCATGAACACGAAGGCGCCGTCGTCCATGTACGAAAAATTCGCCGCGCGGCGCACCAGGTCCATTTCCTTCAGATCGTCGTCGGCACGCAGGCTCAGGTCGAACTTGCGGCCACCGGGGATCGAATACATGGTGAAGCGGAAAGTCACATTGCCGCCGCGCGCGGTGGGCGCGCTGCGTTCGATATCGCGCACCTGGTACACGGTGCCTTCGTGTTCGACTACGTTGCCTTTCTTGACGTCGGAAGCTTTCATCGGTGTAAGACCAAATAGTTGGGGCGTTTCACGATCGTCATTCCTGCGAAAGCGGGAATCCAGCGTCTTTCATCCTCAGACGCCAAAGTCACCGGCTCCACGCTTTCGCCGGGGATGACGGGGAAGGGGAATTACTTCGGCTGCAGACGCACCGCGCCATCGAGGCGGATAGTTTCGCCGTTGATGTAGCGATTGCCCAGGATAAAGCCCACCGTGTTGGCGAACTCGTCTGGCTTGCCCAGGCGCGAGGGGAACGGGATGGAGGCCGACAGCGCCTCCTGCACCTGCGGCGGCATGCCATCCACCATCGGGGTCCAGAAGATGCCCGGGGCGATGGTCGCCACGCGGATGCCAAAGCGCGACAGCTCGCGCGCCATCGGCAGGGTCATGCCCACCACACCGCCTTTGGAGGCGGAGTAGGCGGCCTGGCCGATCTGGCCCTCGTACGCGGCCACCGAGGCGGTGTTGATGATCACGCCGCGCTCGCCGTCTTCGCCGGCCTCGTTGTGCTGCATGAGGGCGGCGCCCGCCTTGGCCACATTGAAGCTGCCCACCAGGTTCACCATCACGGTGGTGGCGAAGGTATTGAGCGGCATCGGGCCTTCCTTGCCCAGCATGCGGCCGGCGCCCAGGATACCCGCGCAGTTCACCACCACGTTGAGGCCGCCCATGGCGTCGCGCGCCGCGGTGACGTTGGCGCTCACGCCCTCTTCGGAGGTGACGTCGGTGCGGAAGAAGTGGCCGTTGAGCGCCTTGGCGGCGTCCTGGCCCTTGTCCTCGTTGACGTCGAACAGGGCGACCTTGCCGCCGTGGGCGACGATGAACTGAGCCACCGCGTGGCCGAGACCGGAGGCGCCGCCGGTAATGATCGCCTTGACCTGATTGAGCTGCATGGGGGTGTCCGCTGAATGAGTCCAGCGGACAAGTTTAGCCGACCTGCAGCAGGGCCCGCAGTGCCGGGTCGTCGACCAGTTGGACGAAGGGGCGCACGGGCTGCGGCGGGTTGCCAGGCGCCTGCAGCTCCTTTTGCCATACGCCCACGTCCCACCAGCGGCCAAGCTTGTAGCCGGCGCTGCGCCAGACCCCGGCAGGGGTGAAATCCATGGCCTCGTGCATGGCGACGCTGGCCTGACCGGGCAGGGTAATGACGCCCACCGCCTGGTTGAGTCCCTGCAGGCGCATGCTGTCCAGCAGGCCGCGGTAAAGCCGGCTGGCGATGCCGCGCCGTCGGGCATCGGCATGGACATAGATGGAAGTCTCGGCGATCCAGTCATAGGCCGCCCGTTCGCGGAAGCGACTGGCATAGGCATAAGCGAGCACGCGGCCATGCTCCTCCCAGACCAGCCACGGGTACTGGCGCAGGCGCGTGATGATGCGTTCGCGCATGGCGTCCACGCCGGGCGGTTCGGTTTCGAAGGTCTCCACGCCATCCAGCACGGAAGGGGTATAGATGGCATGGACGGCAGCGGCGTCGTCTGCGCGGGCGATGCGGATCATGCGAGGGCTTTCTCCATGCAGACGCTGCGGGGATTGGCGTGGTGCTCGCCAAAAGGCGGGCAGCGGCGATAGCCGGCGTGCTCGTACAGTTCCAGCGCCTCGGCCTGGGCGGTGCCGGTCTCCAGGCGGATCAACCGGCCGCCGCCGCGACGCACTTCCTTCTCCAGCGCCTCCAGCAACTGTTTACCCAGGCCCAGCCCGCGGCAGGCCGGCAACACGTACATGCGCTTCACCTCGACATAACCGGCATGCCATACGCAGGCGCCGCAAGCCACCGGGAGGCCATCCACCCGGGCGGTGAGGAAGGTGACATTGGGCTGTTTCAGCTCCTCCACCGGCACCGGATGGATATTGCCGGTGGGATAGAGCTCCGCCAAATAGCCGTCCAATTGCTCGATCAGCGGCATCACCTCCGAGGAGGCGGGGTCGTCGATGGCGAAGTGCAGCTGGGGTGCCTTCAGCATGATTCGTACTTCCAGTTGCGGCGCTTGCCTTCCGTCAGCCACTCCAGCGCGCTGGCGATGCGCTTTTGGCGCGTGGCGTCGGTTTTCGCTTCCGTAATCCAATCCACATACTCGCGCTGTGCACCCGGCGGGAAACTCTCGTAATGCTTGCGCGCGGCGGCGTGCTGCTTTTTTTCGAACAGCGCGGCGAGGTCCGGCGGCAGCGACGGTGGCGGTTTCGGCGCGCTCTTGGGACGCGCGGCGCGGGTGCCATCGGCAATGGCCGCCGCGGCCTTCTTCACGAGGACGGTAAGTTCCTTCTTGCTGGGCAGATCCTTAAGCTCAGAAAGCTTGCCGAATTGCCCCATGCCCTCGTCACGGCTTTGGTCCGCATGGGCCACCACGTCCTTGCCGCGCCAGAAACCGAAGGAGCAGTGTTGCTTGAACGCCGCCATGTGGCACAGGGGCGCGCCCTGGTAGAGGAAGAACGGCATGCTCCACTTGATGGCCTCTTGCGCGTCCGGGCAAGCCGCATGCACCACGGCACGCAAATGTTCCAGGATGGGCCGGGCGAACTCGGCCGACTTGGCGATGTATGCATCGACCCTGGGATCGTGGTTGGACATGAGGTGGCCTCCTACAGTTCGCGGATAAAGAACCGGTCGCAGCTGAAATGTCCGGTGCCGCCCAGGGGCGCAGGCAGCGTGGTGAATCCGTGACGGTGATAGAGCGCTTGCGCTGCGTCCATCCCGGTGAGCGTTTCCAGGTAGCACTGGCTGAAGCCATGCTCGCGCGCCGCGTCAAGGCAGCGCAACATCATGGCATGGCCCGCGCCCAGGCCGCGCGCCTGCGGTAGAAAGTACATCTTGCGCAGCTCGCATACCGCCGAATGGCCGCCCTCCAATGGAGCGACGCCACCGCCGCCCAGCACTTCGCCGTTGCGTTCCACCACGAAGTAGGCGCTTCGTGGGCGGCGGTACGCCTCGTACATGGTGTCCACTTCGGCATCGTGAATCGCGAAGCCCGGGCCATCCGCGCCGAACTCCGGCATCACCGCGCGAATGATATGGGCCATGGCGGCGTTGTCGCGTGCCTCGATGGGGCGGATCAGATAGTCGGTCATGGTGTGCTTTGTGGTGTGCGGTAAACGATACCGTCCTTCATCACGAAGACGGGGTGAGCCAGATCCTCGATGTGCGCGCTGGGATCGCCCTGGAACGCCGCCAGGTCCGCGCGAAGGCCCGGCGCGATGCGTCCGAGTGCTTGCGGTTGACGCAGGATGCGCGCGGCGACGTCCGTGGCGGCGTGCAGCGCCTGCGGCGCGGTCATGCCGTCGCGCACCATGTTGGCCGGCTCGCGCCAGTTGTCGCCATGCGCGAACACGCCGACATCGCTGCCGTTACCGATGGTTACGCCGAGCTTGAGCGCGGTGCGGAAGGCACGTTTGGCCTCCTGCATCCGCGCGGTGGGTGGGCTTTGGCCCGGCACGTAGTGCTCGAAATACTGTGCGGTGGATTCCACGGCAGTGAGCGTGGGCTCATAAGCCACGCCGTGTTGCTTGAGCAGGCGGAAGGTAGCCTCGCTGGCGCCGTAGCCATGCTCGATGCTGTCCACGCCGGCTTCCACGGCCAATCGCACGCCGGCATCGCTGGAAGCGTGCGCGGCCACCGGGCGCCCGGAGAGATGCGCGGTATCCACGATGGCTTTCATCTCCGCCAGCGATAGCGTGGGCTGCGTGCTGCCATCGGTGCCGACGCGGTAATCGGCATACAGCTTGATCCAGTCCGCGCCGCGACCCGCCTGCTCGCGCGTTGCGCGAATGGCTTCGTCGACACCGCTGATTTCCTCGGCGCCGCCCGGTAAATCCATGTCGGGGCGGAATCCGCGCGGACCGGGGCCGTAGCTGGCGGTAGCAACAATGGCGCGGGTAGCGACAAACAGATGCGGACCGGGAATCATGCCGTCATCAATGGCGCGTTTGACCGAGACATCGGCATAGCCGGCACCCTCGGTGCCCAGGTCGCGCAAGGCGGTAAAGCCAGCGAGCAAGGTGGCGCGTGCGTGCACGGCGGCGGCCAGGGTGCGGTAGTCCTGCGGTTCCTTGAGCACCTGATCGTTCCACAACGTCTCGTTGTAGGGATGCAGGAACACGTGCGAGTGCAGGTCGATCAGGCCAGGCAGCAGCGTAGCGCCGGGTAATTCAATGCGCTGGGTGTCGGCCGGTACGCTCAGGCTGCGGGTGGGGCCAACGGCGGCAATCGCGCCCTCATGCACCAGTACGGCCCAGCCGGGGTGAGCGACATCGCCATCGGCCGTCCATACGCGATCAGGTAGCAGCAGGACGTCGCCGTGGGGCGTCGGCGTTGCCGCGACTGCCGCTCCCGCGAGCAAACTTGTCGCTACCACGCCCAGCCAACTCGCCCACCTGTTCCAAGGCATTGCCCGCCCCCGCATATGTGAAGCCTGATTCTAGCCACAGGGTGCGTGTGCAGGCGAGTCGATGGCGTCAGAGAAGGCTTGGTCGCATCGGTCACCTTAGCTCTGGTGCGACGGCTCGTGAAGATCAATGGCAGGCGCCGCGCTTGAGGTTTCGCCATGGACGCCTGTCGTTCGGGAGACCACTCGGCATTTTGAGCCTTGTCCGATTTTTGGGCGTAGAACTCCCCGTTAGTCTCGAAACTGCCAGCAAGATCGTTCGCGTCTATCTCCCCGATCGGCAGCGGCGAGCTTGTTGGTGCTGTACGCAGGAAGGGCGTGGCAGTCACTCAAGCAGTGGGTTCGCTCTCCACTTTTTCGAATATCCCCAGGCCATCGCGGGCTGCGACGTTTGTCGCGGTGCGGGGAGGCTTGCCTCGAAGGAAGCGAACGTCGTGAAGCATCGAGTAAACCTTTTGCATAGACGATCCTGGTGCATTGTGATGGGCATCTGCACACCGCTGGCTACGGCCATGGCGCAGTCGCACGAAAGCGCCGCACAGGAGATTCTCCGTCAACGAGAGCGCGAGCGCGCTCTGAATGCATCCCACCCCAAAGCACGTTGTTGTTGCAAACCGGGAGAGGTTCACTTCCTGCGCGGTGGGTGGTGTGCCTGGCGAATGCCCGCGAATCGCAGGGTCGGCGAGCAATTTGTCGCGCTCGACATCCTCGCGCAGCGGTGCGCAAAAGGTCGCGCCTCGTTCGGCGTTGATCTCCACCAGTAGGACATCATGGAAAGTGAACCTGACCCCGTTTGACCCCGTTTTACCCGCGTACGCGTGACGATGGTCCGTTGATCATCGCCATCGAGGCGCATCTGAAGGACAATCCGGGCCACGGTTTTGGCCTGCTTTTCGATCAAGCCCTTCGGCCCGAGGGGTTCGGTAAGACCCGTATTTGGCGGGTCTACGTGGCCCTGAAGCTAAACCCGCCGCGTTGAGGCAAGCGGCGCCAGCCTGATCGCATCCGCGAACCGCTGGAGATTCCCATGCACGCCGATCACACCTGGTCGGCGGATTTCATGAGCGACGCGCTGTGGTCGGGCCGACGCTTTCGCACCTTCAACGTTCAACGATCAACGTTCAACGATGATTTCAATCGCCAGTCACTGCGTATCCAGATTAATACAAGCCTGCCCTCGCAACGCGTCATTCGGGTGCTGGACGAGCTTGTCGAGCTTCGCGACGGCTGCGATTGGACAACGGCCTGGAGTTCATCAGTGCGGCGCTCAAGCAATGGGCGCAACGTCACGGCGTCGAACTGCTACACATCCAGACAGGCAAGCCCACTCAGAACGCGTATATCGAGCGCTTCAACCGCACCGAAGGCCGGACCGCTACGTCTTCACCACACTGGCCCAAGTCCGACGCATGACCGACGACTGGCAACACCGCTACAGCCATGACCGACTGCATCGCTCTCTCGGCGGTCTGTCGCCCATCCGCTATGCCATGGCATCATCAATCACCTCTACTTCTGAATGACTCGAAGTACGAGGGCGCTTCAGCCTGCCTATGGCCGCACCGGCCGCATACACCAAATATGTCGACGTCAATTGTTCGGCAATACCGGCAATACAATGGATCGACGATAGATCGAATTGGTGCCCGATGTGGAGTAGTTGGCTTCTGAGTCGGAGTAATAGATGAAATACGTAGCGCCGATTTTCGCCAGTTGGGGGTAGCCGATCCAGCAGTCCCCTGGCTGAATCTGCTTCATGATTGGATTGAAGGATGATTTCGCCCATTTCGAAGGGTCTGCAAGTGTGGCCTGCGCGTTTCGTGCTAGGCCTATACCCCACGTGCCCGTGGTCGTTGCGGAACATATATAGGTCTCTGCGCCCTCAAACACCATGTAGTAATAGCCGTCTTCGTTGATGACCCCACCCGCTCCGTAGTTGTTTGCGTCCCACGTGTTCGCAGGTGATTGCGCGAGGGCTCCGATGGTGGGGTCTGACCATAGCGCGGACGCCGATGGCCACGTCGCCTGCGAATTCCATGACTGCAGATAGCTCATACTGGCTTGGTGGCGGCTGGTCTTGTTGGCTGTTGAGTCCACATCGACCCATTGAAGATAGAGCGCAGACGACTCGACATCCTGTAAGACACTGGGCGTGCTGGCACTACTGGTGTAAGAGGGTGGGGTGACCAGTCCGCCTTGAACCGTCCAGTTGTGTAGGCCGTCGGGAGAGTAGGCCAGTAACGAGGAAAATGGGTGCGTACCGGCGCCCTCAAAAACCAGGTAGTAGCCCGAAGCCGTTTGAAACGGTGAGCCATCGTAGGCTGCCGTCAGGCTCCCAAAGCCTGGTACATTGGGATTGGGGGACACGGCGATGATCGGGCGGGGTTGCACTTCAAAAGTCAAACCGCCGTCGGAGGAAACGCCCGCATATTGTTCTAGCGAGCTGTCGGACGCGGTTTGGCGGAAATAGCCATAAACTTGCCCATTGGTTTGCGGCAGCACTGTCATGCGGCCGGGGGTGCTGCTGATACCAGGCGTCCCGGGCGCGCCCTGACCGTAGTAACTGATCTGCTGATAATCCGTGCTCTGGGGCGAAAGTAGCTGGATGCGAATCTGGTCCACCGCCAAGCCTGCATCAGACCAGTCGGACAGCAGCAAGCCACCGTTCTTGTAGGTAATAGTGGGGAGGGCTTTGTACCACTGATACGAAGTGCTAGAGACGCCAGTGCTCTGTTGCGCCAGTTGCGTGCTACCTGATTTCGCAATTAATCCGAAATTGTGGCTGCTGCCATCGAGTGACTTCATTCGCACATCGACCGTGTACTGGGCGCCCGCCACCAGTGATGTCGCCGCCACGTTCCACCACAGGTAAATGCCCGTCGCGCTCAACGTCACGGCCTGACCATTGCTCGCGGCGATATCATTGATAGCTGTTCCTCCCGCGATGCTTTCCGCCTCAGCGCTGAGCGTGCCGCCCAGGCTGGCATTGCCATACCACCAGTGGTAGAGGCCAAGCGTGCCATCCATGGGTTTGTTTTGCACTAGTCTCACTTGGTCGATCGCCAGACCAGCGCTGGAATAGTCCGCTATTCTTAAGTTGGATCCCATGTAGTCAAAGCTGCCTACGTTGATCCACTGGTAGGTCGTTCCTGTAATGGGGACAGACAGCATAGCCGCCTGCGTACCGTTCACGTAGACGAAATCCGTGAAATTCAAGGTGCCACCGTTTTGTGTGCGTGCTCTCAAATAGACGGAATAGGAACCATGAGGCAGACTGGTCGTAGTGGGCTGCCACCACGTATAAATACCATCGGTTGTCCGAGTTACCGCTGTGCCAGACATCGAGGCCGGATCGGAAACCAAATTGCCGCCGGACACATCCTTCGCGTTGGCAGTTATCACGGGCTCAATGATGATGCGATCCACCACAAGCAAGGCATCCGACCAATCCGCGAGGCGCAGCGTCGAGCCTGCAAAACCAAACTCGCCTAAGCGATACCACCGGTAAGCTTTTGAGGTGATGCTTGTGGACATGGTTCCGACTTGAGCGTCATCGGCATAGGCCAGATCGGTGAACTCGTGAGGTTGACCGTCCACACTTCGCGCTCGTACAAAGACAGTGTAATCGCCCGAGGGTACGTTTCCACTGGGCAATACCCACCACGTGTAAATGCCCTCTGTCGTGCGAGTAACGGCCTGCTGGCCACTGGCATCACTGTCGGTAATTACAGTGCCGCCCGAGACAGCTTCTGCCTCCGTGGCGCGTTGCGCGGTCGCGGCCACTGCGGTGCAAGGAGAGCAACACGCCAAAATAAGCGTGGCAAGGCGTGAACGCCTAAGATTCTTCAAAGTGTTTCCCCTGAGTGGATGTGGAGTAGCTAATACAGTCGCTGTTGATCCTGAAGCAGGTGCAGAGCTTGCGGCCCAGAAAATTGTCTGGCTTTGGAGCGTCCGACCTACAGTAAGTAGACGCAATCGAAGTGTCTCCTTTTCGCGGCGACGTTGCTTCCCGCGGTTGCATAGTTAATGCGTAGGCAGGGGCTGGCGTGTGATTGATTTCTCAGAAGGGAATACTCGATGCTGGGCGTTCGCCATAGGCAGTTCTTGCAGTCGCATTGGATTTTGTTTTCACCGCGTGTCAGTGTGCGGTTTCTGTGAGGCGCCGCTCACGGCCATCCCCATAACGTCATCGATGTTTGTGGTATGGATGCGCGTCCATGGAATTGCCGCCAACGCTTTTAATGCGGCAGCCAAGGGAAGGGTAAGTGTGCAGCAAGTTCTCAGATCCTATCGACGCCCCTGCGTCAGGGTGCCTAGTCATGGCCATCACGGCAGGTAGGGGCACACCTTGCTTAGCGGCCTCCGTCAAAAAGCCTGACCTTAGGCTGTGCGCCCCAAAGTCCCCCTCCAGCACCGCCATTGAGGCCCGTCGCTTGACGATCGCGGCTATCGCCCCCGGCAGCACGGCCGGACCGAAGCGATCTTCCAAATTCGCCGAGACTTGCTCCTTCATGAATCCCCGTCGCCTCGATCCACGCCGACAGCGCCTGGACGCTGCGCCCCAGGATTGGCTTGTGCCCGGTTTCGAAATTACCTTGACGCCCGCCTGTCGCGCTGTCAAAAATTACAGCCGGTAGATGTAAGCCTAAGCCTCGTCACTGGTCTTGCGCAGATCGGCCGTGGCGACGTCACCGCGTCGGCGGCCGCTGGCAAAGCCAAAGCAGAGCAGGCCGCGATAGCGAAGGCCTACCAGCGAGAATGAGCCGTCGGCGTGGCGTGGGAAGGTTCTCAAAGTCGCCCGCTAGAACTTGCCCGCGCAATTTCCTCGCTGATTTGCTTGACCCACCCCCGTTTTCTAGGCCAACAGTCGGTAGAGAATCCGACCTGTTACGGCGCCTGTGAATTCGCTTGGGACCCGTATTCTCGGGCGAATTCGGCAGGTGTTTTCCATGCCAGTGCAGAGTGGGGGCGATCCTCGTTATAGAAGCGCCGCCATGCTGCGATTTTGCTCCGTGCATCCTCCAGCGACAAGAACCAGTGCTCGTTCAAGCACTCCTGCCGAAGCCGTCCATTGAAGCTTTCCACCAGCGCGTTGTCGGTCGGCGTGCCGCGTCGGGAGAAGTCCAGCTCCACGCCATTCTCGTAGGCCCAGCGATCCATCACCTTCCCGGCGAACTCGCTTCCGTTGTCCACCTTGATCGCCGCGGGCTTGCCACGTTGCGCTACCAACCTGGCCATGGCCTCCGCCACGTGCTCGCCACGCAGTGACTGATCCACCACAATGTCCAGGCACTCGTGGGTGAAGTGATCCACCACCGTCAACGAGCGGAACCGTCGCCCATCGAACAACGCGTCACTGACAAAGTCCATGCCCCACAGTTCGTTCGGAGTAGTCGCGATCATCTGGGGTTGGCGCCGGCGCGCGCTGCGACTGCGACGCGGACGGCAATGCCGAAGCGATAGGCCTTCCAGCTTGTAAAGCCGGTGCACGCGTTTGTGATTATCCTTCCAGCCCTCGCGCCGCAGCATCACGAAGACCCGCTCGCATCCGTAATGGACTCGGCTCAATGCGATTTCCCGCATCCGCATACGGATCGCACTGCAATCGCGCGCTTTCGCCCGATACGCGAATGACGATCGCGACATCGACATCACTCTCAAGGAGCGTCGCTCGCTCACCCCAAACCGTTCCTGCAATCGGCCTACCCAGGCACGCTTCTGGGCAGGCCTCAGAGCTTTTTTGTGACCACCTCCTGCAGCATGGCCTTGTCCAAGCTCAGGTCGGCCACCAGCTGTTTGAGCTTGCGGTTCTCCTCTTCGAGAACGCGTAGCCGTTTGAGCTCCGACGGGCCCAAGCCACCGTACTTCTTGCGCCACACGTAGAACGTCGCCTCAGCGATCCCCATCTTCCGGCACACCTCTCCCACCGCCGTTCCGAGCTCTACCTGCTTGAGCGCGTAGGCGATCTGCTCTTCCGTAAATCGCGACTTCTTCACTGCCTGACTCCTCGTTGGCTACGGGGGCCCATGGTGGCGAAGTCTCTACTTTACGATGGCCCAGTTTTCCGGGGGTGGGTCAGAGGCTAGTGCGACGCAGCGGTCGTCGGGCGTCGGTGTAGGGGTGACGCAGCTTTGGAAGCCAGCCGGAAGGCTCGTCATGTGGCGGGTGTTGCCGACCGGAACGGTGAAGTGGGCGAGCGGCTCCGTGCAGGCGATGCTGGCGGGCGCGCAGTCGTTGTTGACTAACGAGTAATGGCATTCGCCGCTTTGGCTGCGTATGCATTGGAAGTCGGCCTGCGATCCGTTGACGTGCACTTTGCTGTAGAGCACGTCGCGGCCGTCGACGCTCGATTGCACGACGACGGTTCGACCTTGTTCGCAGCCGGCGAAGGAAAGCAGCACGTAGAAGAGCGCGATGAGCTTATTCATGGTGACCTCGTGCGTGGTGCGTGGCGTTTACATGTTGCGGAACAGCGCCATGAAGGGTTGGCTGACGGTCAGTGTCTCGGGGCGTTGCTTCAGGCGCAGCGTGCCCTTGCCGGTGTCATCGCGAATGACGGATGCCACGGCTTTGAGATTGACGATGGTGGAACGATGAATCTGCTTGAATATGTTCGGGTCGAGCGCAGCGACCAGTTCGCGGATGGGTTTGCGTAGCAGCACTTCGCCTTCGGCGGTCATCGCCACAGTGTATTTCTGTTCGGCGCGGAAATAGGCGACGTCGTCCACCATGATCAGGCGCGTTTCGCGACCATTGCTGGCGGTAATCCAGGTGAGTGGCGGGGTGCCGCGTCCCTGATTGATCGTCAATTCGCGCAGCAGGGCGCCGAGGGCGGCGGTATCCGGCTGGCGCGCATCGCCACGGCTTTTCACCCGCTGAATGGTGGCGGTGAGGCGTTCGGGGGTGATGGGCTTGAGCAGGTAATCCACCGCGCCGCGTTCGAACGCCGCAATGGCGTATTGGTCATACGCCGTGGTGAACACTACCTGCGTCGTGGGGCTGGCTTCGGCGGCGGCGGTCGCCACTTCGAGCCCATTGAGGCCCGGCATGCGAATATCCAGAAAGGCGACGTCCGGACGCAGGTTCGCGATGGACTCCAAGGCGCTGGCGCCATCCTCGCACTCGGCGAGAATCTCCAGCTCCGGCCAGGTCTCGCCGAGCAAGTCGCATAGCGCCGTGCGTAGCAGGGTTTCGTCTTCGGCAACGATGGCGCTGGTCATGGGGATGCCTCTCCCGAGGGAGCCGCGTTGATGCGGGCCGGTACGGTGATCGTGCTGGCGACACCTTCAGGCACATTGGCTACGACCGCGAGCGATGCATCCGCGCCGTAGATGAGGCGCAGGCGTTCGCGCACGTTCTTTAGGCCGATGCCGGTGCCGCCGGTTGCCGCACCAAATCCGCGTCCGTCGTCGGCGACCGTGATGGTGACGGTGTTTTCGGCGCGGCGGGCGAGAATCCACACGGTGCCGCCACCCGGCTTGGGTTCCAGTCCGTGCTTGATGGCATTTTCCACCAGCGTCTGCAGCATCATTGGCGGCAGCGTGATCGGGCGCAGCTCGTCGGGCACATCGATCTGCAAGGCCAGGCGCGGGCCCATGCGCAGCTTCATGATTTCCAGGTAGGCGCGCGTGCGCTCCAGCTCATTGCCCACGGTGGAGAGTGCATCGTCGGTGAGCGGCAAGGAATGACGCAGGTAGTGGATGAGGTGACCGAGCATGCGATCGGCCTGGGGCGGGTCGGTGCGGGCCAGATACTGCGCGCTTGCCAAGGTGTTGTAGAGGAAATGCGGCTCCACCTGGGCGTGCAGCAGGTTCAGGCGGGCGACGGTGCGTTCCTTCTCGCTCTCGGTCTGCTGCGCCTGCATTTTTTCGTGGCGGCGGCGCTCGGCGATGCGGCGGCTGATGGCGCGGGTAATGGCTTCGGCGTTCTCCAGGTTGGTGCCGTCGTCCACGCGGAACAAGTCACTCCAGGCGGCCGCCTCGGGTTCGCAGATCAGGGTGACACTGCTGCTTTCCTCGCCCGGCGTCACGATGGCGAAGACTTGGTTGCGCAGGTGGCCAAACCACGTGGTGGGGTTGAGCCGTCCAAAGGCGCCTTGCCCATAGGGCAGTTCGCGCTGCAGCTTGGCCCGGATCTGCAGGCTATCGCGGGCGCTTTGTACTTCCTTGGTGGCGGGCAGTTCGCGAATCGCGGCGTCGAGCAGGTCGAATGCCTCATCCGCCGACAGCGGAATTTCTACGCGGCGTCGCTGGCGATTGCTGGCGGCCTCGTCGTCCACATGGCCCACGATGAGTCGCACGCGCCGCAGATGCGAGATGGCGCTGGTGGCCACCATCATCAATGCCACGGCGATGAGCAGCACAAAGCTCGGGCCGATGTCGAAGAAGCGGAAGGGCGGGACGTTGGAGAGCACGAGCGAGGCAAACAGCAACGCCAGGAACCAGGCCAGGACCAAGCGGAAGACGAAGAGCAGGTTCGTGATCACGGGAGGCATCCTGGCGGTGAAGTGGGCGAAACGGAGCATACCTAGCCTGTATCGGGCTGGGGGCGGCTTTGCGACGAAACCACCGCTGCGGCGACGAAGGCCGCGTTGACGAGGACGAAACTAAGGTGGCTCAGTGGCCGAACAGCGCCCGATGCGGGCCAAAGCGGTACCACTGAAGCACCGAGGATGGGAGGCGAGGCCCCAGATCCAACCCCACGCCTTCGCATAGTGCCAAGGCATCCAGCAGGGCGCGTTCCACCGGGCCGGATGCCGCTCCGGGGCTGCAGGCGCGTTCGAGTTGAGCCGCGGCGAGCATGCGTTCGCTCCAGTCGTACAGGGCATTGGCCGGCGGTGTGAGTTGGCTGGCCAGCCAGGGCCGCAGGGGTTCGTGCAGCGGCAGGCCGTCTTCGTGGGCGATCTGGCGGGCGAGTGCGGTCACTTGGGCGTCGATGCCCCGATACCATTCGGTGTCGCCCGCGGCGGCAGCGCGCACCACCAGTGGCGCAGGCGCACGCTGGTCCGCCCAGGTGGTGTGGAAACGTCGTTCGATGCGTCGTGCCTGGGCGGTGCGTTCGGTTTCGATCAGCAGGCCGCGCTCCAGATCGAAGAACGCATAGAAGCGTCGGTGCAGCGTGTGGAAGCGTTGCAATGGCGTGCGCGAAAATCCGATCTTGAGTAAGTCTTCGTCGCGGCAGGGCAGCACATACACATAGGCGCGCCCTTTCTCGGCGAAACGCGGTGGCTGGAAGGGATCATCCATGGTGGATAGGCGCGCTTTAGCGGGTAGCCAGCATGCCGGCAGCGCGTCTCAGCGGCGAAGACGCGCGGATCAGGTGGCGGTGCGCGCCCGGGTTACGCGGCTCGCGGTTTCTTTGTGTAGCTGTCCGGATAGCCACGCTCCGGTGGCGATGAGGATGTCCAGGTCAATGCCGGTGTGCATGCCCATGCCGTGCAGCATGTACACCACATCTTCGCTGGCCACGTTGCCGGTCGCACCCTTGGCATAGGGGCAGCCGCCCGTGCCGGACACCGCGCTGTCGACTACGCGCACGCCTTCCTCGATACAGCTCAGGATGTTGGCCAGCGCCTGCCCGTAGGTATCGTGAAAATGCACCGCCAGCGCGTTCATCGGCACTTCCTGCGCCACGGCGTGCAGCATCGCGCGCGCCTTGGCCGGCGTGCCTACGCCAATAGTGTCGCCCAGCGAGATTTCGTAGCAACCCAGGGCGTGCAGGCGCTGGGCCACGCGCACCACATCGGCCACGGGCACCTCGCCCTGATAGGGACAGCCCAGCACGGTGGAGACGTAACCACGCACCTTTACGCCGTCGGCCCTGGCGCGCTCGAGCACGGGGCGGAAGCGTTCGATCGATTCGTCGATCGAGGCATTGATGTTCTTCTGGTTGAATGCTTCAGAGGCTGCGCTGAACACCGCCACTTCGCTCACGCCCACGGCGCGTGCGCGTTCATAGCCTTGTTCGTTGGGCACCAGTACGGGATAGCTCACCCCCGGAAGCTTACGGATGCCTAGATACACCTCGGCCGCATCGGCCATCTGCGGCACCCACTTGGGGCTGACGAAGCTGGTGGCTTCGATGCTTTTGAGGCCGGTGCTGGAGAGGCGATCGATCAGGGCGATCTTCACGTCGGTCGGCAGCAGGGTCTTTTCGTTCTGCAGGCCGTCGCGGGCGCCGACTTCGACGATGCGGACATGGTTGCTGGTGTTCATAGGTGCCGAGCATAGCGCGATCCCCTCAAGGAAGGCGCGGGAGTGGGGCGTGCGGTGTTGGTGTGCCGATCGAGCGGACGCTGGCCGTATGCCGGGCAGCGCCGCATGACGCTGCCTGGCAGCACGAGGATCAGTCGCGAAAGCGCACGAGCACGGCGTCGGCCTCGACGAAGTCACCTTGGATGGCGGCGATGCTGTCGATGGTTCCGGCGCGTGGTGCCTTGAGTGCCAGCTCCATCTTCATGGCCTCCATGACCAACAGTTCCTGGCCTTCTTCCACGGTATCACCGGCCTGGGCCTTCACCAGCACGATGCGCCCTGGCATGGGCGCCACGATCTGGTTGCCGCCAGCGCCTTCCTTGGACTGCCAGGCAAAGGCCGCTGCGCGCTCGAAGGCGTAACGGTGGCCGGCATCGTCGTGCACGGTGACGCGGGCGGCATCGCTGCGAACGGGTACGCGTTGGGATTGGCCATCGAAGCGGGCACTCAGCGCCTCGCTTTCCAGGCGAGCGCCGCTGACGTTCACGCTGTCATGGCCATGGTTCAAGGTGTAGTTGCCGGCATAGCCGTGTGCTTCTACTTCGTAACGCTGACCATGCAGCGACAGCGCCACGATGCGCTTGCCGGCATGGCCCACGCGCCAGGCATCGGCCTGCGACCACGGCGAATGCGGATCGCTGCTGCCGGTCGGCGGTACGGCGGCTGCTTTCTCGTCGTTAAGCAGCGCGGCCACGGTGGCGGCGAACAGCATGCGGTCCGCGGGAGGCGCGTCGCCGGCGAGGAATTCGTTGAGATGGCGATCGAGGTAGCCGGTGTCGATGCGGCCATCGACCACGACTGGGTGGCGCGCGAGACGTTCGAGGAAAGCAATGTTGGATTTCGGCCCCACGATCTCGCATTGCATCAGCGCATCGCGCAGGCGCTGCAGTGCCTGGGGCCGATCGGTATCCCACACGATCAGCTTGGCGATCATGGGGTCGTAGAAAATGGTAACGGTGTCGCCTTCGATCACGCCGCCGTCCAGGCGCACGTGGCGCGATGGCGTTGGCAGTCGCAGCTTGAGGAGCTTGCCCGAGCCTGGCAGAAAGTTCTGGTCGGGGTCTTCGGCGTACAAGCGCACTTCAATTGCATGGCCGCGCGCGTGGATCTGATCCTGTGCCAGCGGCAAGGGTTCGCCAGCCGCGACGCGCAGTTGCCATTCGACCAGGTCCAGTCCCAGGGTTTCCTCGGTAACCGGGTGTTCCACTTGCAGGCGCGTGTTCATCTCCATGAAGAAGAACTCGCCATCCTGGCCGACGATGAATTCCACCGTGCCCGCGCCGACATAGTTCACTGCTTTGGCGGCGGCCACGGCAGCGGCGCCCATGGCGGTGCGACGTGCGGTGTCGAGGAAGGGCGAGGGCGTTTCCTCCAGCACCTTCTGGTAGCGACGCTGGGCCGAGCATTCCCGCTCGTTGAGATGGATGACGTTGCCCTGCGTATCGCCAAATACCTGAAATTCGATATGGCGCGGATGTTCGACGTAGCGCTCCAGGATCACGCGCGTGTCGCCGAAGGCGCTGGCCGCCTCGCGCTGCGCGGAGGCCAGGGCGTCGGCAAACTCCGTTTCGCTACGCACGATGCGCATGCCCTTGCCACCACCGCCCGATGCCGCCTTGATCATCAGCGGGAAGCCGGTGCGGCGTGCCTGTTCGGCCAGGGTGTCGGGTGCCTGGTCGGCGCCGTGATAGCCGGGCACCAGTGGTACCGCGTGCTGTTCCATCAGCGCCTTGGCCGCCGCCTTGGAACCCATGGCGTCGATGCTTTCCGGGCGCGGGCCGATAAAGGCGATGCCCGCTTCGGTGCAGGCACGCGCAAAGGCGGTGTTCTCCGAAAGGAAGCCGTAACCCGGATGAATGGCCTGTGCGCCGCTGCGCCGGGCCACGTCGAGAATCACCTCGCCGCGTAGATACGATTCGGTCGGACGAGGGCCGCCGATCGGCCATGCTTCATCGGCCAGGCGCACGTGCTGGGCGCTGGCGTCCGCTTCCGAATACACGGCAATGGTGTGGATGCCCAGGCGTCGGCAGGTGCGGATCACGCGGCAGGCGATCTCGCCACGGTTGGCAATGAGTACGCGCTCGAACATGCGGCATCCGGGGTTGGGCGAAGTCGCTAAACCTAGCAGATCGCCGCGCCGCCGCCGATGCGCGGCGCAGCAAAAATGCGCGTTTCAGTGGCCGGCGGGCTATTACTCCTCGTCCCAGTAGCCCACCGTCATGTCCGGCTTGCTGATGATACGGAAACCTTGCGTGCTGCCGTCCTCGCTGTGCTGGAACTCGGCCATGACAGCGTACTTGCCGGTATCCGGGTATTCGCAGATCTCCGGCGTTTCCTTGGTGCTTACCGAGAGGTAGCGCATCTCCAGCAGGCCGGTATTGATGATCTGGTGCGCGCGCTCGGGGCCGCCGGGCGGACAGGCGATGACATCGCCGGCGCGAATGCGATGGCGCTCCTCGCCATAACGCAGTTCGCCTTCCCCCTGCAGGATGAAAAACATTTCTTCGTTGAAGTGATGGCAATGAAACGGAAACGCGCGTTTACCGGGTGGCACGGCGGTGATGTTGTAGCCGAGTTTGGTCGCGCCGAGCTGACTGGAAAAGCGGCCCATGCGTGCCTCGAAGCGGTCGGCCGCGCCGCCGGTGGGGCGGCTGGCTTCCGGGTAAGGCTGCAACTCGATATCGGCGATATTGATGATCGGATGCTTCATGGCATGACTTCCTGGGAGACGGCGCGGAGCATACGCGCCGAAAGGCGGACTGACCCGTGCCGAAACTACTGGGCCCGGTTGCGCGGGCTTACTCCGGCCGGTGACAGACTGCCTCGATGTTGTACCCATCCGGATCGAGCACGAAGGCACCGTAGTACTGCGCGTGATAGTGCGGACGCAATCCGGGCGCGCCGTTGTCCTTGCCGCCTGCCGCGAGCGCCGCGGCGTGGAAGGCATCCACGGCCGCGCGGCTGCCTGCGGTAAAGGCAATGTGCACGGACCCGGCGATGCTGCCGTGCTGCGAGGTGCCGATCCAGAAGCTGGGCTTGCCGTCGGTACCGAAACCGGCATGCGCGCCGTCGCCAGTCTGTTCGGCGGTGATTTCCATCACCAGGCTGGCGCCCAGCGTCGCCAGCACCTTGCGGTAGAAATCGCGGCTGCGTTCGTAGCCGGATACATGCAGACCTGCGTGATCGATCATGTTGCTTTCCTTGGCGATGAAGGACGTAACGAAGTATTCCGCGCGGTTTGTCAGTCTCGCGTGCACCAGGCGGGGGCGCGCTTGTTGAGAAACGCGGAGAGTCCTTCCTGGCCTTCGGGGGATACGCGCAGGCGGGCGATCAGGGCGGCGTTGTCCTGATCCAGCCGCTCAGCCTGCGCGGGATCGGCACCGGCCACGCGCAGCGCGAGTTGCTTGGCTTGCGCCTGCGCCAGCGGGCCGGCCTTGGCGAGCAGGGCGAGCGTCGCGTCGACGGCTTCGTCCAGTTGCTCCGACGCCACGCATTCATGCAGCAGGCCGATGGCGAGCGCGGTGGGGGCGTCGAATAGTTCGCCGGTGAGGAACAAGCGCCGCGCCTGGCGCAGGCCCATGGCGTGGATGACGTACGGCGAAATGACCGCCGGCACCAAGCCCAGCTTTACCTCCGTGAGGCCAAAGCGCGCGGTGTCCACGCCGATGGCGATGTCGCAACAGGCGACCAAGCCCACGCCGCCGCCATAAGCGGCGCCGTTGACCCGGGCGATGGTGGGCTTGGGCAGGTATTGCAGGGTGCGCATGAGCTTGGCCAGGCGCAGGGAGTCTTCGCGGTTCGCTGCTTCGCTGGCGCTGGCCATGCCGCGCATCCAGTTCAGGTCGGCGCCTGCCGAGAAGCTGGCGCCTTCGCCGGTAAGCACCACCGCGCGGACGGTCTCATCGGCTCCCGCCTGTTCCAGCGCGGTGGTGAGTTCGGCGATCAGCGTGTCGTCGAACGCGTTGTGCACCTGCGGGCGATTAAGCGTGATGCGACGAATGCCGGCCTGGTCGGCGAGGTGGATGCTGGCGGTCATGCGGGGCTCCTGGTGAAGCGCCACATCTTAGCGCTCCGCCTGAATGGCGCTCAGTCCTTGGCCGGCAGCACCAGGAACTCCGCGGCCTCCAGGGCCGAACCCTGCCAGTGCCCGGGCGCGACATCGCGCCACCAGGGCAGCACCGTGTCCACGCGCTCGGGTTCCACCGGCTCGCCGAGGCGTGGCATCACCAAGCCTTCCGGCGCCTTGGCGAGCAGCACTTCGGCGGGCTCCTGCCAGGGATGCAGGGCCAGATTGAACGTGCCCCAGTGCACGGGCAACAGGCGGCCGCTGCCCAACTGGCGCCAGGCGGCGAGGGCGTTATCCGGACCCAGATGCACGCTGCCCCAGGAGGGATGGAATGCGCCCACTTCCAGCATCACCAGATCGAACGGCCCCAGTCGCCGGCCGATCTCTTCGAAGTGCGGCGAGAGTCCGGTGTCGCCGCTGAAGAACACCGCGTGGTGCTCGCTGCGCAAGGCGAAGGAGGACCACAGCGTGGCGTTGCGATCGCGCAGGCTGCGCCCGGAGAAGTGATGCGAAGGCGCGGCGGTGAGGGTGAGCCCGCGTGGGAGCGTGACGCTTTCCCACCAGTCCAGCTCGGTAATGCGCTCCGGTGGCACACCCCAGGCCTCCAGGTGCACGCCCACGCCAAGCGAGGTAATGAAGGGCACACGCAGTTTGGCGAGCGCGCGAATGGTGGGGTAATCCAGGTGATCGTAGTGATCGTGCGAGATCAGCACGGCGTCCAGCGGAGGTAGCTGGGCGATATCCACCGGCACTGGCTGGAAGCGCTTGGGCCCGAGAAAGGAGAACGGCGAGGCGCGCTGTCCCCAAACGGGATCAGTGAGCACGCGCACGCCGTCGATTTCCAGCAGCACGGTGGAGTGACCCAGCCAGGTGGCGCGCAGCCCGGTTTCACTGGGGAGCACCCAGTTTGGCCGTGGATCGAACGACGGCAGCGGCTTGGATGGCGTGCGGCCTTCGCCGCGAAAGACGAAATCGACCAGGGAGGGCCGATCGTCGGTCACGCGCGGTGTGCTGGATGGATACGTGTTGACGAAACCGTCGCCGGCATATTGCGCGGATGCCTGCATACGTTCCAGCCGCAGCCCTGCGGCGTGTCGGGCGAGCAAAGCCATGTGGACCTCATCGAGCGAAGTGGGGTGGGCCGCCTGGGGATGGCTTGAACGCCTGGCTGGCCATCGCCACTCGCTTGCGCGAAGGCGAGGGCCTGTTCAAACCGTCCCTTTGGGGAAGCGGCCCCTTCTCATGCCTATCGGGGCAACCTTGGCAACTTGCAAGTCGTCACGCGGTGACGGCGAGGGCAGTTTCTTGCGTGTTGCATGGGACGGGCCCGGCCGGCGCGGCATGAGACCGCGCTGCAGTCCGCGCGCGACTAATGTACAATGCGAACCATTCTTATTTGAGTTGGTGACCAGTGCGCCTGTCCGACCTGCCGAAAGGGGCAACTGCCGTGGTGGACCGAGTGGACGATGCTCATGCTTCCGACCCGATTGCGCAGCGCTTGCGCGATCTGGGCTTCGTGGCGGGTGAGCCGGTCCGGCTGGTTGCCGTGGGGCCGCTGGGTGCCGACCCGTTACTGATCCAGATTGGCTCGACCCGCTTTGCGCTGCGTCGCGCCGAGGCCGCACGGGTGCTGGTGACACAGGAGGTCGCCGCATGAGCGCCGGTACGTTGCGCATCGCCCTGGTGGGCAACCCCAACTGCGGCAAGACGGCGCTGTTCAACCAGCTTACCGGCGGCCGCCAGAAGGTGGCCAACTACGCCGGTGTTACCGTCGAGCGCAAAGAAGGCCGCTTCACCGCGCCCTCCGGTCGCGTGCTGCAGGTGCTGGATCTGCCAGGCACCTACAGCTTCGATGCCACCAGCCCGGACGAGCAGATCACCCGCGATGTGCTGGAAGGCAACTATCCGGGCGAGGCTGCGCCGGATCTGGTCGTGTGCGTGGCCGACGCCACCAACCTGCGCCTCCATCTGCGCTTCGTGCTGGAGGTAAAGCGACTGGGCCGCCCGGTGGTGCTGGCGTTGAACATGATGGATGCCGCGCGTCGTCGTGGCGTGGTCATCGACGTTGTCGAACTATCGCGCCGCCTGGGCATGCCCGTGGTGGAGACGGTGGCCGTCAAGCGCGACGGCGTGAAGGCATTGATCGCCCAGGTCGATGGCGAGACGCCCGAAGCCCCGGAAGCGTTGCCGGACGACCCGGCCAGTCGCGCCGACCTGCACGCGCAGGTGCGCGAGCTGCTGGCCGCCACCGTGCACATGCCGCGCGCCACCGCCGAGCTGGACGACGCGCTGGATCGCTGGGCGTTGCACCCGGTATTCGGGCTGGGCATTCTCGCGGTGGTGATGTTCCTGGTGTTCCAGGCGGTGTACGCCGCCGGCAAGCCGATGACCGATCTGATCGGCGATGGTTTTGGCTGGCTGGGCGAGCACGCCACCGAGTGGATGCCCGCCGGCCCGCTGCAAAGCCTGATCGTGGATGGCGTATTCGGCGGCCTCGGCACCGTCATCGGATTCCTGCCGGTGATCCTGGTGCTGTTCTTCTTCATTCTTGTGCTGGAAGAGTCCGGTTACCTGCCGCGCGCGGCCTTCCTGCTCGATCGCCTGATGGTGTCGGTGGGCCTCACCGGGCGCTCGTTCATTCCGCTGCTTTCCAGTTTTGCCTGCGCCATCCCCGGCATCATGGGTACGCGCAGCATCACCGATCCGCGCGACCGGCTGGCGACCATCCTGGTGGCGCCGCTGATGACCTGTTCGGCGCGATTGCCGGTGTATGCGCTGCTCATTGGTGCGTTCATTCCCACCCGCCGCGTGTTGGGCATCTTCAATATGCAGGGCCTGGTGCTGTTTGCGCTTTACGCCGCGGGCGTCGCTGGCGCGATGGGCGTGGGCTGGGTGATGAAAAAGCTGCGTCGCGATCGCAGCGAACATGCATTGCTGATGGAACTGCCCTCCTATCGCTTGCCCAAGGTACGCGACGTGGCGATCGGCCTGTGGGAGCGCGGCATGATCTTCCTCAAGCGCCTCACTGGCGTGATCCTGGGGCTGACCGTGCTGATGTGGTTCCTGTCCAGTTTCCCCGGTGCACCGGAAGGCGCCACCGGACCGGCCATCGATTACAGCTTTGCCGGCTATATCGGGCGTGGTTTGCAGGTGATCTTTGCGCCGCTGGGTTTCAACTGGCAGATGAGCGTGTCCCTGATCCCGGCCTTCGCTGCGCGCGAAACGGCCGTGGCCGCCTTGGCGACGGTGTATGCGGTGGGTGGTGATGGCGCCGATGGCGCCGGCCTTGCGCAGGCGCTGGCGGCCAACTTCTCGCTGGCCAGCGCGCTTTCGTTGCTGGTGTGGTTTGCCTTTGCCCCGCAGTGCATGTCCACGCTGGCGGTGATCCGCCGCGAAACCAACTCCTGGCGCAACGTGGGCATCTCCTTTGGCTACATGTTCGTGGTGGCCTACGTGGCCTCGTTCCTCACTTATCAGATCACCAGCTTGCTGACATGAATACCGGGCTGCTCGCGCAATACGTGATCATCGGCGTGGCTGTGCTGGCCAGCGTGCTGATTACTTTCCGCAAGCTGGCACCGCAGCTCAGCAACCGTTGGCTCGCCGCCGCTGCGTTGCACGTCGATCGACCCGGTCGCCGCGCGTGGCTGCGTGCGCTGGGGCGGCGCCTGCAACCCAAGGCTGCCACCGGCAATTGCAGCGACGGCTGCAGTACCTGTGGTGCCTGCGGGCCGAAGCCGCCGATGGCTGCGCGCGACACGTATCCGCTGGAATTTCGTCCTCGCGCGAAGTAACGCGTAACCGGGGCGTGCCACGGGATCGGCCGAGGCGCACTGCGCCTCGGCCTTGCCGTATTTACCAGGCGGTGCCCCCGGCGTAGTCGCTGGCCAGCGTGGTATGCAGCTGGGTCAGCAGGTTGGCGTCGGTAGTTACCAGGCCCAGCTCGCGGTTGTAGTTGAGCGAGTTGGAGGAGAAGTTCTCCGACCCCATGAACGCGCGCGCATTGGCCGTACCGTAATCGGCCACGATGGCCTTGGCGTGGATGTATAGCGGCGCGGTGGCGGCGTAGGTGGTGATGTTCACGCCGGCCTTCTTCAGCGCATTGAACTCGGTGGCGTACGTATTGCTGGTGTTGGTCATGCACACGGTCACCGCCACGCCGCGCTTGGCCGCGTTCTCCAGCGCGGTGACGATGGTGCTGTAGCTCATTTCCTCGTTCTCCACCTGCAGGCTGGTCTGCGCGTTGTTGATCACGTTGAGCAGCTGGGTCTTGGCATTGGTGGGACTCCACACCAGGTCGTCGCCCACCGGCGGCGTGATGGCCTGTGCCAGGAAGTCCGCATTGAACGTGCTTTCGATGGCAGCGACGTCGGATGCATCATTCTCGATCACCGCAAAGTCGCGGCTGGTGGAGTAATAGCGGCTGGTCAGATTGAGCGACATGATCGCCGCCGTGGTGCCGTCGACCACGATGCTCTTCTGGTGCGTGGCGTCGTACTTGGTCCAGGCCCAAACGGCCTTGGCGCCGCAACTGTTGAGCTGGTTATAGGCGCTGAGGTTGCTGTTGTACTCGAGGTTCTGGTCGAGTATCACGCGTACCGCCACGCCATTGGCGGCCGCCTGGCACAGCAGCGCCTGCGCCTGCGTATCCACCAATTCATACATGGTCATGTCGAGGCTTCGCGTAGCCGATTGAATCAGGTTGTAGATCGGCGTCAGCCCCTGGTCGGGCTCGATGACCAGCGACCGGGTGACCGTGTTGGCCGACAGCGTCGCGGCCTTGGCGGGTGTCGCCACACCCGCGAGGCATCCGCATAGCAAGGTGGCGCTGATGGCCGGTGCGCACAGCGCAAACAACATGTAACGAGACTTCATGACGAGCTCCCTTCGTAATGTGGCATGGGTCGGAGCGCAGCGCCTTGGCCGCGCGGCGGGCCGCCTGCGAGCCATCGGCGAGATGGTCGACCGATACATCGCACGGGTGGCGGCTGCAGCATCACACTGCGGTTATGTGACAGATCGTCTGCAGCAGGGGAAAGCAAGTTCATGCGGTTACATACGATGCAGCTTGATGCGATGGCGTGTGATGCAGTTCACCGAATAGTCGCCCGCTGCCATCCACGCCGTGCGCATGGCGTGAAGAAGCACCGCGAAGCCTGAGGGCTATGCGCGGCGCGTTTTGGCAGTAAAGACGGGAGCAGAAGGGCGGTTGGTACGATCCGGCGCCGCCCGGCGGTGGCGCGGGCTTTCTTCGGACTTGCGTCGCTCGCGTGGTGTCAATCCGACGAGTGCTGCTCGTAGTGCGTCAGCAAGTGGCTGAACACCGGCCAGTAGGGTTGCGGTAAATGGCCGTCCAAACGATCCATCAGCGTATCGAGGTGGGTGTGCCAACCGCTGCTGGTGATCGCGATGTCCTCAGGCACGAGCTTTCGGTGCGTCACCGTCAATTGGGTCTGCCCGTGGATGGCGGTCAGCTCGAAGGTGACTTCGGACCGATCGCCCCAGGTGATGACCAGCTTGTGCGGTGGCTCGCATGCGAGCACGCGATGGCGGGTCGTTGCGCCGTCGCCGTATGCCTTGAAGCGCTCGGGCGGTGGCACCGGTGTGTGCGAAAGGCTGCTATGTAGAAAATGCATCTGGAACTCGCTGCCTGCGCGTGGCTCCATGGCGCCGCTGGCGAGCCATTGGCTTCGTTTGTCCGAATCGACGAGGTAAGACCATACGCGTTCGGCCGTCCCGGGTAGCCGGCGTTCGAAGCGAATCGTATCGGGCGCAAGCCGTTGGCGCGGAGGCTGGACGAGCACGTTGCTTTCGAGCTGCCCGAGGATGTCGGTCCAGCCCCGTGCGGTGGCATCGGCCCATTCGGGCAGCACTTCTTCATGTACCAGGGTCAGGTTGCAACCGGTGCCCGCCGGGACGATGTCGATGCTGACGCGCGTGGTGGCGTCGGCGTACTTGGGCACGCCAAAGGTAAACACCAGCCGGCGAGGGCGATCGATCTCCAGGTATTGGCCGACGTGGTCCACATCCTCGCCGTCGCGGCGGTCGACGAAGCGGAAACGACCGCCTGGACGAGCGTCGATGTCCACGTTGATCATTTCGCCGTTTGGCGCGGAAAACAGCCAGCGACCCGCCGTGGCCGGATCGAGCCAGGCATCGAAGACCCGTTCGGCACTGGCATCGAAGTGCCGGCGGAGGTGCAACGTGCGCACGGTGGGAGTCGTCATCGCAGGGTGCCTTTGGGTTGGTGCTTGCCTGCGGCCTGGTCTTCGGCCTTGAGCAAGGCATCGAGAGCGTCGAGTTTTTGATTCCAGAACTGCTCGTAGAAACGCAGCCATTCGTCGGCGGCGGCCAGCGGGGCGGGTTCGAGGCGGCAGACATGCGTGCGCCCCTTCACCATCCGGCGGACCAGGCCGGCGCGTTCCAGCACTTTCACGTGCTTGGAGGCGGCGGCGAGCGACATGTCGAAGGGGGCGGCTAGTTCGCCGATGTTGCGATCCCCTGTGGCCAGGCTGCGCAACATGGCGCGGCGCGTGCCATCGGTCAGCGCCTGGAAGATCACGTCGAGTGCGGGTGTCATATGCTCAACCATAAGGTTGAATATCTATCGATGGAAAATGAAAGTCAACTATTGGGTTGACTATGTTCGGGCGCGACCTGGCTAGAATCCGGCGACTTCCAGGAGTTCGCGATGCATCCCATATCTTCCACGGACGCGGTTCCCGACGGCGACGACACCGACATCACCGTGCCGCCCACGGCCATGCGCCACCCTGCGCACGGCGTGCTGGACAGCGTCGACATGGCCAACCACGACGAAGTGGATCACGAGGCCGCCTTGCGCGACTCCGCCTTGCGCGTACCGCGCTGATCAGACCAGCAGGGTCTTCACACCCTGGGCGTTGAGTGCCTCGATGTACTCGGGCGGCGCGGCGCTGTCGCTGATGACCAGGCCCAGGCTGCTTACCGGCGCGATCACCGAGAGGCTGCGCTGGCCAAACTTGCTGGCGTCCAGCACGGCCACGGTCTGGCGTGACACACGGATCATCAGCGCGTTGAGCGCGGCTTCCAGCGGATCGGGCGTGGTGACGCCTACTTCCGGGTCCAACCCATCCACGCCAAGGAACAGGCGGTCCGCGGAGAGGCGCGACAGCGCCTGTTCGGCATCCGGGCCGGCCAGCGAGTAGGAGGTCTGGCGCAGTAGCCCGCCCAGCATCATCACGCGCACGCTGGGCAGCGAAGAGAGTTCCATCGCGATATTGAGCGCGTTGGTTATCACCGTGAGCGAAGTCCATTTCTGCTGGCGGATCTGGCGGGCGATCTCCACCGTGGTGGAGCCCGAATCGAGAATGATGGTGTCGCCGTCCTCGATCAGCCGTGCAGCCGCCTGGCCGATACGGCGCTTCTGCGCATGGTGGCGGGTTTCCTTGATGTTGAGCGGCGTATCCAGCGTGGCGGGCGCAGCGGGCAGGGCGCCGCCGTGCGAACGGCTGATGGCGCCGGCACGGTCGAGCGCTTCCAGGTCGGCGCGGATGGTCACGGCGGAAATGTCGAACTGCGCCACCAACTCGTCCACCGTAACGCGACCTTGCTGGTTCACCTGTTCGACGATACGACGACGGCGTTCCTCCACCAGTAACTTCGGTGGAGGGAGCGGGGCAGCCTTGCGTCGTCCGTTCATGGGTCCATTCCTAGCAATCGAGCGGCGTTGTCGTGATACACCTTGCGCAGGATGTCGTGCGGCAGGCCGACGCCGTAGATCGACCAGCGGCCCTGCGGCGGTACGGCCGCTGGAGCGTAATCGAAGTATTCGTCCTCTGTCTCCAGGAAACGGTAATAGATCTCGTACAGCGCGTCGCCCAGCAGTTGCTGCGGCACGTCGTTGCCGTAGGGGGCTGGGACGGCATCGGTGCCGAACAGGATGCGGTCCTGGTAGCGCTCGAAGAAGCGCCGCGCCATGCGTGGCTGGCGGCCCAGCTCGCTGATGCGGGCACTGATGTCCACGTATACGTTCGGGTGGCGATCCATGCAGGCGGCGATGGTGGCCAGATCTTCCGCCTGGTTGCCTACGTGCATGAGCACGAAGGTCGTGCCCGGATGGCGTGCGATCACGCGGTCGCGTGCGGCGAGCAGGTCGCGATGGCTGGGATACTCCGGGCCGTAGAATGACCAGTCCGGATGGCGCGCCAGTTCCTCGTAACGCTCGTTGGTGCTATCGCCCGGGAGAAAGAACGCTTCCGGGTCGGAGGTGTGGATGAACACGGGCATGCGGCGCGCCGCGCAAGTCTCCCACATCGGGTCGAAGCGGGCGTCGTCCACGCCCACCAACTCGCCCTGGTCGATGCCTTCGCGAAGGTACAAACCCAGGGTCTTGAGCAGCTTGAGGCCGGCGGCGCCCACGCGATGCGCATGTTCGATGGCCTCGGCCTGTAGGCGCGCGTAATCGGGTTGATCGAACAGCGCGAACGACGGCTCGGTCATGGTGCGGAAACGGCCGGGAGCCACGGCATCGAAACGCGCGATGGTTTCCTCCAGCCCGCGGCCGGTGCCGCCGGTGAGATTGACCATGGTGCGGATGCCTTTGCGATCCATCAACGGCAGCAGTTCGGCGGGATCGGCGAAGTAGGTCATCGCCTCGCCCAGTGATACGCCGCTGCGCGTTTCGCTCATCCAGCTCAGGTGCGTGTGCACGTCGATCACCGGGAACGCGGGCGTTTGCACCTGCGTCACCGGAACATGCAGCATGCTGCGCGGCTGAAACTCGCTCAGGCGCAGCGCTTCGCTGCCTGCAGACGGTGCCGTCTGCAGCGGATTCTTGCCGCCGCCGCCGAGCATCGGCGGCGCACAGCACCCGCAACCGGTGCGGGTAACGTTCCATGCATGGCGGCGTGCCGGATCGGCGCGCCGCTGCTGGCGATGGTGGGCCGGAAGCATGGGTCGCCTCGGCTCAGCGCGGGTAGCGCGCCATGATGTCGTGCACCTGGCGCGTCAGCGCCACGGCCTGCTCGAACGGACGCAGCCACATGTTGCGCCCGAACATCACGCCGCTGGCACCGCTCTGCATGTAGAACTCCACCTTGCGCAGCACCGCCGCGTCGTCGTCGTTCTTCTCGCCACCGGAGAACAGCACCATCGTGCGGCCCGCCGAGCGCACCACGCGCGCACAGCGGGCGGCGGCATCTTCCTGCAGCTTGTCATACGGCGACGGCACGTTGCTTACGCTGTCGTTGGGTTCATGCAGCTTCACGATATCCGCGCCCAGTTCCAGCGCCACGCGCGCGGCGTAGTCCTGCGCATAGAGCGTATTGGTGCCGCCCTTGCCGTTGATGGCGCTGCCGCGCGGATAGGACCACAGCACCAGCGGCATGCCAAAGCGTTCGCAGTCCTGGCGCACTTTTTCGAACTGGCGGAACTCATCGTGCTGGCGTGGCGAACCCACATACATGGTGTAGCCCACCGCGTCCGCGCCCAGGCGCACGGCGTCTTCCACCGAAGCGAACAGCGGCGAGGTCGCGTCCGCATCGCTGGGGATATTGGTTTTGCCGTTGAGCTTGAGGATCAGCGGCACGCGGCCGCAGTACTCGGTCATGTACTTCTCGGCCAGGCCAATGCCCAGCGCAATGGCCGAAAAGCCGCCGGCTTCGGCGAGTTCGAACTGATAGCTCGGATCGACCGCCGGCGGGTGAGGGAAGAAATCGGTCGGGCCGTGCTCCAGGCCCTGGTCCAGCGGCAGCACCAGCAGGCTGCCATTGCGCGGACCGCTGCCATACAGCAGGCGCCACAGGCGGGTGCGCTTGCCATGCGAAAGGGCCAGCGAAGCCAGCTTGGTGGAAGAAAACGACGGCGCTTGCAAGTTGTGTTTCATTTCGAATACCTTGTGTTTGAGGTTTCGTGTTGTTTCGTTTTATATCATATTTCATCAGATGACCATGCCTGTCAAACCCGCCGTTAGTGTTTCCACGCTGGAATCGTTGCAAGCCGCCCCCGCCGCCGAGCAGCAGCGGCGCGGCTATGCCGACACCCTGCGCGAGATCCTCCAGCAGCCCGAGACGTGGCGGGACACTGCCGCGCACCTGGCCGACAGCGCCACGCGCACGATGCTGCGTGAGCTTTTGGCGGCATCGCCGCGGCACATCGTGCTGACCGGCTCAGGCAGTTCGGTCTATGTGGGTGAGTGTCTGGCCCCGGCCCTGCAGGCAGCACTGGATATACCCAGTCTCGCGATCGCAGCGGGCTCTTTGCTCACGCATCGGCGCGGCACCTTGCCCAAGGGCAAAGGCGTGCTGGTATCCATCGCGCGCTCCGGCGACAGCCCGGAGAGCACCAGCGTGGTGGATCAGGTGCTCGATGCGGAGCCGGGCTATCAACATCTCGTCATCACCTGCAACGCGCAGGGGCGTTTGGCAACGCGCTATCGCAGCGAACCACGCGTGCATGTGCTGCAACTGGCCGCCCGCACCAACGACCGCAGCCTGGTAATGACCAGCAGTTTTACCAACCTTGTGCTCGGCGGCGCCGGACTGCTGCATACCGAGCAGGATGCGTCGGCCGCACGGGCAGATCTCCTCGCCGATCTGGCCAGTCGCGTATTTGCACAGTACGGGGATGCCCTGGCGCGCGAAGGCGCGGCGGATTTCGATGCCGCGCTGTATCTCGGCAGCGGCTGCGCGTTTGGAGCCGCGCGCGAAGCGGCGCTGAAAATGCTGGAGATGTCGGGTGGTGCGGTCAGCGCCATGTGCGAGACCTATCTGGGTCTTCGTCACGGGCCTATGTCGTGGCTCGATCGTCCATGTCCGGTCGTGGCGTTCCTCTCTTCCGCCGCGTCGGTGCGTGCCTATGAGCTGGACCTGCTGCGCGAGATTGCGCGCAAGGGCCTGGGTGGGGTGCGCGTGCTGGTGGGCGAGAATATTCCGGCGGATGTGATCGGGCCGAACGATGTGGCGATCGATCTGCCCGACTTGTCGATGCTCGACGATGCGCGGCAGGCGATGGTGCATGTCGTGGTGGGCCAGTTGCTGGCGCTGTTCCGCTGCCTTGCCCTGGGCCAGCAACCGGATGCGCCGGCACAAGGCGTACTTACGCGGGTGGTGCAGGCCTTTGCCATCCACGACGGGGAGCGGGGCGCGTGAAGCCGCTACTCGTCGCTGGCGAGATCAATGTCGATCTGGTGTTCACCGGCTGCGAGCGCTTGCCGGAGTTCGGCGCCGAAGTACTCGCCTCGGGCTTTCGGCAGGGGCCGGGCAGCTCATCGATGATCTGCGCGATGGGACTCGCCCGCTTGGGGCACCCGGTAGCGTTTGCCGGCGTCACCGGACGCGATGGCTGGGGCGATTACTGCATCGATGCGATGCGCCAGGCGGGCATCGACGTGGCAGCCATTGCCCAGCGGGACGGGTTGCAGACGGGTGTCACGGTGGCACTTTCTTCGCAGCACGACCGCGCCCTGGTGACCCATATTGGCGCCATCGGCGCACTGCGCAGTGACGACGTGGGCGATGCGCTGCTCGGCAGCGCCGGTCACCTGCATGTGTCCTCGTACTACCTGCAGGATCAATTGCGCCCGGGCTTGCACGGCTTGCTGGCGCGCGCACGTGCGGCCGGGCTGAGTACATCGCTGGACCCCGGTTTCGACCCCAGCCAGCGTTGGGGCGATGCGTTGCTGGACTTGCTGCCACTGCTGGACGTGTTCCTTCCCAATGAGCGCGAAGCCTGCGCCATCAGCGGCAAGCGCGATCCCCTCGCCGCGTTGCATGCGCTCGCCAACGGGCACACGCTCACCGTGGTCAAGTTGGGTAGCGAGGGCTGCGTCGCGCTCGATCGCGATGGCCAGCTGCTGAGCGTGCCGGCGCATGCAGTGGAGGTGGTGGACAGCACAGGCGCGGGCGATTCCTTCGATGCCGGTTTTCTGCATCCCTGGCGACAGGGGTTGCCGTTGCGCGACTGCCTGCGCTGGGGGAGCGCCTGTGGGTCGCTGTCCACGCGTGGCATGGGGGGCACGGCGTGCCAGGGCACGGCAGCGGAAGTGCAAGCGTTACTGGGGACGACCGCGTGATCACGGTCGCCGGCTTCAACACGGCGATCGATCGCCTGGTGACGCTGGACAGCTTCACGCTGGGCGAAGTACAGCGCGCGAATGCGGTGCAGAACTATCCCGGCGGCAAGGGCGTGCATGTAGCGCAGACCATCGCCGCGCTGGGTGAGCCGGTGCAACTGGTGGGGTTGGTCGACGGGCCGCACCGCAATTTCATTGCGCGCCGCATGAGTGAGCGCGGCGTGCTGTTCCACGGCGTGGAAATCAAGGACGAGTTGCGCCAGTGCCTGGCGCTGCGTGAGCGCGACGGTCGCATGACCGAGGTGCTCGATCCGGGCCCGCTGCTGTCGCGTGCCGTGCGCGACCAATTGCTGCACACGCTGGGCCGGGCGATGGATGCAAGCGCGGCCCTGGTGATGTCCGGCAGCCTCCCGCGCGGTTTCGAGGCCGATACCTATGCGCAGCTCACCCGTCAGGGCGCGGCGGCGGGCTTGCCGTGTTTTGTCGATGCCAGCGGTGACGCCTTGCGTCTGGCTGTGGCCGCCATGCCTTATCTGATCAAACCCAATGGCGATGAAGCCGCGCAGCTGCTCGGCAGTGCGGTTACCGGCATCGATGCAGCGGCAGCGCTTGCGCGGGTGCTGCATGCGGGCGGCGTTGCACGCCCCGTGGTGACGCTGGGGGCCAAAGGCGCGGTGGGTTACGACGGCCATGGAGCATGGCATGCGGTGTTGCAGCTCGAACACAGCGAGAACGCGGTGGGTTCCGGGGATTGTTTCCTTGCCGGCCTGGTGGTGGCGCAGCAGCGCGGGTGGGCGTTCGACGAGGCGTTGCGTCTCGCGGTGGCTTGTGGCGCCGCGAATGCCCTGCATGAAGAAACCGGATTTGTTCGGCGTGCCGACGTGGAAGCGTTGCGTGCGCGCGTGGAAGTGACACGCCTGTCGGCGTGAGCGGTACGCCGTGCGTCGGGAGAGGACGCGCGACGGAGAAAGCCAATCGATTCCGCGGGGGAGGACGTGCCCGTGGCGTTTCCAGCAGGGCCTCGGCGTCGGGGAGAACGATCGCGACGTGGCCCGGTTCACACAACGAGGGTCCAGGCATGTACGCAGCAGGAGAGGGGCGCAAGTCGCGCTGTATCAGGAAAACCGTGTTGGCGATGGGGCTTGCATTCGCCCTGGCGGGTGTGGCGCAGGCGCAGTCGATCACGGGTGGTTTGTATGGAAAGGAGCCGTCGGGCAAGGGTTTGACCGTGCAGGTCAGCAATCCGGCCACCGGTTACGTCAAGCAGATCCAGGCGGATGACGATGGCCGCTACAGTCTCGCTGGTCTCAATCCCGGCAAGTACGAGGTCACGGTGAGCCAGAACGGGCAGGTGCTCGGCACGCGCAGCGTCACGGTATCGCCGAACGTGCAGTCGCCGGTGCAGCCGGTGTCCGCCAGCGGCAGCGCGACGACGAACGCCAAGGCGACCAATCTTTCCGGCGTCACCGTGAGCGCGGCGGCATTCAACAACGATGTGCAGCCGATCGACGTGAGCACGCCGGAGCTTTCCAACAACTACAACATCAATCTGGTCAATCAGCTGCCTACCGGGCGCAGCCTGGAAAGCATCGCGCGGCTCAAGTCCAACGTGCGCTACGACGACCAGACCACGGGCCTGGTGCAGATGGGCGGCGCCAGCCCCGCGGAGAATCGCTATTACTTCAACGAATTCGACACCACCTACGATTACAACGGGCTCGGCGCTACGTCGTTGCCTTCCGAAGCCTTGAGCTCCGTGCAGGTGCTGAGCAGCAACGGCTCGGTGGGTTGGACCAACGCCACCGGCGGCATCCTGTCCGCCACCATCCGCCAGGGCACCAACGACTTCCAGGCGGGCTATTCGCTGTATTACACGCCGCCGACGTCGCGCCTGCTCAACCCGCGCCGTCATGATTCGTTTGCATCGGATGGCAGCTACTACAGCTTTGCCTCGGCCAATACGCACGGTGGCAACGTGACCGGGCTGCCTACGGGCTACCAGGGGCCGGCACCGGAGGTGCCGTCGGGTCAACCTTCCACGTCGGGCCAGTATCTGTGGGCTTCCGGCGCGCTGGTGAAGGACAAGCTGTTCTTCTTTGCCATGCTGGGCAATAGTCCGAATAATCAGTTCACCACGTATTCGCAGAACCGACAGTCGCTGATTACCGATCGCGACAAGAATGCGCTGGTCAATCTCACCTGGAACATCACCAATAACCAGTCGCTCAATGTGGCTGGCTACAAGGACTGGAACTCCAGTTTCAGCAACCTCTATACGCTCAATACGCCGTACGACCCCAAGTCCGTGGGCGACTATTTCGGCTGGTCGCAGACCAAGGTGAAGAACCAGTTCCTGATCGGCAACTACCATTGGCAGATCAACGACGACATGTCGCTGCGCCTGATGGGTGGCTATCTGAGCCAGTCCTCGCTCAGCCCCACGTCGAGTTCGGGCACCGGGCTGCCTTATGTGAGCGAAGTCGATCCGGTCACCAATGTCTCCAACAACATTGGTGTCACCAGTACGCCGAATCAGCTGTTCCCATTCCAGTATTACCGCCGCGGCTTCAAGGGCGACTTCACCTGGAACCTGGGCGATCACAAGATCACCATCGGCGCCGAGCACTACAAGCACTACATCAACAACACCATTACCACCACCGATGGTGGCGAATGGACCTATTACGACCGGCCCGGCACCATCTTGCCGAACGGCTCGCCGGCACCCGCCAACGGGCAGTATGTTGCGCAGTTCTACGAGCGCACCGGCGGGGCGTTCTCCACGGTCAACAAGGCCGCCTATATCGATGACTACTGGCAGGTGGCCGATCGCTGGGTGGTCTACATGGGCGCACGCTTCGACACCTTCATCAACAAGAACGTCAACGGTGAGAATTTCCTGCGCATGCCGATCACCTCGCCGCGCCTGGGCCTGTCCTGGGACGTCAACGGCGACAGCTCGACCAAGCTCGGCGTGAACCTGGGCAAGTACGCGCTGGCCATTCCGTCCAGCGTGAACAACGGCGCGGCGGGCGCGGTGTACGAGTGGAACCGCTATTACACCTATACGGGCATGGACCCAAACACCAAGGCTCCCACGGGGCTGACCCAGATCGGGCCACAATCCACCTTGATCAACGGCCAGGCGCCCACGGCGTACAACGTCGCCTCGTCCAATATCAAGGCGCCGTACCAGTACGAATTCCAGGTGTATCTGCAGCAGCAGTTGTGGGGTACCTGGGCGGGTTCGGCGGAGCTGGGCTACAGCCAGCTCAAGCGCATCATCGATGACACCTGCTACAACCAGGGCATTACCGATTACGCCAATGCGCATGGTTACCCCAACTATGTCGACGAAAGCGGCTGCCCGATCTTCAACCCCGGCATCGCGCAGGTGTTCACGCGTGACTACAACGGTGACGGCAAGCTGGCGCAGTTGACCATTCCAGGCAGCGTGTTCGGTCCGGCACCCAAGCGCCGCTACTCGCACCTTACGCTGGAACTCACCCATCAGCGCAGCAACGAGGAGCCGTATTTTCTCGATGTGAGCTACACCTGGGCGCATCTCTACGGCAACGATGACGGTCTGCTCAATCTCGGTACACGTACCGGTACCGGTCCCGGAGAGCAGATCTACTGGGACTTTCCGGGCCTGATGGAGTACGGAAGCGGCAATCTTGCCGGCGATATCCGCGATGCCCTGAATATCAATGGGGTGTACTACTTCACCAACGGATTGCGCCTCGGCAGCACACTGGATATGCATACGGGTGAGCCATTGAGCTGCCTGGGTACGTACCCGGACATCAACAATCCGGCGGAGCTGTATGGCGCGGCCAGCCATTACTGCAATGGCGTTCCCTCGCCGCTGGGCGGAGCAGGGCGGCTGCCGTTCTTCTGGCAGTGGAATCTGGGCGTGGGCTACGACTGGGCCATTAATACGCAGAATCACCTGAGCATTGACCTGCAGATCCAGAACGTGACCAACCGCCAGGGCAAGATCGACGCGAACCAGATCTACGACACCGGTAGCCTGCCCAGCAATGGCGTGTGGGCGCTCAATCCCAGTTATGGGGCGGCCTCGTGGCAGGTGCCGCGTACCACCCAGCTGGTGTTGCGCTATACCTTCCAGTAAGACCACGAAGGCGCCCGCGAGGGCGCCACTTTTAGCGCCCTCGCGATCCAGCGTCGCGGCGGTATCTATCTCCCTTCGCCGGTGCGTTGGCATCGGCGAAGGGCATGGCCCGAGAGGATGTTCCGGCATGGCTTTGGTTTCACTTCGACAGTCCCTGCGCGCGGCGTTGCTTATCAGTAGCTTCGCCGCTGCTGCTTATGCGTTTGCAGGCGTTCCGGCGTCATCGGCGGGCGCGCGCTTTGGCAATGCCACCATCGATGCAAGCTGGGCGGTTCGCGATGGCCATCTTGTCGACGTCAGCGTGGTCGATCACGTCAATGCACAGACGCTGCCGATCACCGCTCCGTTGGAGCTGACCTTCCGCGATGGCAGCAAGCTGGGTGCGGATCAGCTGAAACTGCTGTCGCCCGCCAGCACCCGCAGGCTCAAGGCGGACAAAAGCGCCTCGCGCCTTGCCGAACGCGTGCCTGGGCAAGCGACGCAACTCACGCTGGGCGACGATGCGGGGCGCTTCCGCATCGAATGGCGCTGGGTGCAACGCGAAGGCTCGGATTACCTGCGCGCGGAAGTCACCATCACCGCGCTGAAGCAGGACGAGAACATCAGCAAGGTGGCGCTGCTGCAGGCACAGGCGGCCGATGCCGAAGTGGTGGGTACGGTGCAAGGGTCGCCGGTGGTGGCGGGCCACGATTACTTTGGCTTCGAACATCCCTTGTCGTCCAGCGAGGTGCATGGCAAGCAGGTGAAGCTATGGATCGAACGCGGTCTGCCGCTGCTCAAGGGCCAGTCGATCACCTATTCGGCCGTGATCGGTGTGACGCGCGATAACCAACTGCGCCGCGATTTCCTTACTTACATCGAGCGCGAACGCGCTCATCCGTATCGCACCTTCCTCCATTACAACTCGTGGTATGACATTGGTTACTTCACGCCGTATACCGAGGCGCAGGCACTGGATCGTATTCATGCCTTCGGTGAGGAGCTGAGCGTAAAGCGGGCAGTGAAGCTCGATTCCTACCTGTTCGACGACGGCTGGGACGACCGCAGCGGCAGTTGGCATTTCAGCAAAGACTTTCCCCACGGTTTCCTGACGTTACGCGATGCCGCAGTCAAGTACGGCGCCGCCCCGGGAATGTGGCTGTCACCGTGGGGTGGCTACGGGCCGCCCAAGCAGGACCGTGTGAAGAATGGTCAGGCGAATGGCTACGAGGTCATCGATGGCGGACTCGCCTTGTCGGGTCCCAAGTACTATCAGCGCTTCCATGATGCGGTGCTCGACCTGGTAAAGAACGACGGCATCAACCAGTTCAAGTTCGACGGCACCGGCAATGCGGACAAGGTGTTCCCGGGCAGCCGCTTCAGCAGCGATTTCGATGCGGCGATTCAGTTGATCGACGACCTGCGTGATGCCAAGCCCGATCTCTACATCAACCTCACCACTGGCACGACCGCCTCGCCGTTCTGGTTGCGCTATGCCGATTCGATCTGGCGCGATGGCGAGGACGACGAACTCACCGGCGTGGGCAGCAAGCGTGAGCGCTGGATCACCTACCGCGATCGCGAGACGTACCACAACATCGTGGAGAAGGGACCGCTGTATCCGCTCAACTCGCTGATGCTCCACGGCATCATCTATGCGAAGGAGAATCGCAAGCTCAACACCGATCCGGGGCACGACTTCGCCAATGAAGTGCGCTCTTATTTCGGCACCGGCACTCAGTTGCAGGAGTTGTACATCACCCCGGACCTGTTGAGTGCGCAGGATTGGGATGTGCTGGCCGAAGCCGCGCGCTGGTCGCGTGCCCATGCGGAGGTGCTGCGCGATACGCATTGGGTTGGTGGCGATCCTGGTCGTCTGGACGTCTACGGCTGGGCGTCGTGGACCCCGAAGCAGGCCATCATCACCTTGCGCAACCCGGATGCCAGGCCGCAGCTTTTCGTGCTGGATCTCGCGCGTCAGTTGGAGCTGCCGCCCGGTGCCGCCACCCGCTACAGCGCACGTAGCCCTTGGCAGGAGGACGCCAGCAAGCCCGCGCTTACGCTGGACGCAGCGCGATCGAGCACGCTTACGCTCGCACCGTTCCAGGTGATCACGCTGGAGCTGACTCCGGAAACGCCCCGCTAGGTTACTTCCCCCTGGCCGGCGCTGCCGGCCCTTGGTCGCTCCGGACTGGAGGCGGCAAGGCCTCGTCTCGCGACGAGGCCTTTTCTTTGGGGTTACATGCGGAACACGCCGTAGCGCTGCGGCTCGATGGACGCGTTGAGCGAGGCCGAGATGGCCAGGCCAAGCACGCGCCGGGTATCCGCCGGGTCGATGATGCCGTCGTCCCACAGGCGGGCGCTGGCGTAGTAGGGATGCCCCTGGCGTTCGTACTGGTCACGGATGGGCGCCTTGAAGGCTTCTTCATCCTCCGCGCTCCACGACTTGCCGGCGGCCTCGATGCCGTCGCGGCGCACGGTGGCCAGCACGGAGGCGGCCTGCTCGCCGCCCATCACGCTGATCCGCGCGTTAGGCCACATCCACAGGAAGCGCGCACCATAGGCACGCCCACACATGGCGTAATTGCCAGCGCCGAAGCTGCCACCGATGACCACGGTGAGCTTGGGTACATGCGAGCACGCCACGGCGGTCACCATCTTGGCTCCGTCCTTGGCGATGCCGGCGTTCTCGTACTTCTTGCCGACCATGAAACCGGTGATGTTCTGCAGGAATACCAGCGGCACATTGCGCTGATTGCACAGTTCGATGAAGTGCGCGCCCTTGAGCGCCGATTCGGCGAACAAAATCCCGTTGTTGGCGACGATGCCCACGGGATAGCCATGGATGTGCGCAAAGCCGCACACCAGGGTCTTGCCATAGCGGGCCTTGAACTCGTGGAACTCCGAGCCGTCGACGATGCGCGCAATGACCTCGCGGATGTCGAACGGGCGGCGGGTGTCCTGCGGGATCACGCCATAGAGATCTTCGGTGGGAAAGAGCGGTTCGCTGGGTGCGCGCAGCGCCAACGGCATGGCCTTCTTGCGGTTAAGGCTGGCGACGATGTCACGCGCGATGGACAGTGCGTGCGCGTCGTTCTCCGCGTAGTGATCGGCTACGCCGGAAACCGCGGTATGGACGTCCGCACCACCCAGCGCCTCGGCGTCCACCACCTCGCCGGTGGCCGCTTTCACCAGCGGCGGCCCACCAAGGAAGATCGTACCCTGCTCGCGCACGATGATGGTTTCGTCGCTCATGGCCGGCACATAGGCGCCGCCAGCCGTGCACGATCCCATCACCACGGCGATCTGCGGAATGCCCAGCCCGGACATGCGCGCCTGGTTGTAGAAGATGCGGCCGAAGTGTTCTTTGTCCGGAAACACCTCATCCTGCAGCGGCAGGAAAGCGCCGCCCGAGTCCACCAGGTAGATGCACGGCAGCCGATTCTCCAAGGCCACCTCCTGCGCGCGCAGGTGCTTCTTCACCGTCATCGGGAAGTAAGTGCCGCCCTTGACGGTGGCGTCGTTGGCGACCACCACCACTTCGATGCCGTTGACCCGGCCAATACCGGTGATGATGCCGGCGGCAGGTGCGGCGTCGTCGTACATGCCGTGCGCGGCCAGGGGCGAGAGCTCAAGGAAGGGCGAGCCGGGATCGAGCAGGGCGCGGATGCGTTCGCGCGGCAACAGCTTGCCGCGGGCGGTGTGCTTCTCCCGCGCCTTGTCGCCGCCACCTTCAGCGCTGCGCGCCAGTTCGCGATGCAAGTCGTCCACCAGCCCCCTCAGTTGTGCGCTACTGGCCTGGAATTCCGGGGAGCGGGGATCGATCTGCGTGGTGAGGACACTCATGCTGGCACGGCCGTTCGTATGGAACCATGGATGATAGCGGCCGGGGCGCGGCGGCTAAATCGGCAACGCAGCATGGCGAGCGCACAAAAAAAACCGGCCGCACAAGGCGGCCGGTTTTGGATAAGTACAAAGTTGTACTTAGTGACCTGCGGTCGAAGCAGCAGCCGGAGCCGGCTGTTCGGCCGGGGCCGGAGCCGGCTGTTCAGCCGGAGCAGCGGCAGGCTGCTCAGCGGCCGGGGCAGCGGCGGTCGAAGCAGCGGCAGCAGCCGGCTGTTCAGCCGGAGCAGCAGCAGCCTTCTGAGCCTGGTCAGCAGCCTGCTGAGCCTGGTCAGCCGACTTCTGAGCGTCCTGCGCGGAATCCTGCGCGCCGTTGCTGCAAGCCGCCAGCAGCGCGACGAGCGCAGAGGCGAGAAGGGTACGCGTGAACTTCATGGTGAATCTCCTTTGCCGTGGAATGCCGTTTGGCGGGCGTATTAATAGCGCTTTCGTGGAAAATGCGCCACATATTTGTGTAAAGAAGCGAAAACGGTTAACCCCGCTTTCATCGGCAGCCGGCTAGGCGGCTGCCGACGATAGCCTGCTCAGTCGAGGCATTCCACCGCAATCGCCGTGGCCTCGCCACCGCCGATGCACAGCGAGGCAACGCCACGCTTGAGGCCGCGGGTCTTGAGCGCGTTGATCAAGGTCACCACCAAGCGGGCACCGCTAGCGCCAATCGGATGGCCGAGTGCGCAGGCGCCGCCGTTGACGTTGAGCTTGTCGCGCGGGATATCCAGCTCCTTCATGGCGGCCATGGCGACCACGGCAAAGGCTTCGTTGACCTCGAACAGGTCCACGTCGCTGGCCTTCCAGCCGGCCTTCTCCAGCACCTTGTGCAGGGCGCCGACCGGGGCGGTGGTGAACCATTCCGGTTCCTGCGAGTGGGTGGCGTGAGCGACGATGCGGGCCAGCGGCTTGAGCCCACGTGCCTTTGCGTCATCCGCCGACAGGAGCACCAGGGCTGCGGCACCGTCGGAGATGCTCGACGAGCTGGCGGCGGTGATGGTGCCGTTCTCCTTACGGAACGCCGGCTTGAGTGTCGGGATCTTGCTGACGTCCGAGCGACTGGGCTGCTCGTCGGTGTCGACCTGCACGTCGCCCTTGCGGCTGGATACGGTCACCGGAACGATTTCGCCAGCGAACGCGCCGGACTGCTGGGCGGCCTTGGCGCGCTCTACCGACTCGGTGGAGTACTGGTCCTGCGCTTCACGGGTGAAGTGATACTTGTCTGCGCACAGCTCGCCGAACACGCCCATGGCCTTGCCGTCGTAGGGATTCGTCAGGCCGTCCCAGGCCATGTGGTCGACCAGGGTGCCATCGCCGTAGCGGATGCCGGTGCGGGCATTGACCATGTGCGGGGCGTTGGTCATCGACTCCATGCCGCCGGTGACCACCACCGACGCCGAGCCTGCCTTGATCAGGTCATGACCCAGCATGATCGCCTTCATGCCCGAGCCGCACACCTTGTTGATGGTGGTGCAGCCAGCCGCCGGCGGCAGGCCCGCGCCCAACGATGCCTGGCGCGCTGGCGCCTGGCCCAGGTTGGCGGGCAGCACGCAGCCCATGATGACTTCGCTGACATCCGCGGGGGCGACACCCGCCTGCTCCAGCGCCGCGCGGATGGCGGTAGCGCCCAGCGTGGGCGTGGGGACGCCGGTGAACTGACCGAGGAAGGAGCCAATGGCAGTGCGCTTGGCACCGGCGATGACGACGCTGATGTCCGACATGGATATCTCCGCAAGTACTTGAAAGGGCAGGGGTGCCCGGTATTCAACCGTTCAATTATCGCAGTCCTCGGCTGACAGGGGCAAACGGGGTATATCTGACGCTGGTATGGGATGTAACGCCGGTTTCGTTGCCTTTTCGTTGTGCAACGATGGGGCCATTCGCGCGTTGCAAAGAGGCATCGGCGCGTCGTGTGGTTTGGCCATTACGCGGTAGGGGGAGCTGCGATGAATACAGGTATTGGTGGTTTGCGCTATCGCCGCGGGGCGGTGCTGATGGGGCTGGCGGTTGGGCTGGCCGCATGCGGTGGTGGTGGCGGCAATACCAAGCCGACCCAGGCGCCTTCGACGCCGCCGGTGACGCCACCCTCAACGCCGCCGACGACACCCCCATCGACGCCGCCCCCTTCCTCCTCCTCGGTGGCGCAGCCGCCGATCGATGCGCAATTGAGCCTTACCAATACTTATGCGGCGCATGCCGCGGGCTACACGGGCGCGGGTGTCACCATCGGCATCGTCGATACGGGCGTCACCTCCACCCATCCCGCCCTCGCCGGGCGCGTGGTCAAGGACCTGGTGTACGTCAACGGCAGCACCAACAACCTCAGCGTGGACGACGCCAACGGACACGGCACCTACGTTGCCGAAATCGCCGCGGGCACGCCGTTCGGGCAGTTCGCCGGAGGCATTGCGCCGGGCGCCCATATCGTTTCCGCGCGCATCATCGATGACAACGCCCCTGACGATAACGGCACGAACCCCACAAGCACCGTCACCTCATCCGACGCCATATCGCTCAATCAGGTCAATGCCGACCTGATCGGCCAAGGCGTCAAGGTGATGAACAACTCCTGGGGCGGTATCACCTGGAGTGCGTCGGACACGGCCACCACCCAGGCCTACCATGACGCGTACAGCCCCTTCATCAACACCTGGGGTGGCCTGGTGGTGTTTGCGGCGGGCAACGATTCACAGGCCAACCCCAGCAGCATCGCCTCGCTGCCCAGCCTCGCGCCGGATCTTGAGAAAGGCTGGCTGGCCGTGGTGGCGATCAACAGCAACAATCCCACCCAGCTCGATGGTTATTCCAACAAGTGCGGCATCGCGATGAACTACTGCCTGGCCGCGCCGGGCGACGTGATCGTGAGTGGCAAGGGTGATACCAGCACGGCCAACGAAACCTATTGGATCGTCGAGGGCACCTCGCTGGCCGCGCCGCAGGTGACTGGCGCGGCGGCCCTCGTATGGCAGGCCTATCCGTACTTCAGCAACGATCTGGTGCGGCAGACCTTGCTGGGCACGGCCGACCCCCTGGGCGGCTCGCAGCCCAATCCCACCTATGGCTACGGCGAGCTGGATGTGGGGCGCGCGGTGAATGGCCCCGCCCAGTTCAACTGGGGCGACGTTACCGTGAGCTTTAGCGGCAGCTCGAGCTGGAACAATGCGATCTCGGGGGCCGGTGGCCTTATCAAGCAGGGCACGGGTACGCTCACGCTGACCCAACCTTCCACCTATGCCGGCCTCACCCAGGTGCAGGGCGGTATGTTGGTGGCCAAGTCGTTGGCTTCCGGCGTGAGTATTGGCGCCCAAGGTGTGCTCAGCGGCACGCCCAACGTCAGCGGTAGCGTGAGCAATGCAGGCGTGCTGGCGGTGAGTGGCACGGATGTCACCGTAGGCGGTAACTACACCCAGACGGGTGCTGGACGGCTGGCGGTGTCGCTGGGTTCGGCGCTGCGTGTTACCGGTACGGCCAGCCTCACTGGCGGCGACCTCTACGTAACCGGCATCAACTCGGGCTACCTGGCCAACGCCCACACCGACGTGTTGACCGCCAACGGAGGCCTCAGCGGTACCTTCTCCGCACTCAATGTAGCTACCGGCGTGCTGTTAAGCGCTTCGCTCAACTACAACGCCACCGATGCCTGGTTGAACGTAAGCCAGGTGCAGGCGACCAACGTCACCGGCGTGACCTACACGCCCGCCTCGTATGCGGCAGCCCAGCGAGTGGATGCGGCCTTCGCCCAGATCAACGGGCAGACAGGGCAGGCCAGCGGCGGTGCTGCGGTGCCCAGTTCCTTCGTGAACGGCGCGGCGAACTTGCAGCAGACGGCCACGACCAGTGCCTTGCAGCAATCGCTGAGCAGTCTTTCCGGCCAGATGCATGCGGCCAGCGCGGCCATGACCTTCGATGCGATGGATGCCGGTACGCGCGCGCTGTCCGGCCGCTTCGACCAACTGTCCGATGTGGCCAAAGTCGGCGGCTGGACGCAGAGCCTCGGTAACTACGGCAGCCTCAGCCGCAGCGGCTACAGCAACGTAGGCTATGACCTCACTGGCTGGATGGTGGGGCAGGATCGCCGCGTGGGGGCCAACGGCGTGTTCGGTTTCGCCGTGAGCCAGAGCCAAAACTTGGGCCGTTTGGACGAATTTGCCGATCAGGGCCGCAGTCGCGCGGTCGAGGGCATGTTCTACGGGGGCATCACGCAGAACCAGTGGTACGCCCTGGGCCGGCTGGGTGTGGGCAGCTATCAGGAGTACATGCTGCGGCATCTGGCATTGGGCGGCGACGTGCAGGCCGTGGCCAGCGACAGCAGCGGGCGTTATGGCTTGGCCTATGGCGAAAGCGGCTACCGCCTCAACATGGGCGGCGTGCGCATTACGCCTTACGTGAACGTCCAGTACGCCGCTATCCAGGCGGATGGCTTTAATGAGCTGGGCGGCGATGGCTTTGGCCTGAAGGCCGGGGCGCAGACCATCGAGCGCTGGCAGGCCGGCGCTGGTTTGCGCGCCGCGCAAGAGTGGTCGTTGCCTGGCGGGGGTAGCCTGAGCCTGCAGGGTCGGCTGTTGTGGCAACGCGCCTTCAGCATGAGCGGGGCGTTGCCTGACGCCAGCTTCACCGCACTCAACCAGTGGGCACCGGTGGGCGGTATCGGCCTGTCCCGTTACGGTGGCGAAGCGGGCCTGGATATGGCCTGGCGTTTCAGTCCGCGTGCGAGCCTGTCCCTGGGATTGACCCAGTACGTCGCCCAATACGACCGCGGCAAGATGGAAACCCTGAGCTACCGCTGGTCGTTCTAGCCCCCATCGCCGCCGGGGGCTCCCCTGGCCGTCGGCGGCGATGTCCGTATTTGTGCCCTTCGTAGGAATTTCCCTGCAAGTATGTGCGACGATTCGCAGGGAGGTGCTGGCGGAGTCCAGTAGGTAGCCGCCGCGCTTGGATTGCATGGAACGCCCACGGTGGGCACAGGGGAATGTATGGATAGCCGTTTGGGCGGATTGCGCTTCCGCCAGATGTCCGTTTTGGTGTGGGCAACCCTCGGCCTCAGCGCCTGCGGTGGCGGCGGTGGCAACGGCAACGTCAAGCCGAGTTATCCACCGTATACGCCACCGTCCACGGGCTATCAGCCCCCCAACTCCGGCTATCAGCCGCCGACCAGTCCGGGCACTTCACCGGGCAATCCGAGCACGCCCACGACACCTACGACGCCGACCCAGCCGTCGGTGCCTACGCCGCCGATCGACGCCCAGCTTTCGTTGACCAACGCCTATGCCGCGCAGAAGGCGGGCCTCAACGGCAGTGGCGTCACCATCGGCGTGGTCGATAGCGGCGTGATGCGCAACCATCCTGCGCTCGCCGGTCGCGTGGCGAAGGAGCTGATCTATATCAATCCGAGCACCAACAATCTGGCGATCGACGACGTCGTGGGCCACGGTACCTGGGTGTCGGAGGTGGCCGCCGGTACGGCGTTCGGCAAGTTCGCCGGAGGACTGGCACCCGGAGCCACGCTGGTGTCGGCGCGCATCATTTCGGACAAGGCGCCGGACGATAACGGTTCCACGGCACCCTCCACGGTAACCGCTGCCGACGCGGCCCCTTTTCAGTCCATCAATGGCGACTTGATCAGCTCCAACGTCAAGGTGATGAACAATTCCTGGGGCGGCATCACCTGGAGCGCGTCAGATACCGCCACGACCAAGGGTTTCCACGACGCCTATAACGCCTTCGTCAACCAGTGGGGCGGTCTGGTGGTGTTCGCTGCGGGCAACGATTCGCAGCCGAACCCCAGCACCATCGCGGCCTTGCCAAGTCTCGCGCCAGACCTGCAGAAGGGCTGGCTGGTGGCGGTGGCGCTGGACAGCAACAACCCCACCCAGTTGGCGAGCTATTCCAACAAATGCGGCATCGCCATGAACTACTGCCTGGCAGCGCCGGGCAATGTGGTGGTGAGCGGCAAGGACGATACCAACGCCAGCCAGAGCTATTGGATCGTCGAAGGCACGTCGTTTGCGGCGCCCGCCGTTTCCGGTGCGGCGGCGTTGGTCTGGCAGGCGTTTCCGTACTTCACCAACGATCAGGTGCGCCAGACACTGCTGGGCACCGCCGATCCCCTGGGCGGCTCGCAGCCCAATCCCACCTTCGGCTACGGCGCGCTCGACGTAGGCCGCGCGATCAACGGTCCCGCGCGCTTCGATTGGGGCGATTTCGACGTCACGCTCAACACCAATTCCACCTGGAGCAACGCAATCAGCGGCCAGGGTGGACTGATCAAGCGCGGCACCGGCACGCTGACCCTCACCAACACGCTGAGTTACCAGGGTGCGACGCAGGTAATCGACGGCACGTTGTCGGCGACGATGATCCCGGCGGATCTGTATATCAATAACGTCAGCGCGACCTTGAAGGGCGTGCGCAGCATCGTTGGCAACGTGACCAACTCAGGCACGCTGACGGTGGCTGGCGGTGATGTGAGCGTGGGCGGTAGCTATTACCAGGGGCCGCCGGGTGGCCTGTCGCTCACGCAGGGGCGCCTTGCCGTGGAGCTCGGTTCGGCGTTGCGCGTGGCCGGCAGCGCCACGATCAAGGGCGGCGATCTCTATGTGATCGGTATCGGCAAGAACTATGTCGCCAATGCGCACACCGTGGTGCTTTCGGCTACGGGCGGCTTGACCGGTACGTTCCAGAGCCTGGATGTGGCCCAGGGCGTATTGCTCGCGGCCACCCTCAATTACGACCCGAACACGGCATGGCTCAACGTGTCGCAGGTGCAGGCGACCTCGGTCGCGGGCATGAACTACACGGCGGCATCGGCCGCCGCCGCCCAGCGCGTGGATGGTGCATTCAGCCAGATCAACAGCTCGCTGGGGCAGGGAGGCACGGCATCCAGCGGCGCGGTGTCCAGCAGCTTCGTCAACGGTGCGGCGAGTTTGCAGCAAACCGCGACGACGGCGGCGTTGCAGCGTTCGCTGGAAAGCCTTTCCGGCCAGTTGCACGCGGCCAGCGCCGCCATGACCTTCGAAGCCATCGATGCCGGCACGCGTGCGTTGTCCGATCACTTCGATAGCCTGGTCGATACGCGCACCACGGGTGGCTGGGCGCAGACACTGGGCTATCACGGCAGCATGAGCCGTAGCGGCTACGGCGACATCGGCTACGACCTCAGTGGCTGGATGGCCGGCCAGGATCGCCGCTTCGGCAGCAATGGTGTATTCGGTTTCGCGGTGAGCCAGAGCCAAGGCCTGGGACGTCTCGCCGAATTCGCCGACCAGGGGCAGAGCCGCGCCGTGGAAGGCATGCTCTATGCGGGTGTCACGCAGGACGCTTGGTATGGCATGGGGCGCCTCGGCTATGGCACCTATCGCGAGGACATGCACCGCCACCTGCTGCTGGGTAGCGACATGGCCTCGGTCGCCAGCGATACCAACGGCCGCTACACCGTGGCGTATGGCGAAAGCGGTTTTCGCACCACGCTGGGAGACGTGCAGGTCACGCCCTACGCGAATCTTCAATACGCGCGCATTCAACGCGATGGCTTCAACGAAGTCGGTGGCGATGGCTTTGGCCTGAAATCGGCGTCGCAATCGGTGGATCGCCTGCAGGCTGGACTGGGTTTGCGTGCCGGGCATACCTGGCCGCTGGCCGGAGGCGGCAGCCTGAGCGTGCAGGGCCGCTTGCAGTGGCAGCAAGCGCTGGCCACGCATGGCGATGTGTTCGACGCCAGCTTCACCGGTGTCGACCAATGGGCGCCCGTGGGTGGCGTGGGTATTTCGCGCTATCAGAGTCAGGCGGGACTCACGCTGGACTGGGCGATGTCCAAGCGTTCCAGCCTGCAGTTCGGCATGGATCAGTACTTCGGGCAGAACGGCGGCGGCACCATGGGCATGCTCAACTACCGCCTGAACTTCTAAGGTGTGCGTGGTGCCCGGGCCATACAGCGGTACGTAGTGAAACCTCCAACCAGCGGCGAGTTCTTCTCGCCGCTGGTTGGAGGTTGCCCCGCCTTTTCGTGCGGCTGCTTACCAAGGCGAGCGGTCAGCGCGCTGCTTACGCCTTGCCGTGGAACAACTCGCGACCAATCAGCATGCGGCGGATCTCGTTGGTGCCGGCACCGATTTCGTACAGCTTGGCATCGCGCAACAAACGCCCCGCGGGGAATTCATTGATGTAGCCATTGCCGCCCAGCGCCTGAATGGCTTCCAGCGCCACCTTTACCGCGTTCTGCGACGCGTTGAGCAGGCAGGCGGCGGGATCGATGCGTGACCGCACATTGCTGTCGAACTGCTGGGCGACCATGTACGCAAAGCCACGCGAGGACTGCAGGGCGGTGTACATGTCGGCCACCTTGCCTTGCATCAGGCCAAAGGTGCCGATGGGGGCATTGAATTGCTTGCGTTCGCGCACGTAGGGCAGTGTGAGATCCATCGCCGTCTGCATGATGCCGATGGGGCCGCCCGAAAGCACAAGGCGCTCGGTATCCAGGCCGCTCATCAACACGCGCACGCCTTCGTTCACTTCACCCACGATGTTCTCGGCGGGAATTTCGCAATCCTCAAACACGAGTTCGCACGTGTTGGAACCGCGCATGCCGAGCTTGTCCAGCTTCTGCGCGGTGCTGAAGCCCTTCATGCCCTTTTCGACGATGAAGGCAGTCATGCAGCGGCTGCCGGCCGCGCGCGGCGCGGTGCGCATGTACACCAACAGCACATCGGCATCCGGGCCGTTGGTAATCCACATCTTGGTGCCATTGGCGACCCAGGCGTCGCCCTTCTTCTCCGCCTTGCAGCTCATCGAGCCGACCACATCGGAGCCCGCACCCGGCTCGCTCATCGCCAGTGCGCCCACGTACTCTCCCGAGCACAACTTGGGTATGTACTTGCGGCGCTGCGCCTCGTTGCCGTTGTGGAAAATGTTCTGCACGCAGAGGTTGGAGTGCGCGCCATAGGACAGACCCACCGAGCCGGATGCGCGCGAAATTTCTTCCATCGCCACCAGGTGTGCGAGAAACCCCAGGCCCGAGCCGCCGTATTCCTCGGGAATGGTGATGCCAAGCAGGCCCATGTCGCCCATCTTGCGCCACAGGTCGGCGGGAAACTGGTTCTCGCGATCGATGTGATCGGCACGCGGCGCAATCTCTTTTTCGGCGAACGCATGCACGCTCTCGCGCAATAGATCGATTTCTTCACCCAGCGGGAACGGACGCATGCCAACGTACTCCAAAAAAGAAGCGGTATAGGCAAATAGTAGCGCGCCGCCCGTGACAAGCCGTTGCGCGACGCACAACCACGCGGCCGAATGGCGAGGGATGGGGCTTGGTTCAGCGCTCGCGCAGGGCGTTCGCCAACTCGGCCAACTGGTCGCGCTGCGCCAGAATCTGCGCGAGCTGGCTCAGCACCAGTCCCGCGATGTCGTCCGCATCGCGCGTGGCGAGCGTGTCGGTCAGTGCCTGCGACGCCGCGGGAGTCGCCTCCAAGCCGTTGGCCAGCGCATCGGCGAGCTGTTCGAGTGCCGCGACCACTCGCATACCTTCGCGCTGAATGGATTCGCGTGCCGCGGGCGCAGCGACCGCTTGGCGATGCACACCCAGTGCGGACAGCTGGCCGAGCAAGGTATGCGCCGCCGCCAGAAAACGCAGCAGCATTTCACTGCCACGCCGGTGCCGGTCGGGCTCGCGCAGCATATTGGCGAGCACGCCGCTCAACGTGGCATTGGCGTTGTGCGCATCGCGTCGAGCGATGCGATAGTCCAGGTCGTCGCGGCGTCCGCTGGCGTACTGCTCGACGATGCGCGTGAGATAGCTTGCGTCGTGGCGCAGCATATCGGCCAGCACCTCATCGAGGCGCCGGCCCTGCCAGTCGGGCAGGATCAATCGCATCGCCAGCGCGGCGATGACTACGCCAATGATCGTGTCCATAAGCCGCGGCAGCATTACCTCATAGCCGCTGCCGACCTGGTTGAAACACAACACCACGAACAGCGTGATGGCGGCGGTAGCGGTGGGATAGCGGCGCAGGCGCGCGGCAAAGAACAGCACGCCCGACGCAACGATCAGCGGCAGTTGCCACGTAAGCCCGGGTACCAGCCGCAAGATGGCCCAGCCCAGCACCAGGCCGGTGATCGTGCCGGTCACCCGTTGCAGCAGCCGGCGCACGGTGGCGCCGTAGCTGGGCTGGCATACCAAGAGGGTGGTGAGCAGGATCCAATAGCCATGCCGTGGATGCACCAGATGCAGCACGCCGTAGCCCACCAGCAATGCCAGGGCCAGTCGAACGGCATGCCGGAAGCGAAACGAGCGCGGCGTCAGTTGTGCGCGGATGCGCTCCCAGGCTTCGCCCAACGATTGCGGCCCCGGATTCTGCAGCAGGCTTTCCGTGCCTGTCGCCGGCAGGCCAACCGGTGCCTCCCCTTCCAGTTGCTGTTGGATCGCCGAGAGATTGCGTATCACGGCCTCCAGCGAGCGCAGCAGATGCGCGGCAGGCGGATGGTCTTGCGCGTGCAGCGCGGCGAGTGCGCTGTGCAGATCCGCTACCGATTCGGCGATTCCGGCGGTGGCCGGTGTTTGAATGCGCAGGCGCAGCGCCTCGGCACGTTGGCGACAGGCGTGTGCCTGCAGCCGTAGCAGATGTTCGCAACGGAACAGCACATCGCTGTGGAACAGCGCTTCGGCCAGGGCGTCGTACGGGTAGTGCGCCGAACTCACACGCTCGTGAATGTCCTGCGCGGCGAAATACAGCCTCAGTCGTGCCGCGCTGGCGCCGCGCGGACGCCGCGCGCGCATGCGGTCGATCAGCAGCAGGCGCGTATCGTTGAGTGCCTCCACCACGCGTTCGTTGCGTACGGCAAGCGATAGCTGCAGCGCTTCGCGATCCACGCCATGCACCGGCGTAAACAGCGCCGCCTTGCTTTCCAGTACGTTTGCCAACGCCTCGAATAGTCGCGCCAGGGAATGGCGCACCGCCTGTTGGGGGGCCATCACGCTCCACAACAAGGACAACACGCCATACCACGCTGCACCGGCCAACAGCAGCAGTGGCGTATGCCAGGGATGCGTGAGCGTGGCGCCCGCCGTGTCGGCACCGATCATGGTGTACACGGCCAGCAATAATGTGGCGCCGGCCACCGTCGCATAGCGTTCGCTTACCGCGCCCAGCATCGACAGCACAAAGGTGGATAGCGTCAGGCCCAGGGCGAACAACCACGGATAGGGAAACAGCAGTTGTACCGAACCGGAGGACACCGCAAAGCAGGCCAGTGTTACCAGCAGGGTGGTGAGCCGACTGCGCCAGTGATCCTCGGTTTCCGCCAGGGCGCAGGCGATGACCCCCAGCAGCACGGCGACCACCCCAGCCATGCGATCGGTACCCGCGCACCAGACGATAGCCCCGCCCAGCGCCACAAAGACGCGCAGGCATTCGGCATAGCGGTCGGAGCCGCGAAGGCGGCGCCAGCGTTGGACCAGGGAAAGAGGGAGTGCGCTCACTCCATCAGCATACGATGACGCGTCGCACCATGCCCAGTCGCCATCGTGTTGGCTTCGGGGCCCACGCTCCTGTGGTCGCGGGCTCCCGAGGCGGAAGGGCCTACTTCACCGTGGCCAGCTTGCCCTTGAGCTGCACGCCGGACATCAGAAAGCCCACGTGGCATTCGTAGTTGGCCGGATCGCTGTAGACCACGTCGTTATAGTCGCTGACGATATCGATCACGGCGTTGGCGCCGGCAGCCTTGGCATCGTCCTGCAGCGCGATCAGGGCGGACTGCAGCACCCAGGAGCAGGTGGCGTCGTCCTTCTTGTTGAAGGCGTTGGTCTTGCGGTTGGTCGAAACGTTGTCGTTCACCACGGTCACATCGCCGGTGGGGCTATGGCCTTTCAGGTAGAACTTCACCGTGCCATCGATCTTGCCGGTCTGCTGGGCTTCGGCCACGACCTGGTCGAACGGCAGATGCACGATCTTGTCGGCCGCCATGCTGGCGGCGGGCACGGCCATGAGAAGCAGAGCAGCAAGGCAGAGATGTTTTGCGTTCATGCGTTGGTTCTCCTTAGGGGTAGCACTCAGGGGTATCGGGTTTGGCTGCGCGACCCGAGTCGTTCAGCAGAGCCCGCCGTTCACGGCGAGCACCTGGCGCGTGACGTAGCCCGCTTCCGGGCTGACCAGGTATTGCACGGCGGCGGCCACTTCGTCGGGCGTACCCATGCGTTGCATCGGAATCATCGCCAGGATGTCTTCGATCGGCAGTTCGGCGTCGAGCATGTCGGTATCGATGAGGCCAGGGGCCACGCAATTGACGGTGATCTTGCGCTTGGCCAGCTCTACCGCCAGGGCTTTGGCCGCACCGATGATGCCGGCCTTGGAGGCGCTGTAATTCACCTGGCCGCGATTGCCGATCAAGCCCGACACCGAGGTGATGCACACGACGCGGCCGGGTGCGCGACGACGGATCATCGGCATGATGAGCGGATGAAGCACGTTGTAGAAACCATCGAGGTTGGTGCGCAGCACCTGGTCCCAATCGTCGCCGGTGAGCGCGGGAAATGCGCCATCGCGGGTGAGCCCGGCATTGCAGACCACGCCATACGGCGCGCCGTGTTCGGCCACGTCGGCCTCCAGCGCTGCCACGCAGGCCATCCGATCGGCGATATCGAACTGCAGGATGCGCGCCTTGCGTCCCAGCGCCTCGATGGCGGTCTGCACCGCTTCGGCTTCGTTGCGACGCGAACGGCAATGCAACACCAGGTCGTAGCCCGCGGCGGCCAGGCGCAGGGCGATGGCGCGGCCGATGCCGCGGCTGGAGCCGGTGACCAGGATAGTCTCGGACATGGGCGATTTCCCCTAGATAAGTGACGCGAGAAAGGTATCGGAATCGGGTGGACTGAACACGGTGAGGCGCGCCTGGGCGCTGACGTCGCCCGCGTCTATCCGGCAGGCGAACACACCCATGCCCTCCTCATCGTGAAAGGTGCGGGTGGCTTCGATGCGCAGCGTGCTGCCGGGGACGAAATGCGCGGCGCTGGCTTCGTAGCGCCGCGAGCCGAGCAGAAACCCCAGGCGAATGGCTTGTCCCGCATCGCGCGCATGACAGCCCGACCAGGCCGCGATGGTCTGCGCCATCAGTTCGATGCCAGCCCAGGCAGGCAATTGCCCCAGCGCGTCGACGAAGGGAAGGTCAGTGGTGACCTGGCGCAGGCAAACGATGCTTTCGGCATCGTAATGCGCGATACGATCGAGCAGGATCATGTCGCCGGCATGGGGCAGCACCTCGGCCAGCGGACGCAGGATCATGCCGCATCCCCCAGAATCAGGCTGGCATTGTTGCCGCCGAAGGCAAACGAATTGCTCATCAGGTAGCGCGGGCCGTGCGCCGGCAAATGCTGTCCGGGCGAGGTGAAGTGCAGCGCGGGCAACGCGGGGTCGGCCTGTCCATCCCACACCTGCGGCGGTAAACGGCGCGGCTGGTGTGTATCGGTCAGGCTCAGCCAGCAGAACGCGGCCTCCAATGCGCCCGCCGCACCCAGCGTGTGGCCGGTAAGCGACTTGGTGGAGGAGCACGCCACCCCCTGGGGAAATACCGCGGCTACGGCGAGGCTTTCCATCGCATCGTTCTGCGCCGTGGCGGTACCGTGCAGGTTGAGGTAGTCGATCTGGGCGGCATCCATGGCGGCATCCGCCAGCGCGGCGCGCATGGCCGCCTGCGCGCCCAGGCCGTTAGGTTCGGGCGAGGACATGTGATGCGCGTCAGAGCTGGCGCCACCACCGTACAACTGCACGGCGCCGTGTTCTCGCGTCATCAGGAACAGCGCGGCGGCTTCGCCGATATTGATGCCTTGCCGCTGCAGCGAGAACGGATTGCAGCGCTGGGCGTCCACCGCCTCCAGGGCATGAAAGCCGTTGATGGGAAGGCCGCACAAGGTATCGGCCCCACCGCACAGCACGGCATCGCAGAGGCCCCGTCGCAACAGGCGCCGCGCACTCAGCAGGGCGCGGGCGCTGGATGTGCACGCGGTGGAGATACCGTAGCAGGGGCCGGACAAGCCCAGCCACTCCGCCAGGAACTCCGCGGGCGCGCCCAGTTCCTGGTGCGCGTAGCGATAGTGTTCCGGCCAGGCGCCATCGCGTCGGTAGCCGGCGACACCTTGGGTGGCCTCGTCGATACCGGTGGTGCTGGTGCCGATGATGACGCCGATGCGCTCGCTGCCGTAGCGTGCGATTGCGGCGCGAATATCGGCTTCGATTTCCTGCGCCGCCGCCAACAATAGCCGGTTGTTGCGGTTGTCACGGGTAGCGGCGAGCGCCTCGGGCAGGGCTGGCAGGGGCATGTGGGCGGCGCCCAGCGCCACTGTGCGGCCCGGCACCCAGCCAGACTCATGGCGGATGTGCGCGTCCTCGCCCGCGAACAGCGCCTTCGCCACCGATGCCTTGTCGGAGCCCAGGGCGCAGACCACGCCGAGCGCGTTGAGGAAGGTGTTCATGCGTGCGCCAGTGGTTTTCGCGCCACCACGTTGACCAGGGTTTCTTCGCGGATGCCCGGCGGTGGCGGCGTGCGTAGTCCCCACCGTTCGAGCAGGCCGAAATCGCGTGAGCGGCTCCACCACAGATAAGGCAGCGAGACGTGCTCTGGCCCGAATTCGAAACCGCGCTCGCGCAGCATGGCGATGTATTCGTCGGCGCTCTTCTGCACATGCATCGGGTGGCGGAAGAACCAGCGGATTACCCAGGTGTCGATGTATGCCTTGGTGGATTCCGCGAACATCAGCAGGCCGCCCGGCTTGAGCACGCGCCAGAATTCGTCCAGGGCCTTTTCCTGCTCCACCAGGTGATGAAAGGTCTGGTGGCAGAACACGACATCCATGCTGCCATCGGGCAAGTCGATGCGCGCGCAATCGCCCGTGATCAGGTCGACCGCAAGCTGCTGCCTGCCAGCCTCCTCGCGCGAAAGCACGATGCTGTGCGGGTCGGCGTCCAGACCGACCATGCGCGCGGGCTGGAACGCCTCGTGCAGCAGGCGGAACGATCGGCCCTGGCCGCAGCCCACGTCCAGCAGCACACCGCCGCGCGGCACGGCGTCGCCGCGCATCCGCTTGAGATCGTTGATGGCGACGCGCAGCACGTGATGCTGCCAGGTGTGCGTGCCGAGGAAGCGGAAGCCGAGCCGGGTTTCCGGTACATAAGTAGCGCTGGCGTAAGTCATGCGGGTTCGATCGTCGGGATAGGGGAGGCGACCGCTGCGGCGGCAGCGGGAAGCAGGCGGCGCAGCACATCGTCGGGCACGTGGCGCTCTACGGCGTCGATGAAGGCCTGCGGGGAAACCAGCTGCATCTCGCCTTGCCGATTCACCGCCACCTGGATGGTGCTGGCGCGGGTGAGGCGCTCGCCGCTTTCGGCATCGCGAATGACGTAATGCACCTTTAGCCGGTTGCGCCACTCCACCAGTTCGGCGCTCACGATGATGCGCTGGCCGAATCGCGCGGGTGCCGCGTAACGCAGTTGCACGTCGATCACCGGCCACACCCAGCCGGCCGCCTTCATCTGCGTGTAGTTGTGTCCAATCGCGTCGAGCAGCGCGCAGCGGGCCACTTCGAGGTACTTCACATAGTGGCCGTGCCAGACCACGTCCATGGAATCGACGTCGAAGAACGGCACCAGAAGGTCCGTATCGACGCGCATAACGCCCTTAGCGCGCATGCGTGGCCTCCGTGCCCGGTGACTGCCAATAGGGGTAGAAATTGAACCATTGCCGTGGGGCATCCAGGCAATGCTGGGCGAGACGGTCCGCATAGCCTTGCGCCCAGCGTTGAATGGCCGCTTCGCGCTCACCGCGCTCCCACGCGGGGGCCTCGATATAAGGCTCCAGATGGATGGTGTAGCGCCCCTCCACCTTGAGGCAGTGAATCAGGTTCACCGGGCAACGCAGCATGCCGGCCATCAGCCATGGGCCTTGCGGCATCGGTGCCGTTTCGCCGAGGAAGTTAACCTGGATGCAGCGACCGCCGTGCAGGGGCACGCGATCTCCCGCGATGGCCAACCATTCGCCGCGTTCGATGCGTTGCGCCAGATCCATCATCAGGGCCGTATCCAGCTCGCTGACCTGGATCAGGCGCATGCGATGCTCGCCTGCCTCGCCCAGTAGCCGGTTGTAGTGCCCGACATGATGGGTATGCACCAGCACGTTCAACGGCACCTGTTCGCCCAGCTCGGCCATGGCGCGACACACATCGAGATTGCCCAGGTGAGCGCACACCAGAATCTGGCCGCGCCCCTGCCCGCGACTTTGCAATAGGCGCATGCGAACATCGGCAGGGTCATCCAGTTGCACCTGTTCCAGGCGCAACTTGCCATTCCACACGTCGAGGCGGTCGAGCAGGCATTCGGCAAATGCCAGGTATTGCTTGAATACCGAGTGCGAGGTGGGCTTCAGCTCCGCGCGGCCGCTCCAGGCCGCCAGGCGCGTCTGGTATTGGTGGATGCTGCGGCGGCCGCGCCGGTCCGAGGCATAGAAATAGAACACGATCACGTAGAGCAGCGGCGTGAGGACGCGTCGGCCCAGCCAGCGAGCCATCAGCGCGGTGAGCTTCATCAGCACAAAGCTGCCGCGCTCCTTGCGTCCGGCCCAATCGCGTTGCGGGGAGCGCGCGTCATTCACCGGTCGTCTCCCACACCAGTCGACCGGAGGAGCATTCCACGCCGGCGCGTTCATAGGTGAAGTGCAGGCGATGTTGTGCCGGCTGATTCGCAAGCGTCAGGCACACGTGATCGCCGGGGCGCAGCGGACGCTGGAACTTCAGCATGTCGACGCGACGGCACACGGCCGGGGTGCCAAGCCGCGCGGCCGCGAAGGCCTGTGCCCAGGCCAATTGCACTACGCCCGGCAGTATCGGCAAGGAGGGGAAGTGCACGTCGAAATGTGCGAGATCGAGCGGGAGGCGCAGGTTCAGCGCCACGCCATCGGCGGTTGGCTGCGCGTGCAGCAGCGTCGGCTCCCGCACGGCGGGTTGGTCGAACAGCGCAGCGAGCCATGCGGCGTGCGCAGCGTTCGGCCATTCGTCGCACAAGCGCCACTGCACCGGTGCGGCATGTCCGAGCGCGGTGAGATGGTCGGACAGGGTTTGCACGAAAGCACGTCGGCCTTGCTGGCACAGCATGGCGATACCCAGCGGGCTCGGCAGCAGCGCTGCGCCATCGTTGCCGGCAGCCACGCGGGTGAGGGCGGCCTGGGCTACCCAGGGGTGGGTGCCAAGCACGGCCGCGGCCGATGCATGGGCGGTCGTCATGACTTGCCCCGCAGGCGGCGTCGCAGAACCCATTCGCCAATGAACAGCACGCCCATGATGAAGTAGACGATCAGGCCGTTGTACAGCGTCCACCAGCTGATCGGCTCCCACAAGGTGAGTATCGTCGAGGTGAGCGCGTTGAATATGAAAAAGCCCACCCAGACCCAGGTCACTTTGCGAGTGTAGGGAATGGCGGCATCCGGCAAGTCCGGCTCACGCGCGCGTGCGATGCGCTCCACGATGGGTGGGCCGAAACGCAGGCTCAAGGCAAACACGGACAGCAACAGCAGGCTGATCAGCGTGGGATACCAGCGCAGCAAGGCCGCTTCGCCACTGAAGGCGAGGATCACGCAATAGGCCAGCGCCGCGCCCACCATCCAGCGCCCGCCAGGCTGCTTGAGCAGGCTGGGAGCACGGATAAGCCACACCGCACCCAACGCCAGCGCGAACACCGGCGTGTCGACGTGCTCCATGCCGAAGTACACCAGGAACGGATACAGCAGCCCGATGACCGGCAGCAGGATGGCGGTCAGCCGGCGCATGCGGTCCGCTGTGCCTCGACGAAGGCTGCGAGGCTGGCCACGGTGGCGAAATGCTGCCGGGCGTCGCGCGAATCGGAGGCGATCTGGATCTCATAGCGCTTCTGCAGCGCCAGCGCGAGCTCCAGTGCATCGATGGAGTCCAGGCCAAGGCCGTCGCCGAACAGCGGCATGCTGGGGTCGATGTCGCTGGCCGCGAGGTCTTCCAGGCTCAGCGTATCGATGATGAGTTGTGCGATGTCCAGTTGAAGGTCGGTCATGCCGAGGCGAGCTCCTTGAGATAAAGGTGATGCAGGTGTTCGTTGAGCCGACGCGACGCAATGGGCAGGGGCGTATCGGTATTGAACGTGGCCGGATCGATATCGTTCCCCACGCGCAGGCGTACGTGCATGCGCCGGTGCGGGATGCTGTACCACGGTTCAGCCTTGGTCAGCGTGGTGGGCTTGACCGAAATGAATACCGGGGTGACCACGCGCGCGCCACGCAGGGCAATCGCCGAGGCGCCGCGATGGAATCGCGGGGCTTGCCCGGGCGTGGTGCGGGTGCCTTCGGGGAACACGATCAGGGTCTGGCCTTCGCGCAGTACTTCGGCGGCTTGCTCGAGCATCTCCGGGCTGCCGTTGTTGCTGATGTATTGCGCATGGCTGATCGGGCCGCGCATGCAGGGGTTGCGCCACAGGCTTTGCTTTACCACGCAGTTGGCGTCGCGTATCTGCGACACCAGGAACACCACGTCGATCAGGGACGGATGATTGGCGATGACCATTTGCCCGGGTTGCCCCAGGCGCTCGACGCCAGTGACCTCGAAGGTGAGCACGCCGGTGCGATACATGAACTGCACATGCAGGTGAAAGGCCTTGCTGATGGCCGCGCGCAATCGGCGGCGACGCACCGATACGCTGCCCGGCAGCGCCCACAGCAAGGGCAGCACGATAACGCGCAGCAGGATGCCGCCCACGCCGAACAACAGGAAACTCAGCGCCGTGGCGATGAGTCGCCATGCGTAAAAGTCGCTGCGGCGGAGATTCAGAGGTTCGGCTGCCAGATCCATTGACGCGTCTTCCAGGTATGCACAAAGGGGGCCGGTGCGGCATGTAGCGCACGCAGGAAATCGAGCGCGAATGGCCAGTCGCTTCGGCTTGCAACTGCCGCGTGACCGGCGAGTCGCAAACGCCACGACGACGCGGGCGTGGCGTCACCCATACGGGACGCGCCGATGCGCAGCGCCAGCGCGTAGGAGAACGGTACGTCGTCGATCCAGGCCTCGTAGGCTTCAGGCGGTCGTTCTTCCGCGATCACCACGATCACGGCTGGCGCGCCCTGGTCGAGCAGCGTGGCCGCTTCCAGCAAGGCATGCTCGAAGGTGTCGCCTTCGCCGGCAATCGCCGTGGATTCGGCCCGTTGACCGCGCAGGATCGACCATTGCCCGGCAATGGCGTTGTGTACGGACAGGCCGAACTGTGTGGGTGACAGTGGCTGTTGGTCCGCCACGTCGCCGAGAATGGCGTAGGTGCGCGTGGTCTCGCCGTGACGCGAGGCAAACACCAGCGGCAGCTGCTCGTCGTCGCCGCACAACGGCCATGCGACATGCAGCGCCATGCGCGCCATGCGGCTCAGGCGTCGGCGTTGCATGGGGGGCAGAAACGCGCAGTCCGGTTGTTCTCCCTGCTCAGGGGGAGCGCATGGCGCCTGCGCCCAGGCTTGCCATGCCTGGGCAGAGTCCAGGCCCGGTGCCCAGGCGCGCCAGTCGGCGATGCGCAGGTCGATCATGCGCGATCCTCCCGATAGGTGCTGAACATCAGCGAGGCGCAACTGCCACCAAAGCCGAAGCTGTTGGACAGCACGTGATCTACGTGGCGCACCCCATTCTCGGTCAATAGCGGTGCGGCATCGAAGGCGGCATCGCGCGCGTCGAGGTGCCCGCCCGCCGCCAGAAAGCCATGTTGCATCATCAGGATGCAGGCAATGGCATCCAGCGCGCCGGCCGCGGCGGGGGCATGTCCAAGCAGCCCCTTGATCGAGGACAGCGCAGGCACGGTTTCGCCACGCGAACGGAATACGTTAGCGATGGCCTGCCATTCCGCCAGATCGCCCAGTGGCGTGGAGCAGGCGTGTGCATTGATGTAGTCGGGCGATGCACCACTTTGGGACAGCGCCTGATGCATGGCGTCGGCGATGCCATCGGGACCCGGGCCCACCATGCTGGTGGCGTCGGTGCTGGCGCCGTAGCCGCTGACTTCAGCGAGCACGGTGGCGCCGCGTGCCAGCGCACTCTCCATGGACTCCAGCACCAGCACGCCGGCGCCAGCAGCGAGCACGATGCCATCGCGCCCCTGATCGAACGGACGCGAGGCCCGCTGGGGTTCGGCGTTGCTATGGGTGGACAAGGCGCCCATGGCGTCGAACCATAGCGCCGTGGTGTCGTGCAGTTCCTCGCTGCCGCCGCAGATCACGCGCTGCAACTTGCCCAGCTGGATCAGTTCCATCGCCTGGCCGATGGCGTGCGCGCCACTGGTGCAGGCGGAGGTAATCACCATGCTGCGTCCGCCAATGCCGAACGCGTGAGCCAAGCCGGCTGCGACCGAACTGCTCATGCCACGCGTGACGATGTACGGTGACAGCCTGGCGATGCCGCGCGAAGCAAGCTGCTCCAGCGCCGTCTGATGTTCGCTCAGGGCCGCGCCGCCGCCGATGACCAGGCCGCATTGCGGCGACGCCAGGTGTTCGGGCGAAAGCCCGGCCTGTGCCATGGCTTCGCGCGCGGCCTGCCACGCGTAGTGCGCGGTAACGGGGAAAAATCGGCGCAGCTTGCGCGGCGGTTCGTCCAGCATGCGCTCATCCACCATGCCCCCGACCTGGCACCGCATGCCCAACGCCTCCAGCGAAGGTAGATGACGCAAGCCGCTGCGGCCTTCGCGCAAGGCCTCCAGCAGACGCTGGTTGCCCACGCCCACGCACGACACCGAGCCCATGCCGGTGACCACGACACGTGGCAGCGAGGCGCGAGGGGCGGCCTGCGCCTTCATGCGTCGATGGCCTTGAAGATCAGCGATGTGTTGATACCGCCGAACGCGAAGTTGTTGTTCATCACGTAGCGCGTATCGATGGAGCGGACTTCGCCCACGATGTGGTCCAGCGGGGCGCACTCGGGGTCGGCGTCGGTCAGGTTGAGCGTGGGCGCGAACCAGCCTTCACGCATCATCTCGATCGCCCACCATGATTCCAGCGCGCCGCAGGTGCCCAGTGTGTGGCCGACGTAGCTCTTCATTGAGCTGATCGGCGTGTGTGCGCCCAGTACCGCATGCGTGGCCTCGCTCTCGGCCACATCGCCGCGATCGGTGGCCGTGCCGTGGGCGCTGATATAGCCGATGGCTTGCGGTGCCAGCTGCGCGTCGTCCAGCGCCATGCGCATGGCCACCGCCATCGTTTCGCTGGTGGGCTGGGTGATGTGGCTGCCATCGGAGTTGCATCCAAAGCCGACTACTTCGGCGTAGATGCGCGCGCCGCGTTGGCGGGCGTGTTCCAGTTCCTCCAGCACCAGCGTGGTGGCGCCTTCGCCGACCACCAATCCGTCGCGAGCGCGGTCGAACGGTCGCGGGGTAAGCGTGGGCTCGTCGTTGCGCGTGCTGGTGGCGAACAAGGTGTCGAATACGGCGGCGCCGGGGCCGGAGAGTTCTTCCGCGCCGCCGCACAGCATCAGTTTCTGCTTGCCCTGCTGGATCGCCTCATAGCCATAGCCAATGGCCTGGCTGCCCGAGGTGCAAGCGCTGGAGGTCGGCACGATGCGTCCCTTCAGCCCGAAGAACACGCCGATGTTCACCGCGGTGGTGTGCGCCATCATCTGGATGTAGCTGGTGGCGGTTACGCCCTGCATGGAACCGGTATCGAGCATGTGACCCATCACGCGGATGGGCTCCACGCTGCCGCCCGATGAACCATAGGCCACGCCCATGCGACCATCGGTTATCCATTGGTTGCCATGCAGGCCCGCGTCTTGCAGCGCGCGCTCGCTGGCGGCGACAGCGAGCTGCGCGACGCGTCCCATCGAGCGCACATGGCGACGTGGCCACGGCGGCAGCACGAAATCATCCACGGGGCAGCCAAGGCGGCCGTTGAGCGCATCGAAATAGTCCCACTCCGGCATGCGGCGCACAGCGTTGCGGTACTGGCGCAGGCGGGCGGAGATGGTGGCCCAATCGTGTCCGAGCGGTGTGATGCCGCCGATGCCGGTGATAACCACGCGCTTCATCGGCGGGCGTCCTTGTGGTTGAAGCAGGGGTTCATGCGCGTATCTCGTTGGCGGGCAGGCTGATTGGCGCCAAGACGGCGGTAAAGCCGATGCCCAGCAAAAGGGTGAGGCCAAAGTGCTGTAGCGCGGGCATGCTGCTCAGGCCGAGCAGCCCGAAGGAGAGCAGCGCCGTCACCGCCGAGAGCAGCACGCTGGCGTAGCTCGCGCCGGGGATATCCGCGGTATGCGGCTCGCCTTCGCGCAGAAACACCGCGTAGTTGGCGCCCACGCCCAGCACCAGCATCAGCGCCATCCAGTGAAACAGGGTGAGCGGTTGCTGCAGGTAACCGAGCATGGCGAGGGTGAGGCCAATGCCAGCCAGTGGCGGTGCCAGCACGCGCGGTGCGTCCAGGCGATAACGCCAGGCAAACGCCGCGCCGACCAGCAGCAGGGCGGCGACCAGCCAGCCGCTGGCATAGCTGCGATAGCGACCGAACAGCGCCGATACGCTGGCAGGCTTGTCTACCAGGCTCACGCCTTCCAACCCATCGGTAGCGTGTTGCAGCACGGTCGCATCGTCCTGGCCCTGCGGCATCACGATGGAGGCATAGCCGTGTTGGTCGTCGTGCATCCACAGGTATCGAAAAGGAAGGGACAAGGGCATCGACCGCCAGTCGTCTATCTTGAGCACGCGGCCGGGCCATGCGGCGACGTAGTCATGGGCGATGTCGGCCCTCAGGCCCGCTTGCTGCAGGGTGGTTTGCAGCGCAGCCGCGTGACCGAACAGCGGCGCCAGCGCGGCGCGATTGGCTTGCTGCATCCGCTCAGACGGCATCATGCCGGCCACCCCGGTCCAGCCGGCCAATTGCCCGTTCTTTATCAGCGCTTGTAGTCGAAGCTCCAGCGCTTCCTCGCGTTGCAGCGTCTGTTCCGCCGAATCGCCCGTCACCAGATAGAACTGGCTATTGTTGCCGATGCCCGTGACATCGCGGATGCGCGCATCCGCTTGCACCAGCGCGGGCGGCGGTGCGATGAGCGAGTGGATATCGTCGTCGTGCGACAGGCGCAGCCAGCCCGGCAGGGCCAGCAGAAGCAGGGCGGTCAAGGCCAGCGCCGCGCGGTGACCGCGTGCCCAGTATTGCCCACGTCGTTGCAAGAGCCATGCGCCACGAACGAGGGCAGGGGCGAGCGGTTTGCGTGCCGGCGCGGTCAACCACGCCGGCAACAGCCAGAACACGCTCAGGCAAGCCACCAGCATGCCGGTGATGGCGAAACACGCCATTTGTCGCAATGCCGGGAACGGTACCAGCCCCAGCAGCGCGTAACCCAGCAAGGACGTGCCGAGTGCCAGCAGCAGGGCCGGGCGTACTTGCCGCACGCCTTGCTCGGGCTGCCAGCGGCTGCCGCTGTTGGCGCGGGCACACAGGTACTGGATGGAGTAGTCGACGGCTTCGCCCAGCAGCGCCGCGCCGAAGACCAAGGTCAGCAGGTGGATCTGGCCGAACACCCACACGGTGACGCACAGTGCGCTAACGACGCCCACGGCGGTGGAAACAAAGGCGACCAGCAGCGGCTTGGCGGAACGGAAGGTCCACAACAGCAGCAAGGCGATGCCCAGCGTGGAAGCCAGGCCCACCACATGCACGTCGCGCTCCGCGCCAGCGCGGGCGGCGGCGGCGTAGAGTACGGCGCCGGTCTTGAGCAGTTGCACGCCGGGGTGATCGTGCAGCACCTGACGCTCGGCGCGGGCCAGCGCGCCCACCGCTTCGCGCTGTACCTGATCGTCGTACGAGGAGCCGCGCAGCGAGGCCATCACCATGACGTAGGTCAGTCCGTCGCGATGGGCGGTAAGCAGGTCGTCTTCGGGCACCAGTGGCGAGCGGCTCCACGGCTGCTGATCCAGCCAGTGTTGCAACCAGCCGAAGGGATCGTTCTGCACGGTGGTGCCGACGCCGGCAAGAAAGGGCTCGTTGAGTCGGCGTGCGAGTGCGCGGCTAGCGTCATAGTCCGGCTGGGTCAGTGCCCTGCGATCCGCCGCCGTGAGCAGGCTGAAGCGATAGGCGAGGTAAGGCGCCACCAACTGGTCGAGATCGAAATCGGGCAGTTCGGCGGTGACCGAGGAGAACACGGCGTCGCGCGCGAGCGCACGGCCAAGTTCGCGAGCCGCGTCTTTGGCACTGGCATCATCAGCATGCGCCACGAGCATCACCACGCGATCGCCATTGGCGTGCGCCAGGCGATCCACCGCGGCTTCCGCCAGCGGATGACGCTCCGTGGCGGGCAGCATGGCAAGCAGATCAGTTTGTATGGGGGCGCCGCCTCGGCCAAACAGCAACCACGCGCCCAGCAGCAGCATGCTGACGGCGAACCCGCCGAAGAGCGCTGCGCGCACGTGCAGGCGTCGTTCGCTCATGGCATGCCGAGTGCGTGCAGCTCGAACGGGCTGAGCCCGCCAGCGTCACGGGTGTTGTTGAAGCGAATCTGCGTGGTTTCGCCGTTCTGCATCTCCACCCGAATGCCTTGCAGGAACCGGCCGCCGCTCAACTCGATGGCGCGCAGCACTTTGGCCATGCGCTGCTGGCGAGGGGTGAAGCGCAGCGTCCATTGCGCCAGTGTGCCGTGGCTTTGGACCTGGAACTGGCGCAAGGCTTCTTCCGGCTGGCCGGCCAGCATGGATTGCAGCATCTGGGAAACCTGGGCCACGCCGCGATCGCCATTGCGCACGACTTGCAACTGCCCATCCTCGCCCACGCGCGCGGTGCGCGAACCGGTCAGAGCGAGCGTCTCGCGATAGGGCTGGCTCACCTGCCACAACATGCCGTGCCCGACCACGAACAGCAGTTGGCCTTCGCTGCGTTGCGGTTGGGTGAGAGCGGGGTTTTCGCGGCTTTGCGTGAAATCGGCACGCACACTGGCATGTTGGCTCAGTTCGCCAAGCACGCCCTGCAGCAGGGCGGAGTCCTGGGCGCGGGCACCGAGGCTCAAAAGACCGAGCAGGGTAACGATCAGCCAGCGCACGCAGCCTCCGAGCGACGCCAGCGGCGACGCAGCAGGCGCGGTGCGCGCGGCAACATGCCGAGCAGCAGGCGCGTGTGCATCGCGGAGATGCGCACGTTGTCCCGCCACATGCGGAAGTGCGAAAGCCCGTTCTCCGGATAGATCACGCGCGTCGCCAGGTTTCGCACCGGCACACCGCGCCAGAACAGGCGAACGGCGGCCTCCGTGTCAAAGTCCATGCGCGCCGGGAACGGCTTGCGCGCCAGTTCGGCGCAGGTGGGCGCCAGCGGATAAAGGCGAAAGCCGCACATGGAGTCCTGGATATCCAGCGAGAGCGTTTCCAGCCACACAAAGAAGTGGGTGATGTAACGGCCGTAGAGGCGACCGCGCGGCACGCTGTCGTCGTAGATGGGCCGACCACAGATCAGTGCATCGGGATGCGTCGCGCTTTCGGCGATGAAGCGCGGCACGTCGTTCACGTCGTGCTGGCCATCGGCATCGATTTGCAGGGCGTGGCTGAAACCCAGTTCGCGTGCTGCCAGCAGGCCGGCGCTGAGCGCGCGCCCCTTGCCCTGGTTATGCGGCAGGCGCAGCAGGTGAACCTGCGGCACGTCGCGCGCCAGGGCATCGAGGACATCGCGGGTGGCAGCGTTGCTGCCATCGTCCACGATCACCACCGGCAAACCGTGTGCGCGCAATCCATGCACGCCTTCGACAATCGTGTCCTTGTGGTTGTAGATGGGTATCAGCGCGCAGGGCGCGAAGCTGATACCGGCCGTCACGGTACCTGCGGTCATGCGTGCTACCACCCGTTCAGCGGTGCAGCAGCGCCTGCACGGTGGCGACCACGTCGCTCACCGTACGCACGCTCTTGAAGTCCTCGGGCTTGATGCGCATCCCGGTCATGTCCTGCACCTGGATCGCCAGATCCACCGCATCGATGCTGTCCAGCTCCAGATCGGTGAACAGGTGGGCATCCGGGTTTACCCGGGCCGGCTCGATCTCGAAGTTATCGTGCAGAACCTGCTTCAGGCGGGACAGGATGTCCTCGTCGCTGATGCCGGCGGCCAAGATGGTGCTCATAAATCCTTGATCCTACTAACGTGAGTGATTGCCACGAGGCGTTACGTGCCGCGCCATCGAGGCTGCAAACCCTTGTGCGGGCCTTCCTGCCCGGGAAACGCACAATCGCCAACGACGGCCACGGTATGTGGTCGCTCCGCAGCACGTTCCTACGGCTGCTCGTCGTCAGCGTTGCTGGCCCCTTTTCCCCTTGGTTGCCAAATGGCTTTGCAAGCAAAGCCTTACAGCAAGACATGGCAACTATCGCAGTGTATCAGAAGTTTACGAAGCTCCCATCTGTCTTTGGAGCTAGGGGCGCCAGGATTTTTCGCTCACCTGGGGCGAGTGAGTTTCTGCGTTCACCGTCGGCGGCACGTGCGCTTCCATTGGTGCCAGAAGCGACGAAGCCGCCAGCAGGGCTGGCGGCTTCGTGGATACCCGAGACTCAGTGAGCCCGGCGATCGCTTACTGGCCGCGCATGCGACCAGCAAAGCGCGGACCGTGGTTGCCCATGGTCGGCAGCTTGATCTTACCGATGGCCTCGATGCGTTCTTCGGCCAGGCGGTCGGCCGCCTTATAGGTCGGCACGCCTTCGTTCTTGGAGATTTCGAAGATGCGACCCAGGTTGTAGTAGATCGTGCGCATCATGCGCATGGCGCGCTCGCGGTTGTAGCCGTCGATTTCCAGCGACACGTTCATCACGCCGCCGGCATTCACCGCATAGTCCGGCGCGTACAGCACGCCGCGACGCTGCAGCTCGTCACCGATGGCGTCGGTGGCCAGCTGGTTGTTGGCCGCGCCACAGATGATCTTGGCCTTGATGCGGTCGATGGTCTGCTCGTTGAGCGTGCCGCCCAGGGCGCACGGCGAATACACGTCGGCGTCGACGTCGTAGATCTCATCCAGGCCCACGGCTTCGCAGCCCAGCTCGTCCACGCAGCGCTGCACGGCATCCTTGTTGATGTCGGTGACGAACACCTTGGCGCCCTGTTCGCGCAACAGCTTGATGAACTCGCTGCCCACGTGGCCGCAGCCTTGCACGGCGTAGCTGTACTTGCCCACGTCCTCGTTACCGTGCTTGACCTGCAGCGCGGCCATCAGGCCCTGCAGCGTGCCGAACGCGGTGAACGGCGACGGGTCGCCCGAGCCGCCATGCACCTGGTGCACGCCGGTGACGTATTCGGTTTCACGGAACACGTATTCCATGTCGTTGACGTCGATGCCGACGTCTTCGGCGGTGATGTAGCGGCCATTGAGCGAGTTGACGAAGCGGCCGAAGGCGCGGAACAGCGCTTCGGACTTGTCCTTGCTCGGGTCGCCGATGATCACGGCCTTGCCGCCACCCAGGTTCAGGCCGGCCACGGCATTCTTGTAGGTCATGCCGCGCGACAGGCGCAGCACGTCGTTCACCGCGTCCTGCTCGCTCTTGTACGGCCACATGCGCAGGCCGCCCAGCGCGGGGCCCAGCACCGTATTGTGAATCGCGATGATGGCCTTCAGGCCGGCGTCCTTGTTATGGCAGAAGACGACTTCTTCGTGACCCGTGTTGGCGATGGTTTCAAAAATCATTGGAACGGAGACTCCACGTTTGGCGGCACCGTGGGGACGGACAGCCGCAGGATGGAGGCGGGGATCGATCCAGTGCGGCCCCGCCCGGGCGTACTAACAAAAGCCTTAAAGTCAAAACCCCGACCAGAGGTCGGGGCAGTGAGCTTAGTTGGATAGTTTAGTACGTCCCTGCGGCCGGGGTTGTTGCGACGCGGCAAGTCGCTGGCGTATGGGGCTTTTTTCCTTCGGCTCAGGCCGCTTTGGTGGCCAGGCGGCTGTTGCGGCGCCCGTAGCCGAGGTAAAGCACGCCGCCCAGCAGCAGCCAGACGCCAAAGCGCACATAGGTAATGGTGGGCAGGCCCCAGATCAGCCAGCACGAGAAGCCCACCCCTATCGCCGGCACCAGCGGCACCCAGGGGGTGCGGAACGGCCGATGCAACTCCGGCTGCCGCCAGCGCAGCACGGCCACCGCCGTGCAGATCACGATAAAGGCGCCCAGCACGCCGATATTCACCAGCTTGGCCAGCTCGTCCAGCGGGAACAGTCCGGCGGCGACCGTGGTTACTCCCCCGAGCAACAGGGTGGCGCGGTGCGGCGTGCGCCAGCGCGGATGCACCCCGGCGAACCAACCCGGCAGCAGGCCATCGCGACCCAGGCTGAAACCAATGCGTGCACCGGCCATCAGGTTGGCGAAGATCACGCTGGTGATGCCACACACCGACGCCAGCGAAATCACCACCATGGCCCACGGCAAGCCAATGCGCAGGAACGCACCGGCCACCGGCGCGTCATTGTCCAGCGTGGTGTACGGGACGATGCCGGTGAGCACCAGGCAGATGGCGATGTACAGCAACATGGCGATGCCCAGCGACAACAACACGGCGCGCGGCAGGTCGCGTTGTGGCTCACGCGCTTCTTCGGCGGCGGTGGTGAGCATGTCGTAACCAAACACGGCGAAGAACACCACGGCGGCGCCGGTGACTACGCCATGCATGCCAAAGGGCATGAACGGGTGCCAGCGCTCGGGCTTCACGTAGGCCGCGCCGGCCGCCACGATCAGCGCGGCGCCGGCAATCTTGATTGCCACGATCAGCGTGTTGAAGCGCGCGCCCCATTCCATGCGCACCGCGAGCAGCGTGGTGATGGCTGCGGAAATGAGCATGGCTGGCAGGTTCACCATGCGCCCGGGCGCGCTACCCCAGGCGCCTTGCGCCCAGGTGGGCAGCGGCACGCCCGCGGCGTCCAGCAACGCTTGCATATAGCCCGACCAACCCACGGCCACTACGGCGGCGATCAGGGCGTATTCCAGCAGAAGATCCCAGCCGATGATCCAGCCGGCGAATTCGCCGAGCACGGCATAGCCATAGGTATAGGCGCTGCCCGAAACCGGGATGAGTCCAGCGAATTCGGCATAGCACAGCGCCGCGGCGGCGCTGGCGATCCCGGCCATCAGGAAGGACACCAGCACCGCCGGGCCCGCCTGGGTGGCGGCCACGGTGCCGGTGAGCACGAAAATGCCCACGCCGATGATGCCGCCCAGGCCGATCGCGGTGAGCTGCCACAAGCCGAGCACGCGGCGCAGGCCACTGCCGCCCTTGGCCGCCTCGCGTTGCAGCGATTCCACCGATTTGCGGCGAAGCATGTCGTTGATCAGACCCATCCGTTTCTCCCCGTGCTGCGTGTGGTGGTGCGGCGCTGAAAATTCGCGAAGGCGTGCCGGGGATCAGGGTGCGGCCGGTTCCCGGTTGGCATAGGGCGAGGTGCCGCCCGCGGCGATGAATCGATCCACCTGCTGTTGCAGCACCGGTAGCGGCACCGAACCCAGCGCGAGCACGGTGTCGTGGAAGGCGCGAATATCGAAGCGTTCGCCCAGCGCCTTCTCCGCGCGCGTGCGTGCATCGACGATGGCAAGCTCGCCCAGGTAGTACGAAAGCGCCTGTCCGGGCCAGGCGATATAGCGGTCCACTTCGGTTTCGATTTCGTGCTCGCTCAGCGCGGTGTTGTCGCGCATATAGGCCTGCGCCTGCGCGCGACTCCAGCCGAAATGGTGAATACCGGTATCCACCACCAGCCGGCAGGCGCGCCACATCTGGTAACTGAGGTAGCCAAAGCGGTCGTACGGCGTGTCGTACATACCCATTTCCACGCCCAGGCGCTCGGCATACAGCGCCCAGCCTTCGCCATAGGCGGAGATATAGGTGTAGCGGCGGAAGTCCGGCAAGCCTTCGTGTTCGGCGGCCAGTGGCATCTGCAAGGCATGGCCCGGCGAGGATTCGTGCAGGGTCAGCGCGGCCAGCGAGTACAGCGGCCGCGAGGGTAGGTCATGGGTATTGACCAGATAGATGCCCGGGCCGCCGCGCCCACCGGTGTAGAACGGAGCCAGATCGGCCGGTACCGGTTCGATGGCGAAGCGTTGACGCGGCAGGCGACCGATGTAGTCGCCGATCTTGCCGTCCACGCGCTTGGCCAGCCACGCGGCATCCTTGAGCAGCTCGTCGGCGCTCTTGGGATAGAACTTAGGATCGGTGCGCAGATAGTGCAGGAACTCGGCGAAGCTGCCCTTGAAGCCGGTTTCACGAATGGTCTGGTCCATTTCGCCGCGGATGCGCGCTACTTCCTTCAGGCCCAAGGAATGGATCGCATCCGGGCTCATGTCCAGCGTAGTGAACTCGCGTATGCGCGATGCGTAGTACGCCTTGCCATCCGGCATGGCTTCCGCCGCCAGGCTGGTGCGCGCCTGCTTCATATAGGTACTGCGCATGAAGTCGAGCAGCTTGGCGTACGCGGGAATCACCTTGCGCTGGATCGCTTCGCGACCCTGGGCGCGCAGCTGTGTCTGAAGGGCGGTGGGAACGTTGCCCGGCATGCGGCGGAACGGCGTGTAGAACAGGTTGTCATCGCCCGTGGCGTTGACCACATCGGCAATCGACTGGTCGCGCCCGGCCAGCGTTACCCGCGGCACGCTGAACCCGCGCGCAAGCCCCGCACGCATATTGGCCGTCTGCTCGTCGAAGTAACGCGGTATATCGTTCAATTGCGCAATGTAGTGACGATAATCGTCCGCCGTGCGCAGCGTGCGGCGCGCGGTGAACCCCAGGTTGGTCCAGAAGGCGGTGTCGCTGTTGAACGGCATTTCCCAGCTTCGATAACGCTGGTTGTCCAGCAGCGTCTGGATCTGGTTGCGATACACCGCGTAGTTGACCGGATCGTCGCCGTGCAGGGACTCGGGCCGGATGCCATCGAGCTGCTTGAGCACATTGGCCCAGTAGTCCCCGCGCATGCGCTGGGTGGCCGCATCGACCTTGGGCAGGTGATCGGTGAGTTCACCCTGGCTGTCTTCGTCGTCCTCGCCTTTGAATTGAGCTTGCCGCCACGCCCATTCTTTGCTGTAGATGGCCTGGAAGCGCGCACCGGTATCTTCGTGTGCGGCTATCGATGGCGCCACCAGAAGACAGGCAAGGCAGGCGAGGGCGAAGAAAGGTAATTTCATCGTGCGTTCCTTGATCGTTCCGGTGGCGCCGCCTGCTCAGGCAAAGGGCCGGTCGATGGCTGGCGAGGGCGGTGTGAACCAGGCCGCACCGTCCTCGGTCACGTAGAAGTGATCCTCCAGCCGTACGCCAAAACGATCGGGCACCACGATCATCGGCTCGTTGCTGCAGCACATGCCCGGTTGCAGCACGGTTGGGTTGCCGCGCACCAGGTAGGGCGTTTCGTGGATGCTCATTCCACAGCCGTGGCCGGTGCGATGGGGGATGCCCGGCAGCTGGTAATCGGGCCCTAACCCCGCGCGCTCCACCACCGCACGCGCAGCGTCGTCCACCGAGGCGCAGGTGACCCCAGGGCGCACGGCATCGAAGGCGGCTTGTTGCGCGGCCCGCTCCAGATCCCAGATGCGCAGGTGTTCGGCGGTGGGTTCGCCGAAGATATAGGTGCGCGTGATGTCCGAGTGGTAACCCTGCACGGTGCAGCCGGTGTCGATCAGCACCAGTTCGTTGGGCGTCAGATACTGCTCGCCGGGTACGCCGTGCGGATACGCGGTGGCCTGGCCGAATTGCACAATGCAGAAGCTGGAGCCGTTGTCCGCGCCCATGGCGCGATGCGCTTCGTCGATAAAGCACACCAGCTCGCCGCGGCTGATGCCTTCGCGCATCAGGCCTGCCGCCAGGCGATGCACTTGCAGTGTCATCGCCGTGGCTTGTTTCATCAGCGCCAGTTCGGCGGGCGATTTGCACAGGCGGCAGCCATCGACGATGGCGCTGGCGTCGTGCAGGGACGTATCGCCCAGCACGGCACGCAGACGTTCGCCCATGACGAAGGGCGCGGCCGGATCGAGGGCGAGGCTGCGTGCGCCGTGTTCGCGCAGCAGATCGGCCACGAGCTGGTGCGGGTCGTCGTGTTCCTCCCACAGGCGGATGTCGGCGGGAACGAGCAATACGTGTTCCAGCGAACCCCGCTCGAAGGCGGGACAGATCACGATGGGTTCACCGTGCTGTGTAAGCAGCAAGCCCACCATCCGCTCGCTGGCGCCCCAGGCGACGCCGCTGAAGTAACGCAGAGAGGTACCGGCCGTGATGAGTACGGCATCGATCTTGTGCTCACCCAGCAGGCGGCGGGCATGCGCCAGTCGCTGTCGATATTCCTCCGGCGCTATGGCTGGAGCGGGGCTGGGCCAGGGCGCCAGCGCGGCGCGTGCCTGGGCCAGGTCGAGGCCACCGATTTGGCGAGAAGAAGTCATGAATGCAGTGCCTGCTTGTCGAGAGGGTCGAGGCACCACACGCCATCAATGCAGCGCGCAACGCCGCCCGGGTTGGCATCGCGCAGTTCAACCGGCAGAAGGTGCTCGGCCACGTTGTCATAGCAGTGCAGGGCGGTGAAACGCTGGATGGCGGCGGGCATGCCTACGGCGGTGAAACCGGGGTGGCCGGTGCTGGGATACGGCCCGCCGTGATTCATCGCCGGGCTCACCGCGACGCCCGTTGGCATGCGATTGCCGATGAGCCGGCCAACGCGCGGACGCAGCGCCTGCGTCAGGGCCGTCGCCGTGGCATCGTCCGCGCCATGGCTGGCGGTATAGAGCGTGCCAGTGAGATTGCCCTCGAAGGCATGCGCCACGGCAAGCATCTCGGCTTGGTCGCGCACGCGGACCAGCAGGCTTACCGGGCCAAAGGCCTCCGTCTGCAAGGCGCGCGGCTCGCGCAGGAACTGCGTGGCGTCCACGCTCAACAAGGTCGGCGCGTGGCGATAGCCCGGTGCGCCGGCATCACCGCCCGCCAGCAATTGCGCGCCCGCAGCGCGCAGGATGGTCAGGTTGCGTTGCAGATGTTCCAGCACGCCGCGCGAGAACAGCACGTGGGGCGCGGCTGCCGCGAAATGCTCGCGCGCCGCCGCCACGAACGCGTCGCCGGCGGCATCGCTCGGCACGATCACGACACCGGGGTTGGTGCAGAACTGGCCGCTGCCCATGGTGCAGGAGGTGTAGAACTCCTGTGCCAATGCGGCACCGCGTTCGGCTAACGCACCAGGCAGCAGGAACACCGGATTCACGCTGGATAGTTCGACGTAAGCGGGAATGCCCGCCGCATCGGCGGCTGCCTTGAGTGCCAGGCCGCCCGCGCGGCTTCCCGTGAAACCGATCGCGCCCACGCGCGGATCGCTGGCCAGTCGTTCGCCCAAGGAAGGATCAAGGTGATAGAGCATCTGCACGGTGGCCGCAGGCAGGCCGGTTTCGCGCACGGCGGCGAGCGCGAGCTGAGCCAGTCGCTCGCTGGTGGCCGGATGCGAAGGATGCGCCTTGGCGATCACCGGATTGCGCGCGGCGATGGCGGAGGCGAAGTCGCTGCCGGCGATGGCGTTGAAGGCGAACGGGAAGTTGTTGGGGCCCAGTACCAGCACCGGCTTGCACAAGGGCGCGCGATGCGCGCGCAAGTTGGCGGCGGTATCGATCACCGGCTGCGTCCACCCATAGCTGCGCGCGGCCTTGGCGGCTTGGCGAAGCTGATGGGTGGTGCGGGGCAGCTCCACGTTGGCGAGTCGCGGTTGCGTGGGCAGCGCGGTTTCCGCGTGTGCCAGTTCAACCAGTGCCTCGGCATCGGCTTCGATACCGGCCGCATAGGCCTCCAGGAAAGCAGCCACGCGTTCGGGTGGCGTAGCGGCAAGTGGCGACGCGGCAAGGGACGCCGCGCTGAGCGCGGCCTCCACGTCGGCCGCGCCGCTCACGGGATAGGCTGGGCCGATGGCCTCGCCGGTGGCGGGGTTCTCCGCACGGAACGCGTTGATGAGTTCACGGGCGGCACGCCACTCGCCATCGATCAATAGCGGCTGGGTGGCCATCTTAGAGTACCGGTGTGTGGGCAATGGCGTGATCGATCACGCGCAACGCCGTCTCGCGCTCGGCACCCGTGATGGGCAGGCGCGGTGCGCGTACGCGTTCGCTGCCCATGCCGACCTTTTCCTGCACCAGCTTGATGAGCTGCACGAACTTGGGCACGGTATCCAGGCGCAGCAGCGGCAGGAACCAGCCATACAGCTCGGCGGCCGCGTCGGCACCGCCATCGCGGGCGAGTTCGAACAGTTTGACCGATTCCTTGGGGTAGGCATTGACCAGGCCAGCGATCCAGCCGCGCGCGCCCATCGCCACGCCCTCCACGATGGCATCGTCCATACCCACCAGCAGCTCCAGGCGATGGCCCAGCAGCGTTCGCAGCGCGGCAAAGCGGCGCACGTCGCCGGAGGATTCCTTTACCGCCTGCACGTTGGGGAATTCCGCGGCGAGTTCGGCGATCTGCTCGGGCGAGAAATCGGTCTTATAGGCAACGGGGTTGTTGTAGAGCATGCACGGCAGATCGGTGGCGGCAATGACCGCGCGCAGGTGTGCGCCCATCTCGTGCCAATCGGTGGAGTAGACGTAGGGAGGCAGCACCATCAGGCCGGCGGCGCCCAGCGCCTTGGCTTCACGCGCGAGCCGCACGGCTTCGTCGGTGGAGAGCGCGGCGATGCCCGGGATAACGGGCGCACGACCGGCCAGCGCGGTAACCAGGGTGCGCATGATCGCCAGCTTCTCCTCGAAGCTCAGCGTGGCCGCTTCCCCCAGCGAGCCGAGCGGCACGATGCCGGTGCAGCCGCTGTCGATCAGCGTGCGCGCATGCTGGGCGAGAAAGGCGTGATCGACCTGGCCGTCCACGGTGAAGGGAGTGGTGATGGCGGGGATCACACCGCGCCAGAGGGTGGTGTTGCTCATGCTCAGCTACCTCGGTAAGCGTCGTCGGAAGGGGAAAGGGAGGTGTGCCCGGCCAGCGTGGCCAGGCGGGCGGGAAACAGCGGCGGGCGACTGCCGCTACGTGGAAAGCGCCCTAATTCGGCCAGTGCACTGCCGCATAGGCGGCCCTGGCAGGCGCCCATGCCACAGCGCGTGGCGAGCTTGGCGTCGCGAGCGTCGCCGAAACCGTCCAGCTCACCCAAGGTAATGTCTTCGCAACGGCACACGATGGTCCGCGCGTCCGCAAGTCGGTGAATGCGTGGGTCGAGCGCGAAGTGTGTGTCCAGCAGCGCGGCGAAGCCTCGTGCCTTGTCGCGTTGCGCGCGCAGGGCGTGTGCTTCCTGGTCGAATCCGGCGGCGGCGTGGCCGGCCATTGTTCCTTCGATGCGCGCCACGGCCAGGCCGCCGATGCCGGTGATCTCGCCCGCCGCAAAGATTCCAGGCACGCTGGTCCGCAGCAATCCATCCACCCGCACCCGTGGATGCTTGCCGGTTTGCTGCAAGGCGCAGCCCAGCAAGGCGGCCAGTTCGACCTGGGGCACCAGGCCGTAGCCTACGGCGAGTAGATCGCAATCGATGCGCTGGGTTCCGCGCGGGCCGTCGACCTCCACCCCTTGCAGTTGCGCCTCGCCATGCGCGCGCTGCACCACGCTGCCGCAGCGATAGGGCACACCCGCGAGACGCGCGCGCAAGGCCGCCGCCTGGGCCGCGCGTGCCGGCCAGTGCAATAGTTGCGAGGCGAAGCGACGCACCGTGGCAGCAGAGGCCTGCTCATAGATGCCCAGCACACGCGCTCCGTGCGCACGCAGCGTGGCGGCGGCGGCCAGCAACAGGGGCCCCGAGCCTGCTACGACCACGCGCTTGCCGGCGACGGGCCAGCCTTGTTTGGTGAGCGCCTGCGCGCCACCGGCTCCGCACACGCCAGGCAAGGTCCAGCCGGGAAACGGCAGCAAGCGTTCGCGGGCACCCGTGGCAAGGATCAAGGCGTTGTAGCCGAGCAGCTCGCTGCCCCCGGGCGTTTCCACGCGCAGCCCCTGCGGCTCGTTCGCGACCACGCTGTGCTGCGCCAGCCACGTTACGTTATCGAGCGTGGCAAACGCTTCGCGTGCGGCGCGCGGTGCCTGGTGTCGCACGTCGTGTCGCCATACTTGTCCCCCGGGCCGCGCTTGCGCATCGAGCAGCCCTACCTGGGCGCCGTGGCTGGCCGCGGCCTGTGCGGCGGCCAGGCCGGTCGGGCCGGCGCCGACGACGAGCACATCGAAACGCTTAGCCATCGGTATATACCTGCATGCCTTCGACAGCCGGTGTCATGCATGCCCGCACGTGTGCCACGCCATCCACGCGCACGCGGCATTCAAAACACACACCCATGCCGCACAGGGGCGCGCGCGGCGTGCCGCGCACGGAGCGGCGAAAGTGCAGCGTGGCCTGTGCGATCGCCGCGGCCACGCTGGCGCCAGCCGGTACATCGACCGATTGCCCGTTGACGCTGAGACGGAGCAGGCGGCTCATGCCGTCACCCTGGACGGCGCATACGGCGTGGGATCGATAGCGGGCTGGCGTCCCAGGATCAGATCCACCAGCAGGCGCGCGCTGCCCAGCGCCGTGGTGACGCCAAGACCTTCGTGGCCGGCGGCGACCCATTGATCGCGCGCGCCCGGCACGGCACCGAGATAGGGACGGCCATCCGGCGTGGTCGGGCGAAAGCCGGTCCAACTGCGCAGTGCCTGCAGGCCGCGCAAGGCGGGGATGAACGCAAAAGCACGTTCCAACATGCGTTGCACCATGGCGGGCGATACCTCGGCGTCGGTAGCACTGAATTCGCGCGAGGAGCCGATCAGGATTTGTCCGGTGGGACGCGGCTGCACATTGAAGGCGACGCTGCTGTCGGCATCGCCGTGCGCGCTATCGGCGTAGCCCAGTTCGAGCAATTGGTGATGCACCAGGTGGGGGTAGCGATCGGTGATGACCAGGTGTCCCTTGCGTGCGCGCATGGGCAGCATGGGGAGCAGCTCGGGCAGCGCGCAGCCGGTGGCAACCAACACCGGGCCGCTGAGGCACGTGTCGTTGTCCAGGCGAACGCCACCTGTTGGCAATGCCACCACGCGTCGGCCGGCATACAGCGTGGCGCTGCGGGCCAGCGCGCGCTGCACCAGGTGCCGGGCGACACGCGGCGGATACACCACCGCTTCGCCGGGCACCAGCATGCCGCCGGCCAGGTCCGGTCGCAGTGCGGGTTCCAGTTCGTAGAGCGTGGCGGCATCGACGAGGTGGGCTTGGATGCCTGCGCTGGCCAGGCGTGCGGACCGCGTGCGCGCGGCCTGGTATTCGTGCTCGTTGCGCGCGACCCATAGCGTGCCGCAGCGGCTGAACTCGGCTTCCTCGAGTTCGGCGAACGCCTCCCAGTGGCGCAGCGAATAGCGCGCCAGCGCGAGTTCGGCCGGGTCGTCATCCATCGCCACCAGATGACCCATGGCCGCGGCCGTGGCGCCGCCGCCGATCGGGCCCGGTTCGATGATGGCCACGCGCAGACCTTCGGCGCTGGCCGCATCCGCGCAGCTGGCGCCGACAATGCCGGCGCCGATCACGATCAGGTCGTAGTTGGCGCAAGCGCTCATTCGGCGCCGCTGCCCCAGGTGAATGCATCGGCTTCGTCGAACAACAAGGTGCTGCGCGCCACGACATACGCCGTGCCGGTGATCTGGGGTAGCACGCCGCGTGTGCCGGGCAGGTAGCGTCCCTCGAACACGCTGCCCAGGATGCTCTCCTGTTGCCACAGCTCGCCCGGCGCCAGCTTGCCGTCGGCGGCCAGGCAGGCCAGCTTGGCGCTGGTGCCGGTACCGCAGGGCGAGCGGTCATAGGCCAGGCCGGGGCACAACACGAAGTTCCGGCCGTCCAGTCCGGCGACCGGAGACGTCGTGTTGACCTCGATGTGATCGATCTCGCCACCGTCGGCACCGGTGATGCCCTGTGCGACGAGCGCCCGTCGAATGGCTTCGGTGTATGCCGTGAGTTCGCGTTGATGGTGGATCTCCAAAGGCAGCGGGCTGTCTTTGGTGATGAAGAACCAGTTGCCGCCCCAGGCGACATCGCCAGTCACTGTGCCGTGGCCCGGCACATCGACGCGTACACCGCTGGCGTGGCGATAGCTTTCCACGTTGTCGATGGTGACGCGGCCGTCTTCATGCAGCTGCGCTCCGACCACGCCCACCGGCGTTTCCAGGCGATGCCTGCCTGGGCCGATGCGACCCAGGTGTTGCAGCGTGCGCACCACGCCGATGGTGCCGTGGCCGCACATGCCAAGGTAGGACACATTGTTGAAGTAGATGACGCCCGCGCAGGCATCGGCCGTCTGTGGTGGCAGCAGCAGTGCGCCCACTACCGTGCTCGATCCACGCGGCTCGCAGGCGATGGCGCTGCGCCAGCGATCGAAGTCGCGACGGAAGCGTTCGCGTTGATCCATCAGCGAGCCGCCGCCCAAGTCAGGAAAGCCGGCGATCACGGTGCGGGTGGGCTCGCCACCGGTATGGGAGTCGATCACGTCGATGGTGTGCATGCGGTCTATGCTCGCGGTCCGGCGACCGGAGCGTCTAGAAACGCCTGCTCCCGTTGGATGCGGAAATCGGCACAATGCAGAGGCCGCTACCGCGCTTATGCTGCAGGTGCAGCAGCGAACGGCGGCCAAGGGGGCGCAGTGGAAATGAAGATTTCGGCCGATGAACTGGAGGCCTTGTTCGACGCGTTGCCGGATGTGGTGTTCTTCGTGAAGGATCACCGGGGCCGTTACACCCACGCCAATCAGAGTTTGCTGCGTCGGCTGGGGCTCAAGCAGCGCAGCGAGGTGATCGGGCGTAACGTGACCGAACTGTTTCCCTCGGCCCTGGGCGGCTCCTACGCCAGTCAGGACAGTCGCGTGCTGGAAGGCGAGGTGATCGAGAACCAGCTGGAAGTGCACATGTTCCCCAACCGCGTGCCGGGTTGGTGCCTGACCTGCAAGCGTCCGCTACGCGCAGGCGGCAAGGTGAAGGGCATCGTGGGCATCTCGCGCGACCTGGGCAAGCCGGACAGCAAGCATCCCACGTACCTGCGCTTGCGCCGCGTGCTGGCCTATCTGCAGGAGCATTACGCGGAGAGCGTGCGCGTCGCCACGCTGGCGGAACTGGCCGATGTCTCGGTGGCGCAGCTGGAGCGGGATTTTCGCAAGGTGTTCCAGCTCACCCCGCAGCAATGGCAGACCAAGTTGCGCATGGAGGAAGCCATGCGTCGATTGCACGGTGAGGAGAGCGTGGCGGCCATCGGATTGGCGTGCGGGTTTGCCGATCAAAGTGCTTTCGCCCGTCAGTTCAAGGCCATGGTGGGCATGACGCCGCGCGACTACCGTGCCATCACCGCAGGGGCATCGCGCGGCCCGCATATGCTGCCGGGCATCGCCGGTCAGTGAAAACAAAGCGGCCCCGTTCGCGAGAACGGGGCCGTCTGTCGAAGCAGGCTTGAATCAGCCGGCGACCCACACGCCGACGTTGAGGTGCCAGCCGTCGTTGTGGTGTTCGTAGTGCGGGTGCACGTAGTGGTAGCCCGGGCGCTCGGCTTCCCAATGGCCGTGCATGGCGACGTACTGATGACCATTCCAGTGCCAGTAACCGCGAGCCCAGACGTAGCCGGGACGATGCGGCGGCTCCACTTCCACCACTTCCACCGGGGGCGGCTGCGGGGCGATGACTTCAACGTACTCACGCTGCACCACAGGCTCGCGTTCCACCACGACCTGGCGGGGGCGCGGGGCGGGCTGTTCCACCACGCAGCCACTGGCCAGCATGGTCACGGCGGAAAGAGCAATCAGGCGAAAGCGGATCGACATAGGAGTAGGTGCCTTTGTGAAAGGATGGTGATTTGGTGAGACGACGATGACGCGCCTTGCTGAGGCGAACCTTTCTTGTTGCAGTTATTTTGCTTGTATGGCAATTACTTACGATTTCGCCCGGAAGGCTTAAAGCCCCCTCGGCGGGCGGCTCAGTGCGCCCAATAGCCGTTACGGAGGTGCCAGCCATCGCGGTGCTGTTCCCAGCGCGCCGGGTGGTAGACGTAGCCCGGGCGAACCGGGACCCAATAGCCGTGCACCCAGACATGACGCTGGCCTTCCCAGCGCCAGTAACCCGGTGCCCACACGAAACCTTCGCGCGGCGGCGGCACTGCTTCGTACTGCGGGGCGGGCGGGGCCACATTGATACCCACCGCGACCGATACCCCGGCCGCGGCGGTCGGAGCGTAAACCGCGCCCGCGCCGGCAATGCCCAAGACGGCGAGCAGGGCGAGTTTGCGGGTAGTGCTCAACATGACGTTCTCCTTGTGCATGGCCGCACCGTGCGGCCTTATGGCGGGGAACGGGGTATGCGGCGCGGTGTTGACCCGTTTACCCCTGCTTGTTCAGTTTCGTGATGGCTGCGGCCGGGCCTTCATTCAGATTTTCTTCTCGACAAAAGAACGAACGGTCGTGCTATTTTGTGGCTCATGAATAGTCCAGCCCTCAGCACCCCCAAGCGCGCCGCCACCCGCGAGCTGATTCTTGAGCACGCCTATGAGCTGGCGCGACGCGAAGGCCTGGAGGGGCTATCCATCGGCTCGCTGGCGCAAGACGTGGGCATGTCCAAGAGCGGCGTGTTCGCCCATTTCGGATCACGTGAGGATCTGCAACTGGCGGTGCTTGAGGCCGGCCAGCAACGCTTTCTGCGCCAAGTGAAGTGGCCCGTGTTGTCGTTGCCGCGCGGTATCGCCCGGCTGCGTGCGGTAGTAATGAACTGGGTCGAGTGGGGCAAGGAATACCAGAGCGGCTGCGTGTTGCTCACCGCGGCCAGCGAGTACGACGGACGCGAGGGTGTGCTGCGCGATTGCGTGATCCGCCAGCAGGCCGGTTGGCGCCAGGAAATCTGCCGCACCATCGGCCACGCCATGGAGAACGATGAACTGCGGGCGGACACCGTGCCCGCCCAGCTCGCTTTCGAAATCTATGCCCTGATGCTGGGCCTGCATCACGACGCGGCCCTGTTTGGATTTGAGGATGCGCGCCAGCACACGCTGGCGGCTTTTGAACGTCTGCTAGCCAGTTACAGCCCGGTTGCGGGCGGGAGTTCCGTGCCATGACTCGCCCTGCATCCCCGGCCGTCGCCAAGCGGCATCACGGTCCTGGCGCGTTCAAGCTCGGCGCGGTGCGTGCCGGTTTCTCGTTGGGTAGCCGGTTGGCGCCGGCGCGGGCGGTGGAGCACGCGCTGCGCCTGTTCGTAACGCCCTTTGCCAGCAGCCGCACCCGCGCGCAGCGCGCACAGCCGGATGCGGACATGCAGCGTGGCGAGCTCACCATTCGCGACCGGCGCATCGCCACCTACACCTGGGGTGACCCGGGGCGGCAGCCGTATGCCTTGCTGGTGCATGGTTGGTCGAGCTTTGGCCTGCGCTATCTGCCGTGGGTCGCGCCCTTGCGGGAACTGGGCTACGCCGTGGTGGCGTTCGACCAGCCCGGTCATGGCCATAGCGAGGGGCGCACCTGCACCTTGCCCGATTTTGTCGACACCGCACGCGAGGTTGGGCGTCACTATGGCGATGCGGCGCTCACCGTGGCGCACTCGCTCGGCGGTGCGGCGGCCGTGCTGGCGCAGGGCGAGGCCTGGCACGCGCAGAAACTCATCCTGATCGCGCCGGCGGCGGACCCGGTAGCGGCGACGCAGCGCTTTTCGCACCTGGTGCGCCTGGGCGATCACCTGCGTGAGCGCCTGCATGAACGCTTGCAGGCGATGACCGGGATCAACATCCATGATCTTCAGGTGCACCGTCACCTGCCATCGTTGGGCCAGCCGGGCCTGATCGTGCACGATATGGACGACCACGATGTACCGTGGGCGGAAGGTGAGCGCTATGCGCGCCACTGGCGTGGCGGGCGCCTGCTTACCACCCAAGGCCTGGGTCACCATCGCGTGCTCGATGCGCCGGAAGTGGTGGCCGCATCGGTGGCCTTCCTGCGTGGCGAAGTCGTGGGTGAGCGCGTGGTGTCCTCGCCGAATTTGCCGTTTGGGGACAGCTGAAAGCCCGCATGGCGGCTCGTTCCCGCGTAAGCGAGAAGGTGGATTCGGCGTGCCGGGTAAGCATATGCCGGTCGGCGAAAGGGACGTACTTGCCCGCATGGCGATGTCCGCCACCGCGCCGCAACATGTTCCCAACGTAACCATCCACTAAAATCGGGAATTCGACGCGTCCGCAGTTTCGGAGTCCCCATGAGTTCCCCCGCACAGCACGTCCCCGCCAGCACCGCCCAGGCGGAAACCCGTCCGTTGCGTTTCGTCACTGCCGCCAGTCTGTTCGACGGTCATGACGCGGCGATCAACATCATGCGTCGCATCATCCAGGCGCAAGGCGCCGAGGTGATTCACCTCGGCCACAACCGCTCCGTGGAAGATGTGGTGCGTGCCGCCTTGCAAGAGGACGCCGATGCCATCGCGCTGTCCTCTTACCAGGGGGGCCACGTCGAATACTTCAAGTACATGGTGGATATGCTCAAGCAGCATGGCGCCGAACACATCCGCGTGTTCGGCGGCGGCGGCGGCACCATCACGCCGGAGGAAATCCGCGAGCTCCAGGGCTACGGCGTCGAGCGCATCTATCACCCCAACGACGGCATGAAGCTCGGCCTCACCGAGATGATCGAGGACGTGATGCATCGCACGCGCGCCGCGGCGGTGAAGCGTGCCAAGGCCCAGGAAGCCAGCGCCATCGAACCGCTGGTGGATATCGGCGACGAGATCGCCGTGGGTCATGTGCTCTCGTCCATCGAAGAAGGCGAGCTGCCGGAAGCGGAGCTGGAGCATCTGCGCAAGCAGTGGAAAATGGCCGGCAAGCAAACGCCGGTGCTCGGTGTCACCGGTACCGGCGGCGCGGGCAAATCGTCGGTGGTGGATGAGCTGCTGCTGCGCTTCTTGCACGCCTTTCCGCACATGCGCATTGCCGTGCTGGCGGTGGACCCCACCCGTCGCCGCAGCGGCGGCGCGTTGCTGGGCGATCGCATCCGCATGAACTCCCTGCGCAGCCATCGCGTGTATATGCGCTCCATGGCCACGCGCCGCCAGCACGCCGCCACCAGCGCCGTGCTCCGCGACTGCATCGATTTCCTCAAGGCGCAGCCTTACGACCTGGTGATCGTGGAAACCGCGGGTATCGGCCAGAGCGACTCGGAGATCGTCGACCTGGTGGATTTCCCCACCTACGTGATGACCAGCGACTACGGCGCAGCCAGCCAGCTCGAAAAGATCGACATGCTCGATTTCGCTGAACTGGTGGTGCTCAACAAGTTCGACAAGCGCGGCGCGGAAGACGCATTGCGCGACGTGCGCAAGCAGTGGAAGCGCAACCGCACCGCATTCACGCTCACCGACGAGCAGGTGCCGGTGTATCCCACCATTGCCAGCCAGTTCAACGATCCGGGCGTAACCTGGATGTTCACCAACCTGTGCCGCCTGTTGCGCGACAAGCTCAGCCTGCCGGCCGAAAAGTGGACGCCCGACCTGGACACGACCCTGAAGGAGCCGCGCGCCACCGTGCTCATTCCGGGCAGCCGCGTGCGTTACCTGGCCGAGATCGCCGAGCAAGGCCGCGGCATCAACCAGGATATCGAGCGGGAAGCCGAATTCGCCAGCAAGGCGCAGCATTACTACGAATCGCTCAAGGACCTCGGCGATACGCAGCTGCCGCGTGAACTGGCCCGCTACGAATCGGAGGCGCTGCATGAAGAGGGCATCGATCGCACCCTGCTCACCCTGCGCCAGCGTTACAACGCGGCCATCAAGGAGCTGAGTCACGAAGCGATCCACCTGCTGCACGACTGGCCCAAGCGCTACAAGTCAGTGACCGACGAGGTCAACGAGTACAAAGTGCGCGACAAGGTGATTCGCGTCGAGAACTACCGCGAATCGCTCAGCCATCAGAAGATACCCAAGGTGGCGCCGCCCAAGACCAAGGATTGGGGCGATCTGCTGCGCTTCCTCAAGCGCGAGAACCTGCCCGGTCACTACCCGTATACCGGCGGCGTGTATCCCTACCGCCGCACCGGTGAGGACCCCACCCGCATGTTCGCGGGCGAGGGTACGCCCGAGCGCACCAACCGCCGTTTCCATTACCTCAGCCAGGGTGGTGCAGCCACGCGCCTGTCCACCGCGTTCGACTCGGTCACGCTGTACGGTGAAGATCCCGCGCCCCGCCCGGACATCTACGGCAAGATCGGCAACTCCGGCGTCAATATCGCCACGCTGGACGACATGAAGAAGCTGTACTCGGGCTTCGACCTGAGCGCTCCCTCCAGCTCGGTATCCATGACCATCAATGGGCCGGCGCCGATCATCCTCGCGATGTTCATGAACACGGCGATCGACCAGAACATCGAGAAGTACCTCAAGGAAGACCCCGCCCGCTGGGCCGCTGCCGAAAAGCAGCTCAAGGCGCTGTTCCCCAACGGTCGCCCGCAGTATTCCGGCGAGCTGCCCAAGGGTAATGAAGGCCTCGGCCTGGGCCTGCTCGGCGTTACCGGCGATCAGCTGGTGGACGCCGAGACCTACGCGCGGATCAAGGAAGAGACCTTGCAGACCGTTCGCGGCACGGTGCAGGCGGACATCCTCAAGGAAGACCAGGCGCAGAACACCTGCATCTTCTCCACCGAGTTCGCGCTGCGGATGATGGGCGACATCCAGCAGTACTTCGTCGACCACAAGGTACGCAACTTCTACTCGGTGTCGATCTCCGGTTATCACATCGCCGAGGCCGGTGCGAACCCGATCAGCCAGCTGGCGTTTACGCTGAGCAATGGCTTCACCATCGTGGAGTACTACCTCGCGCGCGGCATGAATATCGACGATTTCGCGCCCAACCTGTCGTTCTTCTTCTCCAACGGCATGGACCCGGAATACACCGTGATCGGCCGCGTGGCCCGTCGCATCTGGGCACGCGCCATGCGCGAGCGCTACGGCGCCAGTGCGCGCAGCCAGATGATGAAGTACCACATCCAGACCTCCGGCCGTTCGCTGCACGCGCAGGAGATCCAGTTCAACGACATTCGCACCACGTTGCAGGCGCTGTACGCGTTGTTCGACAACTGCAATAGCCTGCACACCAACGCCTACGACGAGGCCATCACCACGCCGACCGAAGAGAGCGTGCGTCGTGCGGTGGCGATCCAGATGATCATCAACAAGGAATTGGGTCTCAACTTCAACGAAAATCCCTGGCAAGGCAGCCATGTCGTCGACGCGCTGACCGACATCGTGGAAGAGGCCGTGTACAAGGAGTTCGAGGCGATCAGCGAGCGCGGCGGCGTGCTCGGCGCGATGGACACCATGTACCAGCGCGGCAAGATCCAGGAAGAGTCGATGTACTACGAGCAGAAGAAGCACGACGGTAGCCTTCCGCTCATCGGCGTGAACACCTTCTTGCCCAAGGATCACGGCGGCGAGATCGCCACCGAGATCGAGCTGATCCGCTCCACCGAATCGGAGAAGGCCCAGCAGATCGATAACGTGCTGGCATTTGGTCAGGCGCGTAACGGGCTGGCGCCGGAAAGCCTGAAGGTGCTGCAGAACACCGCACGCGAGCGCCGCAACGTGTTCGAGCAGTTGATGGAAGCGGTGAAGTACAACTCGCTTGGCCAGATCAGCCACGCCTTGTACGACGTGGGCGGCGAATACCGTCGCAACATGTGAAGCTTGCCCTGAGCCGCCGCTTCGCAAGGAAGTGGCGGCTCAGGGTGCTTCGTTAGGTATTTGCCTCCCGGCGCTAGCCCTGGCGGGGCCTCCAGTGCTGCCCAAAGTGCCACCCATAACGAGGGCTGGCTATCCTGGTGCCGTGAACCCGGATAGGGCGCGGTGACCGCGACCAACGCGTAAAGCAAGCCGCCAGTCTTGCCTGTTTCCTGATTGCATCCATGGTGTGGACGTTTCCGTGGCCGGTGCCGGAATCAGGTCATCGTAATTTCTCGATGGTTCCAGAGACGATCATCGGCGAAATGCAGCATAAATGGCGGGTAAATTGATCCAAAAGAGGTCATTTGGCCGCCCGCTGTAAGTTTGCCGTCAGCTTGAAAAGGTACTTTGTCGGCATTCCCCAAGCGCCTCGAAATTACCTGCGCCTTACTGGCCGATTCGGTCGGTGGCGACCGAGGCCCCGGGGGCCGTTCGAAACCCGTTGCCAGGGCACTCGTGAAGATTCCCATCCTGATGTACCACAACATTGCCAAGGCTCCGCGCGACCTTGCGGTGTATCGCAGCCTGTATGTGTCGCCGGGCGCTTTCGGTCGCCAGATGCGCTTGCTCAGCATGCTCGGCTATCGCGGCGTATCCATGGCCGATGCCATGCCTTATCTGCGTGGCGAACGCGAAGGGCGAGTGGCCGTGGTGACGCTGGACGACGGCTATGTCGACAATCTGGAGTCGGCATTATCGGTATTGCAGCGCTATGACTTCACGGCCACGTGTTACGCGGTCAGCAGCCTGCTCGGTCAGTACAACGCCTGGGATGACCAGAAGCTGGGTATCCGCAAGCCGATCATGACGGCGGCACAGCTGCGGTCGTGGCACGCCGCCGGCATGGAGGTGGGTGCGCACACGCGCACCCATGTGCACCTGAGCCGTTGCAGCGATCAGCAGCAGCGCGAAGAGATCGAAGGCTGCAAGGCGGAACTGGAAGATGTGATCGGCGCGCCGGTCACGCAGTTCTGTTACCCCTATGGGGACCATGACGATCGCGCCGTGGAAGCGACACGTCGCGCGGGCTATGCCGCCGCCACCACCACGCAGCGTGGTCGCGCCGACGGCGGTGCGGACGTGGATCTGTGGCGCTTGCCGCGTATTCAGATAGCTCGCCATCACCTGCTGCCGCAGGTGGCCTCGCGCATCCTTACCGCTTACGAAGACAAGCGCGCATGAAACTGCTTTTTGTCGGCACCAATCCCGAGAACACCGGCGCGGCGACCCATTTCGTGACACTGGCCAAGGCCATGGCGCAGGCGGGGCATGAGGTGCGCGGCATCGTGTCGCGTCGTGGCCTTATTGGCGAGGGGCTGGAGGCGGCGCGGGTGCCACTGACATACAGCACGTTCCGCAATGCCTTCGACCTGCGTGGCTATGCGGCGGTGCTCAAGGACATCGCCAGGCATTCGCCCGATTGGCTGGTAGGCAACTTCGGCAAGGAGTACTGGCCGCTGATTCTTTGCGGCCGGTTGACGAATACCAAGGTGGCGCTGTTCCGTCACCGCACGCCGCGCATGAGCAAGTTTTCCGAGTATGGCGTGCCGCGCATGGCGCAGCGTTTCATCGCCGTGTCCGAGTACGCGCGCAATGCTTATCTCCAATGGGGTATCCCGCCCGAGCTGGTGAGCATTTCCTATAACCCGGTGGATGTGGATGTGTTCAAGCCCGACCCGGTGCGGCGCGCGCAGGTGCGGGCGGAGTTCGGCATTCCCGAGGACGCCATCGTGATGGGCTTCGCCGGTCGCGTGCATGCCGGCAAGGGCGTGGTGCATCTGATGAAGGCAGCCAACGAAGCGATGGCCGTGCAGCCGCGCTTGCATGCGTTGTGGGTGGGCGCGGGCGTGGACGAGGGGCGACTCCAGCAGATGGCGGCGGAGCAGGGCTTGTCCGGCCGTCACCACTTCACCGGTTGGGTGAACGACACGGAGCGCTACTACGGCGCGTTCTCGTTCCTGGCATTTCCTTCGATCAAACCCGAAACCTTCGGCCGCGTTGCCATCGAGGCGCAGGCGAGCGGGGTGCCGGTGCTCGGCAGCGACATCGGCGGTATTCCGGAAACCATGCAAGACCAGGTCACGGGTTACCTGATCGAACCCGGCAATGTCAGCGCATGGCGTGATCGCATACTGGACCTGTGCGATGAGCAGCGCTGTCGCGAGTTGGGTGCCGCGGCACGCAGTTACGTCACCGAGCATTTCGGCAACGCGGCTGTGGCACGCGATTTCGAGGCGCTGCTGCGTCATCGTAACGTGCCGTTCCAACATCTGGGGCATGCCGCGAGCTGACCACTCGCGCCAGTGCCTGGCGAAATGATTCAGCGTATTCCTAGGCTTTGGCCCGGCGAGTGCCGGGCGCCAGTGCATAGGCGAGCAGGGCGGCAAGCACCACCAGAACAACGCCGCTCAGGCGGATGACGCCATCGCCCGCCATGGTCCATTGCTCGACCATGGCGTTGGCCTGCGCCATCGCGAACGCCCACATCAGCACCGTTACGGTACCCATCACCACCACGACGCAGCCAGCGATGCGCACCAGTCGCGGCATGCGGGTGGCCGTCGCCACCGCGATCAAAAGTGCGCCGAACAGCAGGCGCACCAGGCCTGCGGCGAGGAAGGCCGAGGGCGCGATGCTGACCTGAGCCAGCGTCACCAGCACGGTCGGCGCGACCAGACCGATCAGGCCGACGACCAGGGCGATGAGGCAGATCACAAAGGCAAGCATTTTCATGTCGCGCCCGTTGTTCTGCGTGCGCTGGCCATAAGCGCGACGCGCTACGGTTTCACGAACTTCAGCGTCATGCGATCCGATTCGCCGATCGCCTTCATCTTGGCGTGCTCATCGTCGGGGCCGGCGAGGTCGGGCGGCAGGCGATGCACGTTGATGTCTTCCGGATCGTTGGGGTTGGCATTGATCTGCGACACGCCGGCCAACTGGAAGCCTGCCTTCATGGCGGTGGCGATCATGTAGTCCTCGGAGATGCGATGCAGTGCGCCGGCCGTAACGCGCGGATCACCGAAGGGCTTGGCTCGATGTTCCTCGATACCCAGGATGCCGCCCGGCTTGAGCACGTCGAACGCCGCTTTGAATACGGCGTCCAGTGTGTCGGGGCTATGGATCAACCAGTCGTGCGTGTTGCGAAAGGTCAGCACCATGTCGGCGGAATGCGCCGGTCCGAGCTGCACGGCGTCCGGTGGTGCGAATGGAATGATCTTGGCGATATGGCCGAACACGTCGGGATTCGCCTTCAGTTTCGCGTTGAATTTCTCCGCCTTGGGCGGCGCCGCTTCGATCAGCTGGCCGTGGGCGGCGAGGTAGGGCGCGAGGATTTCGGTGTACCAACCGCCGCCCGGTGATAGCTCGATCACCGTCATGCCGGGTTGGATGCCGAAGAACTGCAAGGTTTCGATAGGATGGCGGTAGGTATCACGCGCTTTGTTGGCGTCGGAGCGCCAACTGCCCGCGACGGCCTGTTGCAGGGTTAGCTCGGGAGCGGGCGGGGTGGCGGCCTGGGCGAGCGTGGCAAACAGCCACAGTGACGGGAGCAAGCACAGTGTGAAGCCGATGCGGCGGAACATGGTTCAAGCCTCCTGACGGCGATTTCCCAAGCCTACGCCCAATGGGTTTGCCGCGTGTCGATTTGGCGTAACGTGATGCGCTGTGTTGCTCAAGCGCCTGCCGATTCGCCCATGGCCAAGGACATGCCGCCAGCCGCGCTCGGCCGCGTGCTGCACTGGCAGCGGGAAGCGGAGCACGGCATCGTGATGGGCGCGGATGGTCCGCCGCAGTCCGATACCAAGGGCGGTGTGGTGAATATCGATATAACCTCGCCGGTCGAAGCCGAGCGCGTGTTCCAGGCCGTGTCCGAAGGGGGCACGGCGCAGATGCCCATCGGTGAAACGTTCTGGGCGCGCCGCTTTGGCATGCGGGTGGATCGTTATGGCAAGGCCTGGATGGTCAATTGCCAGAAGCAACCGGGCTGAAGTCCCCGAGGCGAGTGAGTCAGGCTATGGGCTGCGTGCAATGCGGCCCATAGCCCTTGCGCCTTAGGCGGGGTAGTCGAGCTTGGGGTACCAGTCGGTGCCACGCCCTTCCGGAATGCAGTCCAGCACGGTCCACAGCGGCATCAGGTCCGGCGCGCCACGCGGGTCCTGGCCGGGGTCGGCGGTGGCGCCACCCATCTCGCCCGCCCAGAACAGGCGAATGACGCCATCGCGGCGCGTGAACACGTTGAAGGCGGGTTCGTCGCCGCCGTCATCGCCGATGGCGTGGAAATCGCGGCTGAAGGTGCCGTCGAGGTCCGAATACAGCTTTAGGTGACGCCAGCCGCGCTCGCGCTTGAAGGCCAGCAGGCGTTCGATGGGCGAGCGGGCGATCACCGCCAATGCCACGCGCTGTTCGATATCGCGGGCTTCACCCTCCCAGGCGCTCAGCAGCGACGTGCACATAGGGCAGGGCCGCTCGCGTTGCGGGCCGAACATATAGCTGTAGGTGACCAGGCTGGTCTTGTCGCCGAACAGCTCGGCCAAGCCGACGGGGCCGTGCTCGCTCATGAAGCGATAGTCCGCGTGCACCGGCGGCCCGGGCGGCAGCGCGCGCCGTTGCTCGGCGACGCGTTCGATATGGCGGCGCAGTTCGATTTCCTCGACCAGCAATGCATCGCGGGCGCGGCGATAGTCGTCGCTCTCCCCTGCAAAGCGCAGGCCATTGCGGCGCGCGAGTTCAGCAGCGGGAATCAGGGGCTGGGCAGACGGCATGGCGATAACCTCCGGCAGTGTTGTGCTCGACAGGCCGCCAGGCGCGGCCTTGCCAGAACGACGAACACGGCTATGGGAAATCGACATCGATCCCGGCGCCAGTGCCGGGGTCGGTGTTCAGGCCGCCAGCTGGGCGGTGTAGGAGAGCTCAAGCGCCGCGTTGACGGTGGCGGCCATCTGCTCGGCCAGCGAGACGTAGTCGTCGGCGCGCGGCACACGCGCGCGCTTGGGCGCGGCAGCCAGCAGGTCGAACTGGTGGTGCGACGTGGCGTCCGCCAGGCAGATGAACAGGCAGGCGCGCGGCGAATCCAGGAACACGCGCATTTCCACCTGCACGATGGCATCCAGCTCCGCATCGCTGTCAGGTTGAATCAGGATGCTGAGCGAGCGATGGCCTTTGCGGCGCAGCAAGCGCAGGCATTCCTCCAGCTCGATCACCAGGTGGTGGCCTTCGGGTATCTGCAGCGCCCGCAGCAGGATCGGCTCGATCTGCGCCACCAGCTTGCGCACCTCGTTCTCGATACGGCCCAGGAAGCCTATGCGCAGGTCCTGGCGCGTATAGCGCAGGGGCATGGTGGAGACCTGCAGATCGTTCTTACGCACCAGCACGGAGTGGTTGATACGCGAGAAGCTCAGGCCGGCCTCTTCGTAGCTTTGCTTGGCATTGGCGCCGCTGATGCTGGCGAAGGCGGCCCAGGCGGCCTTGAGGTAAGTGAGATTTGGCGACGAATACAGCATGTCCGTCCTGCGTGATGTGAGTTCGTCGGATCCGCCGATGCACCGTCGGCGGGGCCTGTGAGGCTTATCGGCGGGGTCGCCGCAAACTTCAGTGCTCGCCGTGGCCGGGGTGGAGGGCATGACCTTTGTCCTAGACGCGGCCCCGACGCCGCTTGCTATAACTGCCGTGTCAGGGATTCGCCGCCATGGGCGGCACCGAGGGCTGTGATGCCCGCCCATCCATTGCATGACCATTCCTGGGGAGAGCGACGGCATGACCCGATTGAAGACCCGACCGCTGTTGGCGGCCTGCCTGCTGGCGACCATGGGCAGTGCCCTGGCCGCGAACGATCACGGCCAGGGCAGCCCGATGCTCGGCTTCACCGCGCAAGGCACCAGTGACCAGCAGAGCCTGGAGCAGCGTTTCGATGCCTTGCTCGACCCCGCTGAACAGCGCGAATGGCTCAAGCTGATGTCGGCCGAACCCAACCAGGTGGGCTCACCGCACGACAAGGCCAATGCGGAGTTCATGCTGGCCAAGTTCCGGGAGTGGGGCTGGGATGCCCATATCGAAACCTTCGACGTGCTGTACCCCACGCCCAAGAAAGTGGCGCTGGAGCTGCAGGGGCCGCACCCCTATACGGCCAAGCTGCATGAGCCGGCGGTGCAGGGCGACGCCACGTCCGGCATCGAGAAGGATGTGCTGCCGCCATACAACGTCTACGGCGGCGATGGCGACGTCACCGCGCCCCTGGTGTACGTGAACTACGGCATGCCGGACGACTACAAAGAGCTGGCGCGGCGCGGCATCGATGTGCGCGGCAAGATCGTCATCACCCGCTACGGTGGCGGCTGGCGCGGCCTCAAGCCCAAGCTGGCGCAGGAGCACGGCGCCGTGGGGTGCCTGATCTATTCCGATCCGCGTAACGATGGCTATGGGGCGGGCGACACCTATCCGGACGGTGGCTGGCGCCCCGCTGACGGTGTGCAGCGCGGTTCGGTAGCCGATATGCAGCAATACCCGGGTGACCCGCTCACCCCGGGCATCGGTTCCACGCCGGACGCCAAGCGTCTGGCACTGAAGGACGCCAAGACCATCCTGAAGATTCCGGTGCTGCCCATTTCCTACGCCGATGCCACGCCGTTGCTGCAATCGCTCACCGGCGATGTGGCGCCAGCCGGTTGGCGTGGTGCGCTGCCGCTCACGTATCACGTGGGGCCGAGCAATGCGCCGGTGCATCTCACGGTGCTATCCAACTGGGGCCAGAAGCCCGTGTACGACGTGATCGCCACGCTCAAGGGTTCCACCGAGCCAGACCAGTGGGTGGTGCGCGGCAACCACCACGATGGCTGGGTGTTCGGTGCGTGGGACCCCCTCTCGGGCAACGTGGCGTTGCTGGCCGAGGCCAAGGCCATCGGCACGCTGTACAAGCAGGGCTGGCGCCCCAAGCGCACGCTGGTCTACGCCAGCTGGGATGGCGAAGAACCGGGACTGCTCGGCTCCACGGAATGGGCCGAAACGCATGCCAAGGAGTTGCAGCAGAAAGCCGTGCTCTATCTCAACTCCGATACCAACGGCCATGGTTTCCTCAATGCCGGTGGCAGCCACTCGCTGCAGCATCTGGTGAACGAGGTGGCGGCTGGCGTCGCCGATCCGGAAACCAAGGCCAGCGTGCTCGATCGCATGCGTGCGCGCTTGCTGGTCGATGGCAACGGCAAGGATGCGCGCCCGTCGACCAAGGAAGACGCCGCCGTGGCGGAGAAGGGCGGTGACGTGCCGATCGGGGCGCTGGGCTCGGGCTCGGATTTCAGCGCGTTCCTTGAGCACCTGGGCGTCGCTTCGCTGGATCTGGGCTTTGGGGGCGAGAACGACAGCGACGGCGTGTACCACTCGGCCTACGACTCGTTCGATCACTACGTACGCTTTGGCGACCCCACCTTCCAGTACGGGGTGGCGCTGTCCAAGGTGGCTGGCCACATCATGCTGCGTACCGCCGACGCCAGCGTGGTGCCGTTGCGCTTTGGCGACTTCAGCGACACGCTGGACCGTTACGTGGCCCAGTTGCACAAGCTGATCGAGGACACGCGCAAGGACACCGACAAGCAGCACAAGCTGCTCGATAGCGGCGCTTATGCGCTGGTGGTCGATCCGGCGCGGCCGGTACAGCCGCCTGCGCGCGATTCGGATGTCGGTGCCGTGCAACTGGACCCGCTCGATCAGGCAGCCAAACAACTCAAGCAAAGCGCACAGGCCTACGAGGCCGCGTACAACGCGCGAGCCGCCACCGGCTTCGACCTGCCCGCCGCGCAGCTGCGCGAACTGAATGCGTTGATGGCGCAGATGGAGCAGGCTTTGTCCGATCAGGCCGGTTTGCCGGGGCGCCCCTGGTTCAAGCACATGATCTACGCGCCGGGCCTGCTTACCGGCTACGAAGTAAAGACCGTGCCGGGTGTACGCGAGGCGCTGGAGGCGCGTCGTTGGGATGAAGCCAGCCAGTACGCCACGGTGACGGCCAAGGTGCTGGATCGCTACCGCGCCCAGCTCGACCGACTCACGGCGATGCTCAAGAAGACCTCCTGATCCGCCGGTAAAGGGACACGGTGAGGGTGGGTTGATGGTCGACGCAGCGCGACCTCAACTCACCCGGGCTGGCGGTTCATGCCGGCAACGCACTGTCAGCACCCGCCTGGAGATAGGCGAGCTTGCGCTGCTTGGGCAGGCGTTTGATTTCCCATTCGGCGCGCGATGCCTGCGAACGATTGGCATATGGCCGTGTGCCGAGTAGGCGCGTGGGTGGATGCGAGCGTGTGTAGCGCGCGCCCTTGCCGGCCGCATGGGCCTGGTAGCGCGCTTCGACGTCGTTGGTGATGCCTGCATAGTACGAACCATCCTGGCACTCGATCAGGTACAGCCACCAGGTGATGTCAGCGGCGGTGGAGGCGGAGTCGGGCGTCATCGGGGCAGCACAAAGGCGGGTGGGTACACCCGCGCAGTGTCGCGCATCGATGACCTCGATGCGACCTCAATAGGTGGCAGCGCGCAACTTGGTGTTGGCGAACAGCGCCACGATCCAGCCGAACAGCAACATCGCCGCCAGGTTGGCAACGAAGCTGAAGGTGCTGAAATGGGGCGGGGCGTGCAAGGCCGAGAACGGCACCACCAGATAATTCATCACCGCAAAGATCACCACGCCGTAGCCGATGCCCCACCACGGCCATTGCGGCGAGCGGGCGATGCGCTTGCGGGTAAGCAGCACATAGATGGCGGCGATCACGATGGACATGCCCCACTGCAGCAGCATGCCGAGCGCCGCCTCGTTCCAGCCACCGGTCAACGAGACTTTGCCGAGTACGCCACCGGCGATGTACTTGAGAATGACGACGGGGTTGTAGCCGCTGATCAGCGAGGCCGCACCGACATCGAGCGTGCCCGCGACAAGACCGCCCCACACGGTGGCGGCAAGAACAGGGTGGCGCGTGCGGGGCATGGCGGTCTCCGGCAGAGGGAAGTATTCCAGCAATGGCACGACAGCTCGCGCACTCTAGTCCCTGCGGCACCCAAGGGCGATATGACTTTCCACACATCTCCAGTGCGCCGGTGCGGTTAGCATCGGCGGCATGTTGCTTTCCGATCCCCTGGCCGGCCCCGCTGAAACGCAGGTGGCCGACGTACGCGATTACCCCGAGTGGCACAAAGGGCGGGCGCGTTACGGCGCGTGGGTCGCACTGATCGAACAGCCGGCGCTGTTGGCGTACATCGACATCTGCCGGCACCGCCTGCGCGATCTATTGCACCCCTGCCCACAGCGCCAGCCGCACCTGACGGTATTCGTCTGCGGCTTTCAGCAGCCGGCGCGCGTGGAGCACGATGACTTCCCGCCCGACGCCTTGGCTCGGCAGATCGCATGCCTGGAGCATGACATGGCCGCTCCCTGCGAGTTGCCGCTGGCGCCACCGGACAGTTTCGCCAGCGCGGCCTTTATTCCCGTGGGCGATCCGCAACGGCGGCTCGCTCGATGGCGGCAATCGCTCGGTCAGGTGAGCGCGGAAATCCGTCAGTCCCCGTACGTGCCGCACATCACGTTGGGGCTTTATCGGCAACGGGTGAGTGCGGCGGTGCTGCGCCAACGCCTCGGTGCGTTGGAGGCGCCAACGATGGCGCTCGATATGACACGGTTGGTCTATGTCACCTATGCGGCCAGCGAGCTATTCGGCGCCCTGCAGGTGCAGCACAGCGTGCCGATGCGTATGCCTGCGTCTGCAGGCACGTCTTGAACCGGCGAGGGGGGTGTAGCAACTGGATCGTCGATGGATACGTCGTTGTTCCTCTACGTGGCGGCAAGCCCCGGCGCACCGATGCACCGGGCGAGGGCATTACAATGCCCATCTTCTTGGCTTTTTTCCGAGCGCCTTCGCTATCCATGTGTCCCGGCAGTCACGATCTTTTCTCTCCGCAGGCAGACCTGCTCGGCGGCGCCGCGCCCGCGCAGATCCATCGCCTGTTCTTTGCCTTGTTGCCGGATACGGGTGTTGCCGGCCAGATCCAGGCTGCCGGCGACGGCGCGGCGCGCGAGCAACAGCTGCGGGCACGCATGATCCGTCCCTCGCGCTATCACCTCACGCTGCATTTCCTGGGTGATTACCCGATGCTGCGCCAGGACATCGTCCATGCCGCCATGGCCGCCGCGGGCAAGGTAAGGGCGCAGCCGTTTGAGTTGGTGTTGGACCAGACCGCCGGTTTCCATGGCCGCGAGCCGCCCTGCGTGCTGCGTTGCAGCCAGGTGCCTGACGCCTTGCAGGCGTTTTGGCAGGGCCTGCGCCAAGCGCTCGTGCTCGCTGGCGTGGGTGCCCATCTGTCGCGCAGTTTCACCCCGCACGTCACCTACGCGTACCACCGCGGTGCGGTGCCACCGTCGGCTCCGACGGCCCCGATCCACTGGCGGGTGCAGGGCTTTTCCCTGTTGCATAGCGTGGTGGGTGGCGGCGAGTACCAGACGCTGGGCCACTGGGACTGGGGCCACGACTGAGCCGCGCTGGGCGCGTGCGTGATCCTCCCCGGCCAGCCCCGGATCGGTACATACTCACCGCTCCTTTCGACGCCGGTGAGACGCTCCATGCTGAAGACCTTGCTCGCTACCTTGCTGCCTTTGGCCATCGCCGTGCCTGCGCAGGCGGCCGCACTGGATGCCAACCAGGCTACCGCGCGGGACATCTTCAGCCACTTGATTGCGTACAAGACCGAAGTGGGGCAGGCACAGGTGCCCGTGATGGCCAACTACCTGGCGGACAAGTTCCGCGCGGCCGGCTTCCCCGATTCGGACATTCATATCATCCCGCATGGCGAAACCGCTGCCATGGTGGTGCGCTATCGCGGCAATGGCAGCGGCGGCAAGCCCATCGCGCTGATGGCGCACATGGATGTCGTCACCGCCAAGCCGGAAGACTGGCAGCGCGACCCGTTCACCCTGATCGAGGAGAACGGGTATTTCTACGGACGCGGCACCGAGGACATCAAAAGCGGTGTCACCGTGCTGGCGGCCAACTTTATTCGCCTGAAGAAAGAAGGCTTCGTGCCCACGCGTGATCTCATCATCGTCTACACCGGCGATGAAGAAACCACGCAGGACACCATGGACGACCTGGTCAAGAACCATCGCGACCTGGTCGACGCCGAGTTCGCGCTCAATACCGACGCCGGTGGCGGCGAGTTGGGCGAGAACGGCAAGCCGCTGGTGTACGGGCTGCAGACCGCCGAAAAGGCCTATGCCAGCTTTGAGTTGACCACGCGCAATGCAGGCGGTCACAGCTCGCTGCCGCGCAAGGACAATGCCATCTACGAGCTGGCCGACGCTCTGAAGAAAGTGCAGGCCTATCAGTTCCCGGTCATGTGGAACGACACCACCATCGCATCGTTCAAGGCGCTGGGCGCCACCACCCAGGGCAAGGTGGGGCAGGCCATGCGCGATTTCGCCAGCAATCCGCATGACGCAGCCGCTGCCGCGGTGCTCGCGGATGAACCATCGGAAGTGGGTAAGACGCGCACCACCTGCGTAGCGACCCTGTTGCGCGGCGGCCATGCCGACAACGCATTGCCGCAGTCCGCGACCGCCACCATCAATTGCCGCGTGTTTCCTGGCGTGGCGATCGATAGCGTGCGCCAGACCTTGCAGGACCAGGTCGGCCCCAAGGTGGAAGTGACCCTGGTCGGCAAGGCGATCACCAGCGAAGCCTCGCCGCTGCGTCCGGATGTGGTGGCCGCCGTGACCAAGGCCGTGCATAGCATTCGCCCGGGCGTGGCGGTGACGCCGGTGCAGGAGTCGGGTGCCACCGATGGCATCTATTTCCGCGCGGTAGGCATTCCCACGTACGGCGTCGGCGGCTTGTTCATGAAGAACAGCGACGCGTTTGCCCATGGCCTCAACGAGCGCATTCCGGTCAAATCGTTCTACGACGACCTGGCCTACTGGCATGTACTGCTCACCACGCTGGCCGGTCCCCCTGTGACCCAGTGAACGTTCTGTTGATGTGCCCAAATGCATGCTGCGGTTTACCCTGAGTGGGCGCAGAATGGCGTCCCTACACCTGTCACGGAGTACGTATATGCGTCCGACCGCTCTCGCAGTGCTGGTAGCCCTGGCTTTCCCTGTTACCGCTGCGCTGGCTGATGCGCCGGCGTCGTCGGGCACCCCCGCCTATGTCACCGCCGCCGTGAACGATGCGGCGCGCAAGGACGATGCCGTCAACGACCAACGCCGCAAGATCGCCGACCTGATGACCTTCGCCGAGGTGAAGCCGGGCCAGGCGGTGGTAGACCTGATTCCAGGCAGCGGTTACTTCACCAAGGTCTTCAGCGGCGTCGTGGGACCCAAGGGTCGCGTCTACGCGGTGTGGCCCAACGAATACGGCATGGAGGCCAAGTCCGACGTACAGGCGTCCAAGGCCCTGGTGGCCAACCCTCACTACGCCAACGTCGGCGTGCTGATGGTGCCTGCCAAGGAGTTCAAGACGCCGGAGAAGGTGGACGTGGTGTTCACCTCGCAGAACTACCACGACTACCCGGACAAGTTCATGGGTAACGTGGACCCGGTCACCTTCGACAAGCAGGTGTTCGATTCGCTCAAGCCCGGGGGCTTGTTCGTGATCGTCGATCACGTGGCCGAGGCGGGCTCGGGCATGCGCGATACCGACACGTTGCATCGCATCGATCCGGCCATCGTGCGCAAGCAGGTGGAGTCGGTGGGCTTTGTGTTCGATGGCGAGAGCAGTGTGCTGCGCAACCCCGCCGATCCACACACCATCAAGGTGTTCGACAAATCCATCCGTGGTCACACCGACCAGTTCGTCTATCGTTTCCGCAAGCCTGGATAATCGTTTGACTGTGTTGTCGCAAGCGCCGACCACGGAGGGCGCACAGGCGCCCTCCAACGATCCACCACCGGTTCGCCCGCAGCGTCCCGACGACGAGGATTGCTGCGGGCAGGGCTGCGTGCCCTGCATCTTTGATCTTTACGATGAGGCCATGGGCCGCTACCGCGAAGAACTCGCGGCATGGCAGGCGCGTCACCCCGGCCAGTCGCCCGCGTAGGCTCGCCTGGGCGCAGCGGATCGGGCCAACCCTAGGGCGCGGGCGCCGGCATGAACTGGAACGAGGGCGTATCGACGAATTGCGCCGATACCTCTCCGCTATAAACCTCGCCATGCGCCAGGGTGAGTTTTTTCACCGGTGCTCCCGGCTTGAAGTCGAGCTGGTGCAGGTTCACCCAGAAGGTGTTGGGCCGCGTCGCGGAATCAAAGTAATAGACCAGGTTTTTCTGGTCGGACACCGTGCGCCATATGGTCGATGAAATATTGGGTTGCCCTGGCGTGGTAATGCCTAGCGGCACGCTCACCGCACGCTGCACGCTCATGACCTCGGCAACCGCCTGATAGGCGTAGGACTGCTGCGGCACGCCCACGATGTAGTTGGGCGCCAGCTTCTTGGGCACGGCGTCGAGCAGGAACGAGGCGCGCGCAAAGCGATCGGCGGCACGGTTGGTGCCCGGCAGAAAGGTAAGCCCGCCGATGGTCTTCCAATACTCGTTGATGGCCAGCTGCTCCTCGTAGATCGGCGAGTTGGTCATCACCTTGTATTGCCGGCCGTGATGGATCACCAGCTTGCCGTCGACGTATTCGAGAATGGCCGAGTCGCCACTGGCGTCGGACATCGACAAGTGCAGCGTCAGTGGCTTTCCGTTGGGCAAGGGCGGCGCAATGATCTGGAACGGCTCCTTGGCCAGTACCTTCACCGCCTCGTCGACCGTGGCGAAATTGTCCAGCACGTATTGGCCCCACAGGCTGATCGACACGTGCGGGCGCTGGGGATCGGGTTTGCCGTAATCCGTTTCGGCCAGATAGAGCGCATTGATCACCAGCCCCTTTTCGTTCATGCCATCGGTGCTGCCGATGTCGTAACCGGCCGTGATGAGGCTGCCATAGCGTGACGTCCAATGCGGCGAGTGAGGGCCGGCTTGGCCGTCGCGCTTGATGCCGGCGGGAAACACCCAGAGGTTGGACTGCATATCCTCGGCCCAATCCATATTGCGGCCCGTGATGACGGTGTTGTCGTCGCCCACGTAGAGCGTGCGTGTGCAGGCGTAGCCGACCGATGCGGCCAATGAAGCCGTCAACGCGGCGGACAGGGCGACAAGGGCAAGGTAGGGGCGGCGGCTCATGGCGGCGATCCGGCAGGGGCGGTGAACGATTCCGCGCAACAAACCACGCCCTGCATGAAGGCACCGTGTAGCGCGACAGCGCAGCCCCTCGTCGCCTGCGCGCGGATACGGCAAGCTATGCCACTCAGAGCGGAGCATGGCGGCGATGTCGCCCGCGCCATCGCTCCTTGGAATGCCATCAGGATGTCGCCCCATGCCTCATGCCACTTTGCGCGCGCTGGCCCTGGCCGCGCTGCTTGCCACCAGCACGCTCGCGGCAGCGCAGACGCCGCACACCGTGCTGCTCGAAAACCTTACCTGGACGGAAGTCCGCGATCAGGTGCAAGCCGGCAAAACCACCATCATCATTCCCATCGGCGGCACGGAACAGAGTGGCCCGGGCATCGCGGTGGGCAAGCACAACGCCCGCGCCGCCTACCTGTCGCAGAAGATCGCTGAGCGCCTCGGCAACGCGCTGGTGGCACCCGTGGTGGCCTATGTGCCCGAGGGGGGCTATGCGCCGCCGTCATCGCACATGCGCTTCCCCGGCACCATCACGATGCCCGATGCAGTGTTCGAGCAGATGCTGGAGTCCGCCGCGCAGAGCTTTGCCGTGCACGGCTTTCGCCATGTGGTGTTCCTGGGCGATCACGGCGGTTACCAGAAAGATCTGGAGCGCGTGGCGGCTCGGCTCAACAAGGCCTGGGGCGGCAAGGCCACGGCCATCGTGCCGCCGGAGTACTACGCCAGTTCCTCGGATGGCTATGCCGCACAGTTGCGCCAGCGCGGCTTCCGCGACGATGAAATCGGCACGCATGCGGGCCTGGCCGATACCTCGCTGCAACTGGCCGTGGCACCACAAATGGTGCGCCTGGAGCAACTGCAGAAGGGTCCCCGGCTCGGGCCGGCCGATGGTGTCTACGGTGGCGACCCGCGCCGGGCCTCGGCCGACCTGGGTCAAATCGGCATCGATGCTATTGTGGTACATACCGTCGATGCCCTGAGGAAAGACACACAGGCGCATTGATGCCCTTCGGGGTGGACCTTCAATCTCCACGGACTTGTTGATTGCTTATGGCCAACACGCATTCCCCGCGTTTTTCCCGTCTGTTCCGCCTGGCACCGTTCGCCTTGGGTGCACTGGGCCTTGCTGGGGCCGCCATGGCCGCGTCCACCGTGACCACGGTGCCCGGCATGCCGCCGGTGACCAACCCGGCCAACATGTACAGCGAGGCGGGACTGAACAAGCTCAGCCCGGCGGTGAAGGACGATCTTCAGCGCATCTATGTGCCGAACCTGCGCTCCAACGACGTGTATGTGATCGACCCGACCACCTACAAGGTGGTGGACAAGTTCAAGGTCGGCGAGGGTCCGCAGCACGTGGTGCCATCGTGGGATCTGCGCACGCTGTGGGTGACCAACAACGCCGAGCGCAAGGACACCGGCAGCCTTACGCCGATCGATCCGCGCACCGGCAAGCCGGGCAAGGCCGTGCCGGTGGATGACCCCTACAACATGTATTTCACCCCGGATGGCAAGCAGGCCATCGTGGTGGCCGAAGCGCACGCGCGCCTGGATTTCCGCGATGCGCACACCATGGCGCTGCAGTCCAGCGTGCAGGCGCCGGAGTGCAAGGGCATCAACCACGCCGACTTCGCCATCGACGGCAGCTACGTGATCTTTACCTGCGAATTCACCGGCAAGCTGGTGAAGATCGACATGCTCAGCCGCAAGGTGCTCGGCTACCTCGATCTCTCCAAGAAAGGCATGCCGCAGGACATCCGCGTGTCGCCGGAAGGCAAGACCTTCTACGTGGCGGACATGATGGCCGATGGCGTGTACCTGGTGGATGGCGCCAGCTTCACGCAGGTGGGCTTTATCAAGACCGGCGTGGGCACGCATGGCCTGTATCCCAGCCGGGACGGCAGCAAGTTGTATGTCGCCAATCGCGGCTCCAACAAAGTGCATGGTCCGCGGGGTGGCAAGGGCAGTGTGTCGGTGATCGATTTCGCCACGCAGAAGGTGGTGGCCAACTGGCCGATTCCCGGCGGTGGCAGCCCGGACATGGGCAACGTGAGCGCGGATGGCAAGACGCTGTGGCTTTCGGGTCGTTTCGACGATGTGGTGTATGCGTTCGATACCGCCAGCGGCCAGGTGCGCATCATCAAGGTGGGCCAGGAGCCGCACGGTCTGGCGGTGTGGCCGCAGCCGGGCCGCTACTCGCTGGGTCACACCGGCATCATGCGCTGATCGATGGGCATGCCCGCGCCGTTGACCGACGATCCCGCCGCCGTCATCCAGCGTCAGCTGGAGGCCTACAACCGCAAGGACATCGATGCCTTGCTCGCCACTTACGCCCCCGACGCCGAGCAATATGTGTTGCACGGCGATCGTCTGGCCAAGGGGCATGCGCAGTTGCGCCAGCGCATGCTGGCGCGCTTCGCCGAGCCGAACCTGCATGCGCGCTTGTTGAGCCGCACGGTGATGGGCGCGGTGGTGGTGGACCTGGAAGAAGTGACGCGCAACTTCCCCGAAGGCAACGGACGCATGGAAATGCTCTGCGTGTACGAGGTGGTCGAGGGCCGTATCGCGCGGGCCTCGTTCGCACTGGGCACGCCAACGCTAGAGGGCTGAATCGGCCCTCGGCGGGGCTGGCATTTGCCGGCGGCGTCCCCACATGAAGGGCTTCCCCGTCGAGGAAGCCCTCATGGTTCCGTTTTCCGTACTCGATCTGGCGCCCGTCACCGAAGGCAGCCACGCCAGCGAAGCCTTCGCCAACACGCTGGATCTGGCGCGTCGCGCCGAAACGCTCGGCTATACGCGCTACTGGCTGGCCGAGCATCACAACATGCCGGGTATCGCCAGCGCGGCCACGGCAGTGCTGATCGGCTATGTGGCCGGTGGCACGTCCACCATCCGCGTGGGCGCGGGCGGCATCATGCTGCCCAACCATGCTCCGCTGCAGGTGGCCGAGCAGTTCGGCACGCTGGCGTCGCTGTATCCGGGTCGCATCGACCTGGGCCTGGGTCGCGCGCCCGGCACCGATCATCCGACCGCGCGCGCATTGCGCCGCTATTTCGATAGCGCCGAGCAGTTTCCGCAGGATGTCGCCGAGCTGCTGTCCTATTTCGAACCGGCCACGCCGACACAGGCGGTGCGCGCCGTGCCAGGCGCGGGTATCGAGGTGCCGGTGTGGCTGCTGGGTTCCAGCTTGTTCAGCGCGCGACTGGCTGCGGCGATGGGCTTGCCGTTCGCGTTCGCCTCGCACTTTGCACCGGATGCGATGGACGAGGCGCTGGCGCTGTATCGGCGCGATTTCCGGCCATCACAGCGCCTGCAGGCGCCGTACGCCATGCTTGGCATCAACGTCGTCGCCGCGGGCAGCGATGCGGAGGCCAAGCGCCTGTTCACCACGCAGCAGCAGAGCTTTATCAATCTGCGCCGTGGCCGCCCCGGATTGATCCCGCCGCCCATCGACACTATCGAGGATTACTGGACGCCCACCGAAAAGTTCGGCGTGGAGCGCGCGCTGGCGTGTGCCGTCATCGGCGACGCGCGGACCGTGCAAGAGGGCATCGAAGCCTTTGTGGCGCGTCATCGCCCGGACGAGCTGATGGTGACCGCCAATGTGTTCGAGCATGAAGCGCGATGCCGCTCGTTCGCCATCGTGGCCGAGGTGCGCCAGCGGCTGATGGCCGCCTAACGGCGAAACTCAACTTGGCGTGAAGTTCTGTTGCAGGTCTTGCTGGCAGCGTGCCAGCAATTGCGATGGAAGCTGCGCCAGCGGATCGTCGGCGTAGCCGGTGTCGGCTTCCACCAGGCCTTGCTCGACCAGCAATTGGTACATGGCCAGTCGCTGGGCGGCATGCAGCACGCGGCTCAGCGGCAGGGAAATGCCGCGCTGGTCCAGCGTGGTGAGTTCGGCGAGCGCGTCGAGCACGTTGGCCGGCAGTTCCCAGTAAAGGCCCGCTTGCAGGGTAATGTGGGAGGCCAGTGCGGCGCAGCCGGCGATAAAGGCCGGCGAGCTGGCCGGCGGGCCGCCGTCCAGCTCCTTGTCCAGCACCCGCGCCACCGCGCCCAGGCCGGCGTAGCCGACCAGGCCGGCCAGATACGCCTCGAACGGGTCGCATTGGCCCTTGCTGAGGAACACCGCCGCGTGTGCGCAGCGTTCGGCGTGATCCCACAGGCGCTGGCCCACCATCTGGCCGCTGGCGCCGGCGCTCGCCATCAGGATGGGCTTCATCGCGTAGGACGACACCACGTGACGCAGGCCGATCTGGCCGAGCAGCACCACCGCGTGCTGCAGGCTGCCCACCGGGTGGGCGGTGCGATAGGTAACGCTGCCGGTGACGCGCATGACTTCGCCTACCAGCACCGGGTCGCGCTTGATGAGGTCGGCAAGCTGGGCGCCGCTAAGGTCGTCGTTGCGCATGGCGCGCATCAGTTGCGGCAGCACGGCGGGCATGCGGGGCAGGCTGCGCACGTCGAAGCGATCGTCATCGCACAGCTCGTGCAGGCGGTGCAGCAGGGCCTGCTCGCGGCTGGGGTTGGTGTTGCCGCTGGTGCTCACCAGTTGATTGAGCACGAACCGGTAGAAGCACTCCTCCAGTTCATCCCCGGCGAGAGCGGCATGCGGTTGTTCCTCGGGCATGAGCGCCACCGGCGGCGTGGCCGAGGCGTCCGCCAGCGGGCGCGCGGCCGGCTCGTCGGACGCGCGTTCACGTGCGAATAGCCGCCCCCAGATCCCCATCATTGCGCTGTGTGCTCCCTCGTAGCCCGCTGCCGCTTCGCTTCTGTATCGGCGCGGGAGCTAAAACATAAAGGCTGTCTTCAAGCGCCTGCGAAGCCCTGCTCAAACGGTCGCCTGATGCTGCAAGCCCTTGATCCATTGAACTGCCCCGTGCCCTGCACGGCGTCCACTGGCGAAGCAGGCGGTGAGCAGGTAGCCACCGGTGGGGGCTTCCCAGTCCAGCATTTCGCCGGCACAAAACACCCCGGGCAGGGCGCCAAGCATCAGCTGCTGGTCGAGTGCTTCCAGGCGCACGCCGCCGCCGCTGCTGATGGCCTCTTGGATGGGGCGCGCACGCCGCAGGGTCAGCGGCAGTTGCTTGATGGTGCGGGCCAGGGTGTCGGCGTCGTGGAACTGGGTGTGGTCCAGCACCTCGTGCAGCAAGCCCGCCTTGACGCCGGCAAGGCCGGTCTGGCGGCGCAGGTGCTCGCTCATGGAGCGGCTGCCGCGCGGCTTGGCCAGGTCGGTGCGCAGTCGCTGCAGACTGCGGTCGGGGGCCAGGTCCAGGTGGATGGTGGTGCTGCCATGCGCGGCGATGGCATCGCGCAATTCGCCGGAAAAGGCATAGATCAGGCTGCCTTCGATGCCGGCGGCGGTGATGACGCATTCGCCCTGGCGCGCGTGCTCGCCGCCGGCCGCGTCGTGCAGGTGGATGGCCACCGGCTTGAGCGGGGAGCCGGCGAAACGGCTGGACAGGTGCTCGCTCCAGCCGATGTCGAAACCGCAGTTGGCGGGCACCAGCGGTGTCACGTCCACCCCGCGCTGGCTCAGCCACGGTTGCCAGGCGCCGTCCGACCCCAGCTCCGGCCAGCTCGCCCCGCCCAAGGCCAGCACGGTGGCGTCCGCGCGGATGGCGCGTTCGCCTTCGGGGGTATCCAGGCGCAGGCTGCCATCCTCATGCCAGCCCAGCCAGCGATGGTGCACGTGGAAACGCACGCCGCTGTCGCGCAGGCGGCGTACCCAGCCGCGCAACAACGGAGCGGCCTTGAGATCGCTGGGAAAGACGCGGCCGGAACTGCCGACAAAGGTCTCCACGCCCAATTCGCGTGCCCAGGCGCGCAGGGCGTCGGCATCGAATGCCTCCAGCCACGCGCCCACCTCGGCGGCACGCTTGCCGTAGCGCTGCACAAAGGCCGGCTTGGGTTCGCCGTGGGTGAGGTTCATGCCGCCCTTGCCGGCAATGAGGAACTTGCGGCCCACCGAGCCCTTGGCTTCGAACACATCCACTTCCAGGCCCGCCGCACGCGCCGTTTCGGCGGCGATCAGGCCGGCGGGGCCGCCGCCGATGATGGCGACACTGACGTGGGAGGGCGTGGCTTGCATGGCGGGCGCGCTGGCGAAAGGCCGGGCATTGTATCGCCAAGCCGCCCGGCGCCCGTGGGCTTAGCCGCTGAGCCGGTCCAGCAACGGCTTGACCAGATCCAGCGGCAGCGGGAAGACGATGGTGGAGGCCTTGCCGTTGCTGGACATGTCGGCGAGGGTTTGCAGGTAGCGCAGCTGCAATGCTTGCGGCTGCTGCGCCAGCAACGCGGCGGCATCGCGCAACTTCTCGGCCGCCTGCAGCTCGCCTTCGGCATGGATGACCTTGGCGCGGCGCTCGCGTTCGGCCTCGGCCTGGCGGGCAATGGCGCGCACCATGTTCTCGTTGAGGTCCACGTCCTTGATCTCCACGTTGCTCACCTTGATGCCCCACGGGTCGGTGGCTTCGTCCAGGATCTGCTGCAGGCTGTGATTGATCGAATCGCGCTGGGAGAGGATGTCGTCCAGCTCGTGCTGGCCAAGCACCGAGCGCAGGCGTGTCTGCGCCAGTTGGCTGGTGGCCTGTAGAAAGTCGGCCACCTGCAGCATGGCCTTGTCCGGTTCCATCACGCGGAAGTACACCACCGCGTTGACGCGCACGGACACGTTGTCGCGCGAGATCACATCCTGCGGTGGCACGTCCATCACGGTTACGCGCAGATCCACGCGCATCATGCGCTGCACCACCGGCACCAGGATCACCAGTCCCGGCCCTTTGGTGCCGGTGTAGCGGCCAAGCGTGAGCACCACGCCGCGTTGATACTCCGGCAGCACCTTGATCGACAGGAACAGCAGCGCCGCCACCCACACCACGATCACGCCGAAAAAGCCGAACATACTTTCGTCCTCCGTCGATCCGCGCTAGGCGGATATGACCCGCAGCAACATCCCATCGCGCCCCACCACGCGCACCCGCGCACCGATAGGCAACGACGACTCGCAGCGCACGCGCCATTGCTCGCCGCCAATGCGCGCCCAACCTTCGCAGCCCGCATCGACGGCTTCGAGCAATACGCCGGTGCTGAGCAGTAGTTGATCGTTCCCCTGGAACGGCCGCGCGCGCCGCGCGCGCGCCACCAGTCGCAGCAGCAGCACCAAGGCCACCACGCCCACGAACGCCATGCCGCCGATCACGCCCAGGTTCACGGCGTAACCGGGTACGCCGGTGTTGAACAGCATGATCGAGCCGATCACAAAGGCGACCACGCCACCCAGCCCGATCGCACCAACGGATGGCACCAAGGCCTCCGTCAACACCAGCCCAATACCCAGCACCATCAAGGCAAGGCCGGCATAATTCACCGGCAGCAATTGCAGCGCGTAAAGGCCGATCAGCAGGCAGATGGCCCCGGCCACGCCTGGCAGCAGCACGCCGGGATGAAACGCTTCGAGCACCAGCCCATAGATACCCGCCATCAACAGCAAGTACGCCAGCGTGGGATGCGTCACGATGCCGAGAAAGCGCGTGCGCCAGTTGGGTGGGTAATCGCGCACGGGCAAGCCACCCAGGTGCAGCACCATCTCGACACCATTCACGCGAACGTGGCGTCCGTTGGTGTTTTCCAGGAGCGTGCGCGTATCGGGAGCGATCAGGTCGATCACATGCTTCTGCAGCGCTTCCTCCGCCGTTAGCGTGGCCGCGCCGCGTATGGCTTGCTCGGCCCAATCCGCGTTGCGTCCGTTGAGTTGGGCGAGTGAGCGCAGAGAGGCGACGGCATCGTTGAGCACCTTCAGCGCCTCGGCATCGACCACCGGTTTATTCGTGCTGCCCGAAGGGGCTGGCGCGTTGCTGGAGGGCAGCGGATTGTCGCCACCGACCTGCACGGGCGTGGCCGCGCCCAGATGCGTGGCGGGGGCCATCGCGGCGATGGGGCAGGCGTAGAGAATGTAGGTACCTGCGGAGGCCGCGCGTGCGCCCGCGGGGGCCACGTAGCCGAGCACGGGTTGTTTGGCAGCGAGCAGGCTGGCGATGATCTGGCGCATGGCGTCGGAGAGTCCGCCGGGCGTGTCCAGTTGCACGATGACCGCACTGGCGCCATCGCGCGCGGCGCGTTGCAGGCTGTCGTCGACGTACTCGGCCGCCGCGGGGCCGATGGGTCCCTGCAGTTCGATCCTCGCCACGAAAGCGCCAGGGCGCGCGCCGCCCTCAGCGGCGGGTGCAGCCACTGTGGATACGGCGAACGCTGCGCAGAGGCATGCGCTTGCCCACATCCCGGCCAGCCATCGCGTCACGCGGGGCTCCTTGAGGGTGGCTGGGCGCACTTTGCGCTTTGGGGTGTTGTTTCGGTGTGAGACGGGGGGTTGTTTCTACGGCGCAGTGGCGCGTGCGGAACGCGGAGCGCATCCTCTCCTGCATCACCAAACCCGCCCCAACTCCGTCGTCGTCCCTGCGAAAGCGGAAGGGGCTTTTCAGCCGCCGAAGGGTTGGTCGTCCAGCGTACGTCGTTCTTGTGATGCCGAGCGGCGATCGGGCTCACCGGCGGCGGGCTTCCTCTGTCCTGCCGGCCAGCGGATCACTTTTCGCCGAGTGGCCAGAGAAAAGTCACCCAAAGAGAGGCCACCCCCGATGTCGCGCCCGAAGCGGAGCGGAGCCAAGGCAGGAGCAAACCCAAGCCAAACTTGCACAAGTTGAACTTGGCTTTTGCCCCGTCACGTGACACCGCGAATGCGCATGTTCTGTGTATGCGCTCTATGAAGTGCGATGTGCCGCTTCGCGGCACGAGCCTGGCGGGTGGTGGGCCCCCTGTGTGGCGGTGAGGGGTGGACGGAAAGGCCCGCAGGGGGATCGGCAGGGAGGCCGATCCCTTTTCGCCCGGGCAGGAGCCCGGTCGAAAAGCCCGGCCGCCCCTCACGCACTTGCCGAGCGAATAGCTCAGCAAGCGCCACACCGGGGGTGCCCTTCTCTTTGGTTACGTTCTCTTGGGCACGCAAGAGAACGTGACCCGGCCTCCGGCAGGAGGACGGAAGCCCGCCGCAGGCGAGCACGCTGGCCACAACGCCAGATCAAAAGTGAAAGACACCAGCTGACCAACCCTTCAGCGGCTGAAAAGCCCCTTCCGCTTTCGCAGGAACGACGAGGTAGGGCGAGGCGGGACTAGGTGCACCGCCGGCCACATCAAGAACCGCGCGGAGCGCCACTCGCGCCCCGCGCGCCATCCTCAATGCTCGTTCACCTGCAACTTCTCGGTCAGCAGGTTCAACTTACCCTTCATCGCATCTTCCGGGCGCGGTCCATCCACCCCGTAGAACGCGGTGTAAAGCACGGCCGGCTTGGTATCGGCGGAGACGGCGGTGCTGCCCACGGTGCCGATATAGGTCATGTCGTTCTCGCTATACGGCACACCGTCGTCCGGGTGATCGCGGTGGACGATCTTGTTCCAGTGATTGCGGTAGCTGTCGTCCAGATCGTCGGATGGCGCCACATGGCGGTTGATGCCGATGTGCTCGGCATTATCCACGTTGGATTTCACCACCACGTTGGACACATCCCATACGACCTTGCCGCCGTCCTGGAAGTAGGACATGCCAAGCACCAGCTGGCTGTCCTGATCGATCTTCTGCAACTGCGGCGTATAGGCAAAGCCAAGACGCTTGGACTGATAGCGGAAGTCATTGCCGTAGTCGAAGCGAATGGCGATGTCGGCGAGTGCGGCGGGCAGCAGCTCGGTGTTGCCGAGGAATTCCTTCCACTGCGCCAAGGTGCCGCTATAGGAGACATACACGAAGTCGGTCAGCGCGCTCAGGTCGATCAGCGCCTCGTGTTCGCGGCGAGCGGGTACCACGCGCACCATGGCGGCATAGCCGTCGGGCACCGGTAGCAGGAAGGCCACGATCTTGGAGTTTTCGTAGGGAATGGGCCATACCCGCACCTGCCAGCGGCGCTGGTAGTGATCGGTGTAGGGGCGCTGTTCGGTGGGCTGTCCCAGCGAGGTGATCTTGACCTGCTCGGAGCCCACGGTGCGCTGCATCGGCGCGCCCTTGAGCAGCAGATCCATGAACAGCTTGGGGTCGTTATAGAGCTGCTTGGCGGTTACGTTGTCGGGCTTGTGCAGGTGAAACATCACCTGGCTGCCCACCGCTGCCTTGGCCACATAGCCGTTGCGGTCCAGGCTGCCCTTGCTCTCCGACGGCGTGGCCACGGTCCAGATACCGGTGTTGGCGCGTCGCATCAAGGTGGGGAAGGGGTTGAGATTGGAGCCGCCGTGCAGCAAGCGGTTGGCGCCCGTGCTATTGGGGAAGAGGTTGCCCGCGTTCTCTGTCAGCAGCGCGTGCAGTTCCTGGTCGGCATTGGCGTTGTAGAACTTCTGATAGGTAGCGCTGAAGTCGGCGAAGCTCTTGGGCAGCGGAAACTGCGCCTTGAAGCGGCCAGCGTATTTGGCCTCGATCACGTCCAACTGGTACAGCTCGCGCGTGTCCGCGTCGGCCTGGTTGGCGGGCGCCTTGAGCACCATGTCGATGGGCAGCGCATAGTTGAGGTTTTCGTCCGGCGATTTCATCAGCACCACGCCGATGACCTTGCCGTCCTTGTCCAGCAGCGGGCCACCGCTGTTGCCGGGCGACGCGGCGGCGGAGAAACGCATCCACTTCCAGCGGCCGTTCTCTTCCTCCGGCGTTTGCGAGGTGTACAGGCCGTCGCGAATCACGATGCCGGTACCCAGTGCGTTGCCTACGGCGTAAACCACGTCGTTCATGGCCGGCTGGGTGTTCGCTTCCAGCGGGGCGATATGGGGCGGGTTCTTGAGTGTGAACTCGACGAAATCTTCCTGCAGCGAGAAGCGGGTGATCTTGTCGATGGCGTAGACCTGCCCGCTGGCGTCGCGAATGGCCGGTTCGCCCATCAGGCTGTCGATGCCGATGGAAATGACATGGCCGGCGGTGACATAGCGATTGTCGCCCACGGCAAAGGCGGTGCCCACCGAGTAGTACTTGTCGTTGCGCATCTGGAACGGCAGTTGATCCAGCGGCAGCGGCTTTTCGTAGGTCAGCGGGTCATTCACCGGCTTGGGAATCACCACCTCGAAGGTGGCCGCCTGCACGCGCGGCAGCACGGCAGGGTCCAGCGTCGCGGCGCTCAGCGCGGGGGCTGCCAGCAGCGCGAGCCAGGCCAGCCAGCGCAGGGCCGGTTGCCCGGACGTGCGCGGCGCTTGTTGCTTCTGTCGAACGCGGGCGAGCCGCTGATCCATGTTCCACCCCTGCCAAGTTGTCCCAGGCGCCGCGCACAGGCGACGCCATGTCCTCGGGCTTGCGCCCGTCCCGCTGCCGAGTGTAGCCAAGCTCATGGGGTGATCGCGATGACCGGCATGGGGCGCGGTGATGGCAGCCGCGTCGGCGTAATAAGCTGTGGACTTGTTCGCCAGCCTTCTCGCCGTATGTCGATCGCCGCCAGTACCGTGCAACTGCCTCCCGGCCCTTGGGCTTCCGTGCTGGAGGGTTTGTGTGTCCTGTTTCCGCAGATCGGGCGGGCGCAGTGGGAGGACCGTTTCGCACGTGGCCGCGTGCAGGATCGCAACGGCCAGCCGCTGGCCGCCGATACGCCGTACCGGGTCGGCCTGGATGTGCGCTACTTCCGCGAGGTGGTGGACGAGGCGCCGATTCCGCTGCGCGAAACCTTGCTGCATGTCGATGAGCATCTGGTGGTGGTGGACAAGCCGCCGTTTTTGCCGGTGACGCCGGCTGGGGGCTTCGTGCAGGAAACGCTGCTGGCCCGGCTGACGCGCACGCTGGGGCATACCCAATTGGTGCCGCTGCACCGTATCGACCGTCACACCACCGGGCTGGTGCTGTTCTCGGCCCATCCGGCGAGCCGAAGCGCGTATCAGGCGCTGTTCCGTGAGCGTCGCATCGACAAGCGCTACCAGGCCTGGGCGCCGCCGTTGCCTGGGCTGGCGTATCCGCACGTGCGGCGCACGCGCATCGTGGCGGGCGACCCGTTCTTTCGCATGGTGGAAGAACCGGGCGAGCCCAACAGCGAAACCTGGATCGACGTGGAGGAACGTCTGCCGCACTACTGGCGTTACGCTCTGCGGCCCATCACGGGCAGGAAGCACCAACTGCGCGTGCACCTGGCGGGGTTGGGGGCGCCGATCCTGCATGATCCGTTCTATCCCGATCTGGCCGATGCGGCGCCGGACGATTACGCACATCCCCTGCAATTGCTGGCCAAGGCGTTGCGCTTCATCGACCCGCTCAGCGGCGAGCCACGCCATTTCGAGAGCGAGCGTGTGCTGCTGACACCCGCATAAAGGCGTTTGGCGGAGTGGGCCGGTAAACTATCGGGCCGTTGTCCGTCTCCCTGGATCGATCCGCGTGATGCCTACCGCTTTCCCTGCCGCCGCCGATGACGCCGCGCTGGAGGCCCTGTTCGTTCCTTTCGAAACGGGTGCCCTGGCGTTGCCGGCCGATGGCCGCGTGCTGTTCCTGCGTGCCCGCGATGGCTTTCGCCTGCGCGAAATGGCGCGTCCCGGCTGGGTGTGCGAGCAGAGCTTCAAGCCCTTTGCCGACGCGTTGCGCGGCAGCGGCCTGGCGTTGGCCGACCCGGCCGATACCTCGCACTTTCCGTGGGTGCTGGTGCTGCCGCCTCGCCAGCGCGACGAGGCGCGGGCGCTGCTGGCGCAGGCGGTGCATCGCGCGGGCACCCACGGCGTGGTGCTGGCGGCGATGACCAATGCCGAAGGGGCGAAATCGGGGCAGGCCGATTTCGAGCGCCTGCTGGGTGCGTCGTCGTCCTTGTCCAAGCACAAATGCCGCGTGTTCTGGGCCAAGGTCGGCGCGAACGTGGATAGCGGTTTGCTCGACGCATGGAGCGCGCTGGATGCGCCCCGGCGCAATGAGGCCGGTTACGTCAGCCGTCCCGGCCTGTTTGCCTGGGATCGGGTGGACAGTGCCTCGGCGCTGCTGGCGGAGCATCTTCCCGATGACCTGGCGGGCCGCGTGGCCGATCTCGGCGCTGGCTATGGGTATCTTTCGGTGCAGGTGCTGGCGCGTTGCGCAGGTGTCACGGCCATCGATCTCTACGAGGCCGAGCAGCGCGCATTGGCGCCTGCGCAGGCCAATCTCGACGAGGCGCTGCGCGTGCATGCGCGCACAGCCACGGTCGCCCTGCATTGGCACGATGTCACCCAGGGACTGGGCCAGCGCTACGACGCCATCGTGAGCAACCCGCCGTTCCACCAGGGGCGCGCGGATCTACCCGAACTCGGGCGTGCCTTCATCGACACGGCGGCGAACGCACTCGCGTCGCACGGCCGGTTGTGGATGGTGGCGAACCGCCATTTACCTTACGAAACCACACTGTCCGCACGCTTTGGCGAGGTGCGCACGGTCATTACACAGGCAGGATTCAAAGTGATCGAAGCACGCGGAGTGCGCGCATGAAACTGGTCAAGCTGATCGGCAATCTTGGCTATGGCAGCCGCAAGGAAGTCGCCCTGATGTTTCGCGAAGGGCGCATCACCGATCCCGATGGCGAGGTGTTGTACGCCGATGACCAGGTGCCGCACGAACACATTCGCATCGACGACGAGCCCCTCGATCCGCCGATGGGCCTGGTGTTGGTGATGAACAAGCCGCTGGGCGCCACCTGCTCACGCAAGGACCAGGGCCGGGTGGTGTACGACCTGCTGCCGCCGCGCTATCGCCGCCGCGATCCGGCGTTGTCCACGGTAGGGCGTCTGGACCGCGACACCTCGGGCCTGTTGCTGTTTACCGACGATGGCACGCTGCTGCACCGGATCATTTCGCCGCGCGCCAAGGTGGCCAAGGTGTACGAGGCCACGCTGGCCAACGATCTGCGTGGTGACGAGGCTGCCTTGTTCGCCAGCGGTACGATGATGCTGGAATCGGAAACCGACCCGCTGGAGCCTGCGTCGTTAGAGGTGCTGGAGCCGCGTCGCGCGCGCCTTACGCTGACCGAAGGGCGCTATCACCAGGTGCGCCGCATGTTCGCCGCGGTGGACAACCACGTGGAAACGCTGACGCGTATTTCGGTCGGGCAGTTGGGGTTGGGCGATTTGGCGCCGGGCGCGTGGCGTGCGCTGGAGCCTCACGAGATCGCACAGATCTTCGAATGAACCGCCAGCCCGAGGCGGCGCGAGCAATCAGCCCGCGTCCGGCTCGCGGCGGCGCGCCAGTTCGTCTTCCCGGCGCGAATGTGCGCCGGGCTGCCAGGAAACCAGTTGGAACTTGCGCTGATTTGCCGTGGCATGTTGTGCCGCGTCCTGCGGATCTTTCAAAGCGAGCATCCCTGCTACCAGCTGCATTCCGCGACCCAGCGCGGAACGTGCGAGAAGCATGTGCATAGTTGTACTCCCGGCTACCCCTGCGCAGCCGTCGAGCACACTTTAAACAGGTTCACGCCCGATACACAAATGCCAATGCGCACTGAATAAACACGCAAGTTTCACGAAGGAAATTACGCGGTTTTCGGCTTTTCTCGCGAATGACCGCAAATTCCAATAGTTAGCGTGCTTTTCTCACGATGCGTCCCTATATGCAGAGAACGAGACGCTGCCACGCAGGTCATCGAATGGAGCCAGACTTCCCCCATGCGTCCCTTGCACTTTGACAACGCTTTCGTGCGTGAGCTGCCGGCCGATCCTGAGCAGGGCAACCATCCCAGGCAGGTGTTGAGTGCCCTGTATTCGCCTGTGGCGCCGACGCCGGTGGCTGCGCCATGCATCGTTGCGTGGTCGGACGAGGTGGCGCGTATCTTGGGGCTGGATGCGACCGACATGCGCGATCCCGCCTGGGCCAGTGTGCTGGGTGGCAATGCGCTGCTCGAGGGTATGCAGCCGTATGCGGCCAATTACGGCGGCCACCAATTTGGCACGTGGGCCGATCAGCTTGGCGATGGGCGCGCCATGTCGCTGGGAGAAGTGATCAACGCGCAGGGACAGCGCTGGGAAATGCAATTGAAGGGAGCAGGGCGTACGCCGTATTCGCGCGGCGCTGACGGGCGCGCCGTGCTGCGCTCATCGATTCGCGAATTTCTGTGCAGCGAGGCGATGCACCACCTGGGTGTACCGACTACGCGCGCGCTCAGCCTGGTGGTCACGGGCGACAGCGTGGTACGCGACATGTTCTATGACGGGCACCCACAGGCGGAACCCGGCGCGATCGTGTGTCGCGTCGCGCCCTCGTTCATCCGTTTCGGCAACCTTGAATTGCCGGCGGCGCGTGGTGATCTTGGCTTGTTGAAGCAGTTGGTCGATTTCACCATCGCGCGTGACTTTTCCTGGCTGCAAGGACAGGGTGAGGCGCTTTACGCCGCGTGGTTCGCCGAGGTGTGCGAACGCACCGCGCTGATGGTGGCGCACTGGATGCGCGTGGGTTTTGTGCACGGCGTGATGAACACCGACAACATGTCCATCCTTGGTCTCACCATCGACTACGGCCCTTATGGCTGGATCGATAACTTTGACCCGGAGTGGACGCCCAACACCACCGATGCCGGTCGTCGGCGTTACCGGTTCGGGCAGCAACCCAACGTGGCGTGGTGGAACCTCAGCCGCCTGGCGATGGCCCTGGCGCCGCTGTTCCGTGGGGTGGAACCGCTGCAAGCAGGTTTGGACCGATACGCCGCGGTGTATGCCGCTACCGATCGCGCTCACATCGCCGCCAAGCTTGGTCTGGCGGAATGCCGCGACGATGATGTGAACCTGATGCGCGACCTGCATGCGTTGCTGGTGGCAGGTAATGTCGATATGACGCTGTTCTTCCGCGCGCTAGCTGACGTGGATATCGCCGAGCCTTCGCTGCAACCGTTGCATGACGCGTTCTACTCGCAAACCGAGCGCGATAGCGTGGCGCCGGCCATGCTGGCGTGGTTGCAGCGCTACGCCGCGCGAGTGGCGGAAGATGGCGCCACGCCTGAGCAACGGCGGCGCGTCATGCATGCCGCCAATCCCCGCTACGTACTGCGCAACTATCTGGCACAGGAAGCGATCGATCGCGCCAGCCAGGGTGATTACGCGGGTATCGCCGAGCTGTTGGACGTCATGCGTCGTCCCTACGATGACCAGCCGGGCCGCGAGCGTTTTGCGCAGAAGCGTCCCGAATGGGCCGTGCACAAGGCCGGCTGTTCGATGCTTTCCTGCAGTTCCTAGCCCAGTACACCGGCCAGGAACTGCCGCAGTTGCGCCGGTTGGAGTGCGCCGGCCTGGCGAGCGATCTCCTTGCCGTGGCGTAGTACCAGCAAGGTTGGAATGCTGCGAATGCCATAGCGCTGCGCCAGCGCAGGTTCTGCCTCTGTATCCACCTTCACCAGACGCAGTTGCGGTTCCAGGCTTTGTGCGGCAGCGGCAAACACCGGTGCGAAGCCGCGACAAGGTCCGCACCACGGCGCCCAGAAGTCCACCACGACGGGAAGATCACCCCGTGTCGCTACCGCGTCGAACTGCGCGGTGGTCAGCGCGGCCGGCTTTCCATCGAACAACGGCAGCTTGCATCGACCGCACTGCGGCTGCTCGGTAAGGCGCTCGGCGGGGACGCGATTGAGCGCGCTGCAATGCGGGCAGGGGACGCTCAGAGGGGCGGACATGACGGGCTCCATGGCGGGCTGGCGATGGCTCCCAAGATGGTGGTGCAGGCGTGGTCGCACAAGGCCGGCGAGTTGGCGCATGCTTTGCCGCCGAGGACGGGAGCGCTGACCAAGGGAGTTTCCACGTGCGCCTATGGTGGCTACCAGGGATTTGCTGGACCTTGCCCAATAGTGTGATCGGCCTGCTGGCCGGCGCGATCGGCATGCTGTGGGGCGCCCGCGTGGCTTGGCGGCCCCGTGACTGTGCGCTGGTGTTTCGACGCATGCCGTGGCGTGGCGTGGGTGGGGCGCTGACCTTGGGCAACGTGATTCTGTATACCGGCGATGATCCGGAGTCGCCGTGCTTTACCTATGCGCATCGCGCGGGACTGGCCGTGGAGCCATGCATTTCGCTGGCCGATCACGAGCGCGCGCACGTTTACCAGTACATGCTGCTGGGGCCGCTGTTTCTGCCGCTGTATGTGCTGTGCGGCGGCGTAAGCGCGCGCAACCCCTTCGAGCGCGCGGCCGATCGCTATGCATTGCAACGCTCGGGCTGGTGGCCTTGGTGGTGATGCCGGCGCTGGCTTACCAGGAGCGGTACCGTTTCAACAGGCCGCTCGCATGCCCGATGGCGCCGCCGGGGCGCAGCACAAGGCCATAGAGCACGGTGTAGAGCAGCAGGCCCAGGCGGTTGCGTCGAACCGTGAGGCCTTGGGCGCGATACATGCGCGACTGAATCAGGTACATCAGGCCATTGGCGAGCAGCGCCACGGGCAGCGTGAGCAGCACGATGGGCGCCGCCAGGCTCCAGACGCCAGCGCAGGCCAGCAGCAGGCAGGGAACCAGCAGCAGCGTATAGGCAAGTTGCACGGTGGGCAGCAGCAAGCTCCACCATACGAACAGCGTGCTCATGCGGGGTTGCAGCAGCAAGATTCCATGCGCCTTGAAGGCCTCGTACAGGCCGCGCGAGGCGCGGCGGCGGCGATTGACCAGGGCGTCCAGCGTGCTCGGCACGCGGGTGAAGGCGATGGCGTCCTCGCAATAGCCCACGCGATGCGCGTCGCGCAGGATGGCCCAGGTAAGCACGGTGTCTTCGCCCGCGCATTCCGGCCAGCCGCCCACCACGCGCAGGATGTCGGTGCGATACAGCGAGAGCGCGCTTTGCGCCACCAGGGTGCCTTGGAACAGGCTTTGCAGCCGCTTGGAGGCGGCCACCCCGTGAAAGTAATCCCACTCTTGGAGTTGGGTGACCAGGCTCTGGCGCGAGTTGCGTACCATCACCGTGCCCGCCACCGCCGCCGTGTTGGGCGGATCGCTCATGAAGCGCTCGACCAGCCGGCGGAGTGCGTCCCGATAAAGGTAGGCACTGGCGTCCAGCGTGACCGTGACGGGATAAGCGGCATGGCGCAGGCCATTGTTCAGTGCCTTGGCCTTGCCGCCATTGCACTTCAGGTCGATCACATGCAGCCACGGATAGGAGACGCTGCGCAGGCGGCCCATGGTGTCGTCCGTGGAACCGTCATTGATCACCAGCACCTCCAGCGGACCTGGATAGCTCTGGCGGTCGATGCTTTCCAGCGTGCTGAGAATCGAGGTCTCTTCGTTATAGGCCGCGATCAGCAGTGTCACGCCGGGATAGTCGCTATCGGCGAAACGCGAGCGGGGTGGCCGGCGATCCAAGAGCAGGCCCACGAAGAAGAAGGCATTCATGGCGCCCGGCAGGATGGCGATGACGACCATCATCAGATGGGCGAGCAAGCTGCCTTCCAGCGCGCCCAGTTGGCGCACCCAATGCTGGGTCAAATGGAAAAGACAGACGGCCCAGCCGATCGAAAGGCTTAAGGTGAGCGTGAACTTGAAGCGCACGGAAAGGTGATGCCAGCGGCGCAGCCTGCTGTCATTGGCAGCCGCGCGCGGCAACGCGATGGCCAGCGCAGGGCTTTGTTGTCTTGCCACGTCTTGTGCGTTGATGCTCATGCCTGCGTTCCACAGATCGAGCGGCCGCACCAGGCAAGAGTCACGTGGTAACCCGTTGGTCAGGTCATGGCGTGGTAGTCCGCTTGGCGATTGGCACGCGCCCAGGTCTCGGGTGCGTGCTGTTCACATCCCTTGTTTCCTGCCCGAAGGTTGGCAAGAGTCATGCCAGCGGTTGCCGCCCGGCAAAGCCTGTAAATGGCTTAAGTTCATGCGGAGCGTCACCGGCGAGGTGACGTGCAGCGTCGACCCGGTCAGGCAGAAACTGACCGGGTGCGGCGCGTAGAGGGAAGGATGCGGTAGCGACGGGTGCCGTCGCGAGGCCAGTGGCCCTGCTTAGTGGTTGCCCTGGTTGCCCTGATCGCGAGGGGCTGGACGGGTTTGCGGCCGTTGGCCCTGGTTGTTGCTTGGCGGCCGGTTGCCCTGCGGCGGCGGGCGATGGCCTTGGCTGGGCGGCGGCCGGTTGCCCTGCGGGGGCGGGCGATTGCCTTGGCTGGGTGGTGGCCGGTTGCCCTGCGGGGGCGGGCGATGGCCTTGGCTGGGTGGTGGCCGGTTGCCCTGCGGCGGTGGGCGATGGCCTTGGTTGGGCGGCGGCCGATGGCTGGGCGGCGAAGGCGGGCGGTGGCCCGACGGCGGCCGATAACCTGGGCCCGGTGGACGGTAGCCCGGGCCATGGCCCGGCGGGCGCGGCGGCGGGCGCGGCACGTATGGACGGCTATACCAATAGTCTCGATTTCGAAAGAAGGGGCGGTCGCGGTAGTAGTTGCCCCAATACAGGCCGATCGAGAAGGCGACGATAGGGATACCGATGCGTGGGCCGTAGTCGGCCACGATCACGGGCTGGTTCTGGTAGGTGTATTGCACGAAGGTGCCAGCCACCCAGCCGCGCATACCCATGGTGATGACATCACACCAGCCCCAACCTTCCGTGCAACCCTGGATGGCCACGCTGGTACCCGCGGGCAACTGGGCAATGGTCGGGTAGCCGGGGTCGGGACCCGCGTACAGATCGACATAAGAGGTCACGACGCCGTTGAGCCCCTGCGCGCTGGCGGAGCCGGCGAATCCGAGTGCCAACAGCAGTATGCAAAGCAATCGCTTCATGGACGCTTCTCCTTTGGCAACACGATCAGACTGCGCGCTTTGCGAAGACGCCGTCAATGGCGCGCCCATTCCTGGCATGGCTGCGTGCAAGCATTCAGCTTGGCGCGAGGCGCAGGTTCATGCTTGGCCCAGCGCCTCACGGTAGGCGCGGCGAACGAGTTCATGGAAGTGGTGCACGGCGTTTTCGCGAAGCGGGTTGAGGCGACCCGCCTCGTAGGATCCTGACGCCAATCCGCGCTGCACGTCTTCGCAGATGGTGACGTCTTCGTCCTGCACCTCATCGCTGAAGGCCACGTCCTTGCGGCGACGTACGTGCGCCTGGGCGCTGTCGTCCGGTGGATAGTAGAAATCGAACTCCACGCGGCACCGATCTACGCCCAGCGGCAACACGCGATTGGTTTGCAGGCGCCCAGGCAGGATATTGAGCATGGTGTTGGGGTGGATGAAGTAGTACAGCGCCTCGCCACTGCCATAGAGATCACTGGCGCTTTCCAGCGGGCTGTACTGGAACGAGTACCACGGTGCCGTTTCGGTGATGTAGCTGCGGTAATCGAGCAGGCGGTCGAGGCCGGGGTGAATGTGCGGCACGTGGTAACCCTCCAGGTAATTGTCCACGTACACCTTCCAGTTGCAGGCCACGTCGTAGCTGGCGCGATGATGCAACGCGTAGTGGGCGAGGGAGCGTTCGGCGCCCAGTCGTTCATCGATGCCGGCCACTATCTCGGCAAACGGCGGTGCCTCGCCAATGGCGACAAAGACCAGCCCTTGCCATACCTGTACGCGCACTTCGGGCAAGCGGATCTCGGACGGTTGAAAATCCGGTGTGCGCCCCATCTCCGGCGCGCCGCGCAATACGCCGTCCAGGCCGTAGGTCCAGCCGTGGTAGCGGCAGCGCAAGGCCTTGGCGCCGCGGCCGTCGCAGCTGGCGATGGGGCCGGCGCGGTGGCGGCAAACGTTGTGGAAGGCGCGGATCACGCCGTCCTCGCCGCGCACGGCCAACAGCGGCAGGCCCGCGATGGTGGTTACGATGTGATCCCCGCTGTCGGGCACCTGCGTCTGATGGCACACCAGCTGCCAGCTGCGCGCGAAGATGCTTCGCGCGTCCACGGCGTCCATGCGCGGGTCCGTGTAAAAGCGTGCCGGCAGGCTGAGCGCGTAGTCCAGCGATTGGGGGGCGAGCGCGGAAGCATCGAGCAGGTCGAGCATGGGCTACCTACCGAGGATGGTTGGCCCGAGTATCGGCCGCTTTGCGCACCCGGCAAAGGGGGCGTGGCGGCCACTCGTCAGGCGACTTCGCGGAGCTGGTCCTGCACCTCGTTGATGGAATGGCGGATGCGCTGACTGAAGATGGAATCCTCGTGATGGATCAACACCAGTCGCTCGGTGGCGCGGGTCATGGCGACATAGAGCAGGCGTGCTTCTTCCGCCTCGTTCTTGCCGGGCTTGGGTAGCGAGCCGAGGCCGGGGATGATCACCAGCGGAAACTCCAGGCCCTTGCTGGAATGCATGGTGACCAGCTTCACGGTGTCATCGACCACGAACAACGTGCTCTTGCCTTTGCCTTCGGCGAGTCGGCTTGGGATACCGGCGCGCTGCAGCGCTTCATGCAGCTTTTCGCCCTCCCAGCTGTTGCGGAAGATCACCGCGATATCCGAGTAGCGTCGGCCGCCGGCATGTTCATCCCGCAGGCGCTGGATGATGGCCGGTAGCTGGTCTTCCTGGCGCTCCACGCGGATCAGCTCAGGCAATGCACCGCGCCGACCGGTGCTCTCCGGGGCGATCAGCGGCACACTGTCGTCATCCTCGCTGCGCTCGAGCAACAGTTCATTGGCGAACGCGCGGGCCACCGAAAGAATCTCCAGGGTATTGCGATAATTGAGCTTGAGAATGGTGGTGCGGCCTTGCGCCTGCACACCCAGGCTCTTCCAGCTGAGCTTCTTGCGGCTGGCTTCGCCGTAGATGTTCTGCGCATCGTCGTACAACACCAGCAGCGAGTTGGTGTTGGGATCGATCATCTGCACGATCAGCTTGTACCACTCGGGCTCGAAATCGTGACCCTCGTCGATCAACACCGCGCCATACTGGAAGCGCGGAATCTGACCCTTGTCCACGCCTTCGATCACGGCACCGGGCAGCTCGCGCACGAAATGGGGGCCATCCTCGGGCAGCGGCACGTGGTAAGCGGTGAGCATGCTGCGGCACCACTTGTGGAAGTTGTAGACCTGCACCTTCTCGCTCAGGCCGCGCTCGCCCATCAATTGATCCAGCCGTGCAGCGAGCGTCTTGTTGTAGCAAAGCACCAGGATGGGCTTGGAGAGCGCGCGGGCCAGGTGCATGGCGCGAAAGCCCAGGATCATGGTCTTGCCCGAGCCGGCGACGCCATGAATGATGCGGTGCTCGTCACCCAGCGAGCGCGCGAGCAGCTCCTGCTGGGCATCCATGACCTTGATGAGGTCGGGAATGGCGATTTTGGTGGCCGTGCTCGGCGCCTGGGCGGGGAACAGGCCAAATTGGCCTTCGCCGGGCTCCACGCGAATTTCCGGGAACAGGTGCCAGCGTACGCGGTCGATCTGCGGCAGGGTGAGCGCGGTGGGAAACACCTGTGGAAACATGGCCCACAGCCGTTCCTGAAAAGCCTCGGACTCCACCGTTTCGTACATCTCGTCCTGACAGATCACCAGGTGCGCTGGAATGACATCGCCCAGCTCGCCGGCATCGAACTGCTTGCGGCTGATGTTGGCGAGCACCACGCCATAGCCCCACGGCATCAACAGTTTGCCTTGGTAGGGGTGCCCGGGCGGATGGCGCAACGCGGGGTCCTGTGCCAGCACCTTGTAGATCTCGCTGGCATAGTCGCGCGCCTGCATCAGCGGGTTGTGCTCCTTGACGCTGCTGTTGCCGGTGAGCAGGGTGAACAGGGTGCGATCGGCGTGCTGGATGGTGCCGGGCTTCCAGTCCTTCACCTCCAGCACCAGCAAGCCGCGGCGCGGGTGGAACACAATAAAGTCGGGGTGGCGCTGGCGCGGGCCGATCGGCACGTCGTACCACAGCAGGTAGTCTTCCTCGAGCTTCTGCTCCAGGCGCTCGGACAAGCGCTTCTCGCCGCTGGTCATGCGCGGCAGGCAACTATTACGGGTTGGAATGAGCGTCGCCACCTTGGCCCCCTGACGTTCCGATGCGGGCGACGTTAGCCGATTGGCATCCCTAGCTCCAGCGCTCCAGCGCGTCGGCCGCCACGCCCATGCGAGCGCAGGCTCGGGCGGCGATGCCATCGTGCAAGGCGGCGCGGAACACCGGCGCCACCGACCACAGCGCCCGCGCGGCGAGGCCGGCCTGGGCGCGTTGCAGCGACGAGCGGCCGAGCAGGGTGTCCGCCCAGGCAGGGAGCAGGGCGGCGCCTGCCTGCAGGAACACGTCGCGAGAGAGACCGGCGATGGGTACGGGCAGCCGCACGCGCGCCAGTACATCGAGCACGGTGCGCGAGCGCGCGCTGAACGCCAATTCCGGACGGATGCGCCGGAAGTAGCTGGTGATCTGCGCTTCGGTGGCAGGTACATCGCGTGCGCCCAGCGCCTCGGCTACGCGCCGTGCTTCGTCGTAGTAACGGTCAGCGGCACCCGCGGGCAGGGCGATGTGGCTGTAGCGACGGTAGCCCTGCAGGAAGCTATACGCCTCGGTCACGTGCACCCAGGTCAGCAGTTCCGGGTCGTCCGCCGCGTATGGACGGCCATCCTCGGTCACGCCGCGCACCTGCGCGTGAATCGTCTTGACCCGCTCGATCAACTGTTGCGCCTGCGCGCTGGGCGCATAGCTGGTGCCGCTGACGAAGGAGGTCGTGCGACGCAGGCGGCCGACGAGGTCATCGCGAAAGTTCGAATGGTCCCACACGCCGGCGAGCGCGCGAGGATGCAGGGTCTGCAACATCAAGGCCGCCAGACCGCCGGCAAGCATGCCGGGAAAGTCCGCATGCACGCGCCACGTGGCGCTGTCGGGACCGAACAAGCCGGGATCGCCCAGTGGGTGGTCGTAATCGACATGGCCGCCGCCGCCGCGCGGAAAGGCGCTGAGTACCCAGCGGCGAATCGGTTCGCGGGCGGGGCGGGTGAGCAAGGTCCAGGGTGAAGGCATGCGCGCAGTGTAGCGCTTGGTTACAAATGCATCCTTTGCAAGCGCGAAAAGCCTGTGTTATCTCTTATCGCCATGACCAACCACACCGCCCGCCAGTATTTTTGGTTTTACGGCTATCCGATGCCGCTGGCGGAGGGTTGGTAGCGACTGTCATAACGACAAGACACCATTCCCAAAAGGCCGCCAGCCACCACTGGCGGCCTTTTTCATGGTCGCGAGTGGAACCCCACCAGGAGATCCCCGTGAACCCGACCACCGACGATTTGCGCATTCGCGCCATCACCACACTCAGCACCCCGGCCGAGGTGATGTGCGATCACGCCATGAGCGTACGCGCAGCGCACACGGTCGCCAGCTCGCGTGAAGCGCTGCACCAGATTCTTGCTGGACGCAACGACCGTCTCGCTGTCGTGATCGGTCCGTGCTCGATCCACGATACGCGCGCCGCGCTGGAATATGCCGAACGCCTCGCCGAACTGCGCGCGCTGCATGCGGGCGAACTGGAAATTGTCATGCGCGTCTACTTCGAGAAACCGCGCACCACGGTGGGCTGGAAGGGCCTGATCAATGACCCGGACCTGGATGGCAGCTTCCAGATCGACAAGGGCCTGCGCCTGGCGCGTGGCTTGTTGCGCGACATCAACGAGCGTGGTGTGCCGGCCGGCTGCGAGTTTCTCGACATGATCACGCCGCAATACATCGCCGACCTGGTGGCCTGGGGCGCCATTGGTGCGCGCACGACCGAAAGCCAGGTTCATCGCGAGCTGGCGTCGGGCCTGTCGTGCCCGGTGGGGTTCAAGAACGGCACCGACGGCAACGTGAAAATCGCCGTGGACGCGGTGCAGGCGGCCTCCCAGCCACACCATTTCATGGCGGTGACCAAGGATGGCCAGACGGCCATCGCGGCCACCACCGGCAACACGGATTGCCACGTGATCCTGCGCGGCGGCAAGACACCCAACTACGATGCCGCCAGTGTTGAGGCGGCATGCGCCGCGATCGCGCGTGCGGGCGTGGATGAGCGCGTGATGATCGATGCCAGTCACGCCAACAGCAGCAAGCAGCCCGAAAACCAACCCGCCGTGATCGGTGCCATCGCCGAGCAGTTGGCTGGTGGCGAGCGTCGCATTGTCGGCGTGATGGTGGAGAGCCATCTGGTGGCTGGGCGCCAGGATCTTGAGCCTGGCAAGCCGCTGCGTTATGGACAGAGCATCACCGATGGCTGCATCGGCTGGGACGCCAGTGTCGGCGTGCTGGAGCAGCTTGCCCGCGCTGTGCGCACCCGGCGCGCGCTGGATCTATCGCGAGTACATCCGGCGCGCGCCGCAGCGGCTTGCTGAGCGACGCGCGAGGGCCTTCAACCTTGTCCTTCGCGCGTATGTCCCGTGGGATCTACCGCGAGGGTGAGTCGCGCTACCTGCACGCCGTTTTCCATCGCGAGGGCGACGATGGAGCCGCTGCCTTGCTGGGTGAGGTAGACGTTGTCCTCCGTCAGCGTGGTACGCGCAGTGCCTTGGCGCGGGTAGGGGGCTTGCGCCATCGCGGCGAGGCTTGCTGCTTCCGGAAAGAACAGTTGGCCGGTGTGCACCACGTGGCCGCCGCGGTAATGCCCGTCCTGCGTCTTTCCGCCCACATGCAGCTTGAGATGGATGTGGTTGCAACGACCCGGGTAATAGCCCGGGAAGATGGTGCGGAACGCGAGTTGACCGCGTGTGTCGGCGATCTGTACGCCGCGCAGAAAGGTGAGCTCATCGGTGGCAACGCTCTTTGGCGACGCACCGTGTCCGCGACCGGCTCCCGTGGGCGGAGTCCGGGCGGCCTCCCTTGCGGCGGCGGTCCGGGCGGTGGCGGACCCATGCCGCGGCCAACCGTCGATGCGCCGGTGAAGCCCGAATATTGGCCTTGCGCATCGCAGTGCCAGATCTCCAGCGCGGTATCGCTGAGCGGTCGGCAAGTACGGCTATCCAGCACCTCAAAGCGCAGTTGCAGCGCAAGCCCCGGCTTGCCTTCGGTGATGTCATGGCGCAGCAGCGCGCGGTCCAAATAATACGGACCCTCGGTTTGTTCCGGACTGAGGCGACAGGCGGTTCGCCCATCAGGCAGTGCGCGGGCCATGCGCGCGAAAGGCAATGAGGCTACGCCACTCAGGCATGCCTGTAAAAAGTGACGTCGGTTCCAGGTGATTTTCACTACCTACCCTGCGTTTGCAGCGGTGCACGAACGCACCGTCCAACACCGAACGCATCAGGCCGGACGCGGATGACATGCTGTGAACGTCAGCCAAGCCATTGCATGGTGGTCGTAAGAGAGATTCCTTACCTGTGCGCGTGTCTTCGTGTCGTGTGCGTGTGGCCAGTGTGGCGACTCATGTATGCACGAAACGCGACGTTGAACTGATGCATTCTTCACGCTGGGTTCGCTCTCGTATGCTTTATTCTTGCGCGCCCTCGACCGCCTGCGGGAGCGTTTCATGTCCGCCGAGATCAGCCACAACACACGCGCCCACCGTTTCGAAGTCAAGGTCGATGGCGTGCCTTGCGTGCTCGATTACAAGCTCGACAACGGCGTCATGACGATCACCCACACCATTGTGCCGTCCGCCGTGGGTGGTCGCGGTATTGCATCCAACCTCGTCCGTACCGCGCTGGACAAGGCACGCGCCGAACATTGGAAAGTCGACCCGGCATGTTCCTATTCCGAGATCTGGATGACCCGCCATCCCGAGTACGCCGACCTGCATATCTGAGTGGGGTCCCATTCGCATTAAGATGCTCCAGGCCCGGCTTTGGGTCACTGGAGACTGCGCCTCGATGATGCCCCCTACGCTTTACGCCAAGATCGCCGTATGAGCGCACCCACGGAGAAAACCCCCATGGCCGCCGGTGCGCCACAGCGCTGGATTCCTTTTCGCAACCTGCGCGCACGACCGCGGCTGGCCGTATCCGCCATCGTCTTTCTGGTGGTGGGAGTGGCGTTATGGCAGGGCTTTGCGATAAAGCCGGCCAAGGCGTTGCTATTGGCTTTCGATCTGGGTGTGCTGATCTATCTGTCGGCCCTGGCCATGCTGTTCAACGAGACGAAGACGCCGGAGTTGATGCAGACCCAGGCCCACAAGCAGGACACCGGCCGCTGGGGCGTGTTGTGGACCGGATTGGCCCTGATCGGCGTGGTGGCGCTGGCGCTGACCACCGAGCTGGGCGCGGCCAAGGGTGGCGGTGTGCAAGCCCTGCTGGTAGCCGCTGCCAGCATTGTGCTGTCGTGGCTGTTTCTCAACGTGATGTTCGCCATGCACTACGCGCACGGCTACTACGGGGACTTTGGAAAGCAGCACGAAGGGCTGGACTTCCCCGGCACCGAGCAGCCCGATTACTGGGATTTTGCCTACTTCGCCATCGTGATCGGCATGACCTTTCAGGTCTCCGATGTGCAGATCACCAGTCGCTATCTGCGTCGCGTGGCCTTGCTGCACAGCGTGATTGCGTTCTTTTTCAACGTCTTCATCATCGCGATCAGCGTGAATATCGCGGCTGGCCTGGCCGCCTAGCGTTATCCCGGCAGGCGCCGGGATAACGCCCCGTGGGAACTCAGTCGCGGAAGTTGTCGAACTGCAGCGGCAGCTCCACTTCGGCTTTGCGCAGCACCGCCATGGCGAGCTGCAGGTCATCGCGCTTCTTGCCGGTGACGCGCAGCTTGTCGCCGTTGATCTGCGCCTCGACCTTGAGCTTGGCTTCTTTCAGCGTGGCGACCAGCTTTTTGGCGATCGGCTGTTCGATGCCCTGCTTGACGGTGATCTTTTGGCGCGCGCCGCCCAGGTTGGTTTCGGCATCGCCCACTTCGAGCGCAAGGACGTCGATTTTCCGCGAAATGAGGCGGCCGCGCAGGATATCCAGCATTTGCTCAAGCTGGAACTCGCTGGGCGCGCTCTGCGTGATGACGAACTTGTCCAGCTCGAATTTGGCATCCGAGCCTTTGAAGTCGAAGCGATTGGCAAGCTCGCGGTTGGCCTGATCCACGGCATTGGTCAGCTCGTGCTTATCGACTTCGGAAACGACGTCAAAGGAGGGCATGGTGGCAGTCCAGAGAATGAAAGGGGCGATTTTAAGCGATGTGGCGCCTTCTGGCGGATAATGCCCCACTTATGTGGAAGGAGCGGGTCATGATGGCGGTGCGCGGGTGAAAGTGGATGTACTCATCGTCGGTGCCGGCGCGGCCGGGCTGATGTGCGCCATCACGGCGGGGCAACGTGGTCGCCAGGTGCTGGTGGTCGATCATGCCAACAAGGTCGGCAAGAAGATCCTCATGTCGGGCGGTGGGCGCTGCAACTTCACCAATCTCGGGGTAACGCCGGGCTGCTACCTTTCGGCGAACCCGCATTTCGCCAAGTCGGCGCTGGCCCGCTACACGCCCTGGGACTTCATCGCGCTGGTGGAAAAGCACCGCATCGCGTATCACGAGAAAGAGCTCGGCCAGCTGTTCTGCGACGACTCATCCAAGCTGATCGTGCGCATGCTGCTGGATGAATGCGCGGCCGCTGGCGTACGCATCGAAACCAGTTGTGGCGTGGAGCGTGTGCGCAAGACCGACGAAGGCTTCAGCGTGCTCACCGCGCGCGGGGAAGTGCACGCCACCTCACTGGTGGTCGCCACCGGCGGCCTGTCCATTCCCAGCATGGGCGCTACCGGCTGGGGTTATGAGCTGGGGCGCCAGTTCGGCCACAACGTGCTGCCCACGCGGGCCGGTCTAGTGCCGCTCACGCTCAGCGGCAAGCATCAGGAGCGCTATGAGGATCTGGCCGGTGTGGCTTTGCCGGCGGTGGAGGCGATGGTAGGCAAGCGCGGTTTTCGCGCCGGGATGCTGTTTACCCATCGCGGCATAAGCGGGCCGGCCATCCTGCAGATTTCCTCGTATTGGCAGCCGGGCGACGATTTGCGCATCGATCTGCTGCCGGAGCTGGAGGCGGCGGCGTGGCTGCAGGCGCAGCGCGGCGCGCGCCCCGCGGCGGAGCTGAAGAACGTGCTGGCCGACATCCTGCCGCGTCGACTGGCGCAGCGCTTGTGCGAGTTGTGGTTCGAGAGCCGTCCGATGCGCCAGTACCGCGAGGCCGAATTGGCCAGTATCGGCGCGCAGTTGCATGATTGGCCGATCGTGGCGAGTGGTACCGAAGGCTATCGAACGGCGGAAGTAACCTTGGGCGGCATCGATACCGACGGTGTGTCGTCGGCGACCATGCAGTCCAAGCGGGTGCCGGGGTTGTTCTTCGTCGGTGAGGTGGTAGACGTCACGGGCTGGCTGGGCGGGTACAACTTCCAGTGGGCGTGGGCATCGGGCCGCGCCGCCGGCGAAGTGGCGTAGCGGCCATTTCGCACGCATTGAACGCATCGCATGTTCCACTGGGCATCTTTCGCGTTCTGGAGATGGCACGAATGAAAGTAGGGTTTATCGGCTTGGGCGCCATGGGTAGCGCCATGGCCAGCAACCTGATCAAGGCCGGGCATGAGGTAACGGTGTGGAATCGCTCCCCCGGTGCGACTGAGCCGCTGGTGTCATTGGGTGCCAAGGCGGTGCGTAGCGCCGACCGTGCGGCGCAGGGCGAAGTGTTGTTCAGCATGTTGGCCAACGATCAGGCCGCACGTGACATCTTCTTTGCGGGCGATCTGCTCAGCGGCATGGACAAGGGCACCATCCACGTCAATCACGCCACCATCTCGCTGGCGCTGGCGCGCGAATTGGCGCAAGCCCATGCGCAGCATGGCCTGGAGTACGTGGCTGCGCCGGTATTCGGTCGGCCTGATGTGGCGGCGGCCGGCAAGCTCAACATTCTCGCAGCGGGCAAGCCTGCGGTGATCGAACGCGTGCGCCCGCTGCTGGACGCCATGGGTAGCCGCATCTGGCCATTGGGCGAGGCGCCGGAGCGCGCCAACGTGGTGAAGATCGCCGGCAATTTCATGCTTGGCGCCGCTATCGAGAGCATGGCGGAGGCCTCCGCGCTTGCTCGCGCGCACGGGGTGAGTGCGGCGGACTTCCTCGAGGTGATGACCAGCACCTTGTTTGCGGCGCCGGCCTATCAGGGCTATGGCAAGCTGATTGCGGAGCAACGCTACACGCCAGCGGGCTTTGCCCTGCCATTGGGCTACAAGGATATTGGCCTCGCTCTGGCGGCGGCCGATGCTTCGCGTGTGCCATTGCCGCTGGCGGGCTTGTTGCGCGACAGCTTGCTGGAGGCTTTGTCGGCAGGCGATGAGAATGTGGACTGGTCGATCCTGGCCCAGGTGGCCGCGCGACGCGCGCATCTGGATGAGCGCGGCTTGTAGCGGTGCTTCAGCGCGCCTGTCGACGGCGCGTTAGCCAGCGATCGAGCTGATTGGCGAAGGCTTGCTTGTCGCGCGGATGAAAGGCGGCGGGGCCGCCGGTGTCGACGCCGGCGCCGCGCAGTTCGTCCATGAAATTGCGCATGCCCAGGCGTTG
>NZ_JAELTT010000189.1 GCF_016428975.1 Dyella sp. ASV21
CCCCCCCCCCCCCCCCCCCCCCCCCCCCCCCCCCCCCCCCCCCCCCCTCTCCCCCCAGACGACGCAATCCGAGATTCGGTCACGGGTCTCGTGGGCTCGGAGATGTGTATAAGAGACAGTCCTTGCATTGACCGGTGGAGCCTGAGGGGGCGGATGCCTCCTGCGCGTAAACCGCGGGGCCAAGTACAACCAGCTGTTGCGCATCGAAGAGGCGCTGGGCTCGGCGGCACGTTACGCCGGTCGCGATGCGTCTGTCTCTTATACACATCTGACGCTGCCGACGACAACGTTCGGGTGTAGATCTCGGTGGTGGCCGTAGCATTAGAGAGGGGGGGGGGGGGGGGGGGGGGGGGGGGGGGGGGGGGGGGGGGGGGGGGGGGGGGGGGGGGGGGGGGGGGGGGGGGGG
>NZ_JAELTT010000190.1 GCF_016428975.1 Dyella sp. ASV21
GATCGCCGCCAACCACACCGTCGAGGTCGGCGGGCATGTGCAAGCCACCGTGCAGGGACACCACACGCTGCACGCCGGGCAGCGTATCGAGCGGCAGACGCAGCGCTATGAACTACGTGCCGGTGAAAAGGCCATCATCCACGGCCCGGGCGGAAGCATCGTGCTCGACGAAAGCGGCGTCACCATCGAGGGCCTGCAGATTCACCTGAAAGGAGAGGTCGAAAGTACCAATGCCACAGGCACACATGTCAGCCAACTCCTGAGCAACCCCGTGCCAGGGCTTCCGCCAGACGCTGCGCCCCACGCCGCCGGACTCTCCGACTAGCCATGCCATCAAGGACGACAGGATGTTGATCAGCCTTCCGTTTCTCTCCGGCACCCAGCCCGACCAGGACACCAGCGGCA
>NZ_JAELTT010000191.1 GCF_016428975.1 Dyella sp. ASV21
ATAGCCCGAACGCCGACACCATCGTCACCTGTCAGCGCGGCGAACTACTGCCTGCCGTGGGCTATGCCAATCCTCACGAAGAAGCACGTGTACGTTGGGTGTGGCTGTCTCCATGAGGGGACGCAAGAGGCTCGTATGTCGGCAAATGCTTTTGGGCTTGCTCGCACTCTCGTCAAATGCATGGCTGGCGCCAAGCTTAAGCGCCAGCGAGCCAGTTGAGACGTCCCCGGCAAGCACTACAGCAACTGCAGCATTCTCTCTTTACTGGAGTGGTGATCGGGAGCATGGAGGGAAGGCGCTTTCGGTAGATGATCAAGGTGTCGCAAGCCTAAGCGTCGGCGACACCTCAAGCCCTCAAGAGAAGAACTATGTAGGCGTTGGTATCTACAAAGCGCCGCTGGATG
>NZ_JAELTT010000192.1 GCF_016428975.1 Dyella sp. ASV21
CCCCCCCCCCCCCCCCCCCCCCCCCCCCCCCCCCCCCCCCCCCCCCCCCCCCCCCCCCCCCCCCCCCCCCCCCCCTTTTCACTGACACGGCGACCACCGAGACCTACACCCGAACGTTGTCGTCGGCAGCGTCAGATGTGTATAAGAGACAGGGGCCAGCGTCTGGTTGGAGAAGCTGTTGGACATGACGAAGCTCGGGTGGCCGTGGGCGCAGCCCAGGTTCACCAGGCGGCCTTCGGCCAGCATGTAGCCTGTCTCTTATACACATCTCCGAGCCCACGAGACCCGTGACCGAATCTCGTTTTGCGTCGTGTGGGTTTAAAAAGGGGGGGGGGGGGGGGGGGGGGGGGGGGGGGGGGGGGGGGGGGGGGGGGGGGGGGGGGGGGGGGGGGGGGGGGGGGGG
>NZ_JAELTT010000193.1 GCF_016428975.1 Dyella sp. ASV21
CCCCCCCCCCCCCCCCCCCCCCCCCCCCCCCCCCCCCCCCCCCCCCCCCCCCCCCCCCCCCCCCCCCCCCCCCGCTTTTAATGATACGCCCACCACCGATATCTACACCCGAACGTGGTCGTCGGCAGCGTCAGATGTGTTTAAGAGACAGGCCGAGCCATAGCCGGCATCCCTCATCCAGCTCTCCACCTGACGGCCGAGCTCGATGACCGAAATATCCTCACGGTCCTCGTTCTCGAAGTGCTAGAACCTGTCTCTTATACACATCTCCGAGCCCACGAGACCCGTGACCGAATCTCGGTTTGCGGCTTGTGCTTGTAAAAAGGGGGGGGGGGGGGGGGGGGGGGGGGGGGGGGGGGGGGGGGGGGGGGGGGGGGGGGGGGGGGGGGGGGGGGGGGGGGG
>NZ_JAELTT010000194.1 GCF_016428975.1 Dyella sp. ASV21
CCCCCCCCCCCCCCCCCCCCCCCCCCCCCCCCCCCCCCCCCCCCCCCCCCCCCCCCCCCCCCCCCCCCCCCCCCCTTTCAACGAGACCGCGACCACCGCGATCTACACCCGAACGTTGTCGTCGGCAGCGTCAGATGTGTATAAGAGACAGGGTAGGTGGCCGTCCAGGATTTGTAGCAAGCCGTGGTGATGGGGTGAGTGGGCGAGCCCATGGCCAGGGTTCACGCGAATACACCGACAACTCCGACGGCTGTCTCTTATACACATCTCCGAGCCCACGAGACCCGTGACCGAATCTCGGTTTCCGGCGTGTGGGTGAAAAAGAGGGGGGGGGGGGGGGGGGGGGGGGGGGGGGGGGGGGGGGGGGGGGGGGGGGGGGGGGGGGGGGGGGGGGGGGGGGGG
>NZ_JAELTT010000195.1 GCF_016428975.1 Dyella sp. ASV21
CCCCCCCCCCCCCCCCCCCCCCCCCCCCCCCCCCCCCCCCCCCCCCCCCCCCCCCCCCCCCCCCCCCCCCCCCCTTCTTTAATGATCCGGCGACCACCGATATCTACACCCGAACGTTGTCGTCGGCAGCGTCAGATGTGTATAAGAGACAGGGTTCCTCGCAATCTCCCCGCGCAATGCTGCGCGAAACTGATAGAAGGACACCACGCCCACCACCAACACGGCACCTAACAGGGTCCACAGCAGCAGGCCTGTCTCTTATACACATCTCCGAGCCCACGAGACCCGTGACCGAATCTCGTGTGGCGGCGGGGGGGTGGAAATAGGGGGGGGGGGGGGGGGGGGGGGGGGGGGGGGGGGGGGGGGGGGGGGGGGGGGGGGGGGGGGGGGGGGGGGGGGGGGG
>NZ_JAELTT010000196.1 GCF_016428975.1 Dyella sp. ASV21
CCCCCCCCCCCCCCCCCCCCCCCCCCCCCCCCCCCCCCCCCCCCCCCCCCCCCCCCCCCCCCCCCCCCCCCCCCCCCCCTTTCCCCCGCACCCCCCGCAACCCGCGATTCGGTCACGGGTCTCGTGGGCTCGGAGATGTGTATAAGAGACAGGTCGAGAATACGAAAATGAAGATCGACACTACGCTCGGCGGACATCAGCGACACCGGAGCATTCAACAGTCCAAAGGACAGCGTCCCGCTCCAGATGGGCTGTCTCTTATACACATCTGACGCTGCCGACGACAACGTTCGGGTGTAGATCTCGGGGGGCGCGGTGTCAGGGGGGGGGGGGGGGGGGGGGGGGGGGGGGGGGGGGGGGGGGGGGGGGGGGGGGGGGGGGGGGGGGGGGGGGGGGGGGGGGG
>NZ_JAELTT010000197.1 GCF_016428975.1 Dyella sp. ASV21
CCCCCCCCCCCCCCCCCCCCCCCCCCCCCCCCCCCCCCCCCCCCCCCCCCCCCCCCCCCCCCCCCCCCCCCCCTTTTTTCATGATACCGCGCCCCCCGAGCTCTACACCCGTACGTTGTCGTCGGCAGCGTCAGATGTGTATAAGAGACAGGTCCGTATCCAACGATCCCGCTGTATCGTCCGCCACGGGGGTCGAACACGGCTTTCATCTCTTCCACCAGGAAGGTGATGTCGCCGCCCTTGCGGAACAGGGGGGGGGGGGGGGGGGGGGCGAGCCCACGAGACCCGTGACCGAATCTCGTTTGGCGGGGTAGTCTTGAAAATTGTGGGGGGGGGGGGGGGGGGGGGGGGGGGGGGGGGGGGGGGGGGGGGGGGGGGGGGGGGGGGGGGGGGGGGGGGGGG
>NZ_JAELTT010000198.1 GCF_016428975.1 Dyella sp. ASV21
CCCCCCCCCCCCCCCCCCCCCCCCCCCCCCCCCCCCCCCCCCCCCCCCCCCCCCCCCCCCCCCCCCCCCCCCCTCTTTTAATGACACGGCCACCCCCGAGATCTACACCCGAACGTTGTCGTCGGCAGCGTCAGATGTGTATAAGAGACAGGCGCGATGGCGGGCAAGACGTCGGCCACGTCGATTTCGTAAGGCGACGTGGATTCGGATCGCGGTGCGTCCGCAAAATGGAATCGCGTCTCGTGCTTCACCTGTCTCTTATACACATCTCCGAGCCCACGAGACCCGTGACCGAATCGCGTTTGGCGGCGTGTGGGTGGGAAAATGGGGGGGGGGGGGGGGGGGGGGGGGGGGGGGGGGGGGGGGGGGGGGGGGGGGGGGGGGGGGGGGGGGGGGGGGGGG
>NZ_JAELTT010000020.1 GCF_016428975.1 Dyella sp. ASV21
GGGCACGAGCCGCGTCGGCGAAGCCACCGGTTGGCGCTGGGAGGCGTACGGGGACGCCCAGATGACCGTTCGACCGGGCGAGCGCTGTCCGCGCAGTGGCACTTGGCTGCCCACGTTGCCGCTGGGGCGCCCGAGTACTTCCATGCGCAGGTGCGGCCCACGCGCATGGAGGCCGGGCGGCCCGTACTCAAGTTCGGCTTGCCCAGCGCGGCGCAGGAAAACCAGGTCGTGTGGACGTGGATCGGTGCGTAATCACACATCGCGTTAGGCTGCATCGATTTCGCGCATCTTCCCTGCGAAGGAGGCGGCGCGCTTCTAAAGTTGCGGGATGCGCCACGCCTTGCGCGCGGCGCATCCGTCTCTGGCGCTTACTTGGCGCTAAGCACCAGATGCGCGTTCACCTTCACCTCGGCGCCGATTACCGAGGTATCGGCGTACTCGCCGCCGCCCACGCCGAAATCCAGGCGCTTCACGGAGCCGGTGACATCGAGCGTGGCGCCCGTGCCCTGCGGTTTGAAGCTCACGTTGAGGCTTATGGGCTTGGTCACGCCGCGCAGGGTGAGGTTCCCGTCCGCCACTACCTGCGCGCCGTTCTGGCGAAAGCCGGTGGTGACGAAATGCGCCTTGGGGAATTTCGCCACGTTGAAGAAGTCCGCGCCGGGCAGGGCGGAATCGCGATCGTTGTCGCCGGTTTTTGCGCTGGAGAGATCCACTTCCACATCGAACTTGGAGCTGGCGAGCTTGGCGGCGTCATAGCTGATGGCGGCGGTCCATTTGCTGAAGCTGCCGTCGAACGCCTGGCCCTGGAAGCTGCTGGTAAAGCCGAGTTTGCTGCCGGCCGGCTGCACCGTGTATTCGGCGGCGCTGGCAAGGCCCGGCAGCGCCAGGGCGAGCAGCAGGGGCGCGATCAAACGAGGTTTGAAAAGCGCGGGAGCGAGGTTCTTCATGTGCGGTCTCCTTGGGAGGTGGCATCGGCGCGCACGCGGCTAAAGGGGAGCATGCGGCGCAAGGTGTTGTCGCGATCGAACAGGTGATGCTTGAGCGCACCGCCCACGTGCAGCACCAGCACCGCCACCAGTATCCAGAACAGCTTTTCGTGGATGCCGTGCGCGAGATGGCGCATGTCCGGGTTGGCGGCCGCGATCGCGGGCAGGTTGAACAGCTTGAAGAACTGCAACGGCTTGCCGGCGACGGAGTTGAACCACCAGCCGCTCAGCGGCAACGCCACGATGAACAGGTACAGCAGGCCATGCACCGCGTGCGCGGCCAGTTGCTGCCAGCGCGGGGCGGGATCTTCAGCGGGGCGGCGATCGCCCATGCGCCACAGCAGACGCAGCAGGAACAGGGCAAGCACGGTCAGGCCGATGGATTTGTGCAGGGCCAGCCAATTGATCTTCTGCATAGGCGAACTGGCCAGATCCATGGCCAGGCCGAACACACCGTTGCCGAGAATCAGCAACGCCGTGGTCCAGTGGAAGAATTTGGCGACCGAGCCCCATTGGCGGTCGTTACTGCGCAAGCTCATGGATGCTCCTTGTTCGTTGAGTCGTGTTTATCCTCGATGGCTTCCAGCACCAGCCAGATGCTGACGTTGTGACCGATCGAGTTGGCATTGGCGGTGATGCCGAAATCATCTCGCTGCAACTGGGTGGTGGCGGAAAACCCCACGGCCGTATGCAGGCCATAGATCGTTGCACCGAGTCGATTGAAGGTGAATGACACCGTCACCGGGCGGGTGACGCCGCGCAAATTGAGGTTGCCATGGAGCAGGCCGTGCGTGCTGTCGGTCTGCTCCACCGCGGTACTGACGAAATGGGCATAGCGTGCGGTCGCGCTGTCGAGAAAGGCGGGCTTGAGCACGGCGGCGTTCCACTCGGCATCGCCCATGTCCAGGCTGGCCAGGTCGATGTCCAGTTCGGTGGACGACTGGCTCCAGTTGTCCGGGTCGAAGCGCAGCCAGCCCCGGGCGATATGCAGTCGGCCAAAGGGACGCGAAAAGCCGTTGTGATCGATACTGAAAAGGATCTGGCTGTGGGTGGTGTCGTAACGGAACATCGTGGGCGCCGCGTGCGCAGCCGCGAGCGGCAGCCAGGCGCAGGCCAGCGCGAAGAACCATCGATTGAACCGGCGTAGATGTGACATGGGCGAAGCATGGAGGAACGCCCACGCAGGCGCCAGCCGCCATGCCGGAACGGATTGTTTCCACGGCGCGCCTTTCACGCAGCCTTGATGCGGAGGCGCCGATACCGCCTAAAGCCTGTGGCCGCTGCGCGCGTTCTGGCATCATCCTCTGTCTTGGGGGAGACCATGCTGCCGTCCTTGCTGCTCAGCGCCTTCCTGTTTGCCAACATGCCCGTGCCGGCTGGCGCGGTGGCTGGCCCTGTCTCCGCGCCGGCACCGGCGCCGACGGCCGCCTTGCCCACACCGCAGTTTCGCCGCTATGGCACCGCCGAAGGCTTGCCCAGCAGCAGCGTCTACACGGTGGTGCAGGCGCCCGATGGCGCCATGTGGTTTGGCACCAAGGGCGGTATTGCGCGCTATGACGGCGTGGGCTTTAAGGTGCTCCGCCATGGGGAAGGCGACGCCCGGTCGTTGTTCAACAACGGCATTTCCGCGCTGGTGTTCGACCGCAGCGGCTCGCTCTGGGCGGGCGGTCTGGAGGCTGGACTCAACCGCTACGACGAGCGCTCCAACACCTTCGAGCATTGGGGGCACGACGCCAACGACCCGGCCAGCCTGCGCAGCGACAAGGTCTGGACGATGGCGCAGACGCCCGATGGCGTGCTGTGGGTGGGCACCGCGCAGGGGCTGGATCGCATGCGCCCCGATGGCCGTGGTTTCGATCACGTGGATATCAGCAGCCCGGAGAACGGTCCGGTCGGCACGGTTGGCGCGCTGTTCGTGGACCCGCGCGGCCAACTGTGGATCGGTGGCGAGAACGCCATCTATCGGCGCGATGCGGCAGGTGCGATCCATACCATCCACACCGAGTCGCCGGATCAGCCGATCGATGCGTGGCGCATCGAAGGCGACGACGCGCAGGTTCGCGTGTCGTCCTCGCATGGCCTGTTCCTGATCGGCGCCGACGATATCGCGCGGCAGGCCGGTGCCGGCGAACTGCCCGAAACCAATATCCTCAGCAGCGTGCGTGACCAGGCAGGGCGCCTATGGGTGGGCACGCAGCACGGGCTTTATTTGCAGAACGGCGCCGGCCGGCCGATTCAGGCGGTAACCGATCAACCACTGGTCTACGGCAACCTGCCGGGCACCTGGGTATGGCAGATCCAGTCCGACAGCGAAGGTGGCCTGTGGATCGCCTTGCTCGATGGCGGCGTGGGTTACCTGGCGCCCGGCTGGAACAGCGTGAGCCGTTTCACCCACGTGCCGGACGACGAACGCAGCCTGCGGGACTCGATGGCGTCGGCGGTGGCGCGTGGCAGTGGCGACACCATCTGGGTGGGCGAGCGCCGCGGTCGCGTGGATCGGCTCAAGCCGGCCACCGGTGAGGTCGAGCACGTGCTGTCGGGGCTGCGCGGTGACGTGGTGGGCTTGACCGAGGATCCCTCGCAGCGATTGTGGATCACCGTGCAGGGCGCCTTGTTCCGCTATGACAAGGGCAAGCTCGACCTGGTCAAGGCGAGCGGGCAAGGCATGAAGCACCCGCTGGAGGTCGAGGTCGGCCCTGACGGCAAGTTGTATGCGCGCACCTTCGGCGAAGGTCTGTTCCGGGTGGATCAGGACACCCTTGCCGTGACGCCGGTGCCGTTTGTCGATGCACAGGAAAAGGCGCGCTGGGGCAGCCAGATCACGCTCAAGAACGGCACCTTCTGGTACGCCAGCGACGGCGGCATGATGCGGCTGAATCGCCAGTACTCCGCCTTCGAGCCGGTGCCCGGCGTAACGGGCGACAAGGCGGTGGACGCGTTCGACTTTACCGACGATGGCCTGTGGATGGCCCGCCCCGATGGCCTGGAGCATTACCACTATGACGGCGACGGGCTGGCGCTCGATGACAAGATCGATGCCGCGCATGGCTGGCCGTCGATCAACGTGGTCGACCTGGCGGTGGACAAGTATCACCGCGTGTGGGTATTCGGTCGCGACGGTCTGTGGCGCTTCGATCCACGCAACAATCGCTTCCATGAACTTGGCCTGCAAGATGGCCTCAGCAATGGCGAGTTCCTGCGCGGCTTCAGCCGTACGGCGGACGGCACCATTTACGCACCCACACTGGGCGGCGTGATGGGTTTCAACCCCAATCGCATCGACGCCAGGCTCAAGCCACCCGCGTTGGCGATCACGCGCGTCAGCGTTTTGCGCGATGGGGTAAAGCGCGAGTTGGTCATACCGCCATCCGGCGAGCTGTCCTTGGGCTGGAAGGATCGCGGCCTCAATGTCGAATCGCGGGTGTTCTCGTACGTGGACCCCGCCGCCAACCGTTACCGTTTCCGCCTGAAGGGCGTGGATACCAGCTGGATCGACACGGGCACCCGCGGCGAACGCGACTTCGCTGGCGTGGGTACCGGCGATTACACCTTGGAGGTGATGGCGGCGGGTGCCGACGGGGTGTGGACGCATTTGCCGCAACCGCTGCACCTGCATGTGCAAGCGCCGCCGTGGGCGCGCTGGTGGGCCTGGTGTATGTATGTGGCGCTGGCGGCCGTACTGGTGTGGCTGGGGTTGCAGGCGTGGCGCCGTCGCCTGGCGCAGCGGCACCAGATCCAGTTGGCCGAGCAGCGCAGTCGCATGGCCGAACAGGCCAGCGCGGCCAAGACGCAGTTCCTTGCCACGCTAAGCCACGAGATCCGCACGCCGATGACCGGCGTGATGGGCATGGCCGAGCTGTTGCTCAGCACACCGCTCAGTCATACCCAGCGCGAGTACGCCGAGGCCATGCAGCGGTCCGGCGGCATGTTGCTCAAATTGCTCAACGATGCGCTGGATCTGGCGCGCATCGAAGCCGGCAAGCTCGAGCTGGAATGCACGCCGTTCGATCCCGTAGGCCTGGTCAACGATGTCGCGCAGTTGGAGCTGGGGCAGGCGCGCGCCAAGGGGCTGCGTTTCCAGGTGGAGATACCCGACGAATTACCGCATCGCATGATCGGCGATGCGCTGCGCATCAAGCAGGTGCTGTTGAACCTTGCCAACAATGCGTTGAAGTTTACCGAGCGTGGCAGCGTGATCTTGCGCGTGCGGCGTACCGACGACGGCGTGTGCTTCAGCATCATCGATACCGGCCCGGGCATTCCCGAATCCAGTCAGGCACGCCTGTTCCAGCGTTTTGAGCAAATCACCGGCCCGCAGCGCCGCGCGGGCAGCGGATTGGGCCTGGCGATCTGCCGCGAGCTGGTCGCCATGATGGGTGGCAGCATCGAGCTGGAGTCGAAGGTGGCCCACGGCAGCAGTTTCCACGTATGTCTGCCCTTGACGGTGGCGCACGAGCCACTGGCGCCGGCGTTGGCGCGCGGCGACGACGATGTGTCCGAGCAATGGAATGTGCTGCTGGTGGAGGACGACCCCATCGTGGCGGCGGTGATACGCGGGCTGCTCGAGCGTGTGGGTCATCAGGTGCGCTACGTAGCCAACGGCTTGGCCGCTCTGGCCGAGCTGGCGCAGGCGCCGTGCGATGTGATGCTTCTGGACCTGGATTTGCCGGGTATCGACGGCTTTCAGATTGCGCGCTTGATTCGCCAGCGCGAGGAAGCGGGCCATCGCATGCCAATCGTGGCGATTACCGCGCGCTCCGGTGGCGATGAGGAACTGCGGGCACGCGAGGCCGGCATGGATGGTTTCCTGCGCAAGCCGCTCACGGGTGAGCAGTTGTTGGACGCAATTCGCGCCCAGTTGGCCAACGTCATCGACGTGGCGGGCAGTGCGGCCTGAGCGCCGCAGCGCTTACATATCGAATTTGTTGACCTCGAAGCCGCGTCGCTTGTACTCGGTCCAGCGCGTGCGTGAACCATCGCGCTCGGCCGGATCGGCGGCAACCACCTCCAGCACGCGGTCGTAGCGGCCAGGTGCGCATTCCTCGCGCAGGTTGATCAGCAAAGGACGATCGGCCGTTTCGATGCCCGGGGGCACGATCAGCACGGCGGTGTACTCGTCGTCGTCGTCGCCGGCCAGCTGATGCGTGATGAAGCCATCCGGGTCGAACTCCCACAGCAGCTCGTCGATGGCTTCGGCCTGGCCAAAGTCGCGGGCCAGCACCAGCGAAGGCTGCTGCGCGGCGAACGCGCGCTTGGCCAGTTCGCATACCAGCAACAACGGTTGCTCGCGAAAGCGCGGCTTGTCGATCAGATAGAAGTCGGCGCGAGGCATGAGATGACGGCTGTGAGTGGAGAGGAGGGAGAGAGGGCCGGGGCCCTCTCTCGTGGCTCACTGCATGGACTTAGGCGGCGCTGCGGTCGATCAGCCACTGCACCAGCAGCGGCACCGGGCGACCGGTGGCCAGGCCCTTGCGACCTTCGTCCCAGGCGGTGCCGGCGATATCCAGATGCGCCCAGCGCTGGCCTTCGGTGAAGCGCGCAAGGAAGCAGCCGGCCGTGATGGCGCCCGCGTTCTTGCCGCCGATGTTGGCGACGTCGGCGAAGCCCGACTCCAACTGCACCTGGTAGTCGTCCCATAGCGGCAGGCGCCATGCGCGATCCAGCGTGGTTTCACCGGCGGCGATCAGCTCGGCGGCAAGGTCGTCGTGCTTGCTCATCAGGCCGCTGGCGTGCTTGCCCAGTGCGATCACGCAGGCCCCGGTGAGGGTGGCGGCGTCGATCAGCACCTTCGGCTGGAAGGTCTGCGCGGTATAGGTAAGCGCATCGCACAGGATCAGGCGGCCTTCGGCATCGGTGTTGAGCACTTCGATGGTGAGGCCGGAAAGGCTGGTGAGCACATCGCTCGGACGGTAGCTGTCACCGTCGGGCATGTTTTCCACGGCCGGCACCACGCACACCAGGTTCACCGGCAGGCCCAGCTTCACCGTGGCCACGAAGCTGCCGAGCACGCCGGCGGCGCCGCCCATGTCGAACTTCATTTCTTCCATGCCCGGGCCCGGCTTGAGGCTGATGCCGCCGGTGTCGAAGGTGATGCCCTTGCCGACGAAGGCATACGGCTTGTCGCCCTCGACGCCACCCTTGTATTCCAGGATCACCAGCTTGGGCTTGTTGGTGGAGCCACGGCCCACCGCCAGCAGCGAGCCAAAGCCCAGTTCGCCCATCTTCTCGTGGTCGAGCACGGTGCAGTTCACCTTGTCGTGCGCGGCGGCGAACTGTTCGGCCTGGGTGGCGATGTAGGCCGGGTTGCAGATGTTCGGCGGCAGGTTGGCCAGTTCGCGGGCGAAGCGCACGCCTTCGGCCACGGCGGCAGCCTGCTGCAGGCCTGCCTGGGCGTCGTCGTTGGCGACGAAGGTCATGGCGGCCAGCTCCGGCTGCGCGGACTTCTCGCGCGGCTTGAACGTAGCGGTGTAGCGATAGGCGGCGTGGTCGGCGGCAAGGGCGGCGGTACGCACGCGCCAGGCGGCGTCATGGCCGGGCACGTCCACTTCGGTGAGGAAGGACACGGCGCTGTCGATCGGCAGGCGACCCAGGGCGCGGGCTGCCTCGTTATTGACCTTTTGGTAGCGTGCACCGTCGAAGGTCTTCTGCGTTCCCAGTCCAATCACCAGCACGCGCTTGGCTGCGACACCCTCGGGGGCGAACAGTACGGCGGTGGTGCCGGCCTTGCCGTTGATGTCCCCGCTTTCGACCTGGCGCTTGATGGCGCCGTTCGCGGCGGTGTCCACGCGAGCGGCGGCACTGGTGAGCACACCGTTCTCATAGACGCCGACCACCACGCAGGGGGTTTCGACGGTTTCGGGAGCGGCGGAGCCAAGGCTGAACTGGAGAGTCATGAAGATGTCCTGCAGAAAGGTCCGGTACGGCCCGGACAGGCTAGACTTGGGGTTTGCCGGTCCCCAAAGGGGGCGGCACGGAGCCCTTCATCTTATCGCATGTCGAGAATCTGTCCCCATGAGCCGGATGAGAGCACGTACACTAGACGGTCTTTTCCCGCGCCGGGACGGTTCCGGCTGGGCGGGCCACGGCGTGCGTGAGGGCTGGTTCTGAGCATCCTCGATCGATATTTCCTCCGAGAGCTGGCGCAGACCATCGCCGCCACCGCGATCGTGCTGCTGGCCATCATGGCCGGCACCTCGTTTGCGCACGTGCTTCAGCAGGTTGCCAACGGCAGCTTTCCCGCCAGCGTGATGTTCCAGGTGCTGGGGCTGAACATGCTGGATGGCCTCACCACCCTGTTGCCGCTGGCTGCCTTCCTGGGCGTGCTCAATGGCCTGGGCCGCATGTATCGCGAAAGCGAGATGCACGTGCTGGCCTCGTCGGGCATGGGTGCCGCGGGCCTGTTGCGCCCTATGTCCATCCTGGGCGCCAGCGTGGCCATCCTGGTCGGCCTGGTGTCGATGTGGCTGGGTCCGTGGGCGGCGCGCACCTCCGACCAGTTGGTGGCGGAGGCCAATCGCTCCGTGATCGCCGCCGGCCTGGATGCCGGTCGTTTCACCGAGCTGCCGGGCAAGGGGGGCATCATTTTCGTGGACGCCCTGAGCCGCGATGGCAGCACGTTGGGCAACACGTTCATCGCCACCGAGCGCACCGGCAAGGACAACGTGCCGCATGTGAAGCTGGTGACCGGCAAGCACGGCCAGCTTTATCAGGAGACCGACGGCAACGGCCGTTTCCTGGCGTTGTGGAACGGCTTTCAGTACGACATCCCGTTGGGCGCGGACAACTGGCGCAAGATGCAGTACGAGCGCAACGATGCCTCGCTGTCCAGCATCCAGTCCGACGACGACAGTGAAGATCCAGCGCACTCGCTGACCACCCTGGCGTTGTTGCGCGTGGACAACCCCGACGCGCGCGCCGAGTTCGCCTGGCGCACCATTGCGCCGGCGATGACCCTGGTGCTGTTGGCGCTCGCATTGCCCATGTCGCGCCAGAGCCCGCGTGAGCCGCGTTTTGGCCGCATGTTCCTGGCAGTGCTTACCTTCTATCTCTATTACTTGCTGCTGGCCCTGTGCCGCGGCCAGATCATCAAGGGTCACTGGCATCACTCGGCCCCGATGTGGGGAGTGACCTTTGTCGTGTTTGGCATGGCCGCCTGGATGTTCCGTAGCCAATACATCGAGCGCAAGCCGCGCAAGGCGGGTGCCTGATGGCTAGCTTGCGCATCCGCCGCGTCGACTGGCTGGTCGGCACCTCGGTGCTGGCCTCGATGCTGATGGTATGGCTGGTGATTACCGGCCTCGACGCGGTGGTGCAGTTCCTGCGCCAGCTCGGCAACGTCGGCAAGAACGGTTACACGGTGACCAACGCCGTGGTCTACGTGCTGGTGACCTTCCCGCGCCGCCTGTACGAAATGTTCGGCAACGCGGCGCTGATCGGCGGCTTGCTGGGCTTGGGCGGCCTGGCTTCCACCAACGAGATCACCGCTTTGCGCGCCTGCGGCCTGTCCAAGCTGCGCATCGCCGCATCCGCGGTGGGCGTGGTGGCGATTCTGATCGTAGGCGTGGTGATCCTGGGCGAAACCGCGGCGCCGTGGGGCGACCAGCAGGCCCAGGCCATGCAGTTGCGCCTGAAGACCAACAACGTGGGTATGGGCGGTTCTTCGGGCCTGTGGGCGCGCGATGGCGATCGCATCATCAATGCCAAGGGCTGGATGGCGCATCGCACCGGCACGCACAGCACCGTGCAGCTGCACGACGTGCGCGTGTTCACGCTGACGCCGGATGGCCAGGTCACTCGCTTTGACTGGGCCAAGACGGCCGAGCACGATGGTCGCCAGTGGGTAATGGCCGAGGTGCGTTCCACCACGTTGGATGAGCAGGGTACGCACAGCACCACGGCGGCGAGCCAACGCTGGGATTCCAGGCTCAATCCGCAGGTGCTGGAGCAGTCGGTGATCCAGCCGCAATACCTGCCCATGCGCGACCTGCGCCGCAATATCAGCTACCTGGAACAGAACGGGCAGAACCCCGGCGTATACGCCATCGCCTTCTGGGCGCGCGCGTTGTACCCGCTGAACGTGCTGGTGCTGGTGCTGTGCGCCATGCCGTTCTCGTTCGGCACGCTGCGTTCGGGTGGCCTGGGCAAGCGCATGTTCATCGGCATGCTGTTGGCCATCGGCTGGTACTTCCTGCAGAAGGCCATGGTGAACTTCGGCACCGTCTACGGCGTGCCGCCGCTGCTGGCCAACCTGTTGCCTGCGGTGATCCTGGCGGTCATTGCATGGCTGTACTTCCGCAAGCACGGTTAGCGTGCGCAACCGGCAGGAGCGCGCATCGGCGCTCCTGCAACGGGCTTCACTCGTCCGTAGCGGACGTGTGCGACTGCGCATCCGCCACGAACTGACCATCTTCGGCCAGCCGCGCGAACAGGCCGCCATGGCGGATCAGCTCGTCGAAGCGCCCCTGTTCCACCAGCCGTCCTTGATCCAGTACCAGGATCAGGTCGGCGTTGCGCACGGTGGACAGGCGGTGGGCGATCACGAAGGTGGTGCGGCCTTGGGTCAGGCGATCCAGGGCGCGCTGGATGCGTACCTCGGTGGCGTTGTCCAGCGCGCTGGTGGCTTCGTCAAGGATCAGGATGGGCGCATCCTTGAGCATGGCGCGGGCAATGGCCAGGCGCTGGCGCTCGCCGCCGGAGAGTGAGCGACCGCGTTCGGCCACCATGGTGGCCAGCCCTTCCGGCTTGCGCGCGATAAAGGCGGCCGCTTCCGCAGCAGCCACGGCCTGTTCGATGTCGGCCAACGCCGCGTCCGGATTGCCCACGCGCAGGTTGTCCAGGATCGAGCGGTAGAACATGCCCGGTTCCTGGAACACCACGCCGATATTCTGTCGCAGCGACTCCAGCGTCACATCACGCACATCATGTCCGTCCACGGTCACTCGTCCCGCGCTGGGATCGTAGGCGCGATAGAGCAGGCTCAACGCGGTGCTCTTGCCGGCGCCGGTGGGGCCGACCAGCGCCACCGTGCTGCCTGGGGCCGCGCGAAAGCTCAGGTCGTGCAGCGCGGGTTGTACCGGGTCGTAGCCAAAGCTCACCTGTTCGAACACCACTTCGCCACGCACGCGCGGCAGCACGAGGGCGCCGGGCTGGTCCTCGATCTCGGGGCGACGGTCCAGCACCGCGAAGAAATCGCGCAGCGACTGCGTCTGGAAGAACATGCTGGAGATGAAGGTGGCGAATTGCTCCAGTCGTCCGATCAACAGCATCGAAAAGCCGACGAAGCTCACGATGCCGCCCACGCTGATCTCGCCACGTGCATGCAACGCGGCGCCCAGCGCAAAGATCGCCACGATGGTGAGTGTGCTGGCGGCGCGATTGAGCACCGACAGAATGGCCCAGCCACGCAATACCGGATACTGCGCATCGAGCACGCGACCCATCATGTCGCGCAGCGCGCGCGACTCCGCCGCCAGGCGCGTGAAACTCTGCACCACCGTGACGTTGCCGAACACGTCGCCCGCGCGGGTGGCGATTTCGTGGTGCAATTCCTCCACCTCGCCCTGCGCCTTATGCGTGCGTTGCACCGCGACCGCGTTGAAGATCGAGAAGCACAGCAACAGGGCGATCATCAGCAGGGCGAGTTTCCAGTTCAGCCACAAGGCCACCGGCACCATCACCACGATGGAGAGCAAGGTCGCCAGATGCTCGCGGAAAAAGCTCAGCCACAGGCCGAACAGATTGGTCACGCCGTTGTTCATGATGCGGCCTAGCCGGCCGGTGTGGTATTCGCCATGAAACGCCTGTGGCAGCGCCGCCGCATGTTCAAAGAACAACGCGATGGCCGCCAGCCGGCGCCGATGCGCCAGTCGATCCGCGTGCAGCGACACCCACACATTGGCCACCACGCCAAACAAGCCCACGGCCGCCCACAGCGCGATATAACGCGAGGCATGGCCCTCGCCCGTGGCGGCCAGCGCATCCACCACCTTGCCGAACAGCATCGGCTCGAGGAAGAACACGCCAGCCAGGGCCAGGTTGGCGATCGCCAGGGTGATCGCCAGGCGCCGCTCGGGCGCGAGCAGGCCGATGACGCGTAGGTACAGACGCAGGAACGACATGCCGCAGCCCCCGTGGCCATGGGCCGTCCAGGCGGCCACCGTGGTGACAGGCTAGCCGATGGACCCGGCGCCGTCAGCGGCTTGCGATGGCGAAACAGAGCAAGCAAGCTGCGTGCTTGCCTTTTCGCCCGAGTGAACCCCGTGGAAACCATCGACCTGCGCAGCGACACCGTCACCCGTCCCACCCTCGCCATGCGTGCGGCCATGTTGGACGCGCCGGTGGGCGATGACGTGTACGGCGAAGATCCCAGCGTGAATGCCTTCCAGCAGCATCTGGCCGATGAACTGGGTTTTGAGGCGGCATTGTTCGTGCCCACCGGCACGCAATCCAACCTGCTGGCGTTGATGGCCCATTGCGAGCGCGGCGATGAGTATCTGGTCGGCGCCGATGCCCACACCTACAAGTTCGAAGGCGGCGGTGCGGCAGTGCTCGGCTCTATCCAGCCGCAGCCCATTGCGCATGATGTCGACGGCACCCTGCCGCTGGACAAGCTGGCGGCGGCCATCAAGCCGATCGATCCGCACTTTGCCCGCACCCGCCTGCTGGCGCTGGAAAACACTTGGCATGGCCGTGTGCTGCCGCTGGACTATTTGCGTGCCGCGCAGGCATGGGCGCGCGAACGTGGGCTGGGCTTCCATCTGGACGGCGCCCGCTTGTTCAATGCGGCCGTGGCCAGCGGCGTGCCGGCACGCGAGATTGCCGGCTTGTTCGACAGCGTGTCGGTGTGTTTCTCCAAGGGCCTGGGCGCGCCGGTAGGTTCGGTGCTGGTGGGCTCGGCGGTCTTGATCGACAAGGCGCGCCGCTGGCGCAAGGTCGCCGGTGGCGGCTGGCGCCAGGCCGGCATGCTGGCGGCGGCCGCGCAGTTTGCGCTGGAGCACCACGTGGCGCGCCTGGCCGACGATCATGCGCGCGCCGCGACGCTGGCGGCCGGGCTCGGCGAGATCCCGGGGGTGCATCTGCTGGGCCACTTTACCAACATGGTGTTCGTCGATGTGCCGGCCGAACGGCTGCGCGATCTGGACGCCCATCTGCGCACCGCGGGGGTGCGCATCAGCATCGGCTATTTGCCGACGCTGCGGCTGGTGACGCATCTGGACGTGGACGATGCCGCTGTCACGCGGGTGATCGAGGCGTTCCGCCGCTTCTTCGCTTAAGCCCTTCAGGTCACGACGGTGCGTGCCTGGAGAGCCGGGCATAGCCGTCGAGCGCGGGCGCGGGACGACGGTGCTCGACCTGCACCGCCGTTATGCGCGCCGGCTCAGGCTTCGCGCCGATCGAACTTGCGGATGAAGTCACGTACCTGCGGATACACCGTTTGGCGCCAGCGGCGGCCACTGAAGATGCCGTAGTGACCGGCGCCTTCCACCACGCGATGCGCACGGTGTTCGGCGGGAATGCCGCTGCACAGGTCGTGTGCGGCTTCGGTCTGGCCCAGGCCCGCGATATCGTCCAGTTCGCCTTCCACGGTGAGCAGGGCGGTCCGGGTGATCGCCTCGGGCTTCACGCGCTCGCCCGATACGTCCCACAGGCCGCGCGGCAACAGGAATTGCTGGAACACGGTGGCGATGGTGTCGAGGTAATACTCCGCCGGCATATCGAGCACGGCGTTGTATTCGTCGTAGAACTTGCGGTGCGCCTGGGCGTCGTCTTCGTCGCCGCGCAGCAGGTTCTCGTAAAAGTCCCAGTGCGAATTGACGTGGCGGCCCGGGTTCATGGCGATGAAGCCGGCGTGCTGCAGAAAGCCCGGATACACCTCGCGACCGCTGCCCGGATAGTTGGGCGGCACGGTATGGATCACGTTGCCCTTGAACCAGCTCAGCGGCTGCGTGGTGGCGAGGTTGTTCACGCCGGTGGGGTTGCTGCGCGGCTCGATCGGTCCGCCCATCATGGTCATGCTGAGCGGCGTCTCTTCGCCGCGCGCGGCCATCAGCGATACCGCGGCGAGCACCGGCACGGTGGGCTGGCACACCGATACCACGTGCACCTTCCGCGCGCCGATGAAGCGGATGAATTCCTCGATGTAGGCGACGTAGTCGTCCAGATGGAACGGGCCGGCGCTGGTCGGCACCATGCGCGCATCCACCCAGTCGGTGATGTACACCTTGTGGTCGTGCAGCAAGGTGCGCACGGTGTCGCGCAGCAGCGTGGCGTGGTGGCCCGACAGTGGGGCCACCACCAGCACCACCGGATCGTTCTTGAGCTTCTCGATGGTGTCCGGATCGTCGCTGAAGCGCTTGAAGCGCTTGAGCTGGCAGAACGGCTTATCCAGCACCACGCGTTCGATCACGGCGATTTCCTGGCCGTGCGCGGTGACCTGCGGCAGGTTGAACGCGGGCTTCTCGTACTCCTTGCCCAGCCGATGCAGCAGCTCGTAGCCGGCGGCCAGTCGCGGTGCACCCGGCAGGTGCGAGAGCGGGCTGGTGATGTCGCTGAACATCTTGGCGCTGGCTTCGGCGTAGTGACTCAGCGGGCCAAGGAAAGCACGCTGCCACTCGTGGATCTGATAAAGCATGCGGCGGAACCGGAGGCGTCGGAAGGGCAATATCTTACCCGGTTTGGGTGGCGCGTGCTGCGCTGCCGCATCGTCTCAGGCCATTTTGAATCAGTTGCTTAGATTCACTGGTCTGGTCTTATCTGGTCCGGTAGTGGTCTGGTGGTGGCGTCAGCCCAGGCGGCGCAACTCGGTTCCGGCGACACGGTCGTGTAGAGCGCGTTGGCGCGGATCGAAGGCGGCCATGCCGAACCACAACGCCCACGCAATGGCCGCGGCCCAAAGCGCGCCCCGCACGCCCAGCCAAGGCGCCAGGGCGAGCAGGAGCAGCGGCGCAGCCGCCACCAGTAGACGCACCAGGGCTTGCGAGAGGGACAGCGCATGGCCGCTGCCCGTGGTCAGGCGAATGCGCCACGGCCGCATGCCCAGGGTCTGGCCCCCGCGCAGCCATGAGGCCAGGAAATACGCCGAGATCACCGCGCCTTGCAGCGGCTGGTACCACCAGGCGATATGCACATGGCCATCGTCGGTGACCACGCCGCCGCCCGTGAGTCGCTGGCAGAGGTAGCCCACCACCATCACGATGGCCAGCACGGCCAACTGGTCGTAGACCAGTGCGATCAGTCGGCGCCAGAGTGGGCAGATCGGCGCGGTAGTAGCGGCGTGTGGCGGGGTCACTATGGCATTCCCGTGTCGATGGAAAGCTTGCACGCGAGGAAGCCCGCGGCGAGCATCGCTTCCATGCAGGATGAAACCCCAAGTATTACCGAAGCGGACCGTCGCAGCATCGATGCCTTTGTGGAACGGGTGTGGTCGGAAGATGGCCTCGCCGATCGCACGCTGGATGCGTATCGCCGCGACCTGGAAGGCCTGGCCCGTTGGCTGGCGGCGCGCGGCCTGAGCCTGCGCACCGCGCAGCGCCAGCATCTGTCGGCGTATCACGGCAGCCAGCCGGTGGCGGTGCGTTCGCTGGCGCGGCGGCAGTCGGCGTTCCGGCGCTACTACGCCTTCCTGGTGCGCAACGAGCCGGGTTTTGACGATCCCACGTTGTTGATCGAGCGCCCCAAGACCCCGCGCAGCCTGCCCAAGGCGCTGGCCGAGCGCGAAATCGAAGGCCTGCTGGATGCGCCGGACAGCGCCAGCACCCTGGGCCTGCGTGATCGCGCCATGCTGGAGCTGATGTATGCGTCGGGCCTGCGCGTGTCCGAACTGGTCGAGTTGCCGCTGGCGTCGCTGAACCTGCGCCAGGGAGTGGTGCGCGTGACAGGCAAAGGCGGCAAGGATCGGTTGGTGCCCATCGGCGAAGTTGCCGCCGAGCGCATCGAGGCGTATCTGGCGCAGGCGCGTCCGGCGCTTGCCAAGGGGCGCCAGCCGGCCGCGCTGTTCCTGAGCAATCGTGGCGAGGGCATGACCCGCCAGATGTTCTGGACGCTGGTGAAGCGCTACGCGTTGCAGGTGGGCATCGTGCCCAAGCGCATCTCCCCGCATGTGCTGCGCCATTCGTTCGCTACGCACTTGCTCAATCACGGGGCTGACCTGCGCGCCTTGCAGATGCTGCTGGGCCATAGCGCGTTGAGCACCACCCAGATCTATACCCTGGTGGCGAAGGAAGGGCTCAAGCGGCTGCACGCGCAGCACCATCCGCGCGGGTGATTGGCCGTGAGCGGGCATGCCAAAGGCCCGACGGAACCGTTCAGTCGCCTATGCGAGAATGCCTTGTCCCCAACGTTTCCGACGAGCGGAAACGTGCACCCACGAGGTTTGTGATGTCCAAGAAATGGTTGCTGGCGCTGTGCTTCAGCGTGTTCGCCCTCAACGCCTGCGCTGCGCCGGACGATGCCGCCACCGGCCCGGAAAGCGTGGTGCGCAAGGCCGTGCTCTCGCTGGAGCCCAGGCTCAGCATCGACTCGATCAAGCCGGCGCCCATGCCTGGCTATTACCAGGTGATCGCCTCTGGCCAATTGGTGTACGTCAGTGCCGATGGCAAGTACCTGGTGAACGGCGACCTGATCGACGTCGGCGTGAAGAAGAACCTCAGCGATGCGGGTTGGGCGGAATTCCGCAAGGCGGAGCTGGCCAAGCTGCCGGCAACGGATCGCATCGTGTTCGCGCCCGCCAACCCGCGTTATCGCGTGACGGTGTTCACCGATGTCACCTGCGGTTATTGCCGTGAGCTGCACAAGCATATGGCCGAGTTCAACAAGGCCGGTATCGCGGTGGAGTACGTGGCATGGCCGCGCGAAGGCGTGACCAATCCGCTGGGCGGCAGCACCGACACTTATAAAGAGATGGTGTCCGTGTGGTGCGCTGCCGATCGCAAGACGGCCTTCACTGCGGCCAAGGAGGGTAAGACGCCCAAGGCCGCCACGTGCACCAATCCGGTCAAGCAGGAGTTCGACCTGGGCCTCAAGCTGGGCGTCAATGGCACGCCGGCCATCATTTCCGAGGACGGCACCATGCTCGGCGGTTACGTGACGCCAGACCAGCTCTTGCAGCTGCTGGAAAAGGACAAGAGCAAGGCCAAGGGCGGCTGAGTCCGCTGTTACGTTGGCGCCAGTGAAAAGGCCGGACTTGCGTCCGGCCTTTTCGTTTCAGTCGATGCCCAGCTTCTTGAGCTTGTAGCGCAAGGCGCGGAAGGTGATGCCCAGCTTCTTGGCCGCCGCGGTCTTGTTGTAGCGCGATTCTTCCAGCGCTTTGATGATGGCGGTGCGCTCGAGATTGCTGATGTAATCGTCAAGGCCGCCATCGGCGCTGGGCGGGGCCATGGTCGGTGTCGGCGCAGCAGGCATCACGCCAGGCATCGCCGGTGCGGCGGCCATGGCGGGCGCCGATTCGCCCACACGCTGGCTGCGCTGCGGCAGCATCAAATCGCTTACGTCGATCTGGTCGCCATCGCACATCGCCATGGCGCGTTCCAGGATGTTCTCCAGCTCGCGCACATTGCCCGGGAAATCGTAGGACTCCAGCGCCTGTTGTGCGGCCGGCAGCAGGCGGCCTATAGCGCCGCCGCTCTTGGTGGCCAGCTGGCGCAGCACGAAGCTGGACAGCAGCGACACGTCGCCACGACGCTCGCGCAGCGGCGGCACGCGCAGCTCGATCACGTTGATGCGATAGAACAAATCCTGGCGGAACTGACCCTGCTCGACCAGCGCGGCAAGGTTCTTGTGCGTGGCCGAGAGGATGCGCACATCCACCGGCACTTCTTCGCGCGCGCCGATCGGGCGCACGGCCTTCTCCTGAATCGCACGCAGCAGCTTCACCTGCATGTGCAGCGGCAGCTCGGCCACTTCGTCCAGGAACAGGGTGCCGCCGTGAGCCGCCTGGAACAGGCCTTCCTTGTCGCCCACCGCGCCGGTAAAGCTGCCCTTGCGGTGACCGAAGAACTCGCTCTCCATCAGCTCGGAAGGAATCGCGCCGCAGTTCACCGGCACAAACGGGCCGGTGGCGCGCGGGCCTTGTTCATGGATGAGTCGGGCCACCAGCTCCTTGCCCACCCCCGATTCGCCGGCGATGTACACCGGCGCCTGGTTGCGGGCGAGCTTGGTGATGGTGGAGCGCACCTGCTGCATGGCCGGCGATTCGCCGATCAGGCGCTCCTGTCCATCGGGCTTGGCGGCGCCCTGGCCGCTGCGCTTCTCTTCCGCCAGGCGTAGCGCGGTGCGCACCAGACGGCGCAGCATTTGAATGTCTACCGGCTTGGAAACGAAGTCGAAGGCGCCGGCTTTGAGCGCACCGACGGCAGCGTCCACGTTGCCGTAGGCGGTAATCATGGCGACCGGCGTATCCGGATGCTCGGCCGAGATCAGCTCGACGATCTCATGGCCGGTCCCATCCGGGAGGCGCATGTCGGTGAAGCACAGATCGTAGTGCCGCTCGGCGAGCGCGCGACGGGCTTCAGACACGGTACCCACCGCATCGACCAGCAAGTCCATGCGGCCGAGGGTGATGGTGAGAAGCTCGCGGATGTCGCGTTCGTCGTCAATGACCAGAACGGTCTGTTGGCTCATGTCGTCACGATGGGCTGAGGGCCGGCCTAGGATAGCTGTCCGCTACGCAAGGGGCAAAGTCTGAAACTGCGTAGCGCGCCGGACTCAGTGAACGACGGCCTCGGGATGGCCCAGGTGGCGATCGAAGAATTTCACGATAACTGTATACGCCGCCTGCGATTCCGGCAGTTCCGGGTCGGAGAAAAACGAGTGCCACATGCCTTCCCATACGTGCAATTCGGTGGGCACTCCGGCCTGGTCAAGCAGTGCCTGGCTGCGCAGCACGGAGCTCAGGGCCATGTCGCGCGTGCCGGAAATCAGCAGCGTGGGGGGAAATTGGGCCAGCCATGCGGGGGACAGTCCGGGAAATACCCGCGGATCGCGGGCGTTGGTGCCCTTGAAGTAGGGCAGTTGCTCTATTCGCAACGGCTGGATGGGCGCGGGAGCGCCATTGAGCAGCGGTGCAACGTAGGTCGAATCACCTTCCATGTTCACCAGGGAGCCGCAAAAGGTGCCGATGGCGCCCGGTACCGGCAGCTTGTGGTCGATCAGTCGGGCCACCGCTTCGCCGGTAAGCACGCCGCCCGCGGAGCAACCGTAGATGCCGATATCGGTCGCCTTGTGGTGCTTGAGCAGCTCGCGATAGACCGCCTCCACATCCTCGCTGGCGGCGGGAAACACGTGCTCGGGGGCCTGGCGGTAATCCACCGAGATCACCTGGATGCGTCCCAGGCTGGCGATCGGAATGGATTCGACCAGCCCGCCGCTGTGCGCACCCCACAGGAACGCGCCGCCGTGCAGGTTGATCAGCACACGCTCGCGGTTGCGCGGCGTGATGCCTTGCGCAGGCTCGATGACATCCACGCCCACGCCGGCGATGGTGTCGTGGTGTGTCTTCACCGGATAACGCTTGGCCATGCGGGCGGCGCGGTCGCGGTTGAGCTGGTCGTAGAACGCACGGCTCTGCTCGATGGGCGCCGTGATGGGCGGTGCCTTGCCACCAGCGGCGAGCATCTGCGGAAAGAACCGGCGCGCCTCGGGCGAGGCCAGCACGGAGTAGGGCAGCGTGGCGGCCGGCGCCTGGATGGTGCCATCGGCTTCCACGCGCGGTGTGGTCTCTTGCGCTGCGGTTACACCGGCGATCACCAGCATGAGCGGTACGAGCAGGCGGATCATGGTTGATGCTCCGGTGTCGGCTGGGTGGTTTGCACGCTGCCGGCAGTGAGTGCCTGCATGTTCAGATAGACGCCATTGGTCCAGCCAAAGCCGACCACGTTCTCGCTATAGCCGGCGCTGACTTTTACATCGGCGTTGCCCAGGACCATGTTGTATTTCTCACGGATGGTGCCGTCGTCCGCCAGCCCCTGATCCACCGTGGCCATGAACTTGCCGGCGATGCGGCGGGCATCGTCGTGGAAGCCATAGGCGTCCAGGCCCGATACCGCCAGCCAATTGGTCGGCGCCCAGCCGAACGGCTCGCCCCACTGCACGCCGGCGGCCCGGTTATCCATGCTCAAGCCGCCCTTGCGTTCGAACACCGGCAGCGTTTTGCGCACGGCCTGCGCTTGCGCCGGCGAGGCCGCGCCAGCCCAAAGTGGGTAGAACGTGGTGACGTAGGGATAGGGGGAGGGCTTGCCGGCCACGACGTCGTAATCGCGATACATGCCGTCCTTGGGCTGCCACAGGTATTTGTCCATCGCCGCCTTGCGCGCGGCGGCGGCCTTGGACCAACGCCCGGCGTCCGCTGTGTGGCCCAGTTGCAGGGCGAAATCGTGCAGATCGCGCTCGTAGCGATAGAGCAGGCTATTGAGGCTTACATCGGCATAGTGATGATTGGAGCCGCCGAACGGGCCGTAGTGCGCGTTGGTATCGAAGCCCGATTCGCGCATGGCCCGGTCGCCACGGTAATAGTCCGCGGTCAGGCGATAGCCATCGAACCAGGCGCCGGCACATACCTTCGAGGCGCGCACGTCGCAGCTGCTCGCCTTCAAGGCCGCTGCTTCGGCATCACCCGGATGTTCGGAAGCCTTGATGAGATAGCCCGGATCGTCCTTCGCATGAGCGCGCAACCAGCGGATCACGCCCACGTAGTAGGCGCTGTCGCGCGCTTCCAGCACGGGGCCCTCACCGAGGTCGAAGTAACGCGCCAGGCCGGTATCACCAGCGAGGTGCTCGGGGCGCGTCCAGATACCGTAATTGCGCACGGCGAGCGGGTAGGCCTGAGCGAGCCAGTGGCGCCGGGCTTCGGCGTTGGGGAAGCTCTGCGGGTCATCGAGCACCGCTGTCATCATCGCGGTGAGGAACGGCGGTTGCGAGCGACTGAGGTAATAGGTGCGATTGGCGTTGAGCACGCCCCCGTAGTGCGCCACTTCAAACAGTGCGTTGTCCACCATGTCCTTGGCCAGTTCGGTGCGATGGTCGGCCACCAGCCCAAGCACGATGAAATAGCTGTCCCAGCCGTACATTTCGTTGAAGAAGCCACCGGGAACCACGTAAGGGCGCGGTAGATACAGCAAGCCCTGCTGCGCCAGCGCGGTGGCATCGATGTCGCCCAGTCGATCCACTTTGCGCGGCAGCGGCTTCACTTCCACGCCGCAGCGCTTGCCGATATCGGCCTGTGCGGGCGGAAGTGCGAAATCCACCGGCACGTAGAGCACCGGATGATTGGCGACCTTGCTGTCGGTCAGCGCGGCGCAGTCGTCCATCGAGCGTGTGAGGGTGCTCCAGGCACGGTCGATGTAGGCACGCGTCTTGGCTGCATCCGGCGCGGCGGCGCAGGCCGTGCCGGTGATGCTGCACGTGAGCGCGAACGCTGCCACGCGCAGGGCGATACGTTGCGACCGGCATGCGGCGCGTGCGGAGAAGAATCCAGTCATGTCGGCTCCTTAGTAGGTCTCGGGGAACGTGGGTGCACGCGAGGGCATGCGATGCAAGATCACCTTGCCGTAAGCATCGCGTTCGAGCGTGATGTCCAGGTATTCGCCGCGCAGGGCCACGTGCCGCAGCGTCATGGCGCGCCACTGCGCGGGCAGCATCGGCTCGTAGGCCTCCACCAGGCCGGGTTCCTGCAGGCGCAGCCCGGTGAAGCCGTAGAGCAGGTTCTGCAGGAAGCCGCCGCTGGCGGTGGTGAAGTAGCCGGTGTTGTTGCCTGCGGTCTCGGTGCGCACATTGAAGGGCGGCTTGAGTACCTTGGCAGTGAGGTTGCGTTGGAACCAGTCGGCGGCGGCCGCCGGGTCGCCCGCGGTGGAGGCGGCAATCGACAGCGGTGTGAAGCCCATGCTGTTGGGATCCTTGCTGGAACCCTCGATCGGCGCGATGGCATAGGCATAGTTGCGTCGCCGCGTGGACGGGTCCATCGGTACGTCCAGCGAGGGATAGCTCAGCATCGGCAGCGAGCTTCCGCCCCACGAATCGATGTCGTGGGGCACCGAAGCGTCGAAATCCAGGTGATGGCCGGCTTGCGCATCGAAGGGGATAACCAGCCCATGCGCCACCTTGCGCCATTGCGGATCGCTGGCGGCACCGAGTTCGCGTGCGGCTGCATCGGCAATCTGCAAGGCCTTGCGCGCGGAGAGATTGGTGAAGGTGTCGTTGGGCACGTCGTTGTAGTCCTCGTCCACCGAGGCCACATGTTCGATCGCATAGCCTGATGTGCCGACGACGGGGCTGGCGCGACTCACCCAGAAATCGGCGACCGCGCGGATCACCGGCCAGCCGTGGTCGGCGAGCCAGCGGCGGTCGTGGGTGGCGAGGAAGTACTGCCACTGTGCGATGGCGATATCCGCGTTGACGTGGATCTCGCGCTCGTCCAGCAACTGAGCCGAGTGCGGCGTTTGCGAGCTGCCATTGTCCGGATCGGCTTCCCACGGATACATGGCGCCGCGCAGGCCACGCGCGCGCGCCCGCTGTTGGGCCTGCGGCAAGCCATGACTGCGAAACATCGCGAGCGATCTGGCACGCTCGGGATGTAACAGCAGCAGGGCAGGAAACACCCAGGAGTCACTGTCCCAGAACACATGACCGGTGTAGCCCGGTGTCATGCCGCAGGCGCCGATAGGCCATGCGGTGTCCGGCGCGGCATTGACCAGCAGGTAATACAGGTCCGAGTGCACGATCTGTTGGGCCCGGGCATCGCCATCGATCACGATGTCGGACTGCCACAGGGCATGCCATGCGGCGCGGTGCTCGGCCAGCAAGGCATCGAAGCCGTGGCGCCGCGCGGCCATCGCCAGCGCGCGATTCTCTTTGGCATCGCCGCCCCAGCCCTCGCGCGACAGCGCCACGATTTTGTGGAAGACGTAGCGTTGCCCCTTGCGCACGGGTACGCGCATGTCCAGCGAGAGCTTATAGTCGCTGCGATACAGCGTTACGTCGCGTGGCGTGAGGCCTGCGGGCAGGCTCACCGCCACCGCCTGGGCCATGCGTGCTCCGTGCGCCGCGCGCCCGTCCAGCCACAGGGTGAGTTCGCGTACGTCGCCATCGGCGGCCAGCACCTGGGTGTCACCCGCGTACCACACAGCCGCGCGATCCGCTCGATCGGGCGGCTGTGCTTGCAGGCGTTGCTGGTTGGCGGCCAGCGCTTCCATCAGCGACGGTCCATCGAGCGTGGCCATGGCAAAGCGCGGCTGGTGCGGCGCCCACAGATCCAGCGGAAACGACAGTTCGATATCGCCGTCGAAATCAGGCGTGAGCGCGAGCTGCGTGGCGGCAAGGTGCGGCGCGGCCTGACTGACCAGGCTGGTGACCTCGATCTGCGTGGCCTTGTGACCATCCACGTAGCGATAGCTCGTGCTGAGCGTGCCGTCGTACATGTCCAGCACTTGCTGGTAATCGCGAAAGCGCGCGGGTGAGAGATCGACCTGATTGAGCCAGAACGTGCCGGCATGCGAAGGGCCGGTGCTGTAGTCGATGGCGCTCCATCCAGGCACGGCGGCCGGGCGTGAGACATCGCCGGGGGTGTAATCCATGAGACCGGCAAGAAAGCCGAGGTTGCCTTCGGTGCCGCGCGGGCCGGTCAGCGTGGAGGCGTAGCCGTTGCCGAGTTGGCCCGGAAAATACGTCGCCCAGTTTGCGGCGGTGGCGGTGAGGCGGAAACTCGCATCGCTGGCATGGGTCTGCCAGGTACATACCGCGGTGAGGAGGAGAGCAAGGCAGCGGCCAGGTACATGCATGACGACTCCGTGGGAAGGCGCGAATGTCCCGCTCGATGTCCTTATTCGGCGGAAAGCGGCATGGCGTCCGATTCGGCGGGCACCATGCGATCGGTTTCGCGCTTGAAGAAGAACAGCGTGACCAGTACCAGGCCCATCGGCACCAACGAGAAATAGAACGCGTGGATGCCGCCAAAGCTGGAGAACACCAGCGCGGTGATGCGCGAGCCCAGTGTGCCGCCGAGCGCGGAGAAGATCACGATCAAGCCGGTCATGGCTGCATGCGACGGCTTGGGCAGGGAACTCAGTGCCACCGAATTGATCACCGGGTAGATCGGCGCCATCAGCAGGCCGATAAGGGGAATCAGATAAGCGGCGAGCGGGGCGTTGAACCAGCCGACATCCGGCGTGACGCGCGCCTCATGGGCCAATGGCAATACCAGCAGGATCAGTACGCCCATGCCCACCACGCATAGGTTGAGCAGCACATGCCAGGGCATGCGGCGCAGCAGCTGGCCGGCGACGATACGACCCAGTGCGGTGGCGCCGGCGAGAATGCTCGCCATCTGGATGCTCATCGCGTTCGGCAGCTTGAGAATCTCGTTGTTGAACGTGGGCAGCCAGGTGCTGAAGCTCTGCTCAATCAACACGTAGAGAAAGGCCGAGAGCAGGAACACATAAACCAGCGTGCGCATCAGCAGGCGATACATCTGGCGCAGCGCACCCCCGAGTGAAACGACCATATCGCTACGTGCAGCGGATTCGTCCAACTGCGCGCCAGCGAGCAGCAGCACCGTACCGAAGCACATGGCGGCCAATACCCAGTACACATTGAACCACGAGGGGTTGGCCGGGTCGGCGTGATTGATGAATGCGCTGAACAGCCAGCCGCTGGCGAGTACGCCCAGCATGAACAGGCCTTCGATGGTGTTGGTGAGGCGGCCGTGCTCGGCCTTGTCGCTGGTCAAAAGTCCAATGGAGGAATACACGGCGACCTTGGCCAGGGCAAACGACACACCCACGCAGGTGAACAGTAATTCCGTGGTGTGGAAGCTCGGATACAGCGGCATCAGCACGCAGGCGCCGCCAACCACCACCAGCGAAAGCATCATCGCGCGGCGATAGCCCAGGCGCGGCAAAAACGAGGCCACCAGGAACGAGGTGATGGCGATGGGCAGGTCTTTGAACAGTTCCAGCAGGCTGGCCTGCGGCTTGTCGACGCCGAAGGTATGGATGGACTGCAGGATCACCGTGCCCACGCTGTTCAGCAGGATCGCGAAGACCATGTAAATCGTCGCCAGCGCAACGATCATGCGGTACCGGTTCATCCCCACCTCGCGTAGCGGCTTTACTAAAAAGGTTCCTGGCCGCCACGCTACGGGCGGCCAGGAACAGTCGAGGGAAGTGCCTCTCTTACGACATCAGAACTTGTACTTGACCTGGAAATTCACCTCGCGACCTTCCAGCGGACGCGCCAGGATTACACCACCGGCACCAGCGGCCGAGCCGAAGATGCGCGAGTTGCTCTCGGTCAGGCCCAGCTGATTGGTGATGTTGGTGCCTTGCAGGCGCAGCTCCCACGTCTTCTGGATGTCGGCGACAATACCGAAATCCAGCGTGTAGTACGTGCCCAACTGCTGCAGACCCGTCTGATCCTGCGTATGCGGGCCCACATGGGTGTAGGTGACGAAGGCCATCACGTCACCCCACGAGAACGGCATGGTGTAGCTGGGCGTGAACATGTAGCGGAACTTGGGCTGACGCTGCAGCTGCACCCCGTTGATATAAGCGCAGCCGTTGCCGGTGACCTGGTTCACATACGGGATGCAGGCGGCGTAGTGGCTGTAGTGGCCATCCAGGTAATTGGCGACCAGCTGCAGCTTGAGGTTCTCTACCGGCGTCACCGCGCCGACCATGTTGATGCCCTTGGAATCGGAGCCATATAGCAGCGGCGAGCCGACCGGCACGCCTTCGCCGTTGGTGGGCTGATACGGCAGGCCACTGAACTGACGATGGTAGGCGCTGATATCCGCGTAGACGTACTTGTTCTGGAACTTGTAGCCGAATTCGAAGTTCTGGACCTTCTGCAGCGGCGGCGTGTTGCCGGTGGTGTTGCCACGCAGCGCATTGTCGAAGTCGCCGAAGTGGGCACCCTTGTTGGCACGGGCATATACCGACATGTTGTCGGCCAGCTCGTAGTTCACACCCACCGTCCACGACGTATGCGTCTTGTTGTAGTCGGTGGTGGCGAAGGTGCCGTTGCATACGGGCACTTCGTTGTCATACAGCGTGAGCGGATTGCCGTCGAGATTCTGATTGGTCAGGTTGCACACGCGCAGCGAGGAATCCTGGTTCTCGATGCGTGCGGAGGCATCGATCAACCAGCGGTCGATGCGCCACGAGTCGGACAGGTAGAACGCCTTGTTGGTCGAGCGGCCGCTTTCGGTGATGTTGTACGAGCCGTAGTCGAGCAGGCCCTGGTAGTCCGTGAGCTGATAGGTCTTGCCGTCCGTGCCCACGTAGCTGACCTTGATCGGGCGCGCGTTGGGCGTGTTGGTCATCAGCATCTGGTTGCCCAGATTCCACGCATCGTCGTCGGTGTAGTGCGCCAGGTAGACACCCGCCGTCAGCGTGTTGCCGTCGAACAGTTCCTTGCTTAGGCGGAAGTCGTTGTTGATGTTCTTCAGGTGCTTGTGGATGTACCACCAGCCCTGGTGGATCACGCTCTGGTTCGGGTCTACCGCGCCGCCGCCATTTACATAGGTGGCCGTGGCCGAGCCCGGCGGGAGCTTGAAGCCACCGAAATCGGTACCGAGGTTGTAAAGCTCATCGGTGAGGCTGGCCGGGTTGGTACCGGAGAACAGCGCGTTGGTGTCGGCGTCGCCGCCGTTCATCAGGAACTTGTCGGAGAGGTTCCAGCCGTCGCCCAGGTCGTAGTCGAAATTGAAGCCGAAGAAGCTGAACTTGGCGCCGCGACCGTTGGCCAGGTTGGCGCTCGTACCGCCGCCCGGGTAGCCGGGCAGGTTAACGTGCTGGATGTCCTTGCTGTAGTACGTATCGGTCAGCGGATCGAAGCCCGGGTACGCACTGAAGTTGTCGCTGCCGCGCTGGATCAGCGGAATCGGCGTGATGAACTGGTTGCGGTCGTTGAGCTGACGCGCATAGAACACCAGCGTGCCGTTATCCATGTCGTGCGACAAGGTGGCGGTGAACTGGCCGCCCTTGTCCGCCGAGTAACCGGGACTGCGCACGCCATCGGAATCGCGGTAGAAGCCGCCGATGCTGCCGTACCACTTGTCGGCGATCTTGAAGCCGAGGAAGGCGTCGGTACGCCACAGGCCTTCGCTGCCGTAAGTGACACCGATGCTGCCGCTGGGTACATCGGTGCCCTGCTTGAGGATGAAGTTGGCGGTGGCGCCCATCTGGCCGTCGCCGTACACCACGGACGGGCCGCCCTGCAGGATTTCGGCGCGCTCCACCGTATCGTCCAGGCGGAAGATCGAGGTGGTTTCGAAGAACGACAGCGTGGGCATGCCGTACAACGGCGAGCCCATCATCTGCGTGGTGAAGAACGGCGCGTCGCCACCGCCCGGGAAACCGGCGATTTCGATATTCGCGCCGGTCTGGCCGCCGGTGGATTCGGGCCACATGCCCGGCGAGACTTTCAGCAGGTCGGCCGTGCTCTTGGGGTTGGCCATCTTGATGTCGGCCGCGCTGACGCTTACCACCGAGTAGCTGGCGTCGATCTTCTTCAGGCCGCCGGCCGCCGAGGTACCGGTCACCACCACCTGATCGAGCGTCTTGGCCGACTTCTGGTCGGATGCCTGGCCTTTGGCCGGCGCGGAATCCTTGGTGGGCGCCTGCGCGCTGGAGTTAGCGTCCTGCGCGTAGGCTGCGCCGGTCGCGAGAGCTGCCGTGATAGCCACTGCCAGCCATTGCCGTGTGAAGTGCTGCCTGTTCATTCGTGCCTCCCCGCCCGAAAAATGGGCCACTTATTTGTTGGAATGCGACGCTTCGGCACGTTAGGCCGTTGCGTTGTCTTGGTTTTCTACGTAGTCCCTGATGCGGAACGCGGTCAGGCCGGGCAGCACGGTGTCTGCCTGATTGAGGGCCTCGCTATGGCCAATACCGATGGCGACCATGCCCGCAGCACGGATGCTGGCGATGCCTGCGGCGGCGTCCTCGACGCCCAGGCAAGCGGCCGGTGCTACGTTCAAACCCGCAGCGGCGGCCAGGAAGATTTCCGGATCCGGTTTGGAACGCTCGATCAACGCGGCGTCCACGATGTAGTCGAACAGTTCCGCGATGCCCAAGCGTTCGAGCAGCAGCGTCGCGTTGCGGCTGGCCGAGGCCAGGCCGACACGCAGGCCTGCGGCACGCACGTCCTCCACCGCTGCGCGCGCACCGGGCAACAGCTGGTCCGGGCCGAAGCTCGCGATCTGTTCGCGGTAGTAGTCGTTCTTGCGCTCGCAGAGCGCTTCCTTCTCGGCGTCCGAGTACGAGCGCGGCGCCTGTTCCAGCAAAATTTCCAGGGAGCCGAGTCGATCCACGCCCTTCATCCGCTCGGCCGTGGGCTCGTCGAACGGTGCGCCGATCTCCTGCGCGAGGCGCTCCCATGCCGCGCGATGCACCACGGCCGTATCGGCGATGACGCCGTCGAGATCGAAGATGACCGCGCGCAGCGCCGCGTGCTGGCGATGCGGCAGCGACAGGTGTTCGCCGCGCTGCAGGTGCACGGGCTGGCCGGCGTGGCGGAAGCGCAGGGCGTCGCCGCTCAGCAAGCGGTACTCCACGCCGGTGGCGTTCACCGTCACGCGCAACTGCGCGCCCTGCCAGTGCACGCCGAAGCGGTAGCTGCGCCATGCATCGGGCAGGCGCGGCGACAGGGTGAGTTCACCCGCGTGGATGCGCACGCCGCCGTAGCCCCAGCCCAGGGTGAGCCAGCTACCCGCCATCGCCGCCATGTGCACGCCGTGCGCGGCGTTGCCGTGCAGATCGTCCAGATCCACGCGCAGGCTGTCCTGGAAGTAGTGCCACGCCTTGTCCATCGCACCGACTTCCGCCGCCAGGATGCCGAAGGTGGAGGCGGACAAGGTGGAGTCGTGCGCGGTGACGCCTTCGTAGTATTGGAAGTTGCGACGCTTGGCCGCGACACGCACGTCCTCACCGGCCAGCACCAGCGACAGCACGGTATCGGCCTGCTTGCACACTTGATGGCGATAGATGGTGAGCGGATGCAGTTCCAGCAGCAGCGGTCGCTTGCTGTCGCCGGCAGGGCGGGGCGGCATGCGCGGCTTGTCGAGGAAGGTGTCGTCCTGGGGGAAGATGCCCAACGCGGCGTCTTCGCCCAGATACATGGCATCGGCTGCGCGCTGCCATTGCAAGATTTCGAACGGCTCCAGGTCAAGGCGACGCGCCAGTTGCGCGTAGGCCTCCGGGGCACTGTCGGCGAGCCAGCGAGCCACCTCGGCAGCGTGGCGCAGATGCCGCTGCGCCATGCGATTGGTGTAGTGGTTGTTGTCGACCAGCGCGGTGTACTCGTCCGGACCGGTGACGCCGTGGATGCAGAACGCACCCTGGCGACGCGGGTTGAAATGGCCGATATCCAGCCAGATGCGCGCGGTCTCGAACAGCATTTCCGCGCCGTATTCGCGCAGAAAATCCATGTCGCCACTGGCGTCGATGTAGTGGCGGATGGCCCAGGCCACGGCTGCGTTGATGTGGTACTGCGCCGAGCCGCTGGGGAAATAAGCCGAGCATTCATCGCCGCTGATGGTGCGCCATGCGTACAGGGCGCCGCGTGCGTGATTGAGTTCGCGGGCATGGGCCCGGGCGCGTTCGAGCGTGCCGAAGCGATACATCAGCATGCCGCGCGCCAGTTCCGGTGCCAGCGTCACCAGGGTGGGCAGCATGAAGGCTTCGGTATCCCAGAAATAGTGGCCTTCGTAGCCTTCGCCGGTGAGTCCCTTGGCCGCTGTGCTGCCACTGCCGTCGCGGCTGCTGGACTGGAACACGTGGAACAGATTGAAGCGCAGCGCCTGTTCGCTGCGGGCGTCGCCCTCGATGGCGAGGTCGGCGTGCTCCCACAGGCGGGTGAAACCGGCCGCGTGCTGCGCGCTCAGGGCGGCGTAGCCGGCGGCCTGTGCGTGCGTGAGGCTGGCGTGCGCGCGCGTGAGCAGGGTGTCGTCCGACTCGGTGCCGTGCGGCTCGCTCCAGGCGTAAGCGACGTACTTCTCCAGGGTCACCGCCTGGCCCGGGGCCAGCGAGCCTTCGTACACCTGCAGCACACCGTGCTGCGCCAGGTTGGCGAGACGGAAGTCCAAGCTGTGGTCGATCACGGCGTGCTGCTGCACGCAGGCCACGCGGATGCCGCTATGGGTGGTCTGTTGCAGCACGTAGGCGCGTGTTTCGTCGGCGGCGCTGCCACGCGGCGCAAAACCGCCGTCGAGACGCGTGCCGATGCGCGGGTCGTCACCTTGTTCGGTGGCGTGGCGTGCGGTGGAAATGGCCGATTCCAGCGTGATCGGGCCGGTGTAGTCGACCGAGCGCACGCAGTAGCGGATGGCGAGCAGGCCCGGATGATCCAGGCTGGCGATGCGCTCGGCCTCGATCAGCAGCGTGGCGCCTTCCGGCGAACGCCAGCGGAGTTGCCGGCGGTAGCAGCCGTTGCGCAGATCGAGCTGACGCTCGAAGTGTTGCCATTCGCCTTCACGCAGGCGTACCGGGGTGTCTCCCAGGCGCAGATGGATGCGGGTGCCGTCGGCGACCGGAATGCGGGTATCCGTGTGGGCGGCAAAGCCGGGGAAGCGCTCGTGGTACTCGATAGGGGTGCGTTCCCAGGCGGCCGCCAGGAAACAGCCGTGACTGGGGCTGTCATCCTCTTCCAGGCCGCCGCGCACGCCCAGTGCGCCGTTGGCGACGGCGAACAGGCTTTCGTCCTGCGCAAAGGCGGCCGGGTCGGCATGGTGGCTGGTCACCATCCAGGGATCGCAGGTTGCACCCTGCGTCGGCAGCGTCACCGTGGCCGTTTCTTGATGCTCCAACACGCTCTCCCCAGGGCTTCGATCGTAGTGCCTATCGCGAGATCCTGCGTCTGGCGCGGCTCGCAATTTCTATTGGGCGCGGAGCTTGGCAGTAATTGATATCGATATCAAGGTATCGATATCAATTGTTGTATCGCAGCATAGTTGCGATTGTTATCGATATCATCGATGGTGCGCGCGCAGCCGCCGAGGCGTAGGAAATTCAGGGCTTGCGGCTCGGGATGAAGGAAATAGCGGGTGCTCGTGCTGCCGTGCAGCGTTGGACGCATGACGCGCAAACCGGGACACTGTGGTCCGTTGCCACGGTCGGCCGTTGTGCTGAAGCGCTGCACAATCCATCACAAGACATTGGGGCAAGGTCTTGAGTCGTCTTCACAAGAAGTCACCGGGCGCCACGTCGTCCGCCAGTCTCACCATGGCGGATCTGGCGCGGGTAGCCGGCGTATCGAAAATCACCATTTCGCGGGCGCTGAGCGACAGCCCGCTGGTGAACAAGGAAACGCGCGAGCGCCTGCAGGCGCTCGCGCACCAGTTGGGCTACAAGCTCAATGTGAGCGCGCGCAATCTGCGCTTGCGGCGCAGCCATACGGTGGCGGTGATCGTGGAGATGAAGCCCTCCAATGACCGCACCATGCTCGATCCCTATCCGCTGGTGTTGCTGGGCGGTATTTCCCAGGAACTCACCGCCAACGGCTATAGCGTGCTGCTGACCACCCGCCAGGGTGCTACCGCCGCGGCGGTGCAGGCCGCCGATGGCTTGATCCTGCTTGGCCAGGGTTCGCGCCAGGACGCGGTGCGCCGCTTCGACAAGCTCGGCTTGCCGATGGTGGTGTGGGGCGCGCCTGGCGAGCGCGACGAGCACATTGTGGTGGGCAGCGACAATCGGCAGGGCGGCAGCGTGGTCGCCGAGCATTTCATCCATCAGGGGCGGCGCCATCCGGTATTCGTGGGTAACCCCAACCATCCGGAAATCTTCGAGCGGCTCAATGGGTTCGTGGATGCGCTGGCGGCCCACGGGATCAAGCCGCTATTGATTCGCCGTGATGAGTTCACCCTGGCCTCGGGCATGGATGCGATGCATTCGCTGGTGGAGCGGCAGGTACCTTTCGATGCGGTGTTTGCCTGCAGCGACCTACTGGCGATGGGCGCCATCCGTGCGCTCAATGAGATGGGCCGTTCGGTGCCGGGCGACGTGTCGGTGGTGGGTTACGACGATATGCCGCTGGCCGCCAGCTTCCTGCCGCCGCTGAGTTCGGTGCGGCAGGATTGGCAGGAGGGCGGCACCTTGCTGGCGCGCAAGGTGCTCGCGCTGATCAATGACGAGACGGCGCAGTCCGAGACGTTGCCGGTGGAATTGATGGTGCGCGCGACCTGAGTCCGACTCAGCCGGTGGCTGCCGCGTCGCCGGTGGCGCGGCCGGCGCGTGCCGGCGTGAGCACCAGGCGGAAGCAACTACCGCCGCCCGCCACGCGCACGTATTCCAGCGAGGCCTGGTTCGCCTCGCTCATCTGGCGGGCCAGGTATAGACCCAGGCCAGTGCCGTATTCGTGGGTGGTGTAGAACGGCTCGAAGATCTGCGCGGCCACCTTGGGCGCGATGCCCGGGCCGCGATCGATCACTTCGAGGATGGGCACGCCGTGTTCGCCATGGCGTGCCACCACCATCACGCGTGCCGGCTCACCGGGCATGCGGCCGTAACGCAGGGCGTTCTGCACCAGGTTCCACACTACTTGCTGCAACTGCTGCGGATCGGCCACGGCGGCCACCGGCGTGCTGGCCTGGATCACCCGCAGCGAGTCCTCGCCCAGGTCGTTGCCTTGGCGATACTCCTCCACGAATTCATTGGCCCACAGGCCCAGGTCCAGCGTCTCCGGGCGCGAACGCTCGCGGCGGGACAGCTGCAGGATGTTCTCGATGATTTCGTTCAGGCGCACGCAGTGGTTATTGATGATCTCCACCATGCGCTGATCCGTGGGTGGCAGGTCCTTGGATTCGGCCAGCAACTGGGCCGAGTAGCGGATGGCGGCCAGCGGGTTGCGGATTTCATGCGCGATGGATGCCGACAGCCGCCCCAGCGAGCTGAGCGTGAGTTCCTCGGCGCGGCGCGACACCAGCGAGGTGTCGTCCAGGAAGATCAGTACGTGCGAATCGTCGTTGGGCGCCAGGCGACTGAAGCGGGGCACCACTTCGGGCACGCCGTCGGCAAGCTGGGTGGCTGACTCGTCCAGTTTGCCCGAGGTCATCCAGTGGTACAGGCGACGGGAAAGCTCCGGCGCTACGCGGCCCAGGTCGCGCTGGTCGGCGGCCGGGTTGCCCAGCAGCATCCAGGCGGACTCGTTCATCTGGTGGACGCGGTTGGCGTCATCCACCAGCAGCACGCCGGTTTTCATGCGGCGAATGATCAGTTCGTTCACCTGGGCGAGGTTGGCCAGGTCGACGCCGCGCTGCTCGGCCAGCGCCTCGCTGGCGCGAATTTGCCGGCTGAGCACGTAACACAGCACGGTGATGGCGAAATAGGCCAGGCCAAACAGGCTCGATTCCAGCAGCTCCCGATCCATGCCGGTCTGGCCGTGCTGCATCTCGAACACCGCGTGGCCAATCACGCCCAGGGTGGCCAGCGCCGCAAAGAAGCAGGACAGGCGCAAAGGCAGAATCAGCGCGCCGGCGGCCAGATTCACCGCCAGCATCATGGCGATGCCGATACGGGCGTCGTGCATGGTGGTGATGGCCAGTACCGCCGCCATGATGTCGACCACCAGGGCGCCTGAGACGATCCAGCGGATCCACGGGGTGGAGCGCCGGGTCAGTGACAGCAGGCCCAGGGCGAACAGCAGAAACACCACCGCCACGCCGCGCGCCAGGCCCACATCGGTCAGCTTGGGCCAGCCCAGGGCATTGGGGCTGAGTGCCAGGCCCACGTAGACCAGGGCCTGGGCCAGGCGGAAGCAATTGAGGAAGAGAAGCTCGTGCCGCGCAACCTCGGGGGCCGGGCGGGCATGGGGGTACGCGGGTTGCATGGTGCTGGACACGCGGCTGGGCTCTCTCGGCTGGGCCGGCGGGACGGTCCGACCCAGTATAGACGCGCGCTTCACGGACGGTAGGGGGTGGCCGTCGCCGGGATGCCGGCGGGGCCCCGGCCGGCGCGCCCCTTTCCATCGGGGGCCGGTTCCGCGAAAATAGTTGGCCGTATTGCGCGGTTTTCGTCATGTCGACAGGCAGACGGCGGCGCACTGCATCCGGCAGCGCTCGTACCGCCGTCGTTCCCCTGACCGCCCGGGCCCCACAGCCCGACGCGGCCGCTTTGTTTCCCCCGTTCGCTCGAGGTATCGAATGAATTTCCACGAGTACCAGGCCAAAGAACTGTTCGCGAAGTACGGCATTGCCGTTCCGCCGGGCAAGGTCGCCAACTCTCCCGATGCCGCTGTCGACGCCGCCAAGCACCTTGGTGGTTCGCAGTGGATGGTTAAGGCACAGATCCACGCAGGTGGCCGCGGCAAGGCCGGCGGCGTGAAGTTCTGCAAGAGCCTCGATGATGTGCGCGCTGCCGCCAAGGGCATGCTGGGCACCAACATGGAAACCTACCAGTCCGCCGGCCGCGCGCTGCCGGTGAACCTGGTGCTGGTGACCGACGCCACCAATATCGCCAAGGAACTGTACCTGTCGATCCTGGTGGACCGTGACACCAAGTCCGTTTCGTTCATCGCCTCCAAGCACGGCGGCGTGGACATCGAGCAGGTCGCCAAGGACACGCCGGAAGACATCCACACCATCGTGGTGGATTTCGTCGAAGGCCTGCAGCCGTACCAGTGCCGTCAGCTCGGCTTCGCCATGGACCTCAATGCGAAGCAGGTCGGCCAGCTGACCAAGATCATGCTGGGCCTGTACAAGCTGTTCAACGAGAAGGACCTGGCCCTGGTCGAGCTGAACCCGCTCGCCATCCTCGAGGACGGCAACCTCGCCGCGCTCGATGGCAAGGTCAACTCCGACGACAACGCCGAGTTCCGCCACCCGGATCTGGCCGCCATGCGCGACCTGACCCAGGAAGACGCCGCTGAGGCCGCTGCCGTGCAGCACAACCTCAACTACGTCACCATGGACGGCACCATCGGCTGCATGGTGAACGGCGCGGGTCTGGCCATGGCCACCATGGACGTGATCAAGCTGGCAGGCGGCGAGCCGGCCAACTTCCTCGACGTCGGTGGCGGCGCCACCAAGGAACGCGTCACCGAGGCGTTCAAGCTCATCCTCTCCTCCGACAAGGTCAAGGCCATCCTGGTCAACATCTTTGGCGGCATCGTGCGTTGCGACCTGATCGCCGAAGGCATCATCGCGGCCGTGAAGGAAGTGGGTCTGAAGATCCCCGTCGTGGTTCGCCTGCAGGGCACCAACGTGGAGCTGGGCCGCGAACTGCTGGCCAACTCCGGCCTGGCGATCACGCCGGCCGACGATCTCAACGATGCGGCGCAGAAAGCCGTGGCTGCGGCCAAGGCCTGAGGAGCAATTGAACCATGAGCGTTCTCGTCAATAAGAACACCAAGGTGCTGGTGCAGGGCTTTACCGGCCAGCAGGGCACCTTCCACGCACAGCAGGCGCTGGACTACGGCAGCAAGGTCGTGGGCGGCGTTACCCCGGGCAAGGGTGGCACCGAGCACATCGGTCTGCCGGTCTTCAACTCGGTGGCCGAAGCCGTCGACGAAACCGGTGCCGATGCCTCCGTCATCTTCGTGCCGCCGCCGTTCGCGGCTGACTCGATCCTCGAAGCGATCGACGCCGGCATCAAGGTCATCGTGGCCATCACCGAAGGCATCCCCGTGCTGGACATGCTGCGCGTGAAGAACGTGCTGCAGCAGCACCCGGAAACCGTGCTGATCGGTCCGAACTGCCCCGGCATCATCACCCCGGGCGAGTGCAAGATCGGCATCATGCCGGGTCACATCCACAAGCCGGGCAAGGTCGGCATCGTGTCCCGTTCGGGCACGCTGACCTACGAAGCCGTGTTCCAGACCACCAACGAAGGCCTGGGCCAGTCCACCTGCATCGGCATCGGCGGCGACCCGATCAACGGCCTCAGCTTCATCGACTGCCTGAAGTTGTTCCAGGACGATCCGCAGACCGAAGGCATCATCATGGTCGGCGAAATCGGCGGCAGCGCTGAAGAAGACGCCGCTGAGTTCATCAGCGAGTACGTCAAGAAGCCGGTCGTCTCGTTCATCGCAGGTGCGTCGGCCCCGGCCGGCAAGCGCATGGGTCATGCCGGCGCAATCATCTCCGGTGGCAAGGGCACGGCGGAAGCGAAGTTCGCCGCGTTGGAGAAGGCGGGCGTCACCACGGTGAAGTCCCCGGCCGACCTCGGCAAGACCCTCGCCGCTTTGATGAAGAAGTAATCGCGTCGTTTCTGAGCGATATAAAAAGGGCCGCAGCAATGCGGCCCTTTTTTTTGTGGGAGCGTCTTGGTCAACGCGACTGGCGTAGCCCGTGGGTGGCGGCGCGTACCAGTGCATCAGTCACGGTGACGAGGGTGCTGGAGCGAATGGCCCAGTGCTGCCAGTACAGCGGCACGTCCAGCCAGCGGTTAGGCGCGATGGCTTTGAGCGTGCCTTCGGCAAACGCTTCTTTCACCATGGATTCGGGCGCCATGGCCCAGCCCAGCCCCAGCGCGGCACCTTCCACGAACGCGGTGGAGGAGGGCAGATAGTGCATCGGTGGTGAGAGACGGGCCCGGGTGACACTGTGGATGAAGCGCCACTGCAGGGCATCCTTGCGGTTGAACACCAGCATGGGGGCGGTGGCCAGCGTGCCGGCATTCACGCCCTGCGAAAAATGGCGCGCGACAAAGGCCGGTGGCGCCACGGGCAAGTAGCGCATGATGCCCAGCTTCTTCACGCTGCAGCCTTGCACCGGCCGCGCTTCGGCGGTGATGGCGCCGAGTACCGAGCCATCGCGCAGCAAATCGGTAGTGTGGTCCTGATCGTCCACGCGCACATCGAACAGCAGGCCGTGTTTCTGGTGCAGGGGTGCGAGCGCGGGCAGGAGCCAGGTGGCGAGCGAGTCGGCATTCACCGCTACCGCGACGGAGTCAGGTGCCTCGTCGTTGCCGGCGACGTGAAAGTCCGCCAGCGTTTCCGCTTCCAGTCGGCGCATCTGCTGCACGCTGCGCAGCAGGCGTTCACCGGCTGGCGTGGCGCGGCAAGGTGCGCGACGCAGAATCAGTACCTGTCCGAGGCGATCTTCCAGCGCCTTGATGCGCTGTGAGATGGCCGATGGCGTGAGCGAAAGGCGCTGCGCCGCCAGCTCGAAACTGCCCTCGTCAAGCACCGCCGCAAACGCTGCCAGCTGGGGATTGAGCAGGCTCATGGCATGGACCTCTCATTAGGAAAGCTAAAGTGCCATAAGAATAATTAGTTTTACTGAATACGTCAGGCGCGGCACAGTGAACGCCTTTTCGAGGGTTTCTGTCATGTTTTCTACGGCTTACCTGGCCGGGCTCGGTGCGGGTGCCGGCCTGATCATCGCTATCGGCGCGCAAAACGCCTTCGTATTACGGCAAGGTCTGCAGCGTCGCCATGTGGGCGCGGTGGTGTTGGTGTGCATCGTGGCCGATATCAGCCTGATCCTGCTGGGCGTGGCTGGCATTGGTTTGATGGTGAAGGAGCAGCCCGGTTTGCTTCAGTGGCTGCGCTTCGCCGGCGCGGCGTTCCTGAGTGCCTATGGTGTCTTTGCATTGCGCCGGGCATGGCAGGGCGAAAGCGGCTTGCAGCCGACGGGCGAGGCGGCGGCCAGCCGAGGTCGGGTCGTGCTTGCCTGCCTGGCGTTCACTCTGCTCAATCCACACGTCTACCTGGACACCGTGGTGTTGCTGGGCAGTCTGTCCACCCATTACGACGGCGACGGGCGCTGGGTGTTTGCGGGCGGCGCGGCAACCGCGAGTGTGCTGTGGTTCCTGGCCCTGGGCTACGGCGCGCGCCTGCTTTTGCCGGTATTTCGCAGCCCGCTCGCCTGGCGCGTGTTCGATGTGGCGGTGGCGGTTTTCATGCTCACCCTGGCCGCGCTGCTGATCTTGCAGCCGATGGGCTGAGCCAAGCGGCGGCAACGCCTCGGTTATCATGGGCATTCCCCTGATGACGGATTGGCCGGCATGCCCTCGTTACGTTTCGCCCTCGCGCAGTTTGATTTTCAAGTTGGCGCCGTCGCCGCCAATGCGGCTCGGGTAGGTGACCTGATAGCGCAGGCGCGCGAGGGTGGGGCATCGCTGGTGGCGTTCCCGGAGCTGACCCTGAGCGGTTATCCCCCGGAAGATCTGTTGCTGCGCCCCAGCTTTCTGGTGGCTTGCCAGTGCGAGCTCAACGCGCTGGCAGGCGCCACCAACGGTATCGCCGCGCTAGTAGGTCACCCGCACAGCGAGGGCGAGGTGTACAACGCCGCCAGCCTGCTGCGCGGCGGCAGTATCGAGTGGACGACGCACAAGCAGGCGTTGCCCAACTACGGTGTATTCGATGACAAGCGCTATTTCCGGCCGGGTCACGACAGTGCGGTGGCAACGATCGACGGCGTGCGGGTGGGCGTGGTGATCTGCGAGGACATCTGGCAGCCCGAGCCGGCCGCCAAGGCGGCCGCGGCAGGTGCCGAGCTGATCCTGGTGATCAATGCATCGCCCTGGGACGACGCCAAGCAGGCCGAGCGCGAGCAAGTGCTGGCCGCACGCGCCCGTGAAACCGGCTGCGCCATCGCCTACGTGAACATGGTCGGTGGCCAGGATGAGGTGGTGTACGACGGCGGCTCGCTGCTGGTGAATGCCGATGGCAGCCTCGCCGCGCGCGCGCCGAGCTTTGTCGATGCCCTGCTGTGGGTGGAGTTCGACAGCGCCACGCGCACGTTGCGCGCCGAGGATTGGCCCGTGGCGGTCGATGACTCGCTGGAAGCCACGCTGTACAACGCGCTGGTGCGCGGCATTCGCGACTACATCGACAAGAACGGGTTTTCCGGTGTCTTGCTAGGCCTTTCAGGTGGCATCGATTCGGCATTGACCCTGGCGCTGGCCGTGGATGCGCTGGGGCCTGAGCGTGTTACGGCGGTGATGATGCCTACGCGCTATACCTCGCAGTTGTCGCTGGATGGCGCGCGCGCGCAAGCGGAACAGTTGGGCGTGGAATACCACATCATCCATATCGAGCCGATGGTGGATTCCTTCCTCGACGCACTGGCACCTGCGTTCGCCGGCAAGTCGGCCGACACCACCGAGGAAAACCTGCAATCGCGCACGCGTGGCGTGACGTTGATGGCGCTGTCCAACAAGCACGGGCGCCTGCTGCTCGCTACCGGCAACAAAAGTGAGATGGCGGTCGGCTATGCAACCTTGTACGGCGACATGTGTGGTGCCTATGCGCCGCTGAAGGACGTCTACAAGACGGTAGTGTATCGCCTGTCGCGCTGGCGCAACGCGCATGCGGCCCGGTTGGGCGGCAGCGAGGCGATTCCGTCCGCTGTGATCGATCGCCCGCCGTCGGCGGAGCTGCGTGACAACCAGATCGACCAGGATTCGCTGCCGCCCTACGATGAGTTGGACGCTATCCTCGCGCGCTTTATCGAAGGCGAGCAGTCGCAGGCCGAGATCGCCGCGCAAGGCTTCCATGCCGATACGGTGCGCCGTGTGGTGCGACTGGTGTTGCTCAATGAGTTCAAGCGCCGCCAATCCGCTCCCGGTCCCCGCGTGACCACCCGCGCCTTCGGCCGCGAGCGTCGCTATCCGATCACCTCGGGTTGGAAGTAAAGCCGGCGCCAGCGCCTATGGCGGCGAGCTGCAGGCGGCGTCACCGCATCGCGGCGATCAAGCGCCATAAAAAAGCCGGCAAGCTCGCGCTGCCGGCTTTTTTCATGCCCGCCCGAGGGCGGGCCGTGTCATTTCTATCAATGATGGCCCGAGAACGGAATCAACTTGCGGATCAGCGAGGGCGAGTGCGGCCACTTCGCGTCCTTCAGGTACGGATGATTCGGGTAGTTCATGGCGAGCACCTGGCGGGTCTGGTCGGCCAGCGTCTTCTGGTCCATGCCCAGGTAGCTGCGGGTCAGAATGGCCAGCGCGTCACCGGTCTGCGGAGCCTGCTGGTAGTGCTCTATCACGTACTGGGCGCGATTGGCCGAGGCGATATAGGCTTTGTTGCGCAGGTAGAACTCCGCGACATTGATCTCGAACTGGGCAAGCAGGTTACGCAGGTAAACCATGCGCTGGCGCGCGTCAGCGGTGTAGGCGCTGTCCGGGAAGCGGCGCGACAGTTCCGAGAAATCGTCAAACGACTTCAGGTTGAAGCCCTGGTCACGGCGGGTTTCCGGCTCGCCCGACTGCAGAAAGCGCTCCATGGCGCCGCCCGTACGGTCAAAATTGATCAGACCGCGCAGGTAATAGGCATAATCCACATGCTTTTGGGTCGGATACGTCTTGATGAAGCGGTTGATCGTGGAATAAGCGTCGTCCGGCTGGTTGTCCTTGTACTGCGAGTAGGCCAAATCAAGCTGGGCCTGCTCATTGAAGTCACCGGACGGGAAGCGCGCGATCAGACGCTGGTAGGATTTGGTCGCCGCCGAATAGTCGGCGTGCTGCATGGAGTCGTGGGCCTTGGCGTAGAGCTTGTCCACCGGCAGGGTATCGTTGTTGTCCTTCTTGTGGCCGAACATCGAGCAGGCGCTCATCGAAACGGCGATGGCGAGCACGACAAAGACTTTGAAAGCCGGCAGCTTGGTTACGCGCATGAGAAAGGGTTCAGATGTTTGATCGAAAAGGGATGATAGCCGAAACCGCCGGTTGCTCGGGCACCAGGCCATGACGACGATTCGCCATGAGGCCAGCGTCCCCCTGTCTGCCGCAGGTCGGAGGTTCGACCAGGCGTTGGCCGAGATGTTCCCGGACTACTCCCGCTCCCGACTCACCAGCTGGATCAAGGCCGGCGCGGTGACCCTGGATGGCGCCGTGGCGCCGCCCCGCCAGCTGTTGCGGGGTGGGGAAAAGGTGCGCCTGGAGGCCGAGTTGGAAAATGAGGTGGAGCTGGCGCCGGAGGCCATCGCGCTCGATATCGTCTATGAGGACGAGCACCTTCTGGTGCTGAACAAGCCGGCCGGGCTGGTGGTGCACCCGGGTGCGGGCAATAGCGCCGGCACCGTCCTGAACGCCTTGCTGCATCACGATCCGGCCCTGGCCCAGCTGCCGCGTGGCGGCATCGTGCACCGGCTGGACAAGGACACGTCGGGCCTGATGGTGGTGGCCAAAACCCTCCCCGCCCATACCGCCCTGGTGGACATGCTGTCCCGCCACGATGTGGAGCGGCAGTACGAGGCCGTGGTGCTGGGCACCCTGGTGGCCGGTGGCACCGTGGACGCCCCGATCGGTCGCCATATGGGCGATCGCCTGCGTCAGGCCGTGCGCGACGAGGAGGACGGCAAGCATGCCGTCACGCATTACCGCCTGCGCGAGCGTTTCCGGGCCCACAGCCTCATTCAGTGCAGCCTGGAAACCGGCCGTACCCATCAGATTCGCGTGCATATGGGGCATATCGGACATGCCCTGGTCGGCGATCCGCTGTACGGCGGCGGCCTGAAGCTGCCCAAGGGGGCCAGCGCCGAGCTGGTCGCGGCCTTGCGCGGCTTCCGTCGCCAGGCGCTGCATGCCGAACGCCTGGCGTTCGAGCACCCGGTGACCCATGAACCGATGTCCTTCAGTGCCCCTCGTCCCGCCGACCAGCAGGCGTTGATCGACGCCCTGCGGGAGGATGCCCGTCACGCCGACCCGGATGACTGGTCCTGAGCATCGGTGCCTGACCCAGGCGCCATGGCTTGCGCCTGGGTTATGTCCCTGCCAAATACCTGGCAGTCCGTGTCCAGGCTGCTGGGTATAGTGGCGCGGTTGGTCCATTGAGAACGGGGGAGTATCTGTGCAGGGAAGGACAGAACATGGGGCGAAGTACCTGCAGGCGCTTTGCCTGCTGCTGATCCTGCTGGTTGGCATGGGGCTGAGGCTAGGTACCGCGGCGCATACCGAGGTGGACCATCCGATTCGCAATGACGCGCGCGAGTACGTGGCTTATGCCTGGAACGCCAAGTATGAGGGCGTGTATTCGCAGGGCATGGGTCCGATCTTGGGGCAAACCAACGTACCACTGACCCCGGATGCCTTTCGTCCACCCGGTTATCCCATGTATCTGAGCATGTTTCTGCAAGGACAGCTGGACACCGGCTTTGTGGCGCGAGTGGTTCATGCCCAGGCGTGGATGGCAGGGTTGACCTTGCTTTGCTCGACGTTGTTGGCCATGGCTTTGCTAGGGGCTTGGCCGGGGTTGGCACTGGGCATGCTGGTGGCATTGAGCCCCCATCAGAACGTCTATGTGGCCTATCTGCTCAGCGAAACTTCCTTCGGCTTTGCATTGATGGCGGCGCTGTCACTTGGCGCGGCATGCGCGTGCGTCAAGTCCCCCCGTTGGCGCATGGTGCTTGCATTGGCTTCGGGTCTGCTGTTTGGCGCTGCCTGCCTGATCAGGCCCACGCTCAACCCATGGGTACCCGCTTTGCTGCTATTGCTGGTGCTGCCCGCCGTGCGGCGTTTTTGGCGCGAAATCGCCACACTCTCGCTGGGCTTCGCGCTGGCGATGTCGCCTTGGTGGGCGCGCAACGAAATCACCCTGCATGAAATGAGCAGCCCGCAGCTCATGCTGTTGAACGTAGAGCAGGGTAGCTATATCGACTTGATGTACGACGGGCGGCCGGAGACTTACGGTTCGGCGAATAGGTTCGATCCCGATGCTGTAAAGGCGGCATCCAGCTGGTCAAGCCTGCTCGAGAGTTTGGGCGCCAAGTTCGCCAGCCATCCGGTGGCCATGCTGCGCTGGTATCTGTTCGGCAAGATTTTCTGCTTCTTTTCCTGGTCGTCGCCTGAGGGTTGGGGGGACATCTATGCCTATCCGGTCCTTAGCTCACCGTGGTTGAACGACCCTCGGTACATGGTCATCGCCTCGCTGATGTCGGGTCTGCATGCACCGCTGATGGCGTTCGGCATGCTGGGTATGTTGCTGGCGTTTCTGCCGGCGACACGCCGTCTATTCGGTGCATCGCGAACGGATGCGCTGCGATTGCTCGCTTTGCTGCACCTGTTCGCGGTGGGTGTGCACATGGTTACGCAGCCTTTTGCGCGCTACAGCGTGCCGTTCCGGCCCGTGAGCTTCTTGCTGGCGGTGTTTGCGCTGGTGTGGTTGTACCGGCGCTACCAAGAACATCGCGGCCAGCAGGCGCAGACCGTGGCGAGCCATGCTTGACGGCTGGCTGATCCCCGAGTGGCCGGCGCCTTCGCGGGTGCGCGCGGCGGTCAGCACCCGGCAGTTGCCGGGGCATTCGCCGGCGCCCTATGAGCGCTTCAACCTGGGCGCGAATTGCGGCGATGCACTCGATGCGGTGCGGGCCAACCGGGCCTTGGTGCCGACCATGCTGGGCCTGGCTCGCGAGCCTCATTGGCTGCAGCAGGTGCACGGTGTCGACGTGGTGGATATCGACGACCCGGGGCTTCAGGCGACCCTGCGGGCGGATGCCTCCATGACCACGCGCGCGGGCGAGCCATTGGCCATTCTTACCGCCGACTGCCTGCCAGCTCTGTTCTGCACCCGCGATGGCGGCGCCGTGGCGGCGGCGCATGCGGGCTGGCGCGGTTTGCAGGCCGGCGTGCTGGAGGCTGCGGTGAGGGCACTGCCGGCGCCCCCGTCGGAGGTGATGGCGTGGCTGGGCCCCTGTATCGGGGTGACCAGCTACGAGGTGGGGGAGGAAGTGCGCGAGGCGTTCCTTATGTCAGACCAGGGGGCGGATAGCTGCTTTCACGCCACGCGCCCCGGGCATTGGCTATGTGACCTGGCAGGCTTGGCCCGCCGCCGATTGGCGGCGGCAGGTGTCGCCGCGGTGTGTGGGGGCGGTTTCGATACCCGTACCGACGCCCGGTTCTATTCCTATCGGCGTGACGCCGCGCAAAGCGGACGCTTTGTCAGCCTGGTCTGGCTGGAGTCCTAGGACATAACCGGTTCCTTGGGTAGGCGGAAGTTGACGCAAGGCTGACGTGAGCGCAAATTATTGCGGTGGCATCGCAAAAGGACGGGGCCTGTGGGGCGATGCTCATCCCCGAGTCAGCCGCATTCCAAGGAGGTCGCATGAAACGTAGTCATGTCGTCATGCTCGTCGGCGCGTTGTCGGTAATGGCGGGTGCCGCGGTGGCATCTACCGGATCGCTTACCGAGTTTCGCCCAAAGGTATTGCCGGTGTTGGTACAGGTGAGCTCCTCCGGCAAGGTCACGTCGGCTTCGCCGGCTTACCCACTCGATCGCCGATTCAGTCGTCTGCTCGATCAGAGCCTGGGTGAAATGATCACCAAGCCTGCCTATGAGCGGGGCCGCGCGGTATCCAGTCAGTTCGTGATCAACCTGGCCCTGGAGGTTTCTCCGCGGGAGCAAGGTGACTACGACGCCAAGTTTGTCTACGTCTCCACGCAGCCGGTGCCGTTCGGCCTGTGGCACTGGGTGCATATCGATGGCTACCAGTTGGCCCTTGCCGGTCCGAACGACCGCATCAACCGCTACGACCGCCCGCATATCGACCCACCGGAAAACCGCGCGCCGGTGCAGAGCACCCGCGATCTGGCACCCACTGGCTCGGCTGCCGCGACGGGCGGCAAGCAGGGGCGCTAGTGAAAGGATCGCCGAACCCGCCGCCGGGGCGGGCTCGGCAGTCCGGGCTAAGAGCCGGCCAGGCGTGTGAGGAACCCGTTGCGCCAGGCGGTGATGTCCTGTCTCTCCAGTACATCCATCATGCGGCGCCAGCGCATGCGCCGTTCTTGCAGCGGCATGGTGAGTGCGCGCTCCAGCGCCTCGGCCACTTCCTCGGTATCGGCGGGATTCACCAGTAGCGCATCGCCCAATTCCTGCGCAGCCCCTGCAAAGCGCGAGAGCACCAGCACGCCCGGATCATCCGGGTTCTGGCTGGCGACATATTCTTTGGCCACCAGGTTCATGCCATCGCGCAAGGGGGTGACCAGCCCCACGCGCGCCGCACGGTAGTAGCCGCTCAGCAGGCTGTGCGGAAAGGAGTTGTTGACGTAGCGGATGGGCACCCAATCGGGCGCGGCGTACAGCCCGTTGATATGGCCGGCGCTGCGTTCCAGCTCGCGGCGAATCTGGCGGTACTCCGGCACACCGCCGCGAGAGGGCGGTGCGATCTGCAGGAAGCTCACCTTGCGGTGCAATGCGGGCGAACGCTCCAGCAGGCGGGCATAGGCCTGGAATCGCTCGGGCAGGCCTTTGGAGTAATCGAGCCGGTCTACACCGATGATCAGGGCGCGGCCTTCCAGGCTCTGCCGTAGATGGTGAATCTCCTCGTGCTCATGGGCGTGGCTCGCCGCCTCGGCCACCTGACGGGTATCGATGCCAATGGGAAACACCTCGGCGCGAAAACCGTGCCCGCCGGGCGTGTGCAGGCGGCCATCGCGGCGCATGCTGGCGCCGATCTCGTGCAAGAAATACTCCTCCAGCGCGCGCCGGTCGCGTGCCGTATGAAGGCCCACCAGGTCGTAGCTGGACAGGGTTTCCAGCAGCTCCTGGTGGTGAGGCAGGGCAATCAGCAGGCCCGCCGCCGGCAACGGCGTGTGCAGGAAGAAGCCAATGCGATTTCGCAGGCCGCGCTCGCGCAGCATCGCGGCAAGTGGGATCAGGTGATAGTCGTTCACCCACACCGCATCGTCGGGGCCGATCAACGGGAGCAGTTGTTCGGCGAACAAATTGTTGACGCGTAGATAGCCGGCCAGATGCTTGCGGTTGTAGTCGACCAAATCGGGGCGGTAATGCAGCAAGGGCCACAGCGTACGGTTGGCGAAGCCATCGTAGAATTCGTCATGGTCGCTGCGGGAGAGATCGATGGTGGCGTATGCCACCTCGCCGTCCTGCCGCCGGTGAAGTCCGGTGCCCGCGTGGCGCGCGATCTTTCCGCTCCAGCCGAACCACAGCCCACCGCGTTCCTGCAGGGCGGCGCGCATGGCCGAGGCCAGTCCGCCCGTGGCGGTCTGGTCAGGCAGGGCCACGCGGTTGGAAACCACCACCAGGCGGCGTGGGACGCTTGGGCGCCCAAGAGACATCACAGTGCGTCCTCCCAGCGCCGCGACAGGCGCATGGCGGCCTGGATCAGGCCGACCATCGAATAGGTTTGCGGAAAATTGCCCCAGTGCTCGCCGGTGGCCGGTGCGATGTCCTCCGACAGCAGGCCCAGCGGATTACGCTGGGTGAGCATGTGCTCGAACATGGCGCGGGCGCGTTGCGTGCGGCCGGTGGCGGCAAGCGCGTCGATGTACCAGAACGTGCAGATGTTGAAGCTCGTTTCCGGTGCACCGAAATCATCGGGGGCGATGTATCGGAACAGGTAATCGCCGCGTCCCAGCGCCTCGCCGATGGCATCTACCGTGGCGATGAAGCGCGGGTCCATGGCGTGGATAAAGCCGATATCGGCGAGCAGCAGCAGGCTCGCGTCGAGGTGCTCGCCATCGTAGGCATCCACAAAGGTGCCCAGGCGTTCGTTCCAGGCGTGTGCTTCGATGCGTGCATGCAAGGCCTCGGCCTCGTTGTGCCAATGGCGCGCGCGCTCGTCCAGGCCTAGTTCGGTGGCGATGTGAGCCAGTCGTTCGCAGGCAGCCCAGCACATGGCGGCCGAATAGGTGTGCACGGCGGCGCGTCCACGGAATTCCCACAGGCCCGCATCGGGCAGTTCGGCCATGCGCAATGCCATGGCGCCCATGCGTTCCAGGCGCTGGAAGCTCAACTCATCGCCTTGGCGCTCGAGCCGGCGATCGAAGAAGGTCTGTGCCGCGGCCAGCACCACCGATCCGTACACATCGTTCTGGCGCTGGCGCCAGGCATCGTTGCCGACGCGTACCGGGCCCATTTGACGGTAGCCCGCTAGGCTGGCTACCTGCGTCTCGGTCAGCTCGTGCTCGAAGGTGATGCCGAATACCGGCCCCACTTCGCGTTCGCCATCAGCGGCCACCAGATTGAATACGTAGCGGATGTATTCCTCCATGCTGCGCGTGGCACCCAGGCGGTTGAGCGCACGCACGGTAAACGCCGCGTCGCGCAGCCAGCAGTAGCGGTAATCCCAGTTGCGGGCGGAATGGGGCGATTCGGGAATGGAGGTGGTAAGTGCGGCCACGATGGCGCCGGTGGCTTCGTACTGGCACAGCTTGAGCGTGATCGCCGCGCGGATCACCGCCTCCTGCCACTCGTACGGCACCGATAGATTGCGCACCCATTCGCGCCAGTAATCCAGTGTGCGCTCAAGCGTGTGGTGGATGAAATCGGCGGCGCTATGGGTCAGCGTTTCGTCCGGCCCGAACACGAAGTGCGCAGGGCGCTCCAGGATAAACGGCAGGCCGCGCTCGATCATCACCGAGGCGACATCGCTGGTCAGTCGCTGCACCACGTCGCTGAGCAGAAACCGGATGTGGTTGCTGCCGGAGGTGGTTTGCGGCGCACGCGCACCGTACTCGCACAGCGGGCGCAGCAGCACGCGGATGCGAGGGGCGCCGCCCAAGGGACGCACGCGGCGAGCGAGCAGCACCGGGTGATAAAAGCGGCCACGCGTGCGGAAGCGCGGCGCGTAGTCCACGATCTCCACACCGGCGCCATGCTGGTCGTACAGCCGGGTCACCAGAACCGCCGTGTTGGGAAGGTAGTGCTGTTCGGCGCGCTCGAAATCCTCGAGCTGGATGGTCCAGTCGCCACCTTCGTGCTGGGGCGACAACAACTGGCAGAAACTGGCATCGCTGTCGAAGCGGGGCAGGCAGCCCCAGACGATGCGTCCGCGACCATCGATCAGGGCGGCAACACTACCGTTGCCGATGACGCCCAGGGCCAGGCTGGCCTGGGTGTCAGGTGCTTCCTCCGGGGGGATGGGCATGCGAGAGGGCTCCATGCTTGAGTGCGTACAAGACGCGGAACAGCCAGGCGCGCGCAGCAGCGGGCTCCGGCAGCGAATATTGGGCAACGCTGGGTTTGCGCGCGCCGATGCGCACGCTGAAGCCCCGCTGCCGATGGGCGGCGGCGAAGCCGTGCTCGTCGGTCAGGTCGTCGCCCACATACACCGGTATGCGGCCGTGGAACGGTCGGTTGGCCAGCAGGCCCTCCACCGCCTTGCCCTTGTCCATGCCTTCCGGCTTGAGCTCGATCACCAGGCTACCCATTTGCATCTCGTAGCCCTGCAGGCGAGGCAGCAGTGCCTCGATGCGCGCGCGCAGGGCATCGAAGCGCCCTGGCGCGGTACGGCAATGCAAGGCGATGGCGATGCCTTTGTCTTCCAGCGTGACGCCGGGCAAGCCGGCCGCCACGGCGCCCGCCAGTTCGCGCACCAGCACGCGCCGTGCCGCGCCAATATGCACACCGCGATAGCGACCATCCGGGCCGCGCAGTTCCAGCCCGTGCAAACCTGCCATGGCCCAGCGCGGATGGCAGAACAGGTCGTCCAGGTCGTCCAGGCTGCGCCCGCTGACCAGGGCGAGCGCGCCATCGAGCGTGCCGTGCAAGTCGTCCAGCAATTCGCGCAGGCGCGCATCCACGCTGACCTGATCGGGACGATCGGCAAAATCGAGCAGGGTGCCGTCTACGTCGAGGAACAGCGCCCAGCGATCATCCACGCCGGGCAGCGGCGGGGCCGGAAGGGGCAGGCGAGCGGACATGGTGGGCAAGGGGGCAGGCGATAACACGGTTGTCAGCCTATCAAGGCAAATGTGAAGGCGATCTATGGGTGGCGTACACGACTGAAGAAGGGCCAACCGCGGCAGCATGTCACGCTTGAATCGTGCCATGCCGTCCGCATCTCGGCGGGCAGTGGCGGCGCGGCCGCCAGATCCTATTGACGAGGGGGATAGACCCATGCGGATGGACAAGCTTACGTCGCGCTTCCAGCAGGCGCTGGCCGACGCACAATCGATCGCCGTCGGGCGCGACAACAACATGCTCGAACCGGTGCACGTAATGGCTGCGCTGCTTGAGCAGCAAGGCGGTTCGACGGCGCCGTTGCTCACGCAGGCACAGGTGAATGTGCCGGCACTGCGCCAGCGCGTGAACGAAATGATCGAGCGACTGCCGCGCGTGAGCGGACAGGAAGGCAACGTGCACGTCGGCAACGAATTGACGCGCCTGCTCAACCTTACCGATAAGCTGGCGCAACAGCGTGGCGACCAGTTCATCGCCAGCGAACTGTTCCTGCTGGCGGCCCTGGAAGACAAGGGGGAGCTGGGTGCGGCGCTCAAGGCCGCCGGTGCCAACAAAGCCAACCTGGAAGCCGCCATCGACAAGCTGCGCGGCGGTGAAAAAGTGCAAAGCGAAAACGCCGAAGAGCAGCGCCAGGCGCTGGAGAAATACTGCATCGACCTCACCGCGCGCGCCGAGTCGGGCAAGCTCGACCCGGTGATCGGCCGCGACGAGGAAATCCGTCGCACCATCCAGGTGCTGCAACGTCGCACCAAGAACAATCCGGTGCTCATCGGCGAGCCGGGCGTCGGCAAGACGGCCATCGTCGAAGGCCTGGCGCAGCGCATCGTCAAGGGCGAGGTGCCCGAAGGCCTGCGCGATCGCCGCGTGCTGGCGTTGGATATGGGCGCACTGATTGCCGGCGCGAAGTTCCGCGGTGAGTTCGAGGAACGCCTTAAGGCGGTGCTCAATGACCTTTCCAAGAACGAAGGTCAGATCATCCTGTTCATCGACGAGCTGCACACCATGGTTGGCGCCGGCAAGGCGGATGGCGCGATGGATGCGGGCAATATGCTCAAGCCCGCCCTTGCGCGCGGCGAACTGCATTGCATCGGCGCCACCACACTGGACGAATACCGCAAGTACATCGAGAAAGACGCAGCGCTGGAGCGCCGCTTCCAGAAGGTCTACGTGGGCGAACCCAGCGTGGAGGACACCATTGCGATCCTGCGCGGCCTGAAGGAGCGCTACGCGGTGCATCACGGCGTGGAGATCACCGACCCCGCCATCGTGGCCGCGGCTACGCTGTCCAATCGCTACATTCCCGATAGGCAGCTGCCGGACAAGGCCATCGACCTGATGGACGAGGCGGCCTCGCGCATCCGCATGGAGATCGACTCCAAGCCGGAGGAACTCGATCGCCTGGAACGCCGCCTGATCCAGCTCAAGATCCAGCGCGAGATGCTGAAGAAGGAAACCGACGAGGCGTCCAAGAAGCGCCTGGCCGATCTGGACGCAGACATCCAGAAGCTGGAGCGCGAGTTCTCCGACCTCAACGAAATCTGGAAGTCCGAGAAGGCTGCGCTGCAGGGCGCGACCAAGGTGAAGGAGCAGATCGAAGCCGCGCGGGTGGAGCTGGAAGCCGCCCAGCGGCACCAGGATTACGCCAAGATGAGTGAGATCCAGTACGGCAAGCTGCCGGAACTGGAAAAGCAGCTCGCCGCCGCACAGGCCGCCGAAAAGCAGGATTTCAAGCTGGTGCAGGATCGCGTCACCGAGGAGGAGATCGCCGAGGTGGTGTCGCGTTGGACCGGTATTCCGGTGAGCAAGATGCTGGAAGGCGAACGCGACAAGTTGCTACATATGGAAGACGCCCTGCACAAGCGCGTGGTGGGCCAGGACGAAGCCGTTCATGCGGTATCCGACGCCATTCGCCGCGCTCGCGCGGGCCTGTCCGATCCTAATCGTCCTTATGGTTCGTTCCTGTTCCTGGGGCCCACGGGCGTAGGCAAAACCGAGCTGTGCAAGGCGCTGGCCGAATTTCTGTTCGACACGCAGGATGCGATGGTGCGCATCGATATGAGCGAGTTCATGGAGAAGCATTCCGTGAGCCGACTGATCGGCGCGCCCCCGGGTTATGTGGGTTACGAGGAGGGCGGCTACCTCACCGAGGCGGTGCGCCGGCGTCCCTATAGCGTGATCCTGCTGGACGAAGTAGAGAAAGCGCACCCGGATGTCTTCAACATCCTGCTGCAGGTGCTGGACGACGGTCGCCTCACCGACGGCCAGGGCCGCACGGTGGACTTCCGCAATACCGTTATCGTGATGACCTCCAACCTGGGCTCGCAAATGATCCACGAGCAGGCAGGCGACAGCGAAGCGGACTACATGCAGATGAAGGCGGCGGTGCTGGGCGTGGTGCAAGCGCACTTCCGTCCGGAGTTCATCAACCGTCTTGACGAGCTGGTAGTGTTCCGTCCGCTGGAGAAGAAGCAGATCCGTGCGATCGCCAAGATCCAGCTGGCGTATCTGGAGAAGCGACTGGCCGAGCGTCAGCTCAAGCTGGAGATCAGCGAGAAGGCGCTGGACCTGCTGGGCAACGTGGGCTTTGACCCGGTGTATGGTGCGCGACCGCTCAAGCGAGCTATCCAGCAGCAGCTGGAGAATTCGCTGGCGAAGCAGATCCTGGAAGGACGCTTTGTTTCCGGGGATACGGTGGCGGTGGATGCCGAGCAAGGGCATCTGACGTTTCACAAGCCATGATGCGGCCCCATTGAAGTGATGCGTGATGAGCGCCCGTCTTGCGAGAGCACGGCGGGCGCTTTGCTTTTGAGGCTTGGGTTTGCACCGTCGCCGCGACCCGAGCGATGACATGGGGCACATGGCCCCATCGTTTCGACGTCTGTTACCATGCCGCTCGCCTGAGGTGACCACCGGTGCTGTACCGGTGGTTGAAACGGGAATCCGGTGCGGCGCTGATGCGCCTAGTCCGGAGCTGCCCCCGCAACGGTAGGCGAACGGTGATCCCTGGTGGTCGCCGGAACGGCATCCAAGCCACTGTGCATTCAACGCATGGGAAGGCGCTGTTCCGCAGGACATGACGTCCTCGTTCGTAAGCCCGGAGACCGGCCTCAAGGTACGACCAGACAGGCGGTGGGCCATGTCATGGATGCCGTGCCTTGCTGCGCGGCCGCCATCGCTCCTTCCGCCTGCCTGTTTTCCGAGTTACCCGCGCGGGCAGGCGCGGTCAAGGAGCAGTGTTTTGGCCATCCAAGTTACTTTCGTACGTCGCGCCGTGTTGGCGTCGGCGCTGTTGTCCGTGCTTACCCCGGCCTTCGCCGATAGCGCCACCGACCTCGACAGCGTGGTGGTTACCGCCACGCGAACGGCGCAAACGCAGGATCAGACCCTTTCCGCAGTGACGGTGATCGACCGTGCCGATATCGAGCGTCTGCAGCCATCGTCGCTGGCGGATCTGTTGCGCGGTACCCCCGGCCTGCAACTCGCCAACAACGGCGGCCCCGGTAAATCCACCAGCGTGTTCCTGCGCGGCACCGAATCGGATCACGTGCTGGTGTTGATCGACGGCATCAAGATCGGCTCGGCCACCCTGGGCACGGCCGCCCTGCAGGACATCCCCGTCGAACAGGTCGAACGTATCGAGATCGTGCGCGGCCCCTTCTCCAGCCTCTACGGCTCGGAGGCCATCGGTGGCGTGATCCAGATCTTCACCCGCCGTCCGGAGGGGGCCTTCGTGCCGAGTTTCATGCTGGGCGTGGGCAGTTACGGCCATCTCAGCGGTTCGGCGGGTCTGGCGGGTAAGGTCGGTAATGGCTGGTATGCGCTGGAGGCCTCGCATGACCAGACGGATGGCATCAACGCTTGTCGTGTCGGTGCGTTGGAAGCCGGCGCGGGTTGCTTCGCCGATCAGCCGGACAAGGACGGCTATCGCAACAACGCACTCACGCTGCAAGGGGGCTATCGCTTCGACGAGCAGTGGGATGCCGATGCGCGCGCCTTCCGCAGCGAGGGTCACAATTGGTACGACGGCAGCTATTCCGACTATGCGGAAAGTGCGACCCAGGTGGTCGGCGGCCGTGTGCACTATCGGCCGAGCCAGGCGCTCACTTTCACCCTTAGCCTGGGCACCAGTGGCGATTTCAGTAAGGATTATCTGCACGGCATCTACAAGGATCGCTTCGATACGCACCGCGATGTCGGATCACTCCAGGCCGATGCAGCCGTGTGGGGCGGTGTGCTGACCGGCGGCTTCGACTGGCAGCGCGATGCTGTGGACAGCACCACGACCTACGCCGTGGATAGCCGCATCAATCGGGGCGTGTTCGCCCAGTGGCAGCAGACGTTCGGACGCCAGTCGCTGCAGGCCAGCGTGCGCCGCGACGACAATAGCCAGTTCGGCGGCAAGAACACGGGTAGCCTGCTGTGGGGTTGGGATTTCACGCAGACCCTGCGGCTTACGGCCAGTTACGGCACTGCGTTCAAGGCGCCGACCTTCAACGAGCTGTATTACCCGTACTACGGCAACCCCAACCTGAGCCCCGAGAAGTCGCGCAATATCGAGTTGGGCCTGCGCGGCAGTTATGGCTGGGGTTACTGGTCACTCAATGCATTTCGCAACAACGTCTCGGACCTGATTACCTACGACGCCGCCACGGGTGCGCCAGGCAACGTGGAAGATGCACGCATTCGTGGCGCGGAAGCCGTGCTGAGCGGGCATGTAGCCGGTTGGCTGGTCACCGGCACGGCAACCTGGCTGGACCCGCGCGACGAGTCGAACGGCTACCACGGCAACCTGTTGCCGCGCCGCGCGCGCCAGTCGGGGCGTGTCGACCTGGATCGGAGCTTTGGCGATTTCAGCATAGGCGGCACCTGGTACGCGGCAGGCCGTCGTTACGATGATCTGGCCAATCGCCATGAGCTGGGCGGTTACGCCACCACCGATCTGCGCGTGGCCTACGCGATCACGCGCGAGTTGAAAGTGCAGCTTGCCCTCAACAACGCGTTCGCCAAGAACTACGAAACCGCCTGGTATTACAACCAGCCGGGGCGCAACGCCATGCTGACCCTGCGCTACCAGCCCGCACTGTGACACGCACGCGGGACCGGACGATCCGGTCCCGCGTTTTCCATCGATCTGGAGTAACGAGATGACGATATCCCGTGGTTCCCGTTTTGCGGTACTTTCGTTAGGTCTGGTGGCGGTGATGGTCGCCACGCGCTTCAAGCACTTTGGCGATGTGCTGCACCTGCCGGATGCCTCCATGGCGGTGTTCTTTCTCGGCGGCATGTACCTGCGCCGGCACGCGATGTTTGTGCTGCTGGTGCTGCTGGCGGTGGCGCTCGACTGGGTTTCGATCCGCTATGCCGGGGTGAGCGATTTCTGCGTAACGGCCGCCTATGCGTTTCTGCCGTTGGCTTACGCGGCGTTGTGGTATGCCGGGCGTTGGTACGCGCCGCGCCTGCGTGGGCGGGTGGGGTCGCTGGTCGGCGCATTTGCCGTCGCTTGGATGGCGGCGTGCGTGTCCTTTGCCATCTCCAATGGATCGTTCTACTGGCTGGGCGGGCGCTATGCCCACCCGCATGTTGGCGAATACCTGGCGCGTCTGTGGCAGTGGGGGCCGCTATTCGTGCGTACCACGTTGAGCTACGTCGCGGTGGCGCTGGTGTCGCATGCCATATGCGCACGTATCGCGGCACACTCTCCGGCAACCCATCAGCACGAGGTTGGCGCATGAGCGACACCGAACAAGGCCAAGGCGAAACGACGCCCGAGCAGCGTCATCGCGAACGCATGCAGCGCAAGAAGGAACTGGTCGACCGCAAGATCGCTCGTGCCACCATCGAGCGCGGCGTCTTGGTGGTCAACACGGGTAACGGCAAGGGCAAGAGCTCGTCGGGCTTCGGCATGTTGGCGCGCTCGCTGGGGCATGGCTTTCATTGCGGCGTGGTGCAGTTCATCAAAGGCAGCTTTTCGACGGGCGAGGAAGCATTCTTTCGCCGCTTTCCCGACGAGCTGGACTATCACGTGATGGGCGAGGGCTACACCTGGGAGACCCAGGACAAGAGTCGCGACATCGCCGCCGCTGATGCCGCCTGGACGATCGCCGCCACGATGCTGGCCGATGCGCGCTATGACTTTGTCTTGTTGGACGAACTCAATATCGCCTTGGTGAAGGGTTACCTTGACGTGGACAAGGTATGCCATGCCCTCGCTACGCGGCCGCCGCAGCAACATGTGGTGGTTACCGGCCGCGGTGCGCCCGATGCTTTGGTAGAGCTGGCCGACACGGTGACGGAAATGCGCCTGGTCAAGCATGCGTTCCAGGCCGGCATCCGCGCCCAGAAGGGCATCGAACTCTAAGTGGCGACCATGACTGAACAAGCGCATACCTGTCCTGCCTTGCTGGTTTCGGCACCGGCCTCGGGCCAGGGTAAAACCTCGGTGACCGCGGCGTTGGCGCGTTGGCATACCCGAGCGGGCAAGCGCGTGCGCGTATTCAAGACGGGCCCGGATTTTCTCGATCCGATGGTGCTTGAGCGTGCCAGCGGGGCAGCGGTATATCAGCTCGATCTGTGGATGGCGGGCGAAGACGATGTGCGCGCGCGCTTGCATCAGGCGGCCGGCGAGGCCGATCTGCTGCTCGTGGAAGGCGTGATGGGTCTGTTCGACGGCGGGCTGTCCAGCGCGGACTTGGCGCAGCGCCTTGGCCTGCCGGTGCTGGCCGTGATCGACGGCTCGGCCATGGCGCAGACGTTCGGCGCCATCGCGCTGGGCCTGGCTCGCTACGCCGAGGGTCTCACGGTGTACGGTGTGGCGGCCAATCGTATCGGCAGTCCGTATCACGCGCAGTTGCTGGCGGGGAGTTTGCCGTCCGAACTGCGATGGCTTGGCGCCTTGCCGCGCGAGACCTCGCTGGCCTTGCCCGAGCGTCACCTTGGTCTGGTGGCCGCTCATGAACTGGACGACCTCGATGCCCGGCTCGATGCCTTGGCCGATGCCTGGGCCATGCATGCGACACCCGACCTGCCACCGCCGGTGAGTTTCTTTAGCCACGCCAGTCCGGCGATACCGTCGCTGTTGCATGGTGTTCGCATTGCCGTGGCGCGGGATGCGGCGTTCTGCTTTCTATACCCGGCGAATCTCGATTTGCTGCGCGCCGCAGGAGCACAGTTGGAGTTCTTCTCGCCGCTGGCGGGTGATGCGTTGCCGGCATGCGACGCCGTGTGGTTGCCGGGCGGCTACCCGGAATTGCATTTGACCGTGTTGGCGCAACAGGCCGCGCTGCGGCAGGCGCTACATGCGCACGTGGATGCAGGCCGGCCCGTGCTGGCCGAGTGTGGCGGCCTGCTATATGCCTTGGACACATTGGCCGACGCGGACGGCCACACGTATCCGATGGCCGGTTTGTTGCGCGGCACCGCACAGATGCAGCGGCGACTCGGTGGCTTGGGCATGCAGAGCGTGGCCTTGCCGGAGGGTAGCCTGCGAGGGCATACCTTCCACTATGCGTCCGCTGTCTTGCTGGATGCGCCGCTGGTGCAGGCCACCAACCCGGACGGTGGCCCGAGTCGCGAGGCGGTGTATCGCCGTGGACGACTCACCGCGAGCTTCGTGCACTTCTATTTCCCCTCCAATCCGGAGGCGGCGCAGCGGCTGTTCTTGCCGTGAGTCAGGCCTTCGTCGCGCTGGCGGCCGTAGCGCTCGATGCGTGGCTGGGTGAGCCGCGGCGGGCGCATCCGCTGGTGGCGTTCGGTGGCCTTGCGCGCATGGTCGAGCAGCGCTGCTATGCGCAGCATCGCATCGCTGGCGTGTTGGCATGGACCATGGCGGTGCTGCCGTGGGTAGTGCTGATGGGGTGGCTCGCCGCTTGGCTGCATGCACGGCATCCCTGGTTTGGATACGCGCTGGATGCGGTTTCGCTGTACTTCGCCATGGGTTGTCGCAGCCTTGGTGAACACGCGCTGCCCGTGGCGCAGGCGCTGCGAGCGGGCGATCTGGCTGCGGCGCAGGCGGCGGTGGCGCGCATGGTGAGTCGCGATACCGGATGGCTCGATGCCACCCAGGTGGCGGCTGCGGCGACCGAGTCGGTGTTGGAGAACGGCAACGATGCGGTATTCGGCGCCTTGTTCTGGTTCGCACTGCTCGGCGCGCCGGGCGCGGTGCTCTATCGGCTGGCCAATACGCTGGATGCGATGTGGGGCTATCGCACGGCGCGTTACGAACGGTTTGGCTGGGCGGCCGCGCGTATCGACGATGTGCTGAACTACGTGCCGGCTCGCCTTACCGCGCTGAGCTATGTCTTGTTGGGCAATACGTGTGGCGCGTGGCGCTGCTGGCATTCGCAGGCGGCAGCCTGGGATAGTCCCAATGCAGGGCCCGTCATGGCTGCGGGGGCAGGGGCGCTCGATGTTCGGTTGGGCGGTGCGGCGCCCTATGACGGCGTCTGGGAGTCGCGGCCGATCCTGGGTCAGGGCGCCGTGCCCGACGCGCAAACCATTGTGCGCGCCTGGGGGCTGGTTCGTCGCACACTGATTTTGTGGTTGCTGGTACTGGGCTTGTTCGCTTTGATACGCGGAGGTTCCCATGCTTGAGCACGGCGGTCGCTTGCGGCGCGCGGCGCGCGAGTACGGCAGGGCGGTGGAGCATTGGGTGGATCTTTCCACCGGCATTAGCCCATGGGGGTGGCCGGTGCCGGTGATTCCCGCATGGGCCTGGCAGCGCTTGCCGGAAGACGATGATGATCTGATCGAAGCGGCACGGGACTATTACTGTGCGCCCCATGTATGGCCCGTAGCCGGCTCGCAGGCGGCCATCCAGCACTTGCCGAGATTGCGTGGGCGGTCGCGGGTGGGGGTGATTTCACCGGGATACGGCGAACATGCGTATGCATGGCGCGCTGCAGGGTACGCGGTGGTCTCGCTGCCTGCCCGCGCCTTGCTCGAACGGGTGGCCGAGTTCGATGTCGTCGTGCTGATCCACCCCAACAATCCGGGCGGCGAGCGCTTTGAGCATCGCGCCTTGCTCGCCTGCCATGCGTCGCTGGCGGCACGAGGTGGTTGGCTGATCGTGGACGAAGCCTTCATGGATGCCTCGCCGCAGGAAAGCCTCTGTCCGCAGTCCGCACGGGAAGGGCTGATCGTGTTGCGTTCCGTAGGCAAGTTCTTTGGTTTGGCCGGCGCGCGCGCGGGCTTTGTGTGTGCCAGCGTCGGTCTGCTTGGTGCCCTGCGCGAAGCAGTGGGCCCGTGGGCGTTGAGCGGGCCGACGCGTTACGTGGTGCAGCGTGCGCTGGAGGATCGAGCTTGGCAGGCGCGAGCGCGCACATGGTTGAGCGAACACAGTGCGCGCCTGGCGGCATTGCTGACGCGACATGGCTTGACGCCCAGCGCCGGTTGCGCCTTTTTTCAGTGGTGTTGCGATGAGCGTGCGGCAGTACTGCATCGTGCGTTGGCGATGCAGGGTGTGCTGACGCGTTTGTTCGATACGCCGCGCAGCCTGCGCTTCGGGCTGCCCGCGGATGAAGTCGCATGGCATCGACTGGATGGGGCGCTGGCGTCGTTGGCCATCAGGGAGGCCGTGTCGTGAGCGCGCGCGTGTTGATGGTGCAGGGCTGCACGTCCGACGCCGGCAAGAGCACCCTGGTGGCCGCGCTGTGTCGCTGGCTGCATCGACAAGGGTGCGCGGTGGCGCCATTCAAGCCTCAGAACATGGCGCTGAATTCGGCGGTCACCGTTGATGGCGGCGAAATCGGCCGCGCCCAGGCGATGCAGGCGCAGGCAGCCGGTGTGCCGCCGCATACGGACTTCAACCCGATCCTGCTCAAGCCCAATTCCGATACCGGCGCTCAGGTGATCGTGCACGGGCACGCCGTGGACAACATGGATGCGCGCTGTTACCACGACTACAAACGCGTCGCTATGGATGCCGTGCTTGCCTCGCATGCTCGCCTGGTGGCGAATTACGAGGCCGTGATCGTGGAGGGCGCGGGCAGCCCCGCTGAGATCAATCTGCGCGATCGTGATATCGCCAACATGGGTTACGCCGAAGCGGTGGATTGCCCGGTGCTGCTCATCGCCGATATCGATCGCGGTGGCGTGTTCGCTCACCTGGTGGGTACGCTGGAACTGCTGTCGGAGAGCGAGCGCGCTCGCGTGGCGGGGTTCGTGATCAATCGCTTCCGCGGTGACCTGGCTTTGCTGCAACCGGGGCTGGACTGGCTGGAACGCCGCACCGGCAAACCGGTGCTTGGCGTGCTGCCTTATCTGCATGGCTTGCACCTGGAGGCAGAGGACGCGCTTCCGTGTGATGCAGTTCACAAAACGAATATTGGCCTGCGGGTGGTGGTGCCTGTGTTACCGCGCATCAGCAACCACACCGATTTCGATGCGCTGCGTGCGCATCCGCAGGTGGATCTTCGCTTCGTCGGGCCGGGTGAGGCGCCGCCCCCTTGCGATCTCATCGTGCTGCCCGGGTCCAAGTCCACGCGCGCAGATCTTGCCTGGTTGCGCGAGCACGGTTGGGTCGAGGCGATTGCGCGGCATACGCGTTACGGCGGCAAGCTCATCGGCATCTGCGGTGGCTTCCAGATGTTGGGGCGCTTCGTGCATGATCCGCAGGGCATCGAGAGCGAGCCGGGCTCGAGCGAAGGACTGGGTTGGTTGGAGCTGGAGACCACGCTGGAAGCGCGCAAGCAATTGCGCCGCGTGGATGGAGCACTGGTCCTGGGAGGAGCGCGGGTGAGTGGCTATGAAATCCACTGCGGTGTCAGCCGTGGCGCGGCCCTGGCGCGACCCTCGAGCCTGCTCGATGGTGGCGAGGCTGACGGCGCGCTGTCGGCCGATGGGCAGATATTGGGCAGCTACCTGCATGGTCTGTTCGACCAGCCCGAGGCGCTCGACGCGCTACTGACATGGGCGGGTTTGCGCCAGCCACAGCCGCTGAACCTGCACGCGCTACGCGAAGCCAGCATCGACCGCCTGGCCGATGCCGTGGAGACCCACCTGGACAGCGCAGCGCTGTGTCGCCTGCTGCAACGCGGAGATGGCGCATGCGCACATTGATTCTTGGCGGCGCGCGCTCCGGCAAGAGCGCGCTGGCGGAACGCCTGGCGCACGAGTCGGGGCATCCGGTGACCTATATCGCCACGGCGCAGGCGCATGACGGGGAAATGGCGGCGCGCATCGCCCATCATCGCGCGAGTCGCCCTGCCCACTGGGTAAGCGTAGAAGAGCCGTTGGCCTTGGCTGCGGTGCTTCGCGCGCATGCGCGCCCCGGGCATTGCGTGCTGGTGGATTGCCTCACCTTGTGGTTAAGCAACCTGCTCGGCGCCGAGGACCCATCGCTATTGGCACGCGAACGTGATGCCCTGCTGGCTGCGCTGCCCAGCCTGACCGGCCAAGTGATGTTGGTGAGCAATGAAGTGGGGCTGGGGGTCGTGCCGATGGGCGAATTGACGCGTCGTTTCGTCGACGAGGCAGGACGCTTGCATCAAGCGTTGGCGGCGTCATGCGAACGTGTCGTGTTGGTCGCGGCAGGGCTGCCGTTGACGCTGAAGAATGAATCCAGACATCCCTGAAGGAAGCGCTACATGAGCCATGATTGGCTGCGGGAACCGTGTTTTGCGATCGATCACGAGAGCAGGGAGCAAGCGCGCGAGCATCAGGGGCAACTGACCAAGCCGCCGGGCTCGCTGGGCACGCTGGAGGCACTGGCCATTCGTCTGGCCGGCCTGCAGCACAAGCCGTTGCCGTCGGCGCAGCAGGTGTGGATTACCGTATTCGCTGGCGATCATGGTGTTGCGGCGGAAGGCGTTTCGGCTTTCCCGCAGGTGGTGACGGGCGAGATGGTGCGCAACTTCGCCAAGGGTGGGGCCGCCATCAGCGTGCTGGCGCGCACGCTCGGCGCCATGCTGGAAGTGGTGAACCTGGGCACGGTGAATGATCCGGGCGAGCTGCCGCTGGTGCGCCGCGCGATCATCGCGCCACAGACCCGCAATTTCTGCGAGCAGCCGGCGATGAGCGATGCGCAGCTGGCCGCCGCCTTGCGCGCCGGTGCGGATAGCGTCGAGGGGGCGTTCGAGGCCGGTGCCCAGCTGTTCATTGGTGGCGAGATGGGCATCGCCAACACCACCTCGGCGGCGGCGCTGGCTTGCGGTCTGTTGCGCGAATCGCCTTATGCGCTGGCTGGCGCTGGTACCGGGCTGGATGCCGCGGGCATCGAGCGCAAGGCGGCGGTGATCGAGCGCGCACTGGCGCGCTATCCCAACGATGTGGATGCGCTGGCGTGGCTGGCGCGCGTGGGCGGCTTTGAGATCGCCGCGTTGTGCGGTGCCTATATTGCGGCCGCGCAGCGCGGTATGCCGGTGCTGATCGACGGCTTTATCACCACCGCGGCCGCGCTGGCGGCCGTGCGTATCAACCCCGGCTGTCGTGAATGGATGTTCTTCGCGCATCGCTCGCGCGAACGCGGCCATGTGCGCCTGCTGGCGGCGCTGGATGCCGATCCCCTGCTGGACCTGGGATTGCGCCTGGGTGAGGGCAGTGGCGCCGCCACCGCGGTACCGCTGATGCGGCTGGCCTGCGAGCTGCACGCGCGCATGGCCACGTTCGCACAGGCGGGGGTATCGGGCGCATGAGCGAACGGCACATCAATATCGATCTGCTGCGTCACGGCGATACCGGTGAACGCAGCTATCGCGGACAGCTCGACGACAGTCTCAGTCCGCTCGGCTGGACGCAGTTGCGCGCGGCGATCTTCGGGCGCGCCTGGGAGCGTGTGGTGACTTCGCCGCTGCGTCGCTGCGCGGATTTCGCCCACGAGCTGGCCGCGGCGCGCCGCATACCGATCCGGGTGGATGCGCGCCTGGCCGAGTACCACTTCGGTCACTGGCAAGGCGTGCCCATCGAAACCCTGGCCGAGGAGCAGGGCGATGCACTGGGCCGGTTCTGGTCCGATCCGGTGAATTGCCCGCCGCCCGGCGGCGAACCGTTCGCGGCGTTCCGTCGGCGCCTTTGCGATGCCCTGGACGAGGTAGCGATCCAGGCGCAATCGCATCGCGTGCTGGTGATTACACATGGCGGCGCCATTCGCCTCCTGCGTTGCGAGAACGAGGGGCGTGATTTTGGCGAGATGGCCAGCATGGATGTGCCGCATGCCTCACTGCACCCGCTCAGCTGGACGCGGTCCGCTGCGGGGCTGGCGCGGGTGTAATGCGTAGCCTGCTCGCCGCCATCGGCTTTCTCACCCGGATTCCGGTGTCGGCCAAGGTGTTTGACCCTGCGGGTGCGGCATCGAACCCGTTGCCCTGGTATCCGGTGGTGGGGCTGCTGATCGGTGCGCTGTTGTATGGCCTGAGCTGGCTGCTGGCATCGGCGCCGCCGTTGCTGGCGGCGGCGCTGTTGCTGCTGGCCTGGGTGCTGCTCACCGGCGCCCTGCACTTGGATGGCCTGGCCGATAGCGCTGATGCGTGGGTGGGTGGCTTGGGCGATCGCGAGCGCACGCTGGCGATCATGAAAGATCCGCGCAGCGGACCGATGGGCGTGGCGGCGGTGATGCTTCTATTGCTGCTCAAGTTTGCCGCACTGGCCAGTCTTGCGCCCAAGAGCGCGGCCTTGTGGCTCGCCCCGATGCTGGCCCGTTCTGCGCTCACGGCGGCCTTCATGGTGACGCCGTATGTACGCCAGGGCGGCCTGGGTAGCGCGCTGGCGGGTACGCCGCGCTGGGCATGTGCGACGGGCCTGATCGCTGCCGTGGCGATATCGCTGCCCGCTGGCTGGTCGGCCGCGTGGGCGTGGCTGGCGACGTTGGCGGTATTCGCGCTGTGGCGACGCGCCTGCCTGCGACGGCTCGGCGGCATGACCGGCGACACCTGTGGCGCGCTGGCCGAGTTGGTGGAGGCGGCCGTGCTGGTGGTATTGGCCTGGCATCGCTAAGTGGTGTCCATGGGTACGGATCGTTGAATTTGGCCGCCTAGCCTCGATAATGGTGGGCTGCCGGTAGTCCCGTGGTGCTTGAGTCGTGCAGCGGGACGGCATCGATCTGTGGAGTGCCCATGCCTATCTATGAATTCGAATGCAGCAGCTGCGGTCATCGCTTTGACCGCCTGCAGAAGCTGTCCGATCCCGATCCGTCGGTGTGCCCCGCCTGTGACGTGGCCGAGGTGAAGCGTCGCCTCAGCGCGCCGGGTTTCCGCCTTGCGGGCAGCGGCTGGTACGAGACCGACTTCAAGAAAGACGGCGACAAGAAGCGCAACCTGGCCGGTGACAGCGGGGCTTCCCCGGCCCCTGCGCCGTCTTCGTCCACGCCTTCGTCGAGTTCGGGCTCCAGCAGCGAGAGCTGACCGGGTCCCCTGGCTGAACGCTGCATAGCCGGTCTGCAGGTTTCTGCGAATTCATCGCAAGATATTCAATCTCCATTGAGCCTACGCTCGCTAGCGTGACGCACCGACATAAGGAGCGCTCACGATGCGAACAGGAACAGGGTTGATGGGCGTGGTGGCTGGCGTGGTCTTGGGCCTGCTGGCAAGTGCGGCGCCGATGGCGCATGCGCAGGGCCGCGATGTGATCCGTTGCGGCAGCGACGACGGCCGCTTCAGTCGTTGCCAGGTGCCTTGGCGCGATGCCGAGCTGATCCGGCAGGAGTCCAACAGTCCTTGCGTGCGCGGCCAGTCCTGGGGCGTGGATCGCGGTGGCCTGTGGGTGGATCGGGGCTGTCGCGGCCAGTTCGTGGAAATGGGTCGTGGCGGCGGCTGGCGCGGCGATGACGATGGTCGCTGGCAGGGCGGCGGTGGCTGGCGCCCCGGCCCGGATTGGGATCGCGAGATCCGCTTCCAGTGCGAGAGCGGCGATAAGCGCTACCAGTTCTGCCAGGTGGATGTGGGCGGCCGTGGCCGCGTGCGCCTGCTGCGCCAGCTCTCCGGCACACCCTGCGAAGAGGGCTATAGCTGGGGCTGGAACCGCGCTGGGGTATGGGTGAACCGCGGTTGTCGCGGGCTGTTTTCGGTGGATCGCCGCTGGTAAGGCGTGCCCAGCAGGCGCTGCGCGTCCCCTGCGGGCGCGTGGCGCCGCCCGCCGGCCAGTGCGCCGGTGTTAACATTCGCAGTCTTGTCCACGCATCTCGCCGCCCTGGCGGCCCGGAGTTCCAAGCGCATGCGCACGCATTACTGCGGCCTCATCGATGAGGCACTGGTCGGTCAGACCGTCACCCTTTGTGGCTGGGTCAACACCCTGCGCCTGCAGAGCCATGTGGCTTTTGTCGACCTGCGTGATCACGAGGGCATTGCCCAGGTGGTGGTGGAACGCGAGAACGCGGCGGCGTTTGCTGTGGCCGGCGAGATCGGCAACGAGTACTGCCTGCGCGTTACCGGCACCATTCGCAAGCGCCTGTCGGTGAACGACAAGCTGCGCACCGGCACGGTGGAACTGCTGGCCGACAACGTGGAAATTCTCAACGCCGCCAAGGACCTGCCGTTCGCGCTGCACGAGAATCCCAACGAGGACATGCGGATGACCTACCGCTACCTCGACCTGCGTCGCCCGGAGATGCAGCGCATGATGCGCACCCGCATCAAGCTGGTGCAGGCGCTGCGCCGCTATCTGGACGCGCGCGGTTTCCAGGACATCGAAACGCCCATCCTCACCAAGGCCACGCCGGAAGGCGCGCGCGATTACCTGGTGCCCAGCCGCGTGCATCCGGGCCAGTTCTACGCGCTGCCGCAGTCGCCGCAGCTGTTCAAGCAGATTCTGATGATGGCGGGTTTCGACCGCTACTATCAGATCGCCCGCTGCTTCCGCGACGAAGACCTGCGCGCCGACCGCCAGCCGGAATTCACCCAGCTCGACCTTGAGTTCGCCTTTGTCGAAGAGAAGGACGTGCAGGACTTCGTGGAGGAACTCATCCGCCACGTGTTCAAGGAAGTGCAGAACGTCGAGCTCGATGCCAGCTTCCCGCGCATGACCTGGGCCGAGGCCATGCGCCGTTTCGGTTCGGACAAGCCGGACCTGCGCATTGCGCTGGAGCTGGTGGATGTGGCCGAGGCACTGAAGCACGTCGAGTTCAAGGTGTTTGCCGAGCCGGCCAACGATCCCGCCGGTCGCATCGCTGCGCTGCGCCTGCCCGATGGCGCCGTGCTGAGCCGCAAGGACATCGACCTGCTCACCGAGTACGTCGCCAAGTACGGCGCCAAGGGCCTCGCCTGGATCAAGGTGGAAGACCTCGCCAAGGGCCGCGATGGCATCAATTCGCCGGTGGCCAAGTTCCTCGATGATGCGGCGCTGGAGGCCGTGCTCAAGGCGACGGGCGCACAGTCGGGCGATATCGTGTTCCTGGGTGCCGGCAAGTGGAAGGCTGTCACCGACTTCATGGGCGCGCTGCGCCTGAAAGTCGGCAAGGATCGCGGCCTGGTGGAAAACAGCTGGAAGCCGCTGTGGGTGACCGATTTCCCCATGTTCGAGTACGACGAGGAAGAAAAGCGCTTCGTGGCGCTCCATCACCCGTTCACCGCACCGAAGGTCGACGATATCGACGATCTGCGCGCCAATGCCGCCAGCGCGGTGAGCCGCGGTTACGACATGGTGCTCAACGGCAACGAGATTGGCGGCGGCTCCATCCGTATCCATCGCCCGGATATGCAGAGCACGGTGTTCGACCTGCTTGGCATCACGCCGGAAGAAGCGGAGCTTAAGTTCGGCTTCCTGCTCAAGGCGCTGAAGTTCGGCGCGCCGCCGCATGGCGGCCTGGCCTTCGGCATCGACCGCATTGCCGCGCTGATGGCGGGCACCGAATCGATCCGCGATGTGATCGCCTTCCCCAAGACCACCAGTGCGCAGGACTTGATGACCGACGCGCCGTCGGTGGTGTCCGAGCCGCAGCTCAAGGAGCTGCACGTGCGCGTGGCGTTGACGGAAAAGGCGCAAGGCTAAGGCGTTGCCGCAGTAGGGGCTGTGGTTTTGTGACGGGCCGGTTTGTTCTCAGGGAACTAACCGGCCTATCTTCACCGTCTAACCGCTGACCCTTCTTTGCCGAGCCCTGCATGACCGACCATGTAATCCTGCTGCACGGCCTGTGGATGCGCGGTTTCGCGCTGCTCATGCTGCATCGGCGGATGATGGAAGCGGGCTTTCGCGTGCATCGCTTCGATTACATGAGCGTGGCTGCCACCCAGGAGCGCATCCTGGAGCGGCTGGCGGCACGCATCCGCGAGCTGGGCGACGAGGCCGCCCAGGTGCATCTGGTCGGGCACAGCCTGGGCGGCTTGCTGGCGCTGGAGGCCTGCGTGGAGGACGTGCAGTTGCCGCCCGGGCGCATCGTTTGCCTGGGCTCACCCCTCAAGGGTAGCGCCGCGGCTCGCCGTTTCGCCGGCATGGGGCGTGGCGGCGAAGTATTGCTGGGGCACAACCGCGAGCTGCTCGAATACGGCTTCGAACGATGGGATGGAGCGCGCGAAGTAGGCGTGGTCGCCGGCCGCCTGCCGTTGGGGCTGGGGGCAGTGCTGGGCCAATTCGAGGGCGATAACGACGGTACCGTGGCGGTGGAGGAAACCGCGCTGCCTGGCATCGCCGATCATTGCGTGGTGGAAACCAATCACACCGGCCTGTTGTTCTCGCAAGAGGCCTCGCGACAGGTCACCGAGTTCCTCCAGCACGGGCATTTCGGCCGCGTCAACGGCTGATTGGCCCCCTGCCGAACGCCCGATCAACCCCGTTTGGCTCAATCGCTTGCCTGCGCGCAGCCACGAAAGGATAGAATTCGCGTTCTGTTCGCTCACCAGATTTGCAGGAAGTGCCATGGGTAGAGGCCCGTCCATCGAAGGTCGCAAGAACGCCGAAGACGCCAAGCGCGCCAAGGTGTTCACCAAGCTGATCCGCGAAATCACCGTTGCCACGCGCGCCGGTGTGCCCGATCCGGGGCTCAATCCGCGCCTGCGTTCGGCGGTGGATAAGGCGCTTTCGGCCAACATGCCCAAGGACACCATTGAGCGCGCCATCAAGCGTGGCTCGGGTGCCGACGGCGGTGCCGCGATGGAAGAACTGCGCTACGAGGGCTACGGCCCGGGTGGCGTGGCGCTCATCATCGAATGCTTTACCGACAACCCGACCCGTACCGTGGCCGATGTGCGCCATGCGCTCACCAAGCACGGCGGCAACCTGGGCACATCCGGTTCCGTGGCCTTCCAGTTCTCCCGCGTGGGTGAGCTGGTGTTTCCCACCGGCGGCGATGAAGCGGCCGAGGAAAAGGTGCTGGAAGCGGCCCTGGAGGCCGGTGCCGACGACGTGGTGAACGAGCACGGCGAAAGCACCGTGCTGTGCGCGCCGGAGAACTTCGAGTCGGTGCAGCAGGCGCTGGCCGCCGCGGGCCTCAGTGCCCAGCACGGCGGCGTGGGCATGCGTCCGAACAATCGCGTGCCGGTGCCCGCCGAGGTGTTGGAACCGCTGCTCGATCTGCTGGAAAAGCTGGACGGGCTGGACGACGTCAGCGACGTCTCGCACAACGCCCTGCTGCCGGCCGAGGCCGCCGGCTAAGTTCGCGCGGCCGTCATGGCCCGTGACGATGCTTCGTCCATGACTCGTATCATCGGCATCGACCCGGGCAGCCAGCGCACCGGTGTCGGCATCATCGATGTCGACGCCGGCGGCAAGCTGACTCATGTTTTCCATGGCGCGCTCGTGGTGGCCGGCGAGGCTACCTTTCCGCTGCGCCTGAAACGCATCTTTGACGAGCTGTGTGCCATCATCGCCGCCCATCGGCCGGACGAGTGCGGTGTGGAGCGCGTGTTCATGGCGCGCAACGCCGATTCTGCGCTGAAACTGGGGCAGGCGAGGGGAGCCGCGATCTGCGCGGTCGTCAGTCAGGGGATCGTGGTGCACGAGTACGCGGCGACGGAAGTCAAACAGTCGGTGGTCGGCAGCGGCCGCGGTGACAAGACCCAGGTACAACACATGATTGGCATCCTGCTCGGACTCAAAGGCCCGCTACAGGCCGACGCGGCGGATGCGCTAGCCATTGCCGTGACCCATGCGCATACGCGCGCCAGTCTCGAGCGCGTGGGCATTCCGCGCACGGCATGGAGGCGTCGCCGATGATCGGTCGTCTGCGCGGCACCCTTATTTCCAAGCAGCCGCCGTGGCTGATGGTGGAAGTAGGTGGGGTGGGCTATGAGCTCGAAGCCCCGATGTCCACCATCTACGACCTGCCGGCCACGGGCAAGGAAGTCACCCTGCTCACCCATTACGCGGTGAAGGAAGACAGTGTGGCGTTGTACGGTTTCCTGCACGAGACCGAGCGCACGCTGTTTCGCAATCTGCAGAAGGTCAGCGGGATCGGTGCGAAAATCTCGCTCGCCGTGCTGTCGGGTGTGTCCACCAGCGACTTCGCCCGCCTGGTGCAGGCCGGTGACGTGGTGGCGCTCACCAAAATACCGGGTATCGGCAAGAAAACCGCCGAACGCATGATCGTGGAATTGCGCGATCGCGTGGACGGGTTGGGCGTGACCCTGCCAGGCGCCGGCATTCAGGCGAATGCCGCACCGCTTGATCCGGCGGGCGAGGCTACAGTGGCGCTGCAGCAACTGGGTTATAAGCCGGCGGAAGTCACCCGCCTGGTTCAAAAGGTCGCCGCCGAAGGCGATACGGCCGAATCGATCATCCGCAAGGCGCTGCGCGCCGCACTAGGAAACTGACACGTGACTCCGGATTCCAGTCATGGCCTCTCCGATGCCGACACCAAGAAACGCCTCGCCGCGTTAGCGCTGGGCGCCATTGGCGTGGTCTACGGCGACATCGGTACCAGCCCGTTGTACACCTTGCAGACCACGCTCAGCCATGACGGCATGAAGCCCACGCCCGAGAGCATCTTCGGCGTGCTGTCGTTGATCTTCTGGGCGCAGATCATCGTGGTCTCGCTGAAGTACGTCGTGTTCATCATGCGTGCGGACAACAAGGGCGAAGGCGGCATCATGGCCTTGCTGGCATTGGCGCTGCGCAGCGTGCGCGGCGATGCGCGCCAACGCTGGCTGCTGGCCATCATCGGCATCTTCGGCGCCTGTCTCTTATACACATCTGACGCTGCCGACGACAACGTTCAAAAAGGGGGGGGGGGGGGGGGGGGGGGGGGGGGGGGGGGGGGGGGGGGGGGG
>NZ_JAELTT010000199.1 GCF_016428975.1 Dyella sp. ASV21
CCCCCCCCCCCCCCCCCCCCCCCCCCCCCCCCCCCCCCCCCCCCCCCCCCCCCCCCCCCCCCCCCCCCCCCCCCTTCCTAATCCCACCCCCACCACCGACATCTACACCCGAACGTTGTCGTCGGCAGCGTCAGATGTGTATAAGAGACAGGCTCAAGCGACTGCGTGCCGCCAGCACGCCGCTGTCGGTCGAAGGTGTGCACCTGCTCGGTAAAAGCGCCGACGCGGTGGACTATGTGATGGGCCAGTTCCTGTCTCTTATACACATCTCCGAGCCCACGAGACCCGTGACCGAATCTCGTATGACGGCTTGGGGGTGTGAATGCGGGGGGGGGGGGGGGGGGGGGGGGGGGGGGGGGGGGGGGGGGGGGGGGGGGGGGGGGGGGGGGGGGGGGGGGGGGG
>NZ_JAELTT010000200.1 GCF_016428975.1 Dyella sp. ASV21
CCCCCCCCCCCCCCCCCCCCCCCCCCCCCCCCCCCCCCCCCCCCCCCCCCCCCCCCCCCCCCCCCCCCCCCCTTTTTTAATGATCCGGCCCCCACCGATATCTACACCCGAACGTTGTCGTCGGCAGCGTCAGATGTGTATATGAGACAGCGCTCTTGGCGCAACCGGACTTGGCCAAGCCCTGCACTACGGTGCTGAACATGCTGGGCGGAATGGCCATGTAGTGCAGCGGCCGCTGCGCGCCACCCAACCTGTCTCTTATACACATCTCCGAGCCCACGAGACCCGTGACCGAATCTCGGTTTGCGGCGTGGTGGTGAAAAAGGGGGGGGGGGGGGGGGGGGGGGGGGGGGGGGGGGGGGGGGGGGGGGGGGGGGGGGGGGGGGGGGGGGGGGGGGGGG
>NZ_JAELTT010000201.1 GCF_016428975.1 Dyella sp. ASV21
CCCCCCCCCCCCCCCCCCCCCCCCCCCCCCCCCCCCCCCCCCCCCCCCCCCCCCCCCCCCCCCCCCCCCCCCTTTTTTCATGCTACGGCGCCCACCGAGATCTACACCCGAACGTTGTCGTCGGCAGCGTCAGATGTGTATAAGAGACAGGATGCTGGCGCCCCATACTGGAGCCTGCCCGGAGCGGGCGGTCGACAGGGGGTTCGGCATGCACCAGGACGGTTGGCGGGGGCTGGGTTTTGCGGCGCCGCCTGTCTCTTATACACATCTCCGAGCCCACGAGACCCGTGACCGAATCTCGGATTGCGGCGTGGGCTTGAAAAAGGGGGGGGGGGGGGGGGGGGGGGGGGGGGGGGGGGGGGGGGGGGGGGGGGGGGGGGGGGGGGGGGGGGGGGGGGGGG
>NZ_JAELTT010000202.1 GCF_016428975.1 Dyella sp. ASV21
CCCCCCCCCCCCCCCCCCCCCCCCCCCCCCCCCCCCCCCCCCCCCCCCCCCCCCCCCCCCCCCCCCCCCCCCCCCCCACCACCACCCACCCGCCGCCCACCGCGCTTCGGTCACGGGTCTCGTGGGCTCGGAGATGTGTATAAGAGACAGGGTTGCGGCGGTAGCCGGGATGCCATCCCGCGTTTTGCTGAAGCGCGTCCACGATGCGTTGTGCGCTCAAGCGTGAGGGGGCCAGCCATCCGAACGGAAGACTGTCTCTTATACACATCTGACGCTGCCGACGACCACGTTCGGGTGTAGATCTCGGTGGTCGCCGGATCAGTAAGAGCGGGGGGGGGGGGGGGGGGGGGGGGGGGGGGGGGGGGGGGGGGGGGGGGGGGGGGGGGGGGGGGGGGGGGGGG
>NZ_JAELTT010000203.1 GCF_016428975.1 Dyella sp. ASV21
ATATACGGATAGGCAAAGCGCCTATCCCTTTTTGAACAGGCCGCTCAGCCAGCCTTCCTTCAACCCCACATAAATACCATCTTTTCTTTGTTCAGTTGGATAGATATGGATATAATCCCCCTGTCCTTCAGCTCCTCTTCCGTTTTCCAGACTATATTCCCAGCGATGTATCGGACAAACCAGGTATCCGTTCTTGCACCAGCCCCCGCTTAAAATGCCACCGGCATGCGGACAGGTATTCTGCACCACATACAATTTGCCTTTATCCCTGAGCATACAAAGCTTCTTTCCGTTTACCTGGATTTGTTCTACAAAGTCATTTTCCGGAATCTCTATTTCTATTTTATACCATTTCAACATTTTTTTATCGGCTCAAATTTCACATACAGGTCATATAAAAC
>NZ_JAELTT010000204.1 GCF_016428975.1 Dyella sp. ASV21
CCCTCTTTACTCCTCCCCCCCCCACCGAGATCTACACCCGAACGTTGTCGTCGGCAGCGTCAGATGTGTATAAGAGACAGGGTCGGCCTGCGCCACGAAGACATCGATGTGGTGGTGCTGTCGCATTTGCACTTCGACCACGCTGGCGGCCTGCTTGCCGCATGGGAAGAAGGCCAGCACGGCGCGTTCGAAGAACTGCGTCCAGTTGAGTTGCAGGGCGAGAAATTCCTTGGCGACCAATACCGCCACGCCTGTCTCTTATACACATCTCCGAGCCCACGAGACCCGTGACCGAATCGCGTGTGGCGGGTTGTGGTTGTAAAAGGGGGGGGGGGGGGGGGGGGGGGGGGGGGGGGGGGGGGGGGGGGGGGGGGGGGGGGGGGGGGGGGGGGGGGGGGGG
>NZ_JAELTT010000021.1 GCF_016428975.1 Dyella sp. ASV21
ATTGCGCACAATCCCAGGGTCGAATCCAATGGGTGGGAATTGCAGCGCTTGTTGTCGCGTGGCTGGCGATTGCCGCCTTCAACAACCTGCGTCACTAGGCATTTTCGTGAGGTCCGCTACCGACCCGTAGCGGACATCACAAAAAGCTACTGCTCAGCAAAGGAAACGGGGATGGTTGAAATAGGCATGTCCAGGGCGATGAAGTATTGTCTTGTTGGCAACGCCATCGGGCTCGTCCTATACGTCGTTGCTTGCTGGAGTGTGCTGGCTGCCGGCTCGGATGGTCGTATCGAGGCTGACGACGGTCCTGCATTCATATCTCTCGGCCTGACTGTACTGCCAGTCCTTCTCGCATGCACCCTTCTCAATATCGTTGTGTTCGTCAGAGCTGTGCGCCATTTATTTACGGGTAGAGGATGGAGCTTGCTCGCGGCATGGCTAGCTTCAATCACCATTTGGACGTGCGTTCATTTGTATGTTCGAGGCCACATTGGCTAAATCTTCGCCGATTTTTCCGGTAACGAAAGTGTCCGCTCCCGACCCGTAGCGGACGCTACAGAGTTCAAAACGCTCTAACCTTGCGAGGCGACGGATAAGGGGGCTGCCGATGCGCGGATTCATATTCGCAATTTGCACAACGTTGTCGATCTTTGGCTTCTTTGTGGCATTTAGCCTTCCGCCGGTATTTCCATCGTGCGCAGAGTGTTTGTCGCATCACCAACGCAACGTCTTGGCGGCTGGCTTTGCCTTCCACATTGTGATGCTAGCCTCCGCGTTGATCGCCTATTTTCGTATGGGTATCGCCTGGGCCCTGGATCGCCGTCTTGGCTTGTTTTGGCCAGTCTTCGGAACAGTCGCCGCGACCTTGACGCTTGCCGGCGTTGGAATGAACCTCAACGGCGTGATGGGCCCTGACTTTGGACTGGCGAGGCTCGGCATGGTCGTTACAGCGCCTGCCATATTGCTTTCCATTTGGATGGTTGTATTCCATGCCAGACGAGCGAAGCGTGGCGCGGCTAGGTAGTCCCTGTTGGTGCGAAAAGCGGTAAGGTCCGCTTCCGACCCAAAGCAGACCCCGTGAACATTCGACAAGGTTGCCCATGCGCAATGACAGCAGGTTTGGCCTGATCGTATTCGCAGTCGCTGTTTTGGCTTCCCTGACGCCACGCTATGCGATCGGGCAAAGCGCGCCTATCGGCGAGGGGCCAGAGAATATGTGTATGAGGGGATTGTGGAAGGCGCTGTTGCCCTTGGTGGAAACCCATGGCGGCTATATCGTCGCCGGGGACCTAGAGCGTATCGCGAAGATCAAGCTGCCTGCGCCCGTTTCCGTAAGCTCTACCGATACCATCAGTAGTCTCGAATGGATGGCGCCCTATTCGATCCCCTCGGCCGTCCCGGGGCGGCCCGCTTGGACCGGGGAAGCCAAACTTTCGACGCGATTGGAGCTGCATCATGAATCTTCTCCCGCACCGCTTCTGTATACCTGGCAGCGGATGCAGCGTCGCATCAATGGCAGCCGATCCTCGAATCTCGACCTGGCGTGCATAGGTGGTGCCGATGGCCTGAATCTCAGCGAGGCCGAAGCGGACCTGGAGGCGATGGGCCTTAAGCGGATCGGCAGCCTTTCCGCGCCGCAGCCAGTCGAAGTCTTCTATCAGGGCATGCATGGGCGCGTAGACCTGTATTACGCCACCCCGGTAGCGACGGTTCCATACGTCGTCTCCGTGCATATTTCCGGCACAGATATGACGCGGACATCAGCACAACCGAATTCACCGTAGGTCAGCTTTCGACCCGAAGCGGACATGGCCTCGCCTGAAGCCGGTTGATGAACCGCGGTGCTGGCAAGTAGGCCAATCTCGCCAATGCGCGAGACACCCCTTTGCGGGCATGCTGGAAATGTCTGAAAGCTCACGTCAGTTCCGGAAGTCGCGTTTTTCTGGAGACCAGATTGCTTTCTAAATGATTGTATATACTTGGTTTATTGCTGTTCCGAGTCTCGCGGAAAACACCATAGTTTGTACCAACGTCCATTTGATCCAAAACACCGTGGTCCGGATCAGGGCAGTCGCAATTTTTGAACTGACGGGTATTGACTTGCCTCGTTGGCGGCGTATTATCTGTACCCGCTAGTTCTTTAATGAACTCAGCCCGCCACCCCGGTATCGGTACTCCCTCCCCCTCCCCCGTCCGATACCGGGGCTTGGCCTCTCTCCTTCCCCTTTTTCTCGGAGCTCGCGCAAGCCGCGGTGGACGCATGGCGTATGCGCGTGGTCCGATAGATTCATGGCGGATGGCGAAGGAGCGTGCATGTCGTTGGATCTGGGACTGTTGTTGGTGTGCATGCTTGGCATTGGCTTTCTCGCGCAATGGCTGGCGTGGCGCGTGCGGCTTCCGGCGATCCTGTTCCTGCTATTGGCAGGCATCCTGCTCGGACCGGTCGGTGGCGTGCTGCAACCGGACAAGCTGCTGGGGCCGTTGTTGTTCCCGGTGGTGTCGCTGGCGGTGTCGTTGATCCTGTTCGAGGGCAGCCTCACCCTTCGCTTCAGCGAACTACCGGGCATCGGCAAGGTAGTGCGTGGGCTGGTCAGTTACGGCGCGGTAGTTGCGGTGCTGTTGCTGGGCGTGGCGGCGCACTACCTGGCGGGCCTCAGCTGGGAAGTGGCATGGCTGTTCGGTGCGCTTACCTGCGTCACCGGCCCAACCGTGATCGCGCCGATGCTGCGCACGGTGCGCCCCAATGCGCGCATCGCCAACATCCTGCGTTGGGAAGGCATCGTGATCGACCCGCTTGGCGCCTTGTTCGCCGTGCTGGTGTTCGAGGCGGTGGTATCGCATCACGAAGGGCGCACGCTGGGCGTTTTCCTGGGCGTGGTGGCTTGTGGCACGGGGATGGGTTTGCTCGCGGCGTGGCTGCTCGCCTTTCTGTTGCGTCGACAGATGATTCCCGACTACCTGCAGAACTACGGCGCGCTGGTAGCGGTCTTGTTGGCGTTTTCGCTGTCCAATGCCATGGCGCACGAATCGGGCTTGCTGGCCGTCACCGTGATGGGCATTGCGCTGGGCAATATGCGCGGCATCCACATCGATGACATTCTCGACTTCAAGGAAAACCTCACCACTCTGTTGGTGTCATCCCTGTTCATTCTGCTGGCGGCGCGATTGACCTGGCCTTTGCCGCACGGTGTTTTGTGGTCAGGCGTTGCGATCTTCCTCGTTGCGCAAATCGTGGTGCGTCCGGTAACGGCAATCATCGCCACCGTGGGTAGCAGCTTGAGCTGGCGCGAGCGCGCGTTGATCGCGTGGATCGCACCACGCGGCATCGTGGCGGCGGCGGTATCGGCCTTGTTCGCCCTGAAGCTCGACGCCTTGGGCATACGTGGGGCGGAATACCTGGTGCCGTTGGTATTTATCCTCATTATCGGCACGGTGGTATTGCAGAGCGCCACCGCACGGCCGCTGGCGTTGTGGCTGAAAGTGTCCGAGCCCGATCCGCATGGCGTGTTGATCTATGGTTCGGATGCCGCGGCTCGCGCCATGGCGTTGGCACTGCACGAAGCAGGTTTTCGCGTGGTGGTGGCCGATGAGAACTGGGAAGGTATTCGTCAGGCGCGCATGGACGGCCTCGTCACCTTCTACGGCTACCCTGCTTCCTCGTACGCGGAGCGGCATCTGGATCTGACGGGCATTGGCCGCTTGCTGGCGATGTCGCCCAATCGGGAGCGCAATGCGCTGGCGTGCGTGTACTACCGCCAGGAATTTGGGCGCACCAAGGTCTATCGCCTGCAACACGAAAATACGCAGAGCAGTTCGGACCGCGCCCAATTGGGTGGGCATCTCTTGGCGCCAGTGTTGTTCGATGCACAGATGACGCACGAGCATTTGCTTGAACGGCTCGCGGAGGGTTGGCGCATCAAGTCCACGCGCCTCACGGCGACGTTCGATTGGCCGCATTTCATAGAGCAATATGGTTCGGCCACGGTGTTGCTGTTTGGCGTGGAAGAGAAAGGCGCGTTACGCGTGGCGTCGGTGAAGCGTGAGCTGGAGCCGCGTCCGGGCTGGCTGGTCATTGCGCTGGTGCCGCCGGAGCCGGCCGCCGCAAGCTGAGCGATCGACGCGGGTTCGCCGCGTCGATCGCTCAAGGTTGGCTGGTGCGCCAGTGGTCGAGGTTGCTCAGGCCGCACTGGCCTGGCGGGCCGCCTGGAACTGCGCTTCTTCGGTGGAACCCTTGAGCGCGGTGGTGGACGACTGGCCTTGCTGGATCGCCTGCGTGACCGCATCGAAGTAGCCGGTACCCACCTCACGCTGATGCTTCACCGCGGTGAAGCCGCGTTCTGCAGCAGCGAACTCGCGTTCCTGCAATTCCACGAAGGCGCTCATCTGGCGGCGTGCGTAGCCATAGGCCAGATCGAACATGCCGTAGTTGAGGCTGTGGAAGCCGGCCAGCGTAATGAACTGGAACTTGTAGCCCATCGCGCCCAGTTCCTTCTGGAACTTGGCGATGGTGGCGTCGTCCAGGTTCTTCTTCCAGTTGAAGCTGGGCGAACAGTTATAGGCCAGCAGCTTGCCCGGGAACCTGGCGTGGATGGCTTCGGCGAACTTGCGCGCTTCTTCCAGGTTCGGTTTGCTGGTTTCGCACCACACCAGATCCGCATACGGCGCATAAGCGAGGCCGCGACTGATCGCTTGATCCAGCCCCGGACGCACGCGGAAAAAGCCCTCCACGGTGCGCTCGCCGGTAACGAACGGCTTGTCGTTGTCGTCGATATCGGAGGTGAGCAGGTCGGCAGCATCCGCATCGGTGCGCGCGACGATCAGGGTCGGCACGCCGAGCACGTCGGCGGCCAGTCGCGCGGCATTGAGCTTGTCCACCGCTTCGCGGGTGGGCACCAGCACCTTGCCGCCCATGTGGCCGCACTTCTTCACCGAGGCGAGCTGGTCTTCGAAATGCACGCCGGCCGCGCCTGCTTCGATCATCGCCTTCATCAGCTCGAAGGCATTGAGCACGCCGCCAAAGCCGGCTTCCGCATCCGCCACGATCGGTACCATCCAATCGATGTCGTTCTGGCCTTCGGCATGATGCAGCTGATCGGCACGCAGCAGCGTGTTGTTGATGCGCTTAACCACCAGCGGCACCGAGTTGGCCGGATACAGCGACTGGTCGGGATACATTTCGCCAGCGACATTCGCATCGGCGGCTACCTGCCAGCCGCTCAGATAGATCGCCTGCAAGCCGGCTTTCACCTGCTGCATGGCCTGGTTGCCGGTGAGCGCGCCGAGTGCGTTGACGAAGTCCTCCTTGTGCAGCGACTTCCACAGGCGTTCGGCGCCGCGACGGGCGAGCGAATGTTCCACCGCCACCGTGCCGCGCAGGCGCGCCACATCCTCGGCGCCGTAATTGCGCTGGATACCGTTCCAGCGGGGATTGTTCTTCCAGTCCAGCGCGATCTGTTCGGCGGTGGGCAGCGTGTTCTTCATGGGAATCTCTCCTGCGTATCCGTGATGCGTGAAGGCAAAACTGGTAAGGCTCAGAGCTGCTGATAGGCCGCCAGGGTGAGGAAGTCGCCGAGTTCGTCGGCGTGTGTGAGTTGCTTGAGCAGGGTCGCGGCCTGTTCGGCGCGGTGCGCGTACGGGCCGCCGCTCTTGATCAGGCGATGGGTGTGCTTGACCAGCGAGTGATCGAACAAGGCGAAGTCGATCGGCGCGTGATCGGTGAATTCCAGGGGGCCCAGGTGCAGCCACTGCCACAACTGCGAGCGGGCGATCTCGGCGGTGGCCGCGTCTTCCATCAGGTGATGGATGGGCACGCAGCCCTGCCCGTCCAGCCACGAGGCGGTGTAGCGCAGTGCCACGTCCACGTTGTTGTCGAAGCCTGCACGCGTGATAGTGCCGCTGCACGGGGCAATCAGTTGGTTGCGCGTCACGTGCACGTCCGCACGCACCACGTTGAGCTGGTTCGGTGAGGGCATGTACTTGTCGAACACTTCCTGTGCCACCGGCACCAGCGCCGGATGCGCCACCCAGGTGCCGTCATGGCCGGCCTGCACTTCGCGCAGCTTGTCCGCGCGCACCTTGGCCAGCGCCGCTTCGTTGGCCGCTTCGTCGCCCTTGATCGGTATCTGCGCCGCCATGCCGCCCATGGCGAAGGCGCCACGGCGATGACAGGTCTGGATCAGCAGCTCCGAGTACGCCTTCAGGAACGGCACCGTCATCAACACCTGGCCGCGATCCGGCAACAGGCGGTCGCGATGGGCACGGAAGGTCTTCAGGTAGGAGAAGATGTAATCCCAGCGTCCGCAGTTGAGGCCCACGACGCGGCCGCGCAGGGCATGCAGGATCTCGTGCATCTGGAACACCGCGGGCAGCGTCTCGATCAGCACCGTCGCCTTGATGCAATCAGGCGGAAGATCCAGTGCCGTTTCGGCGGCGGCCATCACCTCGTCCCACAACGCGGCCTCTTCCATCGACTGCAGCTTGGGAAGGTAGACATACGGGCCGCGATCGCGTGCCTGCAGCATGCGGGCGTTGTGAAAGACGAAAAGGCCGAAATCCACCAGCGCGCCCGCCATCGGCTCGCCATCCACCTCGATATGGCGCTCAGGCAGGTGCCAGCCGCGCGGACGCACGATCAGCACGGCCGGGTTGCCGTTCACGCGGTAGTGCTTGCCCTCGGGTGAGGTGTATTCGATGGTGCCGCTCACCGCGTCGTGCAGGTTGATTTGGCCATCCATTTGGTTGGCGAAGGTGGGCGCCGAGGAATCCTCGAAGTCGGCCATGAACACCTTCGCGCCGGAGTTGAGCGCGTTGATGATCATTTTGCGCTCGACTGGGCCGGTGATCTCCACGCGACGGTCGCGCAGGGCTGCCGGAATCGGCGCCACGGACCAATCGCCTTCACGGATGGCGGCGGTGTCGGCACGGAAGTCCGGCAGCTCGCCTGCGTCGTAACGGGCCTGGCGGGCGCCGCGGGCTTGCAGCAGTTCCAGGCGGCGTTCGTCGAACTGGCGATGCAGGTGGGCCAGGAAGCTCAGGGCTTGGGGGGTGAGGATGGCATCGTGTTCCGGACGCGTGGCGCCGAGGATCTGGGCCGGGGTCGGGGCGACGCGTTCCTTGGGGACAGCCATGGGAATCTCCGTGATGACGATGGGATGACACTAGGTCCCATGACTTGGCTTTGACAAAGCAAATGTTTCAATTTTTGGTATTGTTATTCTCAATACAAAGTGTAAGTACTTGTCCCAAAAGCTATGAGCAGACCACTAAAACGGCTGAACAAGGCAAAAAAGGGCCGTGTTGCGGCGCAAAAACGACGCAAAGGCGAGGGCGCCGACGAGGAGCGCTTCTACTACAAGGGCAATCGCCAGAAGCAAATGCGCGCGTTTGTGTACACCGTGAAGCTGGGCACGCTGACCCGGGCGGCGGAGGCCCTGTTCCTGTCTCAGCCAACGGTGAGCTTGCAGTTGCAGGCACTGGAGCGGGAGTTGGGCGTGAGCCTGCTGGAGCGCCGCCGCCGCCGCATCAATCTCACCGACGCAGGCGAAGCCCTGTACGAACTGGCCCGACCCCTGGTGGAGGGCTGGGAGAACCTGGATCGTGACTTCCAGGCCAAGGTAAAGGGGCTGCAGAGCGGGCGCCTGACCATTGCCGCCGGCAGCTCCACCATCCAGTACCTGCTGCCGGACTTGGTGCGTCGCTACCGCGAACGTTTCCCCGAAGTGCAACTGCAACTGGCCAACGTTACCGGCAAGGACGGCCTGGCGTTGCTGCGCGCCGACCAGGCGGATTTTGCGGTCGGCTCCATGCTCGACGTGCCGCATGACATCGCGTGGGCGCCGGTCTATCACTACGACCCCATGTTGATTACGCCGCTGGATCACCCGCTGGCGTCCAAGGCCACGGTGACCTTGCAGGATCTCTCGCCCTACGGCCTGATTCTGCCGCCGCAGCGGCTATCCACGTTTCGTTTGGTCGATCTGGTGTTCCAGCAGCGACAGGTGCCCTACCGCGTGGCTATCGAGGTGGGCGGCTGGGATGTCATCAAGGAGTACGTGGCGATGGGGCTGGGCATCTCCATCGTCACCGGCATCTGCATCACCGACGCCGACCGCACGCGTTTAGCCGTCCGTAACATGAAGCAGTATTTCCCCCAGCGCAGCTACGGTGTGGTGATGCGCAAGGGCAAGTTTCTCAGTGCGGAGGCGCGGGCCTTCGTGGATCTGGTGAGGCCGGGTTTGCTGACGCATCGCGACTACGATGAGTCGGGGCATTCGGAGCGTTGATGCGCTCGGATGCGCTATCGAGAGCGACTCGTGTTGGCCCTAGGGGGAAGATCGAGTGGCAGTTCTATGGCCTGGTTGGCAATCGCCGCCCGGCGGGCGTTTTGATCGCCTGCCGGCGCTCGAGTCACTTTTCATTTGCCGGCCCAAAAGAAAAGTAACCCAAAAAAATGGCCTCAAAGGCTCATAGCGATAGAAGGGATAGAAGCCTGGCGGTCTGCGTCCAGTCGGCCAGCCAGCGTGTTACCTCAAAGCGACGGCTGCACCGTGGGGCGAGCGACCTTTGCGGATAGGCGTTACCCCGGCCGATGCAGCGCCAGCTTTACTCCGAAACCCATCAACACCGTTCCGCAGACACGGTCCATCCACTGGCCCACGCGTGGCCGTGCGTTCAACACGTGGTGGATATGGCCGCCCAGCAACGCCAAGACCAGCGACCAGCATGAACCGGTGCCGATAAAGCTCAGGCCCAACACCATCAGGCCCAGTTGCGGATGCGGCGCGCTCATCGAGACGAACTGCGGCAGGAAAGCCAGGAAGAACAGCGCTACCTTGGGGTTGAGCACGTTGGTCAACATGCCCTGGCGAAACGCCGCGACAAGGCCGGTGCCGCGCGTGGCGCTCGGTTGACGCGGGCCATCGGCGCGGGTGAGCAGCATGCGCAGGCCGATCCATACCAGGTAAGCCGCACCCAGGTACTTGAGTGCCGTGAAGGCGATCGCCGAGGTCATCAGGATCGCCGAGATACCCAGCACGGCCGCCAGCGTATGCACGATGCAGCCGGCCTGGGTGCCGAGCGCGGCCATCGCACCCACGGCGCGGCCTTCGCGGCCGCTGCGGGTAAGGATGTAGAACGTATCCAGCCCGGGCGTCAGGTTCAGCGCGACGCAGGCGAGCAGGAACGCTTCGAAATGCTGGATGCCGAGCGAACTCATGGAAAGCCTTTAGTCGTTGGCGTTGCGGTGCTTGCCGCGGTAGGGCGTGAACAGCGCGCGGATCTTCGCCATGTCGGCGTCGTGATCGGCGGTGGCGTGCACCACGGGGCCAAGCGTGAAGGTCTTGCTGGGGTAATCAAGGAACAGCGTCTGGATCGGCACGTTGGCCTCGTGCGCAATGCGCAGAAAGCCGGACTTCCAGTGCGTGACGCGCTTGCGCGTGCCTTCGGGCGTAATACCCAGCCACATGCGGCCCTTTTCATCGAACCGCTGCACCATTTGATCCACCACGTTGAGCGCGGCGCTGCGATTGATGGGGATCATGCCGATCGGGCGCAGGATGATGCCCAGCGGGCCTTCCAGTACTTCGCGCTTGATCATGATGTTGATGTCCACGCCCAGGCCGATCTTCATCAGCAGGCCGTAGTAGCCGTCCCAGTACGACGAGTGCGGCGCGCCGATAAGGATCAGCTTGGGCACGTTGGGCAGCTCGCCCAGCAACTTCCAGCCGGACAGGCGCAGCAGGCAGCGCGCCAGCCAGGGCCAGAATCGGCTATTGAGCTTGGGTGCTTCGGGCGGGGCAGGGGGGAGCATCGGGATGCTCATTCACGACTCCAGTCACGCGAACGCGTCTGCTTGAGCTTGCCTCGTTGCTGCTTGCCGACGAGGCGGCGTTCTTGCGAGCCGCGAGTAGGTTTGGTGGCGATGCGCGCCTTGGGTACCACCAGCGCACCTCGAATGATCTCGACCAGTCGCTCGCGTGCGTCCTCGCGGTTGCGGCCCTGGTCGCGAAAGCGGCGTGCCTGGATCACCAGCACGCCGTCGTCGGTGAGGCGCCGGTCGCGGCGCGCCAGCAGTCGCGCGCGCAAGGGCTCGGGCAGGGAAGGCGAGTGCGCCACGTCAAAGCGCAGTTCCACCGCGCTTTCGGTGCGATTGACGTGCTGCCCGCCGGGACCGTCGGCACGCAGGAAGCGCTCGGTCAGCTCGGTCTCTGGCAGGACAATGGATCGGCTGATGGTGAGCATGCTGCACAGTTTAGCGGGCGCGCATGACACGCTCCACGCCGCGTTGCCGCATCAGGCCGTGGGCAGCGACCAGCCGAAGCGCTGCAGCAGTTGCTGGTAGGCGGCATCCAGTGGGGCCTCCAGGCACATGGCCGCCCCGGTGACCGGATGCGCGAAGCGCAGCCGCCAGGCGTGCAGCAGCATGCGGTGGCAGCTGAAGTACTGCTTATACAGGCGGTTGTGGTCGCCGCGGCCGTGCTGACAGTCGCCGATGATCGGGTGGTGGATATGCGCCATGTGCTTGCGGATCTGCCGGAACCGCCCGGTCTGAGGCTCGGCCAGCACCAGCGCGTAGCGCTGCTGCGGATAGCGGCCCAGCGCAATGGGTACTTCGATGGTGGCCAGGCGTTGGTAACGGGTTCTTGCCTCGCGGCGTGGGCCGGAGTCCTTGGAGCCGGGCAGGGGGTAATCCACCACGGCCTCCTCCGGCTCAGGCCAGCCGCGCACCACCGCCAGATATTGCTTGTGCACGTCGCGCCCCATGAATTGCTCACCCAGTGCGGCGGCGATCTCGCTGGAGCGCGCCACCAGCAGCACCCCGCTCGTGGCGCGGTCCAGGCGATGCGCGAGGTAGGTGGTGCCACCCACTTGTTCGCGCAGCAGGTCGATCAGGAATTCTTCCGCGTTGCCCACCATCTTGGAGCGATGCACGGCGAGCCCCGCGGGCTTGTTGACCGCGATAAGGGCGTCGTCCTGATAGAGGATGTCGAGCATGGGAATGATTCACCTGGGCAGAAATACGCCGTGGATCACAGAGAGCCGTCATGCCCGCGAAAGCGGCGAGCCGGTGTCGTTGGCCCTTGTCGACCCACAGCCGAAGCGAAGCACGGGTGCTCCGCTTTCATGGGGATGGCGAGGGTGAGCGTCAGCGCCGCGGCCAGCCTGCGGCGAACGCGATCAACCCGGCCACGCCCACCGTGGTCGCGTGCCACGCGCCATGCGCCGGCGCCAGCGTCCACAGCACCGCGCTGCTCACCAGCAGGCTGCTGCCCAGCAGGCTGAACGACAGTGCGCGACGCGTGCGCTGGGCGTCCTCTTGCCGTTGTTCCAGCTCGCGCGGGTCGCACACAGTGCGCTGTTCGCCCTTGGCTACCTGCTGCAGGGCATGGCGCACCAGTTCGGGGAACTGCGGCGCGGCGTGGAACCATTCCGGCAGGTGCTTGCGTACCTCGCGCAGGGTGCGCAGCGGGCTGTAGCGCTCGCGCAGGATGCGCTTGAGCACCGGGTGCGCCACCGCCCAGATGTCGATCTGCGGATCGAGCATGCGACCCACGCCTTCGATATTGAGCAGGGTCTTCTGCAGCAGGATCAACTGCGGCTGCAGGGTGAGTTCGTAGCGGCGTGCTGTCTGGAACAGTTTCACTACCAGCTCGGCCAGTGAGATCTGCGACAGCGGGCGGGTGAAGTAGGGTTCGCACACCGTGCGCACGGCCGCGGTGAGTTCGTCCAGGCGCACGGTGGAGGGCATCCAGCCGGCGTCGACGTGCAACTGCGCGATGCGCGCGTAGTCGCGCTCGAACAGCGCGATGAAGTTCTGCGCCAGCCAGTACTGATCCTCTTCCGGCAGCGAACCCATGATGCCGAAATCGAGGGCGATGAAGCGCGGTTCGCCCGGACGTGCCGTGTCCACCCAGATGTTGCCGGGGTGCGCATCGGCGTGGAAGAAGTTGTCGCGGAACACCTGTTCGTAGAACAGGCGCACGCCCTTTACCGCCAGCGCCTTGCGATCCACGCCGGCGGCATCGAGCGCGGCGATGTCATCGCAACTCACGCCGTACACGCGTTCCAGTGTAAGTACGCGCGTGGCGGTGAGGTCCCAGTGTACGGCTGGCACGTACAGGTCCACGCCGCTCTCGAAATTGCGGCGCAGCAGGCTGGCGCTGGCGCCTTCGCGCTGCAAATCCAGCTCGTTTTCCAGCATTTTCTCGACTTCTGCCACCACGTCGAGCGGGCGGATTTTGTCGGCGTTGGGGTGCCAGCGTTGCGCCAGTTCGCCCAGCGAGCGCAGCAGCTTGATATCGCGTTCGATGCGCTTGTCGATGCCTGGGCGCAGTACCTTTACCACCACCGCACTGCCGTCGTGCAGGGTCGCGGCATGCACCTGGGCGATCGAGGCGGAGGCCAGCGGGGTTTCGTCGAAGCCGGCAAACAACTGGCTGACCGGCGCCTTCAGTTCCTGCTCGACGATGGCGCGAGCCTGGGCGCCCGGGAACGGCGGCACCTGGTCCTGCAACTGCGCCAGTTCATCGGCGATGTCGGCCGGCACCAGATCGCGGCGGGTGGACAACACCTGGCCGGCCTTCACGAAGATCGGGCCGAGATCGGTCAGCGCCAGACGCAGGCGGGCACCGCGCGAGAGCGTGCTGATATCGCTGCGCGGGCGCGCCACGAAGGGGCGCACCAGTTTGAGCGGACGAAACAGATGCGCTGCATCGACCAGTTCGTCGAGGCGATAGGCCAGCAGTACGGAAGCGACGCGCATGGCGCGCGGTATAACCTTGAGCGGTGTCCTCACGCGGCGGGTCCTTTCTTCAAGCGTTGCTCCAGGCGCGCCAGGCGTGCTTCCAGGCGTTCGCTGCGTTCGCGCACCTCGTCCACCCCATCGAGGAAGCCTTCCACTTCGCCCGGTGCGGCAGCCACGCGCACTTCATCGCGCAACCAGTCGGCGGTGTCGGTGGTGAGGTGGCTGGCGGTGTCCTTGGCATGCGCGAGGCCTTTGCGCACGGCCTTGGCAAGCGGCACGCCGAGCACATCGCCGAACGTGCGGGCAAAGGCCTCTTCGAAGTCCGGGGCAAACTTGCTGGCGAGTTTCTCCAGACGGCGAGCCAGGTCGGCATCACCGGCGATCTCCACCTTGCCCGGAGCCACGCCGTCGTCGTCGCGCTTGACCAGCATGGCGAGCAGGCTGCCCGGCGTGGCGGCCACGCGCAGATGGCTGTCTTCCTGCGCCGGACCGACCTTGAGCCGTTCGCCCTGCACGGTGACCGACAAGGCCAGCTCGGGGCCACGCAAATGCAGTTGCACGCTGCGGCCATCGAGTGCGGCCAGTCGCGTGGCGGTATCCGGATCGAGCGACAGCGTGTGATTGAGCGCGGTTTCCAGCGCGCGGCCGGCGAGGGCGCGCAGTGGGCGAGGCAACAGGGAAAAGGGTGAGGCGGCAGTCATGCCGACGATTGTAGCGGCTCGGACCGCACAAGCTCCTCTCCTTCAGGGGAGGCGGGCGTCAGCTCGCGGCACCGTCGAAATCCAATTGTCGCCAGGCTTCGTACACCGCCACCGCCACGGTGTTGGAGAGGTTGAGGCTGCGGCTGTTGGGCCGCATCGGCAGGCGCAAGCGTTGTGCCTCGGGAATGGCATCGAGCACGTCACCGGGGAGGCCGGCGGTTTCGCAGCCAAACAGCAGGGCGTCGCCATCGACGAAACGTGCATCCACGTGAGCGACGCGTCCACGGGTGGAAAATGCAAACACACGTGGCTGGCCGATGCTATCCAGGCAACTGGCGAGGTCGTCATGTACGGCCAGCTGCGCATACTCGTGGTAATCCAGGCCTGCACGGCGCAGGCGAGCATCGTCCAGCTCAAACCCCAAGGGCCTGATCAGGTGCAGCGTGGCGCCGGTATTGGCACACAACCTGATCACATTGCCGGTGTTGGGAGGAATCTCGGGGCGAAAAAGAATGACATGTAGCATCGGGCCATTATCGGGCCTCTCCCATGGCCCAGGGAATGGCGAGCATCCATGCTCAGCCGTTCGAACGCGGGCACACCACGCCATCCGGCGGCAGCGCACAAGCGGTGGGGGCGGCAATCAGCTGGCCGGCGCTGCCTGCGGCGGCGAGGCGAACCGCGTCCGGCGAGGCGTTCACCATGGCACCCAGCACGAGTCCACAAACCAGCAGGCAGGCAACGAACAGGCCGCGCAGCATAAAGGTTTCGAATTTCATGATCATATCTCCGATGAATGAGTGGGTAGGTCCTGCACCCTACCTATGGCAAGGCCCGTGCCAAGCCTTGAATCGAAGATAAGTATTTATTTATAAAGCATATTTTTCAGGGTGTTCGGTGCGGGTTCGCTGTCCGCGGACAGCCGCCGGGCGCGGCCGGACAGACGAGCGGACACCCGCGTCGCCGGTGCGGACAGCCCGCCACCTGATCGTCACCCTACCGGGACGATGCTAGAAGGCGAACTGTCGACCCTGTCTTTGGTCATTTGCCATGCCCAAGTGGCATCGTTAGCCTCGGATCGTTCATCCTCAGAAACAACAGGAGTGTCGTGATGGCAAGAAAGCCCCTCGCCCTGCTCGTCGCAGGTCTGCTCAGCGTGTCCGCAGGCCTGCCGGCCGTGGCCGTGCCCGCAGCCGCCGTCGAGTCCGCCGCTACGGCTGTGCCGGACATTGCCTATACCCGCTTCACCTTGCCCAATGGCCTGACCGTGGTGGTGCACGAAGACCACAAGGCGCCGGTGGTGGCGGTGAGCATTTGGTATCACGTCGGTTCGGCCGATGAGCCCAAGGGCAAGACGGGCTTCGCACACCTGTTCGAGCACCTGATGTTCTCCGGTTCGGAAAACCACAAGGGCACTTACTTCCAGCCGTTCGAGCTGGCCGGTGCCACCGACATGAACGGCACGACCTGGTTCGATCGCACCAATTACTTCGAGACGGTGCCCACCACCGCGCTGGATATGGCGCTGTGGATGGAATCGGACCGCATGGGCCATTTGCTCGGCGCGATCGGCCAGAAGGAGCTCGATACGCAGCGTGGCGTGGTGCAGAACGAGAAGCGCCAGGGCGAAAACCGTCCGTACGGTCGCGTGGACCAGAATGTCCTGTCCAACACTTATCCGGGCAACCATCCGTATCAGCACGACACCATCGGCTCGATGGAAGACCTCAACGCGGCCTCGCTGGCGGACGTCAAACAGTGGTTCCATGACTATTACGGCGCCGCCAACACCACCCTGGTGCTGGCGGGCGACATCACCGTGGCCGAAGCCAAGGCCAAGGCCGAGAAATACTTTGGCGACATTCCGGCGGGCCCGCCGGTGCCGCGCCAGCAGGCGTGGATTACCCCGTTGACGAAGTCCACCCGCGGCGTGCAGCACGATCATGTGGCGCAGCCGCGCATTTATCGCACCTGGGTGGTGCCGCAGTTGGGCACCGATGATTCGGTGCAGCTCGATCTTGCCTCCACCGTGCTCGGCGGCGGCAAGACCTCGCGCCTGTACCAGCGCCTGGTCTATCAGGACAAACTGGTCGATGACGTATCGGCCAGCATCGCGCCGTTCGCGCTGGCCGGCCAGTTCCAGATCCAGGCCGACATCAAGGAAGGCGTGGACCAGGCCAAGGTGGAAGCGGTGATCGCCGATGAGCTAAAGAAATTCCTCGCCGACGGCCCCACCGCCGACGAACTGGAGCGCGCCAAGATCGGCAACCGCGCCGGTTTCGTGCGCGGACTGGAAAAGGTGGGCGGTTTCGGCGGCAAGGCGGTGATCCTGGCCGAAGGTCAGGTCTATCGCGACGATCCGGGTGCCTATAAGAAGGATCTGGAGCGCGCCGATGCGGCCACGCCCGCCACCGTCAAAGCCGCGGCCGACAAGTGGCTCAGCAAGGGCGACTACCTGCTGACCGTGTTGCCCGCCGGCCCTGACTTCAACCCCGATGCGGAAGACGCCAAGGTCGCCGCGCTCGGCCCGGTCGAGGGTCGTCCCGCCGCCAAGCTGCCGGCCAAGCGCGATTACCGTGTGGCCAAGAGTCAGGTGGAGCGCAGCAAGGGCGTGCCCGAGGTGAGTAGATTCCCCGACCTCAGCTTCCCGTCGCTGGAGCGCGGCAAGCTCAAGAACGGTATCGAGGTGATCCTGGCTCAGCGCCACACCGTTCCGGTGACGCACGTGCAGTTGATGTTCGATGCCGGCTACGCGGCGGACCAGGGGCGCAAGCTCGGCACCGCCAGCTTCACCACCACCCTGATGAACGAAAGCACCCAGGAGCTCGATTCGGTGGAAGTGGCCAAGCGCAAGCAGCGCCTGGGCGCCATCACCCGGATCGGTTGCGGCCTGGATACCTGCTCGGCCTCGCTCAACGCGCTCAATGACCAGTTGCAGCCATCGCTGGCGCTGTTCGCCGACATCGTGCGCAACCCGGCGTTCAAGTCCGAGGACATCGAGCGCGTACGCGGCCAATGGCTGGCCGGCATCGCCCAGGAGAAGACCCAGCCCACCGCGCTGGCGTTGCGCACGTTGCCGCCGCTGCTCTACGGCGCCAACCACGCCTATGGCATCCCGTTCACCGGCTCGGGCACGGAGGCGGCGATCAAGGCCATGCAGGCCTCGGATCTGCAGACCTTCCAGCGCGATTGGCTGCGTCCGGACAACGTAAAGATCCTGGTCGCCGGTGACACCACGCTGCAGCAAATCATTCCGCAGCTGGATGCCGCGTTTGGTGACTGGAAGGCCCCGTCCAGCGCGCTGCCGAAAAAGAATGTCGCCACCGTCGAGGCGCAGGCCAAGCCGCGCGTATTCCTGATCGATAAGCCGGACGCGCCGCAGTCGCTGATCCTGGCCGGCCTGTTGGCGCCGTCCAGCAAGGCGCCCAACGAGTTGGCGATCGACGTGGCCAACGGTGCCTTCGGCGGCAGCTTCACCTCGCGTCTGAACATGAACCTGCGCGAGGACAAGCGTTGGGCCTATGGCGCCTTCAGCTTCATGCGCGATGCGATCGGCCAGCGTCCGTTCCTGATGTACGCGCCGGTGCAGACCGACAAGACCGCGGAGTCCGCGCGCGAAGTGTTCAAGGAAGCTTCCGAAGCGGTCGGCGCCCGTCCGCTCACCGCGCAGGAGGTCAACAAGATCAAGGACTCCAACGTGCGTGGCCTGCCGGGCAGCTTCGAGACCAGTGTCGAGGTGCTGAGTGCGATGAACGACATCGTGCAGTACGGGCGTCCGGACAACTATGTGCAGACGCTCAAGGCCCGCACCGAGTCGGTGAGCCAGCCCGATGCGGAAAACGCGCTCAAGGAGATCATCAAGCCCGGCGCGCTGACCTGGGTCATCGTGGGCGATCTGAAGAAGATCGAGCAGCCGGTGCGCGACCTCAAGCTGGGCGACGTCCAGGTGATCGACGGCGACGGCAAGCCGGTGAAGTAATTTCTTGTGGGGACTGTTCACGTCCCCACGGTAGGATGCAGGCCGGACGGGCAACCGCCCGGCCTTTTCACTGTTCCGATTGCGGAGTTATCCATGCGCAAGACCCTGCTGTTGCTCGTTCCCGTCGCGCTGCTCGGCGCCTGCACCTGGGGCATCACCCTGGACGATGCCGCGAAGAACGTCCGTACGGCCTGGAGCGGCGACGTATCCTCCTGTCACGACATGGGCAAGGTCACCGTATCAGTGATGGACCATGTCGGTCCGGTCAATCGCAACGACATCAAGGTGCGCGACGAGCTGGAAGTCATGGCGCGCAACGAGGCCGCCAAGATGCATGCCGACACCATCAAGCCGCTGGGTGAGCCCAACAATGGCTCCCAGCCCTGGGGCGCCTACCAGTGCGGCAATACCCAGCTGGCGCCCGCCAATCGTCCGGCCGGCAACGCCAACCCGGCCAATCCGGCGCCGCCGGCCACCACGCCGGGCGGGTTTGAGACCTACCCCATCAAGAGCAACTGAGCCGCCGGCCCCCAGCCCCGCTGGGACGGTTCGCTTCAGTCCCCGAAAAGGCGCCCTCGTGGCGCCTTTTTCACATCCAAAAGCTGACGCTCTTGCGTGGCCCTCGCGGCAGGCATAAAATTTACATGTATATATTACATATATGTACTATCTGGGCCGAGCGCCATGAGCAGCTTCCTTCCGACCGAACAGCGATTGGCGGTGACACGCCAGCGGCATCCCGCGTTTCCGCGGGAGCCGGCCGTGCTCATTCGCCTGATCCGCCACATCTTCAAGCGGGTGCATGACGACGCCAATGCCATGCTCAAGCCCTACGGCATCAATCATCCCGAGTACAACCTGTTGATGATGCTGTACGGCACGGAGGGCTACACGCTGCATCCCACTGAACTGGCCGATGCGGCGGGCGAAAAATCCGCCAACATCACTCGTCTCACCAACGAGTTGGCGGAGAAGGGGCTGATCGCGCGCCAGGCCAGCGACGAGGATCGCCGCAAGATCGCGCTTACGCTTACCGAGCAAGGTCTGGCGCTGATCGAGAACTTCCTTCCCGCCGTGTGCGCCTTGCTGGAGCGCCAGATCGGCGACATGCAGCCGCGCGACATGGCACAGCTGGAAAAACTGCTGAAGAAATTCCTCGCCCAGCTGGAGCGGGAATAAGCCATGGCCGCCGTTCCCTCCGAGCTTCCCGCCAAATCGCGCTGGCCCTGGTTGAGCGAGTTCCTTGTCGGCGAGCGGCAAGCCTGGATCTTCGTGTTCAAGTGCCTGCTGGCGTTTTACATCGCCGCGTGGCTATCCATGCTGTTCCAGCTGGAGCAGCCCTCGACCACCATGATCACCGTATCCATCGTGATGCATCCGCACAGCGGCATGGTGCTCGCCAAGAGCTTCTATCGCACCATCGGCACGGTGGCGGGCAGCTTGTGCGGCGTGTTGCTGATGGCGGCGTTCCCACAGCAGCGCGAACTGTTCCTGGTATCGCTGTCGCTATGGGTGGGGCTGTGCGCCGGCGGCGCAGTGCTCTACCGCAACTTCATGTCCTACGGCTTCGTGCTGGCAGGCTATACCGCGGCCATCGTGGCCCTGCCGGCCATCAACAACCCCTACACCGTATTCGACTCCGCGATGATGCGCGTGAGCGAGGTGCTGCTAGGCATCGTGGTGGCGGGCCTGGTCAGCGACGTGGTGCTGCCCGAGCGCCTGCGCCAGGTATTGCGCCGCAATGCGCGCGAGCACTATGCGCACTTCATCGAATTCGCGCGCGGCAGCCTGGGTGGCGCCATCCCCCGTTCGGAGATGGAACAGGCGCATCTGCGCTTCGTGCGTGCGGCGGTGCAACTGGAAGACCTGCGCGCCTCGGTGATCTTTGAAGATCCGGAGGCGCGCGCGCGCAGTAGCCGCATGCAGTTGCTCAACCTGCGCTACATGGCGGCCGCGACCACCTTTCAGTCCCTGCACCACCTCATCAATCGCCTGCAGCGCAACAACCATCCACGCACGGCCGGCGCGCTTATTCGCCTGTACGCGCCGGTGGGCGAGGCGTTGACGCCGCCGGCATCCGAACGCGGCATGCCACGCCAGCTCACCACCCGCCTCGAAGCCTGCGAAGCCCAGCTGCCCGTGTTAGCGGCACAGCTGCGCGAAGAGCTGCGGCAGGACCCGGAGCTGTTGCTGGAGTTCGATAGCGGCACCGCGCTGCTGTACCGATTCGTTGCCGAACTGCGCGACTTCACCGCGCTGGAAGCCACCCTGCGCGAAACCCAGGGGCGCCTCACCGGTAACGTCGAACGGGTGGATTTCAAGCGCGCCAACGATTACGTGGCGCCCCTCATCGCCGTGATCCGCACCTTCCTCACCATGATCACGCTGAGCGTGTTCTGGCTGTGGACCGGCTGGCCGTTCGGCCCCAGTGCGATGCTGCTCGCCACCATCTTCAGCGGCCTGATGGCGGCCTCGCCCAACCCGGTGGCCAACACCGTCAACACCTGGATCGGCTACGCGGTCGGCATGACTGCGGCGTACTTCGTGGTGTTCTACCTGATGCCGGGCAGCGATGGGTTCGTGATGCTGTTCCTGGTCACTGCGCCCTTGCTGGCGGTGGGCCCGTACCTCACCACGCGCAACGCCACGCTGCCGGGTATCGGCGCGGGCTATACGCTGGGCTACGTGTATATCCTCGCGTTGAAGAATCCGATGGTGTACAGCCCGGAGCATTTCCTTAACGACGCCATCGCCTCGCTGTTCGGCCTGATGATGTCGGCCACGGCATTCATGGTCATTCCCACTGTAATCGGCACCGAGTGGTTGCGTCGCCGCCAACTGGTGCAACTGCGCCGCCAGGTGGCGTTGGCGGCGACCGCGCCGCTGCAAGGCCTGGTGTACCGCTTCGAAACGGAGAACCGCGACCTGTTCCACCAGATCGTGCAGTTTACCCAACCCAATAGCGCCGAATCGCGCGCGTTACTGGGGTGGGCGCTGGCTGTGCATGACAGTGGCCGCGCGCTGATCGAGTTGCGCGAGGACATGCGACACACCGAACTGCCGCCGCCCGTGGCCGAGGCCATGCAGCGCGCAGTGGATGCGCTGGCGCGCCTCTACGACGAGCCGGATCAGGCGCGCTGGCGCGACGCCGACCGCAGCGTCGAGCACGCGCTCACCCTCACCATGCACACGCTGCCGCAGGCGCGCGCGAGCTGCCGCCCGGCGCTGGCGCACCTGCTGCAATTGCGTACCGCCCTGCGCGATGACGAATCCGCGCTGGCCCCTTATATCGACAAGGCGCAGGAGACCGCCCGTGCCGTTTGAAATCGCTCTAGCCGACGCCTTGGTGCCTAGCATCCTGCTGGTCTACGCCGGCTGCCTGCTGGTCCTGTGGGTGATCGACACCATCGTGGGCCGCTATGGCCTGTATCGCTACGTCTGGCATCCGTCGCTGTTTCGCGTGGCGGTGTTCTTCGTCCTGTTCGGCGTCGCCGGCCTGCTGCTGTATCCCTGAGCCCTCACTATGAAGATTCAAACCCAAGCCCTGCTCCGTTTCGGCATTACCGCCATTGTGGTCATCGTGGCGCTGCTGCTCTGCCGCGCCCTTTGGGATCACTACATGTACTCACCGTGGACCCGCGACGGCCGCGTGCGCGCCGAAGTGGTGCGTATCGCACCGGATGTGTCCGGACTGGTGACGCGCGTGGCGGTGATCGACAACCAGGAAGTGAAGAAGGGCGATGTGCTGTTCGAGATCGACCCCGAGCGTTACCACATCGCGCTGGCGCAGGCCGAGGCCAATCTCAACGCCGCCAAGGCCAGCGCGCGCGCCGCCGGCGCCAACATCGATGCCGTGCTCGCCAGCGCCAGTGCGCGCAAGGCCGAGTACGACATGCGCCAGGAGCAGGCCAAGCGCCGCCAGGCGCTGGCCGACGTAGTGCCCAAGGAGGAGCGCACGGACGCCAAGTCGGCCGCCGATACCGCGCTGGCGATCTGGCAGCAGGCCCAGGCCAGTGGCCATCAGGCCAGCGCGGCGCGTGAGCAGGCCGAGGCCGCCGTGGTCCAGGCACAGGTGGCGGTGGATCGCGCCAAGCTCGACGTGGAACGCACCGAAGTACGCGCGCCGGTCGACGGCTATGTCACCAACCTCGACGTGCGTGTGGGCGACTATGCCGCCACCGGCAATCCGCGCCTGGCGCTGATCGATCGCCACAGCTACTACGTCTACGGCTACTTCGAGGAAACCAAGCTGCCATACCTGCGCGTGGGCGATCCGGTGGACGTGCGCCTGATGAGCGGTGGCGTGCATCTGAAGGGCCACATCATCGGCGTGGCGCGCGGCATCACCGACCGCGACAACCCCACCGGCCGCGACCTGCTCGCCGACGTCAATCCCACCTTCAACTGGGTGCGCCTGGCCCAGCGCGTACCGGTGCGCATCGCCATCGACGAGTCCAGCGTGCCCAAGGATGTGGTGCTCGCGGCGGGTATGACGGCCAGCATCGACGTGCAGCCGCGCCGGGTCCTGGATCAGCCGCAAGCGCAGCACTGACGCGTCTTGGCGCCATGGTGGACGCCGTGCTGCTGCACGGCGTTGACGCGGCGCGTACGGGGGCGGCTCCTACATTGGGGCGCGCTTGATTACCATGGCGCCCCATGAATCGACCTTTGCCCTCACCGCGTAGCCTTGCCCGTCGGCTGCTGTCCCTGCGTCGGCGGCGGGAGCTGGACATGTCCGGCTTTCCGCAGCTGGCGGTGCCCGCTACGGCCATTACCACGCTGGCGGGGCCGGCCGCCTTTCGCCAGGCCTTGCTGGAGCTGATCGGCTCGGCGCAGCGCCGTATCGTGCTGGTGGCCTTGTACCTGCAGGACGACGATGCCGGCCGCGAGGTGCTGGACGCGCTGTATGCCGCGCGCGCGGCGCGGCCGCAGCTGAAGGTGGAGGTTTACGTCGACTGGCATCGCGCCCGTCGTGGGCTGATCGGCAAGGGCGCCAGCGAAGGCAATGCGGCGATGTATCGGGAGTATGCGCAGCGCCTGGGCGAGGGCGTGGTGATTCGCGGTGTGCCGGTACAGAACCGCGAGTTGTTCGGCGTGCTGCACCTGAAGGGCTTCATCGTGGACGATGCCGTGCTCTACAGCGGCGCCAGTCTCAACGATGTGTATCTCAACAAGCACGGGCGTTATCGCCTGGATCGCTACCATCTGATCCGCCATCGTGGCCTCGCCGACAGCATGGCGGATTTCGTCGCGCGTGAGTTTCACGCCAGCGATGCCGTGCCCCGTTTCGATCAGTTGCCGCTGCCCAGTACGCGTGAGCTGCACGAACCCATCCGCCGCCTGCGGCAATCGCTGCAACAAGCCCGCTACCAAGGGCCGCACGATGAGGCCGGCGCGGGCGAGGTCACGGTGATTCCACTGGCCGGCTTCGGGCGTGGCGACAACGCGCTCAATGAAACCCTGCTGGGTCTGCTGCGCAACGCGCGGCAGCGGGTGATTCTGCTCACCCCGTACTTCAATCTGCCGCGCCCGGTGCGCGCGGCCATCGGTCAACTGCTGCGACGCGGCTGTCAGCTCGACATCATGGTCGGCGACAAGGTGGCCAACGATTTCTACATCCCGCCCGAGCAGCCGTTCAGCCGCATCGGCCTGTTGCCGTATCTCTACGAGAGCAACCTGCGCCGCTTCGCGCGCTCGCATCAGGGCGCCATCGAGCGTGGTCGCCTGAACCTGTGGCTGTGGCGCCACCACGACAACAGCTATCACCTCAAGGGGCTGTTCGTCGATCACGACGTGGCGGTGCTCACCGGCAACAATCTCAATCCTCGGGCATGGGCGCTGGATCTGGAAAACGGTCTGCTGTTGCGCGACCCCTCGGGCCTGCTGGTCGCGCAGCACGAGGCCGAGTGGCTGGCGCTGCGCCAGCACGCCACGCGTCTGAATCATTACCGAGAGTTGCAAGGTGCACGTGGCTATCCGCCCGAGGTGCGGCGCCTGCTCAAGCGTTTGCGCCGAGTGCGCCTGGATCGATTGATCGGGCAGTTGCTCTAAGGACGCGCGCGCCGCTTGGGGGCCCGCCAGGCGCTCAGCGCCAGCGCAGCCAATAGGCCAGGTACCCCGGCACTTCGCGCAGGCTCGAATACACGTCGCGCGCGAACCATTGATGCGGATAGACGCCGCCGGCCACCACCGCGCCCGACTGCTGCAAGGCCAGTTCGGCGCGCGGCAGATGGTAGTACTGGGAAACCACGACCACACGCCGCTTGCCGTTGGCCTGTAGCCATGCCTGCGCATGGTCGGCCGAGGCGCGCGTATGGTTGCCAAGGGCATCCTCGATCACCGCGTGCTCGGGCACGCCATGTTCCACCAGCCAGCGCTTCATGCCCATGGCTTCGTTGCGGCCGTCACGCGGGTCAATGCCGCCGCTGACCATGATGATGGTGCACCCACCACGCGCGTAGAGCGCGCGGGCTGCCTGGAGTCGCGCCTCCAGGCGTGGCATCGGGCGACTGTCATGGCTCACGGTGTTGCCTAGCACCAGGGCCAGGTCGGCGGTCGCGGGCGTATTGCGCAGGCCCGCATGGGCAATGGCGCATGCACCGATGACCCAGGCCAGCGCCAGCGTGCACGCGCCGCGCCGTAAGCATCTGACTAGGACTCTGTTCGCCATGCGGCTGCCGCTCCGTCGACCAAGGGCGGCAGTCTGCGTGTTTGCCATGGCGTTTCGCGGGCGGCCACCGGGCGGCCCCGGGGCGGTTCAGCCGGCGAGCCGTTCCAGGCGCATCGTCAACCAGCGCGACACGTCCGGCCATTCGCTGGCGATCACGCTGAAGCACACGGTGTCGCGCAGGGTGCCGTCCGGGCGGCGCTTGTGGGCGCGCAGCACGCCATCGCGACGCGCGCCCAGGCGCTCGATGGCGCGCTGCGAGTCGAGGTTGCGATGATCGGTGTGAAATTCCACCGCCACGCAGCCCAGCGTGTCGAACGCATGCTGGAACAACAGGCGCTTGCAGGCGGTGTTGAGATGACTCTTCTGCCAGCGCTTGGCATACCAGGTGTAGCCAATGGCGACGCGCGGCAGTTCGGGCACGTAATCGTAGAAGCGGGTGGTACCCACGATCTCGCCGCTGCTTTTTTCGCGCACCGCAAAGGGCAGCATGATGCCGGCTGCGTGGCCTTCCAGCGCCTTGGTGACATACGCCGCCGCCTCGCCTGGCGCGGGCGCGCTGGTGAACCACAGGTTCCACAACTCGCCATCCGCGGCCGCCGCTTCCAGCGCGGGCGCATGTGCGAGCGTCAGCGGTTCGAGCGTGACAAAGGCGTCTTCCAGGCGGACAGGCGACAACACAGGCATGGGGGCTCCGGCGGGCGGACGCGCAGGCGTCCCGATCGCCGCTCAGCTTACCGTTAGGCCGGCGCGCTGTCGCTTGGCAGCCGGTCGATGCGAGGCTGCATCATGTTTCGAGCGTCACATGCGGCTTAGTGTTGGGATAGATCTGCTCGACGCTGAGATCCTTGCGTTGTTCCCGGGTTGGCCAGTCGAACGCGTTGACCGGTTGACTGCGATTCACCCACAGCGCGTAGTAGAGATGATCCGCGCGGGGGTCGTCCGTGTTGGGATGAATCAGTATGGTCAGGCCAAGGCTGTTCAGTTGCAGCCAGGGCAGCACGGTAGGCAGCAGCGCGTTGGCAAAGCCAAAGTAGAACGATGGCGTGGTGTGCGGGCCACGCGGCTCCAGGTTCCAGTCGCCCAGTTCCACGGCGAAGCGCTCGGCTGCCCAGCGGCGGATCAGGGCGGCCTTTTCGTAGCTGTCTTCGTCGAAATAGATATGCGCGTGGTAGCTCTTGATGTCGGTATACGCGCGTGGCCTGGCCGGTAGCTGTTTCTCGCCAGGCCGAATGCCTGCGGGTCGTGGCGTGGCTTGCTTATAGGTTTCATAGCCCCAGGGGCTTTCGCCGGGTTTGTGCACCGGCTCGGCGAGGTTCTTGCCCGCATCCGCCACGCCCGATGCCTGTGGGCTGCCCGTCGCCCTGGTCGGCGCGGCCAAGCCGGCAAAGGCCAGGGCGCCGATGGCCAGGCCGCTGTCGCGAATCAACTGTCGCCGCTGCGGGGAGAGCAGGTTGGCCCATTCGCCATCGACCGCTTGATTCACCGGTGCGGTATCGAGTGGGTGGTTGTTCTTTGGCGCGTCGGTCCGGTCTGTCATGGGTATCCCTTCGATTGCCGGCATGAATCGATGGCGTCGAGGCGACGCCTTGTCTTTTCATCGAATACGGCAGATGGGGAAACCCCGCGAATGACCTTTTCGCATGAGGTTAGAACCGCCGGTTATATGCGATTTGGACGGCCAAATCGACGGCGGTCGAGGGCGGCTAGCTGCCGCTCTTGCGCCGCTTGCCGGCGGCCGCGGTGTTCAGCGCGATGGCGGCCTTGATAAGTGCTGCCAGGGCTTTCTCGTTCAGCGTGTCGCCTTCGTGGATATCGATGGCGCGCCGCGTATGGCCTTCCAGGCTGGCGTTGAAGAGGGCGGCGGGGTCGTCCAGCGAGGCGCCTTTAGCGAAGGTCAGCTTCACGGTGCTCTTGTACGTTTCGCCGGTGCACAGAATGCCCGCGTGGGACCACACCGGCACGCCGCGCCACTTCCATTCTTCCACCACCGCCGGGTCGGTTCGCTGGATCAGTGCCCGTACGCGGGCCAGCATGTCGCCGCGCCAGTCACCCAGTTCCTTGATCCTGGCGTCGATGTGCTGGGAAGGCGTGGCGCCCGCGGTGTGGTCGTCGGAATCACGCTTGCTCATGGCCGTGCTCGTCTCGTCGTCGCTGGGCTGACCCGGGGCGGGTAACGGGTCGGCTGTCGGCAAGGCCCCGTGCCGTTTCGCGGTCGCCGACTCAGCCGGGGTTGCCCCGTGGGCCAGCGAAAGGTAACGCGGCGATCGGGTTGCCGCCCAGTGTGGAATGGCACGGCGATGCCGCGTGGCGGCTCAGGCGTCCAGATCGGGGATCAGCTTGCTTTCCAGGCGGGCGATATGGTCTTTCAGCAGCAGCTTGCGTTTCTTCAGGCGGGTGAGCTGCAGCTCGTCGCGCCCCATCGAGGCGGCCATATGCTCGATGGCCACGTCAAGGTCGCGATGTTCTACGCGGAGCTCGGCCAGCAGATGGGCCATCTCGGCTTGATCCTGAACCTGCATGGAGGCGGGGCGGCTGAAGGAGAAGCTTCAAGTGTACTCCCGCCGGACCTCGGGCGGTCAGATCGCTACAATGGGGGGCCGAGCCGTCCCGATACCACCCATGTCCGCCCAGCCCGAAGCCACCCGCAAGCAGCACTACGAGGTCAGCAAGCTGGCCAAGCGCCTGCGTCACCAGGTGGGCCAGGCCATTGCCGACTTCCATATGATCGAGGACGGCGACAAGGTGATGGTGTGCCTGTCCGGCGGCAAGGATTCCTACACCCTGCTGGATATCCTGCTGTCGCTGCAGGCCAAGGCGCCGGTGCGTTTCGAGCTGATCGCGGTGAACCTGGACCAGAAGCAGCCGGGTTTCCCTGAACATGTGCTGCCGCAGTACCTCACCGGGCGCGGCGTGCCGTTCCACATCATCGAGCAGGACACCTACAGCACCGTCACCCGGGTGATTCCCGAGGGCAAGACCATGTGCAGCCTGTGCTCGCGCCTGCGACGCGGCGCGCTGTACAAGTGGGCGGCGGAGAACGGTGTCACCAAGATCGCGCTGGGCCATCACCGCGACGATATCCTGGGCACGTTCTTCCTAAATATGTTTTACCAGGCCTCGCTCAAGGCGATGCCGCCCAAGCTGCGCTCGGACGATGGTCGCCACGTGGTGATCCGTCCGCTGGCCTACTGCAAGGAAAGCGATATCGCTGCCTACGCCGAGGCGCAGGCTTTCCCGATCATCCCGTGCAACCTGTGCGGCTCGCAGGAAAACCTGCAGCGCAAGGCGGTCAAGCGCATGATGGAGGATTGGGAGAAGACCCAGCCGGGTCGTTCCGAGAACATTTTCCGCGCGCTGGGCAACGTGGCACCGTCCCAGTTGGTGGACCGCAACCTGTTCGACTTCGCCGCGCTGGGCGCGCGCGAAGGTGTCGCCCGCGCCGAAGCGCATCAGTGGCTCGCCGGTTCGCCGGACGAGTCGTGACCTCATCACCTTTTCAGTCGAGTAACGCCGTGTCTCTCTTTGCATCCGTTGAAATGACCCCAGGCGATCCGATCCTGGGACTCACCGAGGCCTACCTGGCCGACAGCCGTCCGGGCAAGGTCAACCTGGGCGTGGGCATCTACTACGACGAACAGGGTCGTATCCCCTTGATGCGCGCCGTGCATGAGGTGGAGAAGGCGCTGGCGCTGGAAGCCAAGCCGCGCGGCTATCTGCCCATCGACGGTATGCCGACCTACAACCTCGCCACGCAGAAGCTGGTGTTCGGCGCAGACTCGCCGCTGCTGGCCGCCGGCCGCGTGGCCACCTCGCAGACCATCGGCGGCAGCGGCGCGCTGCGCATCGGTGCCGATCTGCTGAAAAAGGTGCTGCCCAACGCCAAGGTCGCCATCAGCAACCCGAGCTGGGAAAATCATCGCGTGGTGTTCAGCGCGGCGGGTTTCGAGGTGGTCGACTACGCCTACTACGACGCCGCCACGCATGGGCTGGATTTTGCCGGCATGCTGGCCGACCTGGGCAAGCTGGAGCCGGGCACCGTAGTGCTGCTGCACGCGTGCTGCCACAACCCCACCGGTGTGGACCTCAACGCTGAGCAGTGGCAGCAGGTGGTGGACCTGGTGAAGGACCGCGGCCTGATGCCCTTCATCGACATGGCCTATCAGGGCTTTGACGAAGGCATCGACGCCGACGCCACCGCGGTGCGCCTGTTTGGCGCCTCGGGCATCGAATCGTTTGTGGTCGCCAACTCCTACTCCAAATCGTTCTCGCTGTATGGCGAACGCGTAGGTGCGTTGTCGGTGGTGGGCAAAGACCGCGACGAAGCGCTGCGCGTGCAATCGCTGGTCAAACGCACCATCCGCTCCAACTACTCCAGCCCGGCCACGCACGGCGGCGCGCTGGTATCGGCGGTGCTCAACAGCACCGAGCTGAAGGCCATGTGGGAGCACGAGCTGGGCGAGATGCGCGAGCGCATCCACGCCATGCGTGCCGGCATGGTGGAGAAGCTGGCGGCGGCCGGTGCGCCGCAGTTCGGCTTTATCCAGGAGCAGGCGGGCATGTTCTCCTACTCGGGCCTGAGCAAGGCCCAGGTGGATCGCCTGCGCGAGGAGTACGCCATCTATGCCATCGGCACGGGCCGTATCTGCGTGGCGGCCCTCAATCGCGCCAACCTGGATACGGTGGTTAACGCCGTCGCCTCGGTCAGTCGCTGAGACCCACTTCCCTCACTGTCATCCCGGCCGTTGCCGGGATGACGGCCAAGCATTGCCTCCGGATACCCAATGTTCTTCCGCAACCTCACGCTGTTCCGCTTTTCCCCCGCCGTCGCCGAAGACCTGAACCGCCTGGACGAAGCACTGGGCGAACATCGCCTGCGCCCCTGCGGCCCGATGGAAATGGGCACCAAGGGTTTCGTGCCGCCCGTTGGACGGGGCGAAGAGGCACCGCTGACGCATACCGTGCATACCTGCACCATGGTCACCGTGGGCGGCGAGGACAAGCTGCTACCCGGTTCGGTGGTGAACGACGAACTTCAACGCCGTGTGCAGAAGATCGCCGAGGAAGAAGGCCGCAAGGTCGGCGGTCGCGAGCGCAAGCGCCTGAAGGAAGATGTGCTCAACGAGCTGGTGCCGCGGGCCTTCATCCGCAGCTCGCGCATGCGCGCCTATATGGACAGGAAGCTGGGCTGGCTGGTGCTCGACACCTCCAGTCGCAAGTCGGCTGAGAACACCATTACCCAGATCCGCGAGGCGCTGGGCAGCTTCCCCGCCGTGCCGCTCGCGCCGGAGGAAGGCCCCCGCGTGCTGATGACCGACTGGCTGGCCAGCGGCAACCTGCCCGCCGGCCTTGCCCTGGGCGACGAGGTGGAGCTGCGCGACCCCGCCAGCGCCACGGGCGCCATCGCCAAGTGCCGCCGCCAGGATCTGGATAGCGAGGAAGTGAAAGAGCATCTGCGCAACGGCAAGCAGGTATTCCAGCTCGGTCTCATCTTCGATGAGCGTATGAGCTTCGTACTGGGCGAAGACCTGATCGTGCGCAAGCTCAAGTTCCTCGACGTAGTCACCGACGAGCTGGGCGACAGCCATCCGGATGCCGCCGCCGAGGCCGACGCCACCTTCGCCCTGCTCACCATGGAGCTGGAACGGCTGCTGGGCAAGCTGGAGGAATGGTTCGGCCTGCCGCGTCCCGCTGACGCTTGAGATAGCAACCCCTGGCCAGAAATCAGGGGTATCCGGTCACCGGTTCGTCTTGCGAAGCCTGCATGCTCCCCCCACATTCCCTAAGGGACACTGAGGGCTTGGACGCCACAGCAGTAGGGCGGAACATGACGCAGCACCTCGACGGCGATTGGCTCGAACTGGCCACGGCAAGCGGCAGCACCATCCGTGTGCTCAAGGCCGCGCATCCGCGCGCACGCCGCTTGCGTCTTACGGTGACGCCCAAGGGCGCGCGCGTGTCCTATCCGCATGGCACGCATCCCGCACAAGTCAGTGCATTCCTTCGCCATCATGCCGATTGGCTGGAACGCAAGCTCGATGAGCTGCACCTGATCGTCAAGCCGTTGCCGCCCTTGCGCGTCGGCACGCCCACGGAGTTTCCGCTGCGCGGCGAAACCGTGCAGCTGGATTGGGCCGATGGCGATTACCCGCGCGTTGAAGCGGGCGATGGCAGCATCACGCTGCGTCTGCCGCGCCCACATACGCGCGCCTTGCCCGTAGCGCGCGGTTTGCTCGCCTCTTATTTCGAAGCGCAGATCCGGCGCGACGTATCGCGCTGGCTCGCCAACTACGTGCCGCAGCTTGGCCTTGCACCCACCGCCTTGCGCGTGCGCCCCATGAAGAGCCTGTGGGGCAGCCTGGATACACGCGATCGCATCAATCTGGATCTTGCCCTGGCGCTCGCGCCGCCGGCCGCACTGCGCTATGTGCTCGCGCATGAGTTGTGCCATCTGAAAGTGCGCAGTCACGCGCCGCGCTTCTGGGCGCAGGTGGAGCTGCTGTTCCCCGATTGGCGCGAGCAGCGCGACTGGCTGCGCTTGAATGGCGCCTGGCTGAAGACCGAGCTGGATCGCCTGATTGCCGATGTCGCCGATTGAGCCGGCTGCTTTAACCCCATTTCGTCGATTCCAGCGATCATCTCCAGGTAGCCCCTGGAATGGACGTCATGTCGGCCACGCTTGCCTACCCGCCTGATCATTGGAAACATGGCTGCGCCACGCTGCTGGCGCAGTGGCAAACCCTGTGGACAGAGCCGGTGCCGGTGGTCGATGTCGCCGCACCCAGCGATGCCGATTGCATGCAGCGCTACCGCAACGGCGATGCGCAGGCCTTTCGCGTGCTGTACGCGCGTCACCGCGACAAGCTGCATCGCTATGTATTGCGCCTCGCCGATCGTGCCAGCGATGCCGAGGAAATCTTCCAGGACGTGTGGATGGCCGTGATCCGCGGCAAGGACAGCTACACGCCTGACGCACCATTCATTACCTGGCTGTTCGCCATCGCGCATCGCCGCGTCGCCGACCGCTGGCGCACGCTGGCGCGGCATGCGCCCGAGGCCACCCATGCCGATGACGAAGGCGAAGCGTGGCTGGCGCAGCAGGCGTCGTCAGCTATGCACGCGCCCGAGCAGCTCGCGCATAGCGCAGCCTTGGGCAAGGCGTTGCTGGATGCCATCCGCCAGTTGCCGTTGCCGCAACGCGAGGCTTTCCTGATGCGCGCGGAAGGCGGCTTGAGCGTGGACGACATTGCCTTCGCCACCGGCGTGAACCGCGAAACCGCCAAGAGTCGCCTGCGCTATGCGCAACAACGGCTGCGCGAGGCGATGGCGACATGGCGATGAACGATCCTTCCCTGGACGAACTGCTGCAGCTATACCGTTCGGCGGCACGCGAAACGACCGCGCCCGGCATGGATGCGCGCGTCCTCCACGCTGCCGAGCGCGAGGCACGCACCCGGCGTGCATGGCGCCATCGCGGCTGGCCTATCGCCATCGCCGCATCGCTGGTGTTGTGGGCGGCATGGCATCCGGTGGCTCCCATGCTGGGTGCCGCGGTCACGCTGCCCAGCGAAGAAACCCTGCGCCTGCGCCATGAGTTGCAACAGTTGCCGGTCGCATCGCCCCATTCGGATATCACCCAGTACCTGCTGCGCGACGACGCGGCATTCCATCCCTTGATTCAACCGGAGAACACGCCATGAGGAAGACATTGTCGATTGCTGTGCTGTTGTGCGGCCTGCTGGCGGCCGGCGCGCATGCCGAGACCCCGCGCGGCTGGTACTTCGGCGGTCCGGCCGCCAAGGATTTCGATGTGAGCACGGAGGCGGCGAACGGCGATGCCAGCGGTCGCGTGGTGCATATCCACACCAAAAGCGAGAGCAGCGGCTTCGGCACGCTCAGCCAGGGCATCGATGCCACCGACTACCGTGGCAAGCGTGTGCGCCTCTCCGGCTACCTGCGCACCAAGAACGCTGGCAAGAGCATGCTGTGGCTGCGCATCGACGATGCGGAACGCAAACCCATCAGCATGGACAACATGGATCAGCGAGCCGTGCGCGGTGACACCGATCGACGCAATTACGCCGTGGTGCTCGACGTGCCGGATAGCGCCCATGCGCTGGTCTTCGGGGTGATCCTGGACGGCCGCGGCGATGTCTGGGCCGATGGCCTCAAACTGGAAGTGGTCGGCAAGGATGTCCCCACCACCACCAACGTGATGGCCATGCCCCGCACGCCGGTAAACATGGACTTTGCCAACTGAGGACGTGTGCACGTGCGGGCGGGGTGATGCATGTCACTTGTACCCGGCCCGCACGTGCTGGAAGCTCGGCGCATCCAATCGCAAGGGGATGCGCCGTGGAACTGCCGATCGCCCTGATCATCAAGCTGCTGTGGCTGTGCTTTGGCCTTTACTGGCTGTGGGGCTGGCGCCGGGTAAAGGGTGCGCAGCGCAGCGAACCGGTGCTGCCGCGTCTGCTCAAGTACTGGTTGCCGCTTGCGGTGGCGGTGGCGCTGATCGGTCCCAGCGACTGGTTCGTCGGTGGCTGGCTGGGTCAGCGCATGTATCCGCCTTCGCTGGCGATCGCGCTGATCGGTACCGCAGCGGTTGCACTGGGTATCGGCTTTGCCTGTTGGGCGCGCTACGTGCTCGGCCGGAACTGGAGTTCCGTGGTGCAGGTAAAACAAGACCACGAATTGATTCAGCGCGGCCCTTACGCCTTCGTACGCCACCCCATCTATACCGGTTTGCTGCTCGCCTTTCTCGGCACGGCCATCGCCATCGGCGAGTGGCGCGGGCTGGTATGCGTGGTGATCGTCTTCGCCTCGTTCTGGTTCAAGCTGCGCCTTGAGGAGCGCTGGATGCGCGAAAGCTTCGGTCCGGTGTACGAGGCCTATATGCATCGCGTGAAAGCGCTGATTCCAGGCGTGCTCTAAGCGCTTGCTCTCGACCTTTGGACGTCGCGGTGAGTGAAGCCGTGATCCCCGCGAAGGCGGGGATCCAGGGCCTGCGCGTGCGATTCAGTGCGACAGCGAGAACGAGGTGAGAATGCGCGCGGTTTCTTCCGGCTTCTCGATGATGGGCATGTGATTGCAGCCGTTGAGCGTACTGGTGCTGATGGCGCTGGCGTTCTTCAGGCCATTGCGCAGGCTGTCGAGGGCGGAGATGTCGATGATCTTGTCGTCATGGCACCACAGCCCAAGCACCGGCATGGAGAGCTTGTCCAGGCGGCTCTGCAGGGACAGGTACTGCGACGGGTCGCGCAGTTCGTTGAAGGTATGCTCGATGAAGGCGCGGTTCTCCTGGTTGTGCTTGATCAGCACATCCTGGAAGCGGCCGGGAATCGACGGCATCTTGGCGAAGGCCAGCAAGGTGGCCTTGGCGAACTGCTCACGGTTGTCGAACACGAACGGGTTCTTGCCGCTCATGGCCTCGCGCGAGAAGTCGTTTTCGTTGGCCTTGAGGCCAAACGCATCGAGCAGGGCCAGTTCGGCCACATGTTCGGGGTGTTCGGCGGCGTAGACGCCGGCGATGGCGCCGCCCATGGAGTGGCCGATCAGCACGAAGCGCGGCAGGCGCAGTGCTTCCACGAAGGCCTGCAAGCGCGAGGCCTGCGCGTCGATGTTGTAGCTGGCGCCATCCACGCGGCTGGACTCACCCCAGCCCGGCAGGTCTGGCGCAATCACGTGAAAGTGCTGCGTGAGCAATTGGGCCTGCTTGAGCCACACCTCTTTGCTGGCGGCAAAGCCGTGCAGCAACACGAGGGTGGGGCCTTCGCCGCCTTCGAAGTAAACCCAGCGCGTATCGCCTACCTGCACCGAATGGGTTTCCAGGTGCGCCGCCACGGCCTGGCGCTTGATGTCGGCGCTGAGCAGCCACTGGGGCGCGAACAGGTAGGAGCCACCGAGCAGCACCACCAGCAGCAAGGCTACGAAGCCCAGGAATTTCAGTCGGCGCAGGGCCAGCCGCTGCCACAGCGGGCGCGTGGCGGAGCTTGTCTGGGTCGAGGAGGCTTTGGGCTTCATGGGTGGCTCGGTTGGCTTGGGGACGCGTGATCCATGGCGACGCGCACCGCCGTTTGCAAGGCGGTGCGCACGCGATCTACTTGCTGTTCTTGGCGGCCTTGGCGAACACCGCTTCCACCGCTTCCTGCGTCATCGGGTGGTAACCGGGCTTGGCCTTGGCGTACACCTGCTTGGCGAACGCCAGGCCGTCTGGCGTCTTGGCGAAAGCCTTGTACAGCGGCATGGTGAGGTACAGGCGGCCGATGCGGGTCATGTGCTCAGCGGCGGCGTTCCATACGTCCTTGTCGCCGGCGGCGATGGCGTGGCTGTACCAGCGCATGCCGATCTCGGCATTGGGCGTGCCGGTGAGGTGCCAGTTGGCGTCGATCTGCTTGATCTTCTCCAGCGGCGTCACGTCCGGCAGGCCGTCGAGGAAGTACATCCACTCCTGCGTGTTCCAGCCCTTGGCGTCGAGTTTGTCGGCGGTGAGCGAACCGGCGAGCAGGGCGGCGCGCTCCTTGTCGATGGCGTTGAAGCGCGGCGAATCGGGCAGCGGCGCATCCTTGGGAATGCCCGGCTGGTATACCCACGCCTTTACCTCGTCCCAGTTCATCTTGCCGGGATTCTTGTCGAACAGATTGGCCTTCAGGTAGTCGAGCATCTGCTCGGTGGTGATGCTCTGGAAGGCGAAGTGTGCGAAGTAGCCCTTGAGGTAGGCATCGAAGGTTTCGCGGCCGAAGCGCTGCTCCAGCGTGCGCAGGAACCACGATCCCTTGTCGTAGGCTACGTCCGAAAGTGCGTCGTCGGCGCCGATGCCGCGCGGCTCGGGCGCGAGCTTCTGCGCATTGGCGGGCATCTCACCGATGTTCTTCTGCAGCGACCGCGCCGAGATCAGTGCTTCTTCGTCCGCCAGCGCCTTGCCGTAGACGGCCTCGGTAATGCGTCCCTGCACGTAGGTAGTGAAGCCTTCGTTGAGCCAGATGTCGCGCCATGCGGCGCTGGTCACCAGGTTGCCCGACCACGAATGCGCCAACTCATGCGAGATCACCGAGACCAGGCTCTTGTCGCCCACCAGCAGGGTGGGCGTGGCGAAGGTCATGTTGGGGTTTTCCATGCCGCCGAACGGAAACGAGGGCGGCAGCACCAGCAGGTCGTAGCGACCCCAGGCATAGGGACCGTAGAGCTTCTCGGTGGCAGCGATCAGCTTTTCGGTGTCTTCGAACTCCTTGGCGGCCTTGCCCACGACGCTCGGCTCGGCATACACGGCCGAACGCGGGCCGGTTTCCCTGGCGGCGATGTCGCCCGCGGCAATGGCCAGCAGGTAGGAGGGAATCGGGTGCGGCTGCTGGAAGCTGAAGCTGCCATCCAGCGGGTGCCTGGCGTCGTTGAGCGCGCTCATCACCACGCGCACATCCTTCGGCGCGCTCACGTGGGCGCTATAGGTAAAGCGGATGGCCGGCGAATCCTGCAGCGGCACCCACGAGCGCGCATGGATGGATTCGGACTGCGAGAACATGAAGGGCAGCTTCTTGTCGGCGGTCTGTTCCGGCGTCAGCCACTGCAGGCCCGAGGCGGTGGGCACGGTCGAGTAGACGATGCGCACCTGCGCCGGATGCTGCGGCGTGGCGATGGTGAGCTTGCTCCCCAGCTCCTTGTCGCGCGGCGCCAGGGCGTACTTGAGTGCGCTCGCCTTGCCGGCGTCGTCGATGGCCTCCACGCGGGCGATTTTCAGGTCGCGCGTATCGAGCACCAGCGACTGCGCCTTGGGATTGGTCCAGTCCAGCTTCAGCGTGGCCTGACCGTCCAACTGCTGGTGCGGAAAGTCGATGGTCAGGTCCAGGTCCAGGTGAGTCACTTTCACCTGATCGGGCTGGGCGTAGGAATGCGGATCGGTGGCAAAGGCGCTCAACGGCAGCACCAGGGCGCCGAAGGCAAGGGCGTGGAACGGACGCATCGGGGAAACTCCATCAGCAGGAACGCCGAGTATGCCATCGGCGGCCCGCCGGTACGGGTACCGGTGGTCACGCTTGGCCGGTGCCCGAAGGGCTCGGGCGCCGGCCCGGAGAGTCTCAGTGGCTGGAACTGGCGGCGGCTGGCGCGGCCTTGTGCAGCGAGCGGATGTAGTCCTGCACATCCTGCTTGGACACGACGCCGCGATGGGTCTTGTCGATCTCGTCGAAGTGCGCGCGGATAAACGGCACCGGGCCCTTTTCGGCTTCTTCCTTGGTCAACAGACCGTCGTGATTCTTATCGGCGATATCGAAATTCTTCACGATGTTGGCGGTGGAATTGGCCATGCTGCCCAGGCCGATCTGGGCATGCGAGACGCCGGCGGCACAGGTCAGGATCAGGGCGGCGGCGATAAAGCGGGTGCGTTGCATGAGGGACTCCTGTCGTGGACGCGCGGAGTATCGCACCGCTTTCGTTAGCAGTCCGTGCGCGCTGGCGGAGCGATCCGCCAGCGCGCGGTGGCACTCAGGCGCTGAAGCTGAGTGCGTTGGTGAGGTCGCCTGGCGGCGGTCCGCCCGCGGCGATCATGGCTTCGTCGCGCATGCGCAGGCCGGGTAGTTGCTCCAGGCCAAAGCGGCGGGTGAGGAAACGCGCAATGGAGCCGGTGTCGTAGATGGTGTGGTCCACATGGCCTTTCTTGGCGAAGGGCGACACGATCAATGCCGGAATGCGTGAACCCGGCCCCCAGCGGTCACCCTTGGGCGGTGCGACGTGATCCCACCAACCGCCGTTCTCGTCGAACGTGATGACCAGCAGCAGATGCTTCCATGCCGCCGAGCGCTGCAAGGCATCCACCACCCGCATGATGTGGCGGTCGCCCGCATCCACATCGGAGTAGCCGGCATGCATGTTCAGGTCACCCTGCGGCTTGTAGAACGTCACCGCGGGCAGGCGATTGGCCTCGATATCGGCGAGGAAACGGTTGGTCTGCGCGCTGTCGCCCACGCCGCCGTCGCGCAGGTGCTTGGCGCGCGCCTGGGTACCGGGAGCGAGGCTCTTGAAGTAGTTGAGCGGCTGGTGGTGCAACTGGAAATTGGGTCGCTGCGGGAAGTTTTTCTCGTCCCCGTCGCCCTTGCCGTCGAGCGCGAGCTGCCAGCCGCCGGCATACCAGGCCCAATCCACGCCTGCTGCGGAGAGTACGTCGCCGATCGTCTTGTGCGTTTGTGGCACCAGTGTGTTGGGGCTGTCCGAGTCAGCCAGCAACGGATTGCTGCCCGACTCGGTGGCGCTGGGTGCATACGGCGGCATCATGGTATTCACCGCCCAGAAATCCGGCGTGAGCGTGCTGCGCGAGGCGTACTTGGGGCGGCCTTCCATGGCGCTGCGCGGCGAATCTTCCGCCAGCTTCAGGCGCGTGTCGGTGGGCGAACCACTCTCGGTCACGGCGATGTTGAAGCGCGCCGGGCTCTCGTCCGCCTTGGGGTAGAACGGCGGTTGCGCGGCCACCAGATACTGGTGATTGAGGAACGAGCCACCGAAAGCGCCCATGAAAAAGTGGTCGCACAGGGTGAATTGGCGGGCCAACTGCCATAGGCGCAGGTTGGCTGCGCTGTCGTCGTAGTGGCCCATCACCATGGCGCCGGTATCGCCCCAGGCGACGAAGCCATCGTTCTTGCCGCCGTTGATCTGGCGCTGGTTGTCGTAGAAGGCGTGCACCAGGTCGCGCGTCACCACGCCGTGCGGCAGTGGTGCGCCATCGCCCGTACGCAGCGCCCACGGCGCGTTGGGCAGGCCCGTGATGTGCTCTTGCAGCACCTGATAGGTGGTGTGGTTGACCACCTGCTTGTGCGGTGCCAGACCGTGCCAGATCGGCGGCAGCGTGGCGAGCACCGTGCCATCGCGGTCGCGTTGAAGATATTGCTCCGGCTTGAGTGCGCTGAGTGGCTGCGCCACCCCGGGGAAATTGGCGAACAGGTTGTTGAAGCTGCGGTTCTCCGCATAGATCACCACCACCTGCTGGATGTGCTGGCGCAGGCTCTCATCCAGCGGCGCGCTGCCTGCCGTGGGCACGGCAGCGCGGCCAGCGATGGCATCGCCGCCGGCGCCTACGGCCAGCGCGGCGCCGGTAACCGCCAGGCCGCCAAGCAGGCGCCGGCGTGCGGGATCGAGCGGGAGCTCGTGGTTGTCGTCGGGGGGCGGGGGAGAAACGTGTTTAGTCATGGTGCGGCGTCATCGTAGAAGCGGGCCAGGTCCGCCTTGGATTGCTCCAGCGAACGCTGATCGATATAGATCATGTGGCCCGACGGGTAAAAACCGAAGGTGATGTTCTTGCGCTGTGCGGGTTCCAGGCCAAGGTGGCTCAGGTCGAACTCGGTGGCGTAGAACGGGGTGGCCAGATCGTAATAGCCATTGGCCGAAAATACTTTCAGGTGCGGGTTGCGACGCATCGCATCGCCCAGGTCATCGCCCACATAGGTGGCTTGCAACCAGCCACCGTTCTTCTTGCGCTTCCAATCCCAGTTCATTCCGATGGCGCCATAGTTGTTGGGCAGGTAGGGGTGCTCTTCGGTGAACTTCAGTTCGGTGGCTGCGTACTGGTTGAAACTGGCGACGTAGGCGCCGGTGATCGCATCGCTGGCGGTGTCGCCATCGGGCGTTTCGCCGGCGGCATCGGGGTCGATGCCCTGGAAACGGCCGTCCAGACGTCCCACGGTAAGGCGCTGGTCGCGCAGCAGCTCCTTGCGGAAACGACTGGGTCCCACGCGCAGATTGGCCTCCTTGATGTACTGCGGGCTCAGGCCGAGATAACGGCTCATCTGATGGGCGATGCGGTCGGCTTCGGCCGGTTCGATGGCGTCGCCCTTGGCCAGGGCGAGGGTGTAGTCGCCCGCGGCGAAGCGGCGCACTTCGGCGAGGAACGTGCCGATGTCGGCAGGCTTGTTGGGCACCTTGTCGTGGTACCAGGCAATCGCCGCTTCGGTGGGCAGGTTGACGATGTAGCCGTGGTCGATGCCGGGCGCGGCCACCGAGAAATCCAGGATGGAGGACATCAGCACCACGCCGTTGAACTCCATCCCCTTGTCCTGCAGCGATTTCACCAGCACCGCCGAGCGGGTGGTGCCATAGCTTTCGCCGAACAGGAACTTGGGCGCATTCCAACGGCCATTGAGGCTGACGTATCGGGTGATCATGCGGGTGAACGCATCGGCGTCCTGATCCACGCCCCATACATCCTTGCCCTCGGTCTTGCCGACGAGTTGCGAGTAGCCGGTGCCGGGCGCATCGATGAACACCAGGTCGCTTTTATCGAGCAGGCTGAATTCGTTGGGCACGAAGTGATACGGAGCCGGCGGAATCGGCTGGTCGCCGTCGTTGGCGACGCGCACGGGACAGTAGGAGCCCATGTGCAGCCACATGGAGGACGAACCTGGGCCGCCGTTGTAGAAAAAGGTGACCGGACGCTTGCTGTTCTTGCCGCCATCGGCGGTATAGGCCACGTAGAAAAAGCTTACCGTCGGCTTGCCCTTGTCGTCGCGGATCAACAGCGTGCCGGCCGTGGCGGTGTAGTTCACGGTGCGCCCGCCGATGCGCACGCTGTGCTTGGTCACCACGGTTCGTTCGGGCGGAATGGGTTGGTCGTCGGCGGCCTTGTCCTTGTTACCCGCGTCGGTGGCTGCCTTGGTCGCATCCTTGGGCGGATTGTCGGCGGCACGCAGCGGAGAGGAACTCAGCACCAGCACGGTGGCGAGGGCGAGCGAGGCGAAGGGAAGCGAGCGCATCAGTCGAGTCTCCGGGCGGATCAGGAGTGGGTGGTGTCGTCGTAGTAGCGCGCCAGATCGGCCTTCAACTGCTTTAGCGCATCGGTGTTGAGATAGATCATGTGGCCGGACGGGTAATACAGGAAGCGCACGTTGTCGCGCAGCGACGCGTCGAGGTTCATGTGCGCAAGGTCGTACTCGGTGATGAAGAACGGCGTGGCGAAATCGTAGTAGCCGTTCACCGATAGCACTTTCAGATGCGGATTGGTGCGGATCGCATGGCCCAGGTCGCCCGCGACGTAGGCGGTGGGCAGTGGACGCCGTACGCCGGCGGCCTGGTGCTTCCAGTCCCAGTTCTTGCCGATCTCATCGAAAGTGGGGCGGTAATCCAACGCGCTGTGATAGTTGAGCTGGGTGGTGATGTAGTCATGGAACGCGGTAATGAAGGCACCGCTGATGCCGGCATCGGACGCGTCGTAGTCGGGTGTCTCGCCGGCGGCGTCTTCATCCACGCCTTCGAAGCGGGCATCGAAGCGACCGATGGTGCGGCGCTCGTCGCGCAGCAGTTCCTTGCGAAAGCGCGCGGGTTCCACGCGCAGGTTGGCCTGCTTGATGTAGTCCGCGCCCAGCCCAGTATAGGCGGCAAGCTGGCGCGCCACCGCATCGGCTTCCGCGGCCGGCACGTTCTGGCCCTTGGCGAGCGCGGTGGCGTACGGGCCACGGGCGAACGCACGCACTTCGTCCAGGTAGGTTTTCAGGTCAGCCGGCGCATGGGCGAGCTTGTGGTGATACCAGGCGGCCGCCGCGTAACTGGGCACGTAGCCGATATACATCTCGTCGTAGCCGGGCAAGCGCACGCCGTAGTTGAGGATGGAGGACATCAACACCACGCCGTTGAAGGCCATGCCCTTGTCTTGCAGCGCGTCCACCAATGCGGCCGAGCGCGTGGTGCCGTAGCTTTCGCCGAACAGGAACTTGGGTGAATTCCAGCGGTTGTTGAGGCTCACGTAGCGCTGGATGGCGCGGCTGAAGGCGGAGATGTCCTGATCCACGCCCCAGAAATCCTTGCCCTCGGCCTTGCCCAGCGGGCGCGAATAGCCGGCGCCCACCGCATCGATGAAGACCAAGTCGGTCTTGTCGAGCAGGCTGTCGTTGTTGGGCACCCTTTTGTAAGGCGCGGGGCCGGTGGCGGCAGGGCTGTCGGTGACGATGCGCTCGGGACCGAACGAACCCATGTGCAGCCACATGCTGGAAGAACCCGGGCCACCGTTGTAGAGAAAGGTCACCGGGCGCTTCTCCGGCTTGCCGGTGTCCACGGTATAGGCCACATAGAACACGCTGGCCTGCGGTTGGCCTTTCTCGTCGCGGATCACCAGCGTGCCGGCGGTGGCCGTATAGGCGACCGGGCGGCCGCCGATGCTCACGCTGTGTTTGGTGCGCACCGCTGATTCGGTGCTCGGCGCCTGGGCCTCTTCATCCTTGCTGGCGGCGGGTTGGTCGGCGGGCGCGTCCTTGGCCGGCAGGGTGAATGAAGACAAGAGGGCAAGACCGCTGCCCAACAGCAGAACCCACAGACGACGCATGCAACGTTCCCCGGATAGGTAAGAAGTAACCGAACCGAGTATGCGTACCGGGGTCACAGGGCGACCGTGACAAAAGTAAGGGGTGGTCTGTAAGGGGGCGGCTCAGTCCAGCAGCTTGGAGCGGCCCGAGGTCCACATGGCGCGCGTCAGCGGCCGGTTCTCGTGCGCGGTCTGCAACACGATCAGCGTCGTCGTGCTGATGCTGGCGTGCAGTTTGAGCAGGCGATCGAGCACCGTTTCCAGATGCGAGACCGACATCGCCACCACGCGCAGCAGGGCCGAGTCCTCACCCGCCAGGCGGCGACAGTCGATGACCTCGGGGATGTCCGCCACCAGCGTGCCTACGCGTGCGCAAATGCCGCCATCGCAGCGCAGGCGGATCATGGCGTCGATCTCATAGCCGAGCTTGCGGGGATTCACCACCGCGCGGTAGCCGGCGATCACGCCCGCTTCCTCCAGCCGCTTCACACGCTCGGCCACGGCGGGCGCGGACAGGCGTACTTTGCGGCCCAGTTCGGCATAACCCAGGCGTGCGTCCTGCTGCAGAGCCTCCAACAGTTGCCAATCCGTGGCGTCCCAGGTGGGTTTCGATTCAAAGGTGACAGCGCTCATTGGACATTTCGTTCGTTGGCGAAACATCTGCATCGTACGCTGATCCATCATTCAAGCGCATCTTACGCAGACGTACGATGCCCACCTTCCCCAGCGGAGTTTCACCATGCACACCCCGGAGCGCCTGGACGGGCGGGCACTCAGTTACATCGGCATTGCCCTGCTGACGTGGTCCTCGGCCTATGCCGCCATCGCCTATGCGCTGGCCTCGTTTACCCCGGGGGAAGTGGCGCTGGCGCGCCTGTCGATCGGCTCGCTGTGCTTCGCCGTGCTGCTGCTGATCAAGCGCGTACCGCTGCCGGCGCGGCGCGACTGGCCGGCGCTGGCGGCGCTGGGCGTGGTGGGCCTGAGCGTCTATCACCTGTGCCTCAATACCGCCGAAACCAAGGTGGCCAGCGGCACGGCCGCCATCCTGATCTCGCTGGTGCCAGCCGCCACGGCGGCGTTGTCGGCCGTATGGCTGCGCGAGCGCTTGTCACCGCGCACGTTAACCGGCCTCGCCGTGGCGCTGCTCGGCGTGGTGGTGGTGGTGTTGACCAGCGGCAAGCAGGTGAAGGTGGAGCCGATGGCGGCGCTGGTACTGGTGAGCGTGCTGTCCTCGGCGGTGTTCTTCGTGGGGCAGAAGCCGTTCTTCGCCCGCAGCAGCATGCTTGGCGTCACTGGCTTCACCTTCTTCGCCGGTACGTTGGGCACGCTGCCGTTTGGCCTGGATTTGCCACACGCGTTGGCTGCCGCGCCGGCCTCGCATATCGGCGCACTGCTGTGGCTGGGCATTGCGCCCACCTTTATCGGCTACATCGCGTGGAACGCGGCGCTGCATCGCGCGTCGGCATCCCAGGTGAGCAGCTTCATCTACTTCTCTCCGCCCATCGCCGTGCTGATCGGCTGGGTGTGGTTGGGCGAGCGGCCGACCTTGCTGACCCTGGTGGGTGGCGTGATTACCGTAGGCGGCGTGGTGCTCGCCAATGCGCGTCGTCGGCCGCCGGTGCCGGTGGCACCCGTGGTCGCCACACCGGTCAAGCAGGGCTGAGCCGATGACATCGATCCATTTAGCCAACCCTCGATAATTGACCCTCGCCGTTGGAGACCACGCATGCACACGCTCTACATTGCCAACAAGAACTACTCCTCATGGTCGCTGCGCCCCTGGGTGCTGATGAGCGAACTGGGTATTCCCTTCGAGGAGCAGGTGGTTGCCTTCAACGAAGGGTCCAACTGGGAGGCCTTCCGTCGCTTTTCGCCGAACGGGCGGGTGCCCTGCCTGCGCAACGGTGACACCGTCGTGTGGGATTCCCTGGCCATCGCCGAATACCTGGCCGAAGCATTCCCCGCCGTGTGGCCGTCCGAACGCGAGGCACGCGCCTGGGCGCGTTGTGCCGCCGCGGAGATGCATTCGGGCTTCGGCACGCTGCGCGAGGAGTGCGGCATGAATTGCGGCCTGCGCGTAACACTGCATGCCATCGGTCCGTCGTTGCGGCGCGATATCGATCGTGTCGCCGAGCTGTGGAATGAAGGGCTGGCACGTTTCGGTGGGCCGTTCCTGGCCGGCAAGACATTCACCGCGGTGGACGCGTTCTTCGCGCCGGTAGCCTTTCGCGTGCAGACCTACGGGCTCGCGCTACCGGGCGCGGCCGCCGACTACGCCGCGCGCATGCTCGCGCTGCCATCCATGCAACGCTGGTACGCGGCGGCGCTGGCTGAGCGCTGGCGCGACGAAGCGCATGAGCGCGAGATCCGCCATTACGGCCAAGTGCGCGAGGACCTGCGCGCGGCCTGAACTACATGGCATGCGGTGCGGCGACACCTTGTCGTCGTGCCTGCCAACGCGCCAGCGCCAGCAACACCAGCGCCACCGCCACGAAGGCTACCAACACCCCCAGGGCATCCATCAGCACCTGCAGGTAGCCCAGCGCGCGTACGTCGAGGAACGGGTACGGATACCAGCCATCGACGGCGCCGCGCAGCAGCACGTACAGGAAATAGCCGGCTGGATAGCTCTGCCACACCAGCACCTGTGACCAGCGCAGGCCGCCCTTGGGTACGGCCAGCCACCAGTACAACAGGTACAGCAGCGGCATCACGTCGTGCACGATCACATCGGCCAGCAGCAGCCAGCCCTCGGGATGCCATAGCTGACGCAGCATCAGGTTGTAGATCAGGCTGACGATGGCGATGCTCATGGCGATCGCCGTCTGCACGCCGGGGCGCAGGTAAAAGCGCAGCATGGCATTGCGCGGGCCGATCGCCGCCGCCGACAGCACCTTGGTCACCAGGATATTGGTGAGGATGGTGTAGAAGCCCAGATACAGCCACACGCCGCCCAGCACCGTGCCCCCCTTGTCCAGCGTCATGCGGATGGAGAACCACAGCTGCAAGGCCAGGCCAAACGTGCCCAGCGCGGCGCCGAAGAAGGCAAATGGGCGATAGCGCAACATCAGGACCTCAGGCGGTGGCCGGTGCGCTCGCCAGGCGCAATGCGCGGCGCCGCCCCATCATTGCATAGAGCCGTACCAGCAATGGGATGCCGATAAGCACCAGGTTATTCCATCCCGGTGCGAACCAGGCGATGACCAGCGACAACGCTGCCGCGGTGGGCAGGCCCCACGAACGCCAGCGCGTTGCCGATACCAGCTCCGGCGCCAGCTCGTGGCGCAAATACGGTGCCCGCAGCGCGCGCGTGAACAGCATCCGCTGCAACAGGCCAGCGACGAGCAGGGTGCCCGAATAGAACATTTCCGGTACGCGCGCCAAGGGCGCGGAACTCATGAACGCCGTGGCAAACGGCATAAAGGCCACCGCCATCAGCAAGAGCATGTTGGGCCACATGATGGCCGGGCTGTAATCCGCCAGCATGCCGAACACGCGGTGATGCGCCACCCACAGCGCGCCGATAACCAGGAAGCTCAGCACGAAACCCATGAAGCTCGGTTGCAGTTCATGCAGTGCCGAGAGGAAAGCGCCATCGTCGCCGTTGCCGATATGCGGCACATGCACCTCGATGATGAGCAAGGTGATGGCGATGGCGAACACCGCATCGGAGAAGAACGTGAGACGTTCGAGTTGAAAAGCGCTCTTGCCCATGGCGGCCCCCCTGGCGCGAAAAGTATCGTGCCCCAAGCAGCCGGAGCGCCCCGCAGGTTAGCAAGGGCGCCGGGCGGCGACTATCAGAACTTGTAGCCGCGATGGATCGCCACGATGCCGTTGGAAAGATTGCGCACATCCACGCGGCCAAAGCCTGCACGCTCCATCATGCCCTTGAGCGTCTCCTGATCCGGATGCTTGCGGATCGACTCGGCCAGGTACTGATAGCTGTCGGCGTCACCGGCGAACAGTTGGCCCAGCTTGGGCAGGATCTTGAACGAATGGAAATCGTAGAGCTTGCTGAAGGTCTCGTTCTGCACGCGCGAGAACTCCAGCACCAGGGCGCGGCCGCCGGGCTTGAGCACGCGGCAGATATCGGCCAGCGCCTTGTCCTTGTCGGTGACGTTGCGCAGGCCAAAGGCCATGGTCACCGCGTCGAAGCTGTTGTCCGGAAACGGCAGACATTCGGCATTGAGCTGCGCCCAGCGCAGGCCTGAAACCAGGCCGCGGTCGGTCAGGCGGTCACGGCCCACGCCCAGCATGGCGGCGTTGATGTCGCCCACCACGACTTCGCCCGAAACCCCCACGACCGGCTTGAGCAGCGCGGCGATGTCGCCGGTGCCGCCCGCCAGGTCCAGCACGCGGTCGCCGGAGCGCACGCCGCTGATCGCCACAAAGTGGCGCTTCCACAGGCGATGGATACCCATGGACATCAGGTCGTTCATCAGGTCGTAATTGCGCGCGACGGAGGTAAACACCTGGCCGACAAGCTTTTGCTTGTCGGTGACGGGGACATCGCGGAAACCGAAGTGGGTGGTCTGGGGCTGTTCGCTCATGGGCTAATGGTAGCGGATCGGGGGCAGGGCTTCCTGATTGCGGTCCAGTTCCCCCTCTCGCCGGGACCGGGGCCCAAAGCAGGGCACTGGGGACCTGCCCTTCGGCTGTTGAAAAGCGCCTCCTGCTTTCGCAGGGGGCGACGCAGCAGGGATGACGATTAGCGAAGGCGCGGCTGACTCGCGCGCCCCCACGTGCCTCACATCACCGGCTTCCCATCTTCCTTGTAAATCACCCCATTCTTCATCACAAAACTCACCTTCTGCATGAGTGTGATGTCATCCAGCGGATTGCCCGGCACCGCGATCACATCCGCATAGCGGCCCGCCGCTACCTGGCCCAGCTCGTTCTGCTTGTGCAGCAACTCGGCGGCGTGCGTCGTGGCGGCCTGCAGCACGAACATCGGCGGCATGCCGGCTTGCACCATGTATTCGAACTCCTTGGCGTTCTGCCCGTGCGGATACACCGCCGCATCGGTGCCAAAGGCGATTTTTACGCCGGCCTTATAGGCCTTGCCCGCCGTGGCCTGGATGATGGGGCCGACCTGCATGGCCTTGGCCGCCACTTGCGGCGGGTAGTAACCCGGCTTGGCGGCCATTTCCTGCACGTACTTGCCGGCGATGATGGTGGGCACGTACCAGGTACCGTGTTCCTTCATCAGCTTCATGTCCTCATCGTTCATGAAGGTGCCATGCTCGATGGAATCCACGCCGGCCAGCACGGCGCGACGGATCGCCTCAGCGCCATGCGCATGCGCGGCCACGGTAAAGCCGTAGTCGTGCGCGGCGGTGACCACGGCCTTGATCTCCTCGATGGTCATCTGCGCGTTGTCCGCGCTGCTGCTTTCGTCGAGCACACCACCCGAGGGCATGATCTTGATCACGTCCACGCCGTCTTTGTAGTGCTGGCGCACGGCCTTGTAGGCGTCTTCGGGACTGTTGATCACGCCGTCCTTCGCGTTCGGGTCGCCAGCGAGGTCTTCCCGGTAGCCGTCGGTGGGATCGGCATGGCCGCCGGTGGTGCCGATGGGCTTGCCGGCAGTGAACATGCGCGGACCCGGCACGATGCCGGCGTTGATGGCGTTGCGCAGGGCGATGGATTCGTTGTTGCCATCCCCCACGTTGCGCACGGCGGTAAAGCCGGCCAACAGGGTACGACGCGCATACACGGTGGAGCGCACCGCGTAATCGGCCACGTTCCAGCGGAACTGGTCGGAGTAGCCGGTGGGACTGGTTTCGAACGAGAGATGGGTGTGCGAATCGATCAGGCCGGGCAGGCAGGTGGCGTCGGCCAGATTCACCGTGGTGAAGCGCGCGCCGGTGCTGCTGGCAGCGTCGTGATACGGGGCATCGTCGGCGCGGCCGTTCTTGATCTCCTTCACGCGGTTGCCTTCCACCACCACGGTGGTTTCGCCCAGCAGCTTGCCGGCGGCGGGATCGACCATGCGTGCGCAGTGCAGCACGGTGACGTCGTGGTTGCTGGCGGGTGCCTCGGCCGCCAGGGCGGCGGGCAAGGCGAAGACGGCGGCAATCGCCGCGGCTAAGGCAAGGCGTGTGGTCATGGCGAGCTCCCCGATTGAAGCCCCCATCTTAGGCGAGTGCCGCCAACGAAAAGGGGTGACTTTCGTCACCCCTCGGGTATCGGCTCGGGCTATTCCTTGTGGACGCCCGCGGTGCTGTCTTCGGTCACCGCCGTAGGCTCGCTCGGCGCGTGGGCGTGATGCTCGGCCGCCACATGGCGTTCGTGCAGCGCCTCGCTGGAGGCATCGGCGGGCACCGGCCTGGCCGCTTCCGGCGTCGGCGCGTGTTCCTTCTCGCCGTCGCCGCCAGGTGTGATCTTGAGGATCGAGTGGCGTACTTCCCGCGCCAGGATCACGCGGGCATCGCGCACCATGTCTTCCAGTGCGCTGTCGTAGTCGAGCTTGCCGGCTTCGTCGGTCCATACGATGCGGCTTTCGCGCAGCTTCTGGATGAAGCCGCGGAATAGCGCCTTGTCGAAGAACTCCGGCGCCGACAGTTCGTTGAGCAGGGCCAGGCGCTGCGCGGTGAGCGTGCAGGCGTTTTCCAGCTCCGCGCCGGTGAGCGTATGCGGGCCGTTCTTCACCAGCGCGGCGATGGTGATGTAGTAACGCTCAAAGGCCTGGATCAGGCTACGCGCAATGATCTTGAGCTGGAACGCCGCATCGTCCTGGCCGGGACCGCGCTCCAGCACGCGGCCTTCGCCGGTGCTTTCCAGCAGGCCGCGACGCACGAAGAAGTCGATGGTGGCCTGCAACTGCGCGCAGAAGCCGTCCGCGTCCCACGGCAGGAATAGTTCGCCCTGGATGAACGGGTAGATGATGCGGCCCAGGCGTAGCACCGAGGCGCGCGACATGCGGCGGTTGTTGAGGAAACAGCACGCCACCCACGCCGCGGTGGCGGTGAGGTGCAGCACGTTGTTGCGGAAATAGCTGAGCAATACCGCCTGCTCGTCCTCGGTCACCAGCACGTCGCCCAGCGGGTGGCGCACGCGACGGATCCAGCCCATCTGCTCGCCGTAGGCGATGATGCCGGCGGGGTCCATCGATGTGAGGGTGACGCGGTCCGAATAGGGCAGTTCTTCCAGCAGCGACTTGGTCAATTCCAGCTGCGCCAGCAGGTCGTTCTCCGCCATGGCGTGCTTGGGCGTGGCCAGCAAGGCCAGCGCCAGGAGATTGATGGGATTAACGTCAGCGGCACGGTTGATGTTGATCTGGATGCGATCGGCCAGCGTATCGACCACGCGATTGAGCCACTCGGGCTTGGCATCCGGATCGTCGATGGCCGAGCGCCAGTTGGGGCTGGCGGCATCGAGCAGCGGATTGAGCTCGATCGGCTCGCCGAAGTTGAGCGCCACATGGCCGTAGCGCTGGCGCAGCACTTTCAGGCCACGCAGCAGGCCCAGCAGCGATTCCTTTTCCTTGGGCTTGCCGGAGAGCTCGCCGATGTAGCTCTTGCCTTCCATCAGCTTCTCGTAGCCGATGTACACCGGCTGGAACAGCACCGGTCGGCGCGGCGCGCGCAGGAAGGCGCGCACCGTCATCACCAGCATGCCGGCGCGCGGCGCCAGCAGGCGACCCGTGCGCGAGCGGCCGCCTTCGATGAAGTATTCCATCGGCACGCCACGGTCGATCAGCTGGGCCACGTACTCGTTGAACAGCACCGAGTACAGCGCATTGCCCTTGAAGCTGCGGCGCAGGAAGAACGCGCCGCCACGGCGCAGGATCGGGCCGATCACCGGCAGGTTGAGGTTTACGCCCGCCGCGATGTGCGGCACCACCACGCCCGATACGTGCAGCTGATACGACATCAGCAGGTAGTCGGCGTGGCTGCGATGGCAGGGCACGTACACCACTTCGTGGCCGGGCGCGGCGGCGCGGGCCTTCTCGAAGTGATGCATGGCGATGCCGTCGTACAGCTTGTTCCAGAAGTTGGACAGCAGGAACGACGCCGAGCGCACGACCGGGTGCGAGTAGTCGGCGGCGATCTCCATGACCATGTCATGCGCCTTGCGCCACGCCTTGGCCGGGCTGATGTTTTCCTTGGCCGCGGTGGCCGCGATGGCTTCGCGCACTGGCTCGGCGTTGAGCACCGCGTCCACCACCGTGCGCCGGTGCGAAAGATCGGGGCCGATCACCGCCGCGCGAATGCGACGGAAGTGCGTGCGCAGCACGCGGGCGATCTTGCGGGTGAGGCGCTCGGGGCGGGTGTCGCCTGCTTCGCTCATCACCGTGCGCAGCGACACCGGCTGAGAGAAGTGCACCACCGTGTCGCGGCCGTTGAGCAGCAGCGCCAGCATGCGGCGGAAGCGGCCCACCATTACCCAGTTCTCGGAGAACAGCACGCGGAACCAGCCCGACTCGCGGGTGGGGGCGCGGCCGACGTAGATGGAAACCGGCACGACCTGGATGTCGCGTTCGGGGTCGCCTTCCAGCGAGCGCACCAACTGGCCCAGCGGTTCGGTGGGCGAGCGCTTGCGGTTACGCCCGAACAGCCAGCCGTCGCGGCGGGCCAGGGCGAACACCGAACGCTTGCGGCGGGTGCCGCTGAGCGCTTGCATGGGCGTAGGCAGGCCGGCCTCGCGGCAGGCGCGTTCAAGGATGAGCGCATCGGATAAGCCGTCGCGCTCGATGACGTAGCAAACCGGCACGCCCGGCTGCAGCAAGGCAGCCGGTTCGGCGGGATCGCGGCGGATGCGCACCCAAGGTTCGAGCAGTTGCCCGGCCAGGTTGAACCACCAGGGCGCGCGGCTACGGGCGGGAGTGTCCGTGGTCGACATATTCAGCATCCGCAGATTGTAACCGGTCGAACTGTTAGAACCGGGTTCGGCGCTCAGTGCGTGCGCTTTTCGGCCGGCGCGGGGGCATGCGCGGACGCGCTGGCGGCGGGGTGCACCTCAAGCGTGCCGACCGTGCTGGAGGCTGGCGCCGGAGCGCTGCCGGCAGCGGCAGGCGCCAACAGGCGCTCGTGCGCCTCGCGCGTGTTCTGCAGTACGTCCGCGCTGTACCAGCGGTTGTCCTGCTCGATCAGCTCCGATTCCATCGCCAGCGGCTTGCCGAGCAGGGTGTAGTCGATACGCACGCGGGCATGGCCGTTGCGGTTCTCCAGCACGCTGACCTTGACCGAGTCCAGGGTCTCGTCGACCGACAGCCCGTACAACGAGAGCACCTGCTTAATGCCGAGGAAGCCCACGCTGTACTTTTGCATGGCGGTGTCGAAGTCCATCGCGCGCAACTGTTCGGGCGTTTTCAGGTCGAGCTTGCGAGCGGTGTCCACCGCCACGGCGATGGCCTGTTTGGCGCGGGCCTGGTCGAACCAGGGTACCTGCTGCGCCCACGGCGCAAGCACGTTGATGACCTCGGTGGCCTGCTGCTTCTGCGGGGTGGTGAGGTCCTTGCTTTGCGCCACGCCGGTGGCCGCTATGGCCTGCCCCACACCGATCATCACCGGGAGCTGATCGTGATACTGCGCCTGCAACTGCTGCAGCTTGGGCTTGGCCAGCGCGTAGAGCTTGGTCTCCGCGTTGGGCTCGGTCATCAGCTGCATGTTCTTGATGAAGTCGGCGCGCTCTTCCGGCGTGATCGGTTGCTCGTCCGGGCGCGGGCGCGTCCAGTCGGCGCGCAGCGTGTCGTAATCGGTCGGCGGTAATGCGTGCTTCCAGAAGCCGGCGAAGTCGCCCGCCTTGATCAGCGCCACGGACTGTTGCACCGAGGCCTCGGGCGTTTCCCCGCCCGCCACCACGATGGGTGGCGCGCTTGTGGTGTGCCTGGTCATGACCAAGGCGATCACCGAGGCCAGTACGAGCAGGGCGACGAAGGCACCAACGGCGTAGAAGACGGATGAGCGACGCATGGGGTCTCTTGAGGTAGCGCCCATCCAACGGCAGCGTATGGGGCGGTCGGCGGAGGGTAAGCGGGGCGCTGCGGGGCCACAAGGCCCAGGGGCTTATGCTGGGGGCTGCCCAAAAAGAAAACCCCGCGGGCGTTGGGCCTCACGGGGTAATCCGGCAGAGCCGGAAGGGAAATGGCCTTGCCTGCGGAATATTCAAGGTCAGCAGGTGTTGGCGGGGAGGATCTTACCTCCCCGATAAACTTAAGGCAATACTTTAAGTTGAGCCACGTAAGCTGCTGATTTTATTTAATTATTAATCAGTCGAAACGCAGCGATTGAATCTTCTGGCGGCGACGTTCGTCGCGCGGTGCCGTCCAGTCATTATTAAACAAAGACGGCTCCCATGCGCCATAGGTCGGGTTGGGCAACACGAACCAGCGGGTGCCGAACCAGCTCATATAGGGCGCCACGGCTTTCTCGCGGCCTTCGGCATTATTGGCCAACACGGTTACAAAATCGGCGATCTGGTCGCCAAACTGCATCAATACGCGGTATTTGTGGCTAACCAGCTGGCGGCGGCAACCCTTCTCGGTGCCCACCTGCTCGCAATCTTCCACGAAGGTGCCGAGGCCCAGAAACGCTTCGGGGCCGGACACCGGCAGGCCTTCCTTGCGCAGGTTGGCCAGGGTGGCCTGGTCCAGGTCCTTGGCGCGATTGGAGATGTAGATCACCGCCACGCCGTGCTTGGCCGCGAACTGGGTGAACTCCACCACGCCCGGCAGGGCGCGGGCGCGCTGCTCATTGCACCAGGCGGCCCAGTCGGCCTCGTTGTACTCGCCGCCACTCTTCACCAGGCGGGCCTGGTAGGGCGAGTTGTCCAGCACGGTTTCGTCGATATCCAGCACCACCGCTGGCTTGAGGCCCTTGGCCGGGGCCACGCGATCATCCTTCGGCAGGGCGTCCCAGGTGGGGTCGGCCAGGGCGGCCAGCAGGCGCGCCTGGGCGTCGCGGTAAGTCTGCAGATAGATCAGGTTGTGCTCGATGGCGGTCTGGCTCCAGGCCACCGCATTGAGGTTGTCGTCCGCCGGGGTGCCGGCGCGGGTGGGAGCGGAAGCGACCGCGGCGGTCGGCGCCGAGGGGGCGGCCGGGGCTTTGGCGGGTGGACTGGCGCAACCGGCGAGCAGGAGCAGGGCGGCCACGGCGGCCGGCAAACGGATCGACATGAAGGATTCCCGGAGAAGCAAACAGACAGAATCGGACAAGTTTACGACAGCACCGTGTCGCGCTTCCCTGGCTGCGCCCAGTTGCGTCGGCCTACACGCGGGGCTGGCGGCCCCGGCCCCCGGCTGACAGACTCAGGCCATCCCCACCGTCGCACGAACTTGCATGGAACCTGAGCAGACGCTCCCGTCGCACCCTTCCAAGGCCATCCGTATCGTCAGCTATGTGCTGGCGGCCGTGGCGTTGATGCTGATGCTGGGTCTGCATTTGCTGCCGGCCTTGTTTGCCGGCCTGCTGGTGTACGAGCTGGTGCAGTCCACCGCCCCGCTGCTGGGCAAGCGCGTGCCCAGTGTACGGGCGCGCGCACTCGTGGTGGCCTTGCTGGGCACCATCGTGGTGGGTTTGCTGGTGTTGCTGATCCTCGGCGCGGTGAGTTTCCTGCGCAACGAGATCGGCAACCCTGAACTGCTCTGGCAGGAGCAATTGATGCCGCTGGTGGAAAAGGCGCGCGAGCAATTGCCGGCCACGGTGGTGGGTTGGTTGCCCGATAGCGTGGACGACTTGCGCATGATGGCGATGGAGCTGACCCGCAAGCATTCCGTAAGCCTGCAGACGCTGGGCAAGGAAGCCGCGCGCGTGTTCGTGCATATCCTGATCGGCATGGTGCTCGGCGCCATCGTGGCGTTGAGCCGCGCGCGTCCGGCGCATCAGGTGGGGCCGCTGGCCTCCGCGCTGGGGCTGCGTGCCCAGCGTCTGGCCGAGGCGTTCCATAACATCGTGTTCGCGCAGATCAAGATTTCGTTGCTCAACACGGCGTTCACGGCGGTCTTCCTGCTTGGCGTGCTGCCGGTGCTGGGCATCCATATTCCACTGGCCAAGACGCTGGTGGTGGTGACCTTTATCGTTGGCCTGCTGCCGGTGATCGGCAACCTGGTGTCCAACACCGCCATCACCATTGCCGGCCTGTCGATTTCGCTCAGCGTGGGCGTGGCCGCGCTGGGCTTTCTCATCCTCATCCACAAGCTGGAATACTTTCTCAACGCGCGCATTGTCGGCGGGCAGATTCGCGCCCGCGCGTGGGAATTGCTGGTGGCGATGCTGGTGATGGAGGCGGCGTTCGGCCTGGCCGGCCTGATCGCCGCACCGATTTTCTACGCCTACCTCAAGAGCGAGCTGGAGGCCGAGCGCTTGATTTGACGGTTCCGCCCGCGCTGGCCGGCCTTTAGCCGGCCAGCATGGCGGCGATCTTGGCCAGGTGCGACTCGGCCGTCTCGCGCACCACTTCCTTGTCCGCCTCCGGGTCCTTGCCCTGCCAATGCAGGTCGTCCTGCGGCAGTTCGTGCAGGAAGCGGCTGGGTTGGTTGCTGGATACTTCGCCGTAGCGCTTGGTCTTGGAAGACCACGACAGGGTCAGCATTTCCTTGGCGCGGGTAATGCCCACGTACATCAGGCGTCGCTCTTCATCGATACGGCCTTCGTCGATGGCGCCATCGTGCGGCAGCGTGCCTTCCTCGCAGCCAACGATAAAGACAAAGCGGAACTCCAGGCCCTTGGCGGCGTGCAGCGTCATCATGCGCACCGCGTTGCCGGGTTCGTCGCGATCGGCATGCGTAAGCAGGGCGAGCTGCGCGGCAAGGTCGCCGGTGGTGTGTTCGTTGCGCTGCATGGCGCGGAACCAGTCGGCCAGTTCGCGCAGGTTGCCCAGGCGACGCTCGCGCAAGGCCTGGTCGGCGGTGCTGGCGGCGATGTGCGCCGCGTAGCCGGTACGCTCCAGCACGGTTTCCACCAGGTCCGCCGCACTCTGGTGCAGCGAGGCGCTGCGCAGTTCGTCCATCAGTGCGGTAAACGAGGCCAGCGCCGCTGCCGGCCGCGGCGTGAGCTGGCGCAGCACGGCGTCGCTGCGTGCGGCGTCGAGCAGCGGTGCATGGCGCGTCTGGGCGATCTGGCCGAGCTTTTCCAGCGTGGTCGCGCCGATCTCGCGCTTGGGCACATTCACCACGCGCAGGAATGCGGCGTCATCGCTGGGGTTGGTGAGCAGGCGCAGGTAGCACAGCAGGTCTTTTACTTCGCCACGGTCGAGAAAGCTCAGCGCGCCGGACAAGTGATACGGCACGCGTGCCAGGCGCAGCGCCTTTTCCAGCGGACGCGCCTGGAAGTTGCCGCGATACAGGATGGCGATGTCGTGCCAGCGCGCCTTGTGCTTCTCCGCCAGGGTGGCGGCGATGGCGGCGACGCGCTCGGCTTCGTGCTCGTTCTCCTTGCACTCCAGCACGCGGATCTGCGGCCCTTCCGGGTGCTCGCTCCACAGCTTTTTTTCGTGCAAGTGCGGGTTGTTGGCAATCAGCTTGTTCGCTGCGCGCAGAATGCGCTTGCCGCAGCGATAGTTCTGTTCCAGCTTGATCACACGCAAGCTGGGCCAATCCTTGCCGAGCTGGTCGATGTTCTCGGGATTGGCGCCGCGCCAGGCGTAGATCGACTGATCGTCGTCGCCCACGCAGGTAAAACGCCCGCGCTCGCCGGTGAGGGCCTTGAGCAGGCGGTACTGCGCGTCGTTGGTGTCCTGGTATTCGTCCACCAGCAGGTAACGCAAGCGCTCGCGCCAGGTCGTGCGGCATTCCTCGTCGTCTTCCAGGATGCGCAGAGGCAAACGGATCAGGTCGTCGAAATCCACCGCGTTGAAGGCGGCGAGGCGCTGTTGGTAGAGGTCGTAGATGGTGGCGGCATCCAGCTCGCGCGGACTGCGCGCGGCGGCCAGCGCCTCCTCGGGCGACAAGCCTGCGTTCTTGGCGCGGCTGACCAGGTTGCGGATGCCGAACAGCACATCCGGTTTGATGCCTTTGGGCGCCAGCTCCTTGATGATGCCTTCGCTGTCGTCCGCGTCCAGCACCGAAAAGCCTTTGCGCAGGCCGGCGCGTGCGTGTTCGATCTGCAGGAACTTGAGGCCCAGCGCGTGGAAGGTACATACGGTGAGTGCTGCGGCGTCCTCGCTGCTGATCAGCTTGGCCACGCGCTCGCGCATTTCCTTGGCGGCCTTGTTGGTAAAGGTGATCGCCGCGATCTTGGAGGGGGCCAGTTTCTTGCGCGCGATCAGGTACGCGATTTTTTGCGTGATGACGCTGGTCTTGCCCGAGCCCGCGCCGGCCAATACCAGCAGCGGGCCGTCGCAATGTTCGACGGCGGCCAATTGTTGGGGGTTGAGCATGGGAGGGCGCAGGCAGATGACAGGCGCAGGATGTTAGCAGAGGCGGCCCGGCCAGCCCGTACGCCGTACCGGCTAGGTATGCTTGGCGCCGGGCCCAGGGAGCGTGGGCGCGTGCGTTGGGCCTTGGAGCGTGGGCCTTGTCTTCCTCACCGGGGGCTGCAGATGTGCCAAGGTTTCGTGGTGCGGGTAGCGGGCGGGTTGGGCCTGCTGCTTGGCGTGCTCCATGCGGCGAGTGCTCAAGTGGCGCCGCCCGATCCCAAGCAGCTGCAGGAAGTGCAGCGGTTCGAGGACGCACTTTCGGTGCCGGGCGTGCTCGAAGATCATCCCGACCTGTTTTACCGGCAATTGGCGGTGGATGCCTATCACCACGGCGACATGGGTCGTGCGCTGAAGATGTTCCTGCGTGCTGCCAGCTACGCGGATAAGCCCTCGCAGGCCGCGCTGGCGAGCATGTACCGCGATGGCGTGGGCGTGGCGGTCGATCGGCCGCGTGGCTACGTGTGGATCGACCTGGCCGCCAGCCGGGGCTATGCCGAGTTCGTGGGGCAGCGCGAGTACTACTGGGCCCAGCTCAGCGAGGCCGAACGCGCGCAGGCGCAGCGCGTCGGCGAAGAGATCCTGGCCAAGTACGACGACAAGGTGGCCCTGCAACGCCTGGGCGCGGCGCTGGATCGCGCGCGCATGAATGTCACCGGCAGCCATGTGGGCGCCATCGGCAACCTCAAGATCAAGCGGCCCGGCATCAACCATGCCTATGACACGAGTGGCGAATTCGTCATGAGCGGCAACGATCTTTACCGCGATTCGGTATGGAAGGTCGATCAGTACACGCAGATGAAGGATCTGGAGTGGAAGGTTCGGGTGGAATCGAACCCCAGCGTGCACGTGGGCGACCTGCAGACGGTGGGATTGCCGGCACCCGCGTCCTCCTCGGCTCCCGCGCCGCAGAAGTAGGCGGGCGAGATCGGGGGCGGGCGCAGTACTATGTGCGCTCGATTTCGGGACCGGCCATGGCCAAGCTTTATTTCTATTACTCGGCAATGAATGCCGGCAAGACCACCACGCTGCTGCAGAGCGCGTACAACTACCACGAGCGCGGCATGCGCACGCTCATTCTCACGCCCGCGCTGGACAACCGCTTCGGCGAGGGCCTGGTGGCTTCGCGGATTGGGCTCAAGGCCAATGCGCGCCGCTTCAGCGCCGATGAAGATCTGTTCGCTCTGGTGCAGGCCGACGTGGCCGCGCGCGGGTCGCTGCATTGCGTATTCGTCGATGAGGCGCAGTTCCTCAGCAAGACGCAGGTGTGGCAGCTGAGCGATGTGGTCGACAAGCTCAACGTGCCGGTACTGGCGTATGGCCTGCGTACCGATTTTCGCGGTGAGCTGTTCGAAGGTAGTCGCTATCTGTTGGCCTGGGCCGACAACCTGGAAGAGATCAAGACCATCTGCCATACCGGCCGCAAGGCCACCATGGTGGTGCGCGTGGATGAACACGGCCGCGCGGTGACCGAAGGTCCGCAGGTTGAGATCGGCGGCAACGACCGCTATGTCTCGGTGAGTCGGGCCGAGTTCAAGAACATTACGGAAGGCCTCGGCAGGATTGAACTGCAGCAGCCGGTGCTGCCGCTGGGCGAGGGGCATTGAGCCCTTCGCAATGACCTAAGGAACGGTATGTCCAAGATTCCCTTTCCCGCCTGGCAGCGCCCGCATTGGCAGCGCAGCAACGAGGAAGTGCTGCTGCAGTTCTACGTATTCGGCAAGTTCCAGCCGGGCCGCGCGCCGTCCGAGGACTATGGCAGCGAAGGCTTGCCCGAGGGCGTGGAGCTGAGCAGCCACCACCACAGCGCGCTGCGCCAGTGGGAGGGCTATCCGCTCAAGGGGCGGCTCGGTCGCATGTTCAAGGAGGATGCGCCGGAGGCCTATGCCAAGGCATTGGACGCGCCGGAGGTGCTGGTGGTGCGCGGGCGCTTCCCCGACACCGCCGACACCGGCTATCTGCGTGACACCTTGGGGGTGTTGGCGGCGCTGCTGGATGTGGGCGGCGTGGCCATCCTCGACCCGCAAACGTTGAGCCTGCACGATGCGGACAGCTGGCGTCGCCAGTTCGTGGTGCGCGATGGCGCGCCGATTCGCCATCATCTGCTGATCCTGCGCGATGCCGAGGAACAGGCGGGTCGCTACTGGGTGCACACGCGCGGCATGCGCAAGTTCGGTCGCCCCGACATCAGCCTGCGCAACGTGCCGGAGGCCGATACGGATCGCGCGGGCATGTTATGCGAGCGGCTGGTGGAACTTGAAGCGCTGGGTGCGCACTTCGCCGACGGCCAGGCCTTGGATGCCGAGGGTCTGCCGGGCACGTTGGTAGCGAGTTTGGGGGGCGGGTTGGAAGACCCGGCCTTCAACAACACGTTTGTGGAGTTCCGCTGGCCGGAGTGATTTAGTTGGCGGGTGGCACCTTGGTGTGGGGTGGCTGGGGTGCCATGTGCGGTTGATCGTTCTTGGGCGGCATCGCTTGGGTGCCGCGGTTAGCCGTTCCGGCCTACCGGAATGCCTAAAGAGCAACCCCTCACCGCTGGCACGTCGGACACCAAAACGTCGACCGCTGCCCCAGCACCACCTGCCGGATAACCGTGCCGCACACTCGGCACGGCTCACCCTCGCGCCCATACACCTGCAGCTCCCGAAAGAAGTATCCCGGCGCCCCGTCCGGGTTGATGAAATCGCGCAGCGTGGTGCCACCACGCTCGATGGCCCAGGCCAGGATGCGCTTCACCTCGGCGGCCAGTCGCGCATAGCGTGCACGTGAGATGGAGCCGGCTGGCTTGCGCGGGTCGATGCCCGCCGCGAACAGCGCCTCGCTGGCGTAGATGTTGCCGACGCCTACCACTACCGCGTTGTCCATTAGAAACAACTTCACCGCGGCTTTGCGTCCACGCGAAAGCTGCCACAGCAGATCGCCGTCGAAATCGTCGGTGAGCGGTTCGGGGCCGAGTGCGGCAAGCAGCTCATGGGTTTCGCCCGGCGCCTGCCATAACAGACAGCCAAAGCGACGCGCATCGGTAAAGCGCAATACGCGTGCACCCGCGGTGGCCGTCGGCTCCAGTGCGATGTCGACATGATCGTGCTTGCCGACCAGGGCATCCGGCGGCAACACGCGTAGCACGCCGGTCATGCCCAGATGTAGCAGCGCGCTGCCTGCCTGCGTATGCAGCAGCAGGTACTTGGCGCGACGCTCCACCGCGTCGATGCGTTGGCCGGGCAATTGCTCGGCGATCTCTGGCGGAATCGGCCAGCGCAAATCCGGGCGGCGCAATACCACGCCGGTCACGCGCCGTCCGATCAGGTGCGGGGCGATACCGCGCCGGGTGGTTTCGACTTCGGGCAGTTCGGGCACGTCAGTTCCAGTTGGCGTGGAAGCTGCCGGGCTGGTCCACGCGCTCAAAGGTGTGTGCGCCGAAATAGTCGCGCTGCGCTTGCAGCAGATTGGCGGGCAACCGCTCGGCGCGGTAGCCGTCGTAGTAGGCGATGGCTGAGGCGAAACACGGCACCGGTACGCCCGCCTTCACTGCCGCCGATACCACATCGCGCAAGGCCTCCTGGTACTGGGTGGCGATATCGCGGAAGTAGGGGTCGAGCAGCAGGTTGTTCAGCTGCGCATCACGTGCATAGGCATCGGTGATCTTCTGCAGGAAGCGTGCGCGAATGATGCAGCCGGCGCGGAAGATGCGCGCGATGGTGCCGTAGGGCAGGTTCCACTGGTACTCGTCGGAGGCCGCACGCAGCTGCGCGAAGCCCTGTGCGTAAGAGACGATCTTGCTGAAGTAGAGCGCGCGACGCACGGCTTCGATGAAGGCTGCGCGATCGCCTTCGAAGGGCTTGGCTGCGGGGCCGCTCAGGCTGCGGCTGGCGACCACGCGTTCGTCCTTGAGCGCGGAAAGCAGACGCGCGAACACCGACTCGGTAATCAGCGGCAGCGGCACGCCCAGGTCCAGCGCGCTCTGGCTGGTCCACTTGCCGGTGCCCTTTTGCGCGGCGCGATCGAGAATGATGTCCACCATCGCCTTGCCCGTTTCCGGGTCCTTTTTGGTGAAGATGTCGGCGGTAATGGCGATGAGGTAGCTGTCCAGCTCGCCCTTGTTCCAATCGGCGTATACGGCGGCCAGCTCGTCGTTGTTCAGGCCCAGCACGTGGTGTAGCACGGCGTAGCTCTCGGCAATCAATTGCATGTCGCCGTATTCGATGCCGTTGTGCACCATCTTCACGTAATGGCCGGCGCCGTTGGGACCCATATAGGCCACGCAGGGTTCGCCATCCGGCGCACGCGCGGCGATCTCGGTGAGGATGGGTGCCACCAGGTCATACGCTTCGCGCGGGCCACCCGGCATGATGGAGGGGCCATGCAAGGCACCCTCTTCGCCGCCGGAGACGCCTGTGCCGATGAAATGCAGACCCGCCGCGCTCATTTCGCTTTCGCGGCGCATGGTGTCATTGAAGAAGGTATTGCCGCCGTCGATCACGATGTCACCCTTGTCCAGCAACGGCTTGAGCTGGGCCAGCGTGGCGTCGGTCGGGTCGCCCGCCTTCACCATCAACAGGATGCGGCGCGGCTTTTCCAGCGAATCGACGAACTCCTGCAAGGTGTATGTGGGCACCAGGCGTTTGCCGGGGTTCTCGGCGACCACTTCGTCGGTGCGCTCGCGGTGCCGGTTGAAGATGGACACCGCATGGCCGCGGCTTTCGATATTGAGGGCGAGGTTGCTGCCCATCACCGCCATGCCGATCACACCCATCGCCTGCTTAGCCATGTCGCCGCTCCATTCGGTAGTTGATCTTGGATATGTTGATCTTGCTCGTCCTTCCCGCGAAGGCGGCCATCCGGCGTGGTCGTTTCCAAGGGGATGGAAGGAACCGTACCTGACGCTACGCGCCGATGACGATGCGTGTTCAGAACACCCTAGATATGGGGAGACGCGTGGCGCGCACAAGTGCGGGCTGCCCGGGAATCAGTGCGCCTGCGTGGCCTGGCCCGCGGCGGCGCGTGGCGTGTAGCTCAGTGAAATCAACGCCACACGGTCGCCCACGCGCACGTAGCGCTGGGGGCCGGTGACCGAGGTTTCGCCAAACTCCAGGGCCTGGCCGTTGAGGGTGAGCACGGCAACCGGTGGCATCAGGCCAATCTTGGCGGGGTCGAAGTCGCTGGCGGGGCGCCAGCTCAGCACGGCCGCGGCGGCGGTTTCGGTGAGTTCACCCAGGCGACCGTCATCGGCACGTGTGGCGTCGCCATCAGTGCGCCACCAGTGGCCCTGGCGCAGCGTGTAATGCTCTTCCGGCGCGTGGCCTATGCGCAGGTTCACGGCACTGATCGCCGACGGTGGCGTGGACAGCAGGCTGCCGGGATCGCCCGCGCGGTCTCGCTGCCATTGCCAGCCGGCCGCCAGTGCGAGCGCGACGGCACCGCCCAGCAGCCACAGGCGTTGGCGCGTGGCGCGCCTCATGCGCGGCGACGCCGCCAAGTGATCACGCCGCATACGCACAGCAACAGCAGCGGCAGCGCCACCAGAAAGCCCAGGGTGACGGCGCTCAGCTGCGTCTGGCTGATTTGCAGCACGCGGTCGGGCGCGCCGCGCGGCGGCAGTTGCACCAGCGCGTCATCGCCCAGCAGCCAATCGAAAATGCGTTCGCCCAGCGCGCGGTTGCCGCCATTGCCGAGGAAGCTGTTAGAGAGAAAGTCACCATCGCCAATCACGACCACGCGCTGCTCGGCTTTCTCCGGGCTGGGCGAGAGGCGGCTTAGCGCGAAGCCGAAGTCCAGCGGCCCCTTCAGCTCGCCCGCACTGGCGTCGTACTGGATGCTGGAGTTCTGCGTGTTATCGATCGGCTTGAACTCGGTCCAGCTCTGCGCGCTGGAGCGCAGGAACGGTGCTACCTGCCAGTCGCTGCGCGAGGCCACCGCCAGTGCGGAGACCTGCGGGAATAGCGTGGTGAGGGTGAAGCCGCGGGTAATCGCGTGCTTGGGGTAGTCGCCCAGCGCGATCATGCGCGGGTCCTTCAGGCCCAGCGCGGCGCCTTGCCCATCCACCAGCACGCCGGGCAACACGCGCACGCCCAAGGCGTCGGCCAGCGGCGCCAGGTGCAGGTCATCGTTGGTCGGTTCGGTGAGCCAGAGCAGGTTGCCGCCGTTGGCGACGTACTCGGCGAGCGCTTTCACGGCGCCTTCGGGCAGGGCGAGTTCGGGGCTGGCCAGCACCACCAGATCGGTGTGCTGCGGCACGGCGGTCGCCTGGGCGAAGTTCAGCGGCACCGCGCGCATGCCGCGTGCTTCGAGCTGCGTCATGAAGCTGCCGAGGTCCGCATTGCCCTTGTCATCCGGGCGGCGTTCGCCATCGCCGGAAACAAACGCCACGATGCGCTCGCCGCCGCGTGCCAGTCGTTCCAGGGCATTGGTGAGACTGCGTTCGGAGAGTTCGTCCAGGCGCTGCTCGCGGCCCTGGTAATGCACGATCAGCGCGCCATCCACCGTAATGCCCAGCTCGCGCATGGCGGCGGGATCCTGTTGCGGGTCGACGAAGCGCAGGCTGAGATCGGGCTTCGCCCGCGAGTAGCGCTCCATAAAGCCGGCCACGGTGTGGCGCAGATCGCCCTGCGGGTTGGCGTAGCTGACGATGTCCACCGGCCCGGGCAGGGTGGCCAGCACGGCGCGGCTTTCCGCCGAAAGGCTGGCGCGTCCGCCGAAGGTCCAGTCGGACACGTAGTCGTGGCGGGTGGTCAGGTAGCCCACCGCGCCGGCAGCGACGAGCAGCGCGAGGGTAAACAACCATCCATGCAGATGCCGGAAACCGCGCGTCATCAGCCGCGCTCCCGTTCGGCCGCAAGCCGTTGCGTGGCCAGCGCCAGGGCCACCACGATCACCAGCAGGAACCACGCGATATCGGCGGTGGATACCAGGCCGCGCAGCAGGGTTTCCAGGTGACCGCTCAGCGATAGCCAATTGAATGCGTCGCTGGTGGCGCCGGCCTTCTGCGCGGCGATGTTGACGCCGGCGAGCACCAGGCCAAGCGTCAATGCCACGGTGGCCGCGATGGAGGCATGCGATGCATAAGCCGAGCTGGCCACGCCGATGGCGGCGAGCGCGGCCAGGGTAAGCAGCAGGCCGAGAGCGGCGGCAGCAAGCTTGCCCCAATCCAGCGTGACGCCGTGCGCCAGGCTTAAGGGCATCGCCAGCGCCAGGGCCAGCCACAGCACCAGCCACAGCATGAGGGCGAGGTATTTGCCCAGCACGATGCGCGAGGCGGGCAGGCCGGCGGCGAACCATAGCGGCAGCGTGCCATTGCTGCGCTCACCGGCCAGCGTGGACATGGTGAGCAGCGGCACGATCACCAGCGCCAGTTCCGCCACGCCGAACGGCAGGATGCCGCCCGTGAGAATGCTGCTGAGCATCGGCACGCCGACCAGATCGGTGTAGCCCGGGCCGCCCGGCAACGCGGCGAGCTTGATCTGTCCGGCCAGAAATCCACCCAGCAGCAGCACGAAGCGCCAAGCCAGCTGGGCCAGCGTGAGCGCGGCCAGTACCCAGGCCAGCGGGCGTACGAACAGGCGGCGCAGCTCCAGCCGCGTCACGGCGAGCACACTCATGCAGCCTGCATCCGGTCGTTGCTCCCATCGCCGCGCATGGCGATATCGAAAAAGGTTTGTTCCAGCGCCTTGTGGCCGCCGTCGCCGATGGGGGCGTCGTAGCGCAGGCGCCCCTCGTGCAGGATCGCCACGCGATCGCAGGCAGCGGTGACTTCGGCCAGCAGGTGGGTGGAAAGAATGATGGCGGTGCCCTGGGCGGCCTGTTCGCGGATGACCGAACGCAGCGCCGATACCTGCACCGGGTCCAGCGCGTTGGCCGGCTCGTCCAGCACCAGCAGCGCCGGTTGGTGCAGTAGCGCGCAGGCCAGCCCCAGGCGCTGGCGCTGACCTTGCGACAGCACGCCGGCCAGCCGTCGCGCCAGCGCGCCCAGTTCCAGCCGTTCGACGATGTTCTGACGCGCCTGCGTCAACGCCTTGCCGGCCAGGCCGCGCAAGCGGCCGTGGGCGTCCAGGTGTTCGCTGACGGTCAGTTCTGGCCATAGCGGGGCACGTTCCGGCAGCCAGCCGATGCCGCGCCGGGCCAGTTCCGGGTGCTCGATGAAATCCTGGCCGTTCAGCTGGATACGGCCGCTGTCAGGTATCAGGGCGCCTGCGATCATGGCCAGCGTGGTGGACTTGCCCGCACCGTTGACCCCTAGCAAACCCAGCACCTGACCGGCATCCAGCCGCAGGCTGAGATCGGCCACGGCGGGGCGACCGGCGCGATGGCGGGTCAGGTTATCCAGTTGCAATACCACGGTAGGCGCGCTCATTGCATGATTGTCACGGGGCCCCCATTTCCATACAACTGGGCGGGAGCACCATTGCGCGGTACAGCACATTAACGTTGTTGCCTCAAAGAGGTGCGACAATTTAGGTGCTGTCCATGCTGGCGGGTACGGAAACCCCTCGCTTAGACTGAAATTTCATATACCTGGGTGCTTCCCCGATGCTCGATACCGTCCTCAATTTCCTGTCCAACGGCCTGACGCACGCCAGTTGGCTCAGCATGGTGATCTACATGCTGGTCATGACCCAGCTCACCATCTTCACGGTGACGCTGTACCTGCACCGCTGCCAGACCCACCGCGGTGTGGACCTGCACTGGTCGATCTCGCATTTCTTCCGCTTCTGGGGCTGGCTCACCACCGGCATGGTCACCAAGGAGTGGGTGGCAGTGCACCGCAAGCACCACGCCAAGGTGGAAACCGCCGAGGACCCGCATAGCCCGCAGATCTACGGCATCAAGAAGGTGTTCTGGGACGGCGTGTCGCTGTACCGCGACGCCAGCGAAGTGAAGGACGACCTGGAGAAGTACGGTCGCGGCACCCCGGACGACTGGATCGAGCGCAAGCTTTACTCTGCCCATCCGTATTGGGGCCCGGCCCTGATGCTCATCATCAACCTTGCCCTGTTCGGCGTTATCGGCGCTGCGTTGTGGGCGGTGCAGATGATCTGGATTCCGTTCTGGGCGGCCGGCTTCGTCAACGGCATCGGCCATTGGTGGGGCTACCGCAACTTTGAAAGCGCCGACACCGCGACCAACCTCATTCCGTGGGGTTTCTGGATCGGCGGCGAAGAGCTGCACAATAACCATCACGCCTTCCCGAGCTCGGCCAAGTTCGCCCTGCGCAAGTGGGAGTTCGATATCGGTTGGGCGGCCATCTGCGCGCTGCGCGCCGTGGGCCTGGCCAAGGTGCTACGCGTGGCGCCGACGCTGGACGTTCGCCCCAACGTGCACCTGCCGGATGCCGAGACACTCAAGGGCGTGCTTACCCATCGCTTTGCCGCGATGACCGACTACTACCGCAACGTGATCATGCCGACCCTGCGCGACGAAGCGCAGCACGCCGGTGACAACATCAAGTCGGTGCCGCGCCGCATGCGTCGCGCCCTGGCCGATGGTGGTCGCTGGCTGGACAACGAAGGCCGCGATCGCATGCAGGTCGTGCTGGCCAAGCGTCCGACCCTTAACACCGTGTGCGATTTCCGTAACCGCCTCGCCGCCCTGTTGGAGCAGCGCGGTGCGGAGCAGGCGCTCAAGGGTCTGCAGCAGTGGATCGCCGAGGCCGAGCAGAGTGGTATCCGCGCCCTGCAGGAATTCGCCGGTCGCCTGAAGAGCTACTCGGTCGCCACCGCCTGATACGGCGTTGTCGCCCGATAAGAAAAGCCCGCCGCAAGGCGGGTTTTTTTTGCGTTGCGAGCGAGCGACGGCGAGCAGTTCATGGCCATGCCGAGGCTGTGTTTAGGTGTGGCCTGAACCCATCGTCATCCCCGCGCTGGTGGATGAGTAGGTCTTTGCGGATGGTCACGCGCTTTCTTGGGAAGGCTGTTTGCTCGTTGTCGCGTAAGGCCATGGCAGCAAAGTGATGCGGCGGACAACAAAAAACCCGCCTCGCGGCGGGTTTTTTGATGGAAGGCGAGAGTCGCTGGACCCCTGCTTTCGCAGGATGGGCAGCGATGAACCAGGCGCTAGGCGCCGGGACCGTTGCTCACTTGATCTTGCCTTCCTTGTAGATCACGTGCTTGCGAACCACCGGATCGTACTTCTTGAACTCGAACTTTTCCGGGGTGTTCTTCTTGTTCTTCTGCGTGGTGTAGAAGTGGCCGGTGCCGGCCGAAGAGATCAGGCGGATCTTGTCTTGCTTGCTGTTAGCCATGGCTCAATCCTCAGATCTTTTCGCCGCGGGCGCGCAGATCGGCCAGGACGGCTTCGATGCCGTTCTTGTCGATGGTGCGCAGGGCGTGGTTGGAAACGCGCAGCTTCACCCAGCGGTTCTCGCTCGGGACCCAGAAGCGGCGCTCATGCAGGTTCGGCAACCAGCGGCGACGGGTTTTGTTGTTGGCATGCGAGACATTGTTACCAGTCCGCACACCCTTTCCGGTGACTTGGCAAATACGGGCCATGATGACCTCCTTCAGAGCGCCTGAGGCGCGTTTGCCACCCGTTAGCCAGGGCGGCATCGGCCCAGCGGCAGTGGACGCCACGCGATGCTGGAGCATGGAGCTTTCGGTTCCGCCGTGAGGTCCGCATCGCGTCGCGAACGTGCCCGAAGGGTCGGGTCGGCAGGGTCGAGCCGGCTATTCTCCCAGAAAAACAGGGCTGTGCGCAAGATTTGCCCCGTCGGGTCCCCGGCGCGCATGGCAGGGCGCGGGGATGTATGGAACAATCCAGTCCTTTGCGTATCCGCGCACCGAACACGAGACGAGGGAAATCCCATGGCAGACGTCGCCGCCAATGGCCAGGCCAACCAGCCGCAGCTGGTCCTGCAGAAGATCTATGTGAAGGACGTGTCCTACGAGGCGCCCAACGCCCCGCAGATCTTCCAGGAAGTGGGAGAAACCGAGCTCCAGCCGCAGGTTCAGCTGAACCTGGGCCAGAAGTCCACCGATATGGGCAACGAGCTGTACGAAGTGGTGCTGAGCCTCACCCTTACCTGCACCCTGGGCGAGCGCACCGCTTACCTGGCCGAAGTGCACCAGGCAGGCGTGTTCGGCATTGCCGGCTTCGCCGAGGAAGACCTCGCCGGCATCCTCAACAGCTATTGCCCGAACCTGTTGTTCCCGTACGCGCGTCAGATGCTGTCGTCGCTGGTGCTGGAGGGTGGTTTCCCGCCGTTCCTGCTGCAGCCGATCAATTTCGATGCCCTGTACGCCGAGCAGCAGCGCCGCATTCTTAGCGGCAGCGCTGCGCCGGTACTGAACAGCTAATTGCCCGACATGGTTGAGCGTCCGACGCTAGCCGTCCTGGGCGCCGGCTCGTGGGGTACCGCCCTGGCGGCCCTCGCCGCCCGCAACCAGGTTCCGACCCGGTTGTGGGGGCGCGATGCCGCCGCGCTGCGAGTGATGGCTGAAACCCAT
>NZ_JAELTT010000205.1 GCF_016428975.1 Dyella sp. ASV21
CCCCCCCCCCCCCCCCCCCCCCCCCCCCCCCCCCCCCCCCCCCCCCCCCCCCCCCCCCCCCCCCCCCCCCCGCCCGACTTACACGCCCATGCCGCACACCGCGATTCGGTCACGGGTCTCGTGGGCTCGGAGATGTGTATAAGAGACAGAGCACGCCCAGTACGACATGCAGCAGCAGCAAGGGTACGCGCCAGGCGTAACGCAGGGGACGCATTAGATCACGACGGGCCGGGGCGGAAACGGTGTGGGTGCTGTCTCTTATACACATCTGACGCTGCCGACGACAACGTTCGGGTGTAGATCGCGGGGGGCGCCGTAGCAGGAAGGGGGGGGGGGGGGGGGGGGGGGGGGGGGGGGGGGGGGGGGGGGGGGGGGGGGGGGGGGGGGGGGGGGGGGGGGG
>NZ_JAELTT010000206.1 GCF_016428975.1 Dyella sp. ASV21
CCCCCCCCCCCCCCCCCCCCCCCCCCCCCCCCCCCCCCCCCCCCCCCCCCCCCCCCCCCCCCCCCCCCCCCCCCCTTCACGCCACCCCGACCACCGAGATCTACACCCGAACGTTGTCGTCGGCAGCGTCAGATGTGTATAAGAGACAGACGTTGTGCTGTTCACCCAAGTTGGCGCTGATGGTCACGTACTGGCCCGGCAGCAGCGTCCGGTCGGCGTTGGGCAGCAGCAGGTGACCGAGGGCGCTATCGCTGTCTCTTATACACATCTCCGAGCCCACGAGACCCGTGACCGAATCTCGGGTTGGGTGGTCGGGTTGTTAAGAGGGGGGGGGGGGGGGGGGGGGGGGGGGGGGGGGGGGGGGGGGGGGGGGGGGGGGGGGGGGGGGGGGGGGGGGGGG
>NZ_JAELTT010000207.1 GCF_016428975.1 Dyella sp. ASV21
CCCCCCCCCCCCCCCCCCCCCCCCCCCCCCCCCCCCCCCCCCCCCCCCCCCCCCCCCCCCCCCCCCCCCCCCCCTTTTTTCACCATCCTCCCGCAAAACGAGATTCGGTCACGGGTCTCGTGGGCTCGGAGATGTGTATAAGAGACAGCCGCCAATGAGGCCCGCCTCCACAAGCGCTGGGCGCAGCGTGCACGAGCGAAGTGGAACACGCGCACGGCGTAATGACGCCAACGCGACGCGGGGTAACGCGCCTGTCTCTTATACACATCTGACGCTGCCGACGACAACGTTCGGGTGTAGATCTCGGGGGGCGCCGGATCGGTGAAAAGGGGGGGGGGGGGGGGGGGGGGGGGGGGGGGGGGGGGGGGGGGGGGGGGGGGGGGGGGGGGGGGGGGGGGG
>NZ_JAELTT010000208.1 GCF_016428975.1 Dyella sp. ASV21
CCCCCCCCCCCCCCCCCCCCCCCCCCCCCCCCCCCCCCCCCCCCCCCCCCCCCCCCCCCCCCCCCCCCCCCTTTCTCATGAGACGCCGCCCACCGAGATCTACACCCGAACGTTGTCGTCGGCAGCGTCAGATGTGTATAAGAGACAGCTGGTGTTGCAACTTGTCGGCGACCAGCCGGGCCAGGCCTCGATGCTTGCGGAGCTTGCAGAGCTTCGGGCGGCCAAGAGGAGCATCAGGTGTCGCACGAGACCTGTCTCTTATACACATCTCCGAGCCCACGAGACCCGTGACCGAATCTCGTGTGGCGTCGTCGGCGTGTAAACTGGGGGGGGGGGGGGGGGGGGGGGGGGGGGGGGGGGGGGGGGGGGGGGGGGGGGGGGGGGGGGGGGGGGGGGGGG
>NZ_JAELTT010000209.1 GCF_016428975.1 Dyella sp. ASV21
CCCCCCCCCCCCCCCCCCCCCCCCCCCCCCCCCCCCCCCCCCCCCCCCCCCCCCCCCCCCCCCCCCCCCCGTTTTTACTTCCACCCCGCCCACCGAGATCTACACCCGAACGTTGTCGTCGGCAGCGTCATATGTGTATAAGAGACAGCCGGTGCAGCCGGCCACGCCCGTGCAGTCCGCCAGCCCGACCACGGAGCACAGCGGGAGCAGGAGCAGGGTTCGGCGCATGGAAAGGGTTTCCGACAGGGACCCGGGGTCTTATACACATCTCAGAGCCCACGAGACCCGTGACCGAATCTCGGATTGCCTAATGAGCATTGAAAAGGGGGGGGGGGGGGGGGGGGGGGGGGGGGGGGGGGGGGGGGGGGGGGGGGGGGGGGGGGGGGGGGGGGGGGGGGG
>NZ_JAELTT010000210.1 GCF_016428975.1 Dyella sp. ASV21
CCCCCCCCCCCCCCCCCCCCCCCCCCCCCCCCCCCCCCCCCCCCCCCCCCCCCCCCCCCCCCCCCCCCCCCCTCCTACCGACACGCCGACCCCCGAGATCTACACCCGAACGTTGTCGTCGGCAGCGTCAGATGTGTATAAGAGACAGCCGTCAGGAAGTAGCCACTTCCGGTGTATTCGTAGCGAGCGGAAAACTTTGAGCGTGCCACCCCTCATTGGGATAGCCGACGATGTCATATGCGGGTTCATCGCTGTCTCTTATACACATCTCCGAGCCCACGAGACCCGTGACCGAATCTCGGTTGGCGTGGTGTGGTGGGAGAAAGGGGGGGGGGGGGGGGGGGGGGGGGGGGGGGGGGGGGGGGGGGGGGGGGGGGGGGGGGGGGGGGGGGGGGGGGG
>NZ_JAELTT010000211.1 GCF_016428975.1 Dyella sp. ASV21
CCCCCCCCCCCCCCCCCCCCCCCCCCCCCCCCCCCCCCCCCCCCCCCCCCCCCCCCCCCCCCCCCCCCCCCCCCCTCTTACACGCATACCACGCCAACCGCGATTCGGTCACGGGTCTCGTGGGCTCGGAGATGTGTATAAGAGACAGGCCGAGCACCAGGCTGGCGGCCATGGTAAACAGAACACGCAGTCGTTTCATCGAAAAGGCTCCTGGATAGGGCACCGCCCCTGAAGTGGGCGCTCCATTCTGGCTGTCTCTTATACACATCTGACGCTGCCGACGACAACGTTCGGGTGTAGATCTCGGGGGTGGGGGGGGGGGGAATGGGGGGGGGGGGGGGGGGGGGGGGGGGGGGGGGGGGGGGGGGGGGGGGGGGGGGGGGGGGGGGGGGGGGGGGG
>NZ_JAELTT010000022.1 GCF_016428975.1 Dyella sp. ASV21
GACAACGGCTTGGCGGTGCTGGTCGAGAACATCGAGTTCGGCGACTGGAGCAAGGGCTGATCATGCTCAGTCCCGCACAAGCACATTTGATGCGCGTGCAGGCCGAAACGGCGACCGCCCAGGCGGCGCCGGGCGCGGAGGTGGATACGTCCACCTCCCGCGCTCACGCCATGATGCGCGCGAAGCTGGATACCGACCGTCGCCGTCTCAAGATGGTGCAGTCGGTGGAGCGCAAGATTGACGTCAAGCGCGAAGTGCTTCCCGCCTATGAAGACTACGTGGCCGGCGTGATCGGCAGCGGCCAGGGTGTCCAGGATGAAGTGCTTGGCTACGTCCTCACCTGGCGCATCGACGTGGGCGACTATGCAGGCGCCCTGGACGTGGCGCGCTACGTCCTGGAGCACAACCTTTCGCTCCCGGATCGCTTCCAGCGCACGCCGGCGACGCTGATCGCGGAAGAACCTGCCGGCCAAGCGTTGAAGGCCTACGACGCCAAAAAGCCGTTCGACGTGGACGTGCTGCACGCGATCCTGGAGCTGACGGAATCCCGCGACATGCCGGATGAAGTGCGCGCCAAGCTCCATATGGCCATGGGCCGCCACCTCAGCGAGAGCGAACCGCACCAAGCGCTGGAACACCTGCGCCGTGCCGTCGAGCTGCACGACAAGGTGGGAGCCAAGAAGGATATCGAGCGCCTGGAGCGCGTCATCCGCAACACCCATGACGCCACGCCGGCGTCCAACGAACCGCCGCCCGACAGCGGCACCTGAGCCACCCCCGGCGCCGCGGCGGCACGGGTGGTGAGCGATGCCCAAGGGCATGCCGCGCCCCCCCGTCCACCGCCGCACTTATTTGAGATATCCCCATGGGTTCCCTGATCGCCAACCAAGGCCAGACCACCACCCCGCCGGCGCAAGACGGCAAAGTCACCAACGACGGCTTTTGGCCGGACGTGGATCTTTCCATCCTGCGTGCCGCTACACGCCTGTCTGGCAACGTCACCGCCGAGCGCCTCTACAGCGCCACGGTGGATGCCGTGCTCACCGTCAACGACCAGCTGCGCACCTACCGTGCGGCGCAGATCGGCCAGGGTTGGGAGAAGGCCGAAGACATTGGCGAGACGGTTGCCGGTGCGAGCGCTCTGGTGCATCGCTACCTGCGTGCCGTGTATTCCAGCGTGCAAGCCGACATGGCCGAGCGTTACCGCGACTGGGACAGCACCCGTGCGGGCGACTATCGCGGCCAGGGTGAGAGCGATGTGGCCGACGACTTCCGCCGCAACGCGCACTGGGCGGTGTCCGACATTCTCGGGCGCCCGCGCAACACGGTGGAGCTGCTCTAAATGCCTTTCCCTGTCCGCGCTCGCGAAGGTGACACGGTTGACGCCCTGTGTTGGCGGGAACTGGGCGCCACGGCGGGCGTGGTGGAAAAGGTGCTTGAACTCAACCGGGGCCTAGCAGCGCTTGGCCCCGTGCTTCCCGTGGGCACGCTGGTGATGCTCCCCGACCGGTCCACCGTGACCGCGCCCACGCTCCCCATCCTCCAGCTTTGGGACTGACCATGACGGAACCCGCCACCACCACCCTCGCCGGCTCGGCCGCCATCGTAGCGACGGCCACTACCACCGCCCTGCTACCGGGCGTGGATGGTAACGCACTCACCGGCGCCATCGCCGGCGGCGCCCTGTTCGTCACCATGTCGCGCGACCTGCCCCTCATCAAGCGCGCCATCTACCTGCTCATCAGCGTGGTGGTCGGCTACCTCGCCGCCCCGGAACTGATGCAGCGCTTTGGCCTTGTCAGCAGCGGCGTGGCGGCCTTTCTCGCAGCCAGCATCGCCATCACCGTGGCCACTCAGCTGATCGACCGTATTCGGTCGCTCAGTGACCTATCCACCTTGTTCACCAAGCGCGGAGCCTGACGCCATGCTCACCTACCTCAACGAATCGACCACCTGGCCAAGCATCCAACTGGTGGCCTGCCTGCTGATCCTGTGGGATCTGCTCACCTTCCGCCGTGGCGCCTCACGCCACCGCCCTGCGATGGCCTGGCTTGCCTACGCCCTGTGCGTGGCCTGCGCCATGACCGTGGTGAAACTCCTGTGCGGTGTACGTCCGCCGCCGGGGCCACTGGAGGCCATGCTTACGGTGGCACTGTGCCTCGCTATCGGCACCCATCGCGGCGACCTGGCACACCTCCTGCGCACTGCGCGTGCCGTGATGCTGCGGTTGTGGTGGCGGGTCCGGCGATGATCGTGTTTCCCGAGCAACGCATCGACCAGCTCATCACCGACGAGATGCGCGCCGAAGGTTGGGATGCCTACACCAACGATCCCGACGATGCCGGCAAGGAAACGCGATGGGGCATCACCGTCGATACCGCCCGCGCGTACGGCTACACCGGACCCATGCGCGACCTACCCGAGGCCACGGCCCGCGCGATCTATCGCAAGCGATACGTGGACGCACCGCGTTTCGGGGACGTGTTCGCCATCGACCCGAGCGTGGGCGCCGAGCTGATCGATACCGGCATCAACATGGGCACAGCCGTGGCCGCCATGTTCCTGCAACGCTGGCTAAACGGTTTTAACGACACCGGAAGCCGCTACGGCGACCTCTACGTTGATGGGCAGATAGGCCCCGTCACGCTGGCCGCGCTGCGTGCGTTCATCCAGTGGCGCGGGCTCAAAGGTATCAACGTGCTCCTTTGTGGGCTCAAAGGTGTGAAGGCCACCCGCTACCTCGAAATCACCGAGTCAAAACGCTCCCAGCGCAAATTCCTTTACGGCTGGGTGCTCAACCGCGTGGTGACGTCCCCATGATTCGCTACCTGATCGCGTTCCTCGCCCTGTGCCTAGTGGCCGCATTGGCCGTCGCCGGCTGGCAGCACCATGCGCTGGCCAACGCCCATGCGGCACGCGACCGTGCCCAAGCAGAAGCCATCGCCAGCCAGTTTGAACTTTCCCTCTCGCGCATCGACCGCCAGGTGGAAACGCACTACCTGGAGCGCATCCAGATCGTGCACGACGCCATCAAGCCCATCGAAATCAAGGTGCCCGTCTATGTCTCGCCTACCACGGATCGTGCTTTCCCTCTCCCTGTTGGCTTTGTCCGCCTGCACGACGCCGCAGCGGATCTGTCCGACCTACCTACCCCCGGAACGATTGATGGCACCGCCTCCGCCGTTGAAGCGTCTACAGCCGCCGGCGTCGTCGTCAGCAACTACGGCACCTACCACGAGATCGCCGAGCAGCTGATCGCATTGCAGGCCTGGGTGCGCGAACGGTCGAAGTTGGAGTGCGGAGCACATGAATAAACCTGCGCGCCTGCGTGCCGCCATCATGGCCGCCCTGCCCGACCTGGCTACCAATCCCGAGCGCCTATCGATCTTCGTGGAAAAGGGCCGACTGATCGCCACCGGCGTACCCGGTGGCGGCTGGGATTACGCCTACACAGCGACGGTGTTGATCCAGGACTTCGCCGGGGACATGGACGATCTGGCCGGTGCGGTGATTGCGTGGCTACACGTCGAACAGCCCGACCTGCTATTGAGCGCCGACGAACGCGAGCGCGCCATTCGCTTCCAGTGCGACCTGATGGACAACGAGCAGGCCGATATTGCCTTGGAAATCGATCTTACCGAGGCAGTGCGCGCAAACGCGGCGGGTGGCGGCTACGTGCACCCGCCGGCACCACCCAGTGACCCCACGGCGGACTGGCTGTGAGCGATGAATTGACCCAATTGGAAACGTGGGCGGCGCCGCTACTGGCCAAGCTCACGCCGGCGGCGCGGCGCTCCCTCGCCGGCGGCATTGCGCGCGAGCTGCGACGTGCGCAGCAGGACCGCATCGCGGCCCAGCAATCCCCCAATGGCAACCCCTTCCCGCCGCGCAAGGCATCGTCGCTTCGCAGTAAGCGCGGGTTGGTTCGCCGGCGCCAGGCGGCCATGTTCACCAAGCTGCGCACCGCGCGATGGCTAAAAGCCAAGGCAACGTCCGACCTCGTAGAGGTGGGGTTCTTCGGCCGCGTGGCGCGCCTGGCGCGCGTACACCAAGAAGGCGGCGAGGATCACGCATCGCCGAGCGGTCGCATGGTTCGCTACCCGCAACGCCAGCTCCTGGGCTTCACCCCGGCCACCATCGACATGGTGCGCGTGCGCCTCCTAGAACACCTGGGACGCGGCGGGTTCTAAAAGCACCTGTACAGAACCGCCCATTGCTGCACAGGGGCATTGGCCTGCGCAGCATGTCTGGCATGCAAGAAGACCCCTTCCACGCTATTTCCAACCTGCTGCGCATCGGCACCATCGCCGAGATCGCCGGTAAGCGCGTGCGCGTGAAGGTTGGCGGGCTACTCACCAAACCACTGCCGTGGTTCGCCTCGCGAGCCGGCAAACATCGTGGCTGGAATCCGCCCAGTGTCGGCGAGCAAGTCATGGTGCTGTCGCCCAACGGCAACCTTGCCGCCGGCGTGGTCCTGCCGTCTATCTATTCCGATGCCAACGACGTGCCCGAGGGCGCATCACCCGATAACGTGTTGCTGCTGTTTGGCGACGGCGCAGCGCTGCTCTATGACGCGGCCGCGCACGTCCTGAAAGCCACGCTGCCCGCCGGCGGCCGTATCGAGGTGAGCGCCCCGGGCGGGGCCGCCATCAACGGCAACGTCGATATCGACGGCACGTTGCATGTCACCCAGGCCGTCACGACCGATCGAACGATTGATGCCAAGGGCACGATCACCAGCAATGATGACGTGAAAGCGGCCGGGATCAGCTTGGTGAAGCATCCCCACAAGGTCACTTCGGCACCTGGCATGACCAGCCCGGCGGTGGCGTCGTGAGGGGCATGAACGCACAGACGGGTGCGCCGCTCGAAGGTCATGCCCATCTGACGCAATCCGTGGCCGACATTCTCGGTACGCCGCTGGGTACGCGCGTGATGCGCCGCGACTACGGTAGCCGCCTCACGGATCTGATCGACGCACCGGCCAACAACGCCACGCGCGTGCTGCTGTTCGCGGCCACGGCCACCGCGCTGATGCGCTGGGAACCGCGTATCACCCTCACTCGGGTGTCACTGTCGGCCGACGATGCCATGCAAGGCCGCTGGGTGCTCCACCTGGTCGGCACGCGCACCGACACGGGCGAGGCCATCTCGCTCTCCACGCCGTTGCCGAGTGTGAGCGCATGACGGACGCCATCCAGCTTGACCAGCTGCCACTGCCGGATGTGGTGGAAAACCTCGACTACGAGGCCATCCTCGCCATCGCGGAGGCCAAGATGCGCGAGAAGTGGCCGCCCTACACGGCCACCGTTGAATCGGACCCCATCCGCAAGGCCCTACAAGTGCTGGCTTACACCGTCATGGTGGAGCGGCAAAAGCGCAACGACGATGCCCGTGCGTGCTTCCTGGCCACGGCCCGTAAAAATGACCTGGACAACTGGGCCGCCAACCTTGGCGTACAGCGCCTGTTGATCTCCCCGGCCGTGCCCGAGAAGGGTATCGATGCCGTGTGGGAGTCTGACGACGATTTGCGTTACCGCTGCCAGTTGGCGCCGACCGGCTACTCGACCGCCGGCCCGGCCGATGCCTACGAATTCCTGGCGCGCAGTGCGTCCGGCCAAGTGCAAGACGCGAAGGTCAGCAGCCCCTCACCAGGTACCGTCGTGGTGTCAATCATGGCCCGCACGGGCGACGGCACGCCGTCACCTGATCTGATCAAGATCGTGGCCGATTACATTACGGTCAAATCGCGCGCGCTGCTCACCGACCGCACCATCGTGCAGGCGGTCACTATTCGCCCGTTCACGGTCGGCGCGCGACTGCGGTTCTATGCCGGCCCCGACTCCGAGGTGGTGCTCGACAACGCACGCACGAACCTGGCGAAGTTCCTCGCCGAGTCGCGACGCATCGGCCGAAGCATCACTTTGGCGGGCCTGTACGCCGCGCTTAAGGTTCCCGGCGTGTATGACGTGGAAGACCTCACGCCGCCCACCACACTGGCCATCAGTGACACCGAGGCTGCGTACTGCACCGCCGTAGACATTCGTCCGGGTGGCGTCGGTGCGTAGCCTCCTACCGCCCAATGCCACGCCGATGGAGCGCGCCTTTGCTGAGGTTGCAGCGGAGATGCTCGCCTTTGACGCACCGTTGGCCACGCTGGCCAACCCCGACAGCATCCCGGCGCCGTTCCTGCCATGGCTGGCGTGGTCCCTAGGCATTCGCAGCTGGAAACCCTACTGGTCCGAACAGGTAAAGCGTCTGCGCGTGCGTCACGCCATCCAGATTGCGCGCCGGCAAGGGACGGCTCAGTCCGTGGAAGATGTGGTCGCGTCCTTTGGGGCCCATGCCGTGGTGCGCCCCTGGCACGCCCAGAACCCACCGGGACAGCCCTTCACCTTTCAGATCGACCTAGCCGTCACCGAGCAGGGCGACCAGGCCACCACGGCCATGTTTGTGGAAGACATCTTGAGCGAGGTTTCGCGCACCAAGTCCGCGCGCGACCACTACACCTTCAACCTGGGCCTGGCCGGTCGCACCACCGTAGGCATCGTCGCTGCCGCGCGTGTACTGACGTACGTCCATCTCCAGTTCACGGAAACCAACTGACATGGGCGCCTTGACCTTCATCACCACGCCGGAGGGCCGCGCTGCGCTTCGCAACGCCAAAGGCGACGGCACCAATGCCGTGCGCATCGCCTACGGCGCCGTCACCGCCAAGGCCTTTGCACCGGGTAAAGTGCTACCGGACCAGATCAAGCGCATTGCCGCCGTCTCCGGCAATGCCACCGCAGCGGACACCATCCACGTCACGATCAGCGACGAAAGCGCGGACGTGTACACCGTGCGCGGCTTCGGCATCTACCTCACGGATGACACGCTGTTCGCGTCGTTCGGCCAAGCCGATGTGATCATGGAGAAGGCCGCCGGTGCGGCCATGCAGATCCAGTTCGATGCAAAACTCGCCGACCTGGACGGCGTGAAGATCGAGTTCCCGCAGGCATCGTTCTCCAACCCGGCCGCCACCATCGACACGCTGGGCGTCGTGAAGCTGGCGAGCGAGCAGGACGCTATCGACGGCACAGATACTCAGCGCAGTGTGACCCCGAGGGCACTCTTGGCGGCGTTGAACGGCCGCCTGGGCAAGGGAGCGCCATCGGACTTCGGCAAGACTGTGCTGGCCATGGCCACAGCCGCCGCGCTCAAGCTATCCCTGGGTATCAAGGGCGCCGCCGGCTTCGATCCCGGTGATGGGAAAGGCCTGGATGCCGACCTGCTCGACGGCCAGCACGGCGACTACTACCTCAAGTGGGCCAACCTCACCGGCATTCCCGAAGCCGTGAAGAACCTTGCGTCCCTCCTGGACACTAAGCGCGACAAAAGCGATGGCGTCTTCTCGACCAACATCCAGTTGCCCGCAGGCGGCGGGCTCGCGATTGGTCCAGCGGACACGGTGTTCCTGTATGACGTGGACAACAAGGGCACACTGGGTATCCGAACAGGCACGAAGGCTGGCTACAGCTGGTTCTCGTTCGATGCGAACGGCGACTTTCGCGTCAACGGCGGCGCCATCTATGCCGCTCGCACCTACATTACCGAAGCGTACCGCACGGACAGGGGCGACAACGGCTGGGCTCTGATCGCCAACACGTCCGATGGCAAAACCACTCGCGGTGGCGTCTACGTTGAAAAGGACGGCATCAGCCTAGTCAACGCCAAGAGTTCGGCCGCGCTCAAGATCACCGACACTCAACTGCTGACCTTCCGCGACCAAGTGGTATGGACCGCGAGCAACTTCGACCCCGCTACGAAGGCCAACACCAAAGCGCCCACTTTTACGGACGTGGCGTACTTTCAGCCGAACAACGGAACCACCGCCAAGTTCCGCATCTTCCCGTATGGCGACGCGGGAATCACGCTCGATGCCATCATCCCCGATGGCTCGGCGTCTGCCCCGCTCAACCTGGGTGCCAGCGCGCTAACGTTGAATGGTAAGAAGGTGTGGCACGAAGGCAACTTCGATCCCAGCTCAAAAGCCCCGACCAAAGACCCGACGTTCGACGGAACGCTCACGGCACCGAATATCGTGTCCAAGAACGGCTCGCTGCGCGCGTCCGGCTGGGGCAAGGTGGATACGGACGGCGTTATCTACTTTGGCGGCGCGGGTTCCTACATCTTCAAGAACGGCGCGTCTTTCGTCTTCAACAATGAGCAGGGCGGCTACTCGACCTACCTCAACGCCGGCGGCGTCATCTGGACGTCCAACAATATCACCCCGCTGGACACGAATAACGGCGGCACCATCAACGGAATGGTGAAGTTCAGTAACAACACCGCATTTGAAATTCTTGGCACGGGGGCGAACGGTACGGCGTGGATTCACGGCGCCGGCGGTGCCGGCGACAACGTGTGGTCGATTCAACGCGTCAACACCTCCAGCTACAACGTAGCCTTGTTCGGCAATCACACGGTCTATGGCTCGACCGTATCGAGCGGCGGCTTTCAGGTTTCCGATAAGCGCCTTAAGACCAAGATTCGGCCCCTGGCTGCGCGTCCGCTGCACCGTTCCATCAAGCGCCGCGCATGGGAGTGGATTCAATCGGGCGTCGCTGGTCAGGGGGTCATTGCGCAGCATGTGCTCGCTTACGCCCCCGAACACGTCACCACCTATACCACGGAGCGCAAAAAGAGCCGCTACGCGGTGGACACCGCCGGACTAGCTCTCGAGCAGAGCCAGTGGTGTGGCATTGAGATTGACCGCCTAGCGGAGTCCATAGACGCCTTGCAGACCACCATCAAAGCGCTGCGCAAGCGCGTCCATCACCTGGAGAAAACCCAATCATGAAAACGAACGCTCGCGTACGCGCCATCGCTGGTGGCGTCACGGCCGAAATGATCGCCGAGCAGGTCAACTTGATCTACAACGCGCAATCGGGTTCAGGAGCGGTGACCTTCCAGGGACGCGAGTGCCTGTTTGTCAACGGTCAGTTTGAGCCGCTGGCCGGCAGTGTGGACATACTACCGCTGCCCCTGGACGCGATCCTCCATCGCTGCTTCGCCACCGATGGCCAGCTCGATCCGGTCACCGGCGTCGATCTTGGCGGTGTGAGCGCCGCCGGCGTCATGCTGGTGATCAAAGCCGCTTATGACGTGCTGTACAACGAGCGCGCGGCGAGCTTCGCGCAGACCTTCATGCCCGAGGCTCCGGTACAGGAGCCGGCGCCACCGGTGCTGGAGCCATAACGGTGTCGAGCAGCTACCGAAACAGCCAGCCCGCCGACAGCGACGACCTGTTCGACCCTGACGTCATCGGCGACGGCCCCACGGCACCGTTTCTGCGTCGCGCGGACGGCTCGCCTCTACGCTACGCCGATGCGCGTTACGGCACGCCCGGTGACACGTTCGGTTACCGCGACGCGTCCATCGCGGACATGGGACCGAAGTGGGCCAAGAAGGGCACGGCCATGTACACCCTGCCCATCAACGGTGCCAATTACAGCGCCAATGCGCCACGCCGTGGCACGTCGTACCTCACGTTCACCATGGCGGCGGACGGCTCGTACAGCGTTCAACGCAGCGGCACCAACGTGGGCGACGCCACTTTGGCGTCAGGCCGCTGGCTTCCATCTGGAGACAGTAACGCCAGCTACACCGTCCAGTTTGAAGGCTCACAGCAAGGCGTCACCTTCGGCGAATCCGCTGGATACACGTTTACCAACGGCGCACAGACCCCGCAGTCACTGACCGCTAATCGCCAAATTCAGGCCAGTGCCTGGACGTTGCAGACCGGCACCACGTCCGACGCCAGCTGCGACATCACCATCCGCCTCTACAAGAACGGCGCGCTGCGCTCCACCACGCGCATCACCTTCAACACCAGCTCCAGCGGCAGCTAACCACCCCACCGAGGACACCCATGGCAAGCTCTTCGTATCACCACGGCGCGCGCATCGAAGAAACCACCGATGCCCCGCTCACCATCACCACCGTCTCTACGGCCGTTATCGGCATCGTCTGCACCGCATCCGATGCGGACCCGCAGGCGTATCCGCTCAATACGCCGGTTCTTCTGTCCAGTGCGTCCGCCGGACTCGCTAAAGCCGGCACAAAAGGCACCCTTGCAGCGTCTCTCCAGGCGATTGACGACCAGGTAACGTGCCAGGTCGTCGTTGTGCGCGTGCAGGAAGGCAACGATCTGGATGCGACCAACGCTAACCTCATTGGTGGGGTTGACGCCAATGGCGCCTTTACGGGCATGAAGGCCCTGCTCATGTCGCGTGTGCGCCCGCGCATCCTGGGCGTGCCGGGCTTTGACGCGCAGGAGGTGACCGCCGCACTGCTTGTACTGGCCAAGAAGCTCAAAGGCTTTGGCTACGCCACGTGCCACAACTGCAACAGCGTCACCGATGCTCTGGCCTTTCGCGAGTTGCTGAATGGCCGCGAGCTGATGCTGATCTGGCCGGACTTCACCGCGTTCGACACGGCCACCGCGCGCACCGCAAAGGCCATGACGGTGGCCATAGCGCTGGGCACCCGCGCCCGACTCGACCAGGAAGTGGGCTGGCACCGCGTGATCTCCAACGTTCCCGTCAACAACGTCAACGGCATCAGTGCAGGCGTGGAATTCGATTACCTCACTGAGGGCACCGACGCCGACATTTTGAACCAGGCCGGTATTACCACCCTGATCAACCGTGATGGCTTCCGCTTCTGGGGCTCGCGCACCTGCGACAAGGGAACGTTCGTTTTTGAGAACTACACCCGCACTGCCCAGACGGTGGCCGAGACAATTGGCCAAGGCGTGTTTGAGTACAGCGACAAGGACATGCACGCGAGCCTGGTGCGTGACGTGATCGAGTCCATCAACGCCAAGCTGCGCACGATGACGCGAGACGGGCAGCTGCTTGGCGGGCGCTGTTGGTACGACAAGGCACGCAACGATAAGGATAGCCTCAAGGCCGGCGGCCTGCGCCTTGCCTACAACTACACGCCGGTGCCGCCAATGGAGGATCTCCAGTTGCGCCAGACGTTCACCGACGAGTACGTGGCCAACCTGTCTGCCGCTATCGACACCACCACCGCCTGACACCTGGCCGGCGGCTGCGCGCTGCCGGCCACATCCCCTGATTCCAAGGAACACCTATGGCTCTGCCCAAGAACCTCAAAAACTTCGATGTATTCCAGGACGGCAAATCGTGGCTTGGCCAAGTGTCGAGCCTCACGCTCCCCAAGCTCGCCCGCAAGATGGAGGAGTTCCGCGCCGGCGGCATGGATAGCGCCATCAAGCTCGACACCGGCGGCGAGGCCATGCAGATGACCATCAACGCCGCCGGCTACCTCCGCGATGCCATCCGCAAGTTCGGCACTACTCGCGTGGATGGCGTGCAGCTGCGCTTCGCCGGCGCTTACCAGTCCGAAAGCAGCGGCGATTATGACTCTGTGGAGATCGTCACCCGTGGCCGTTACAGCGAAATCGACCGCGGCGATGCCAAGCCCGCCCAGGCCACGGAGCACAAGTTCCAGTTCGAGGTGGCGTACTACAAGGAAAGCGTCAACGGCCAGGAACTGATCGAAATCGACGTGCTGAACAACATCTTCCGCGTGGACGGCGTGGACCTGCTCGCCGCACAGCGCGCTGCCATGGGCCACTGGTAAGCCACCCCTTCACCTCGCGCGCCACGGGGCACCGTGGCGCTCATTCCGATATCACAAGGATCTAACCCATGAGTGACACCACCACCCAGACCATCACCCTTGATTCCCCGATTGAGCGCGGCGCGCAGACGATCGACCAGGTACGGGTGCGCAAGCCCAAGGCCGGCGAGCTGCGCGGTACGCAGCTGGTGAACCTCCTGCACATGGACGTGGCCGCCCTGGAGATCGTCTTACCGCGCATCACCATCCCGACCATCACCCGCCAGGACGTGGGCAACCTCGATCCGGCCGACCTCACCCAACTGGCCATGGCGGTGACCGGTTTTTTGTTGACGAAAGCGAACCGCGAGGACTTCCTCCCTGCGTAGAGCACGCCATGTCTGACATTGCCGTCGTCTTTCACTGGCCGCCGGCGGCAATGAATGAGATGGACGTGGCCGAGCTGATGGAGTGGCGCGAACAGGCGCGACTGCGTAACGGTGTGGAGGAATGATGGATCTCAAGCTCAGCGTGTTGCTGGCTGCAATCGATAAGGTGACCGCGCCGCTTAAGTCTATCGACCGTGGGGCTTCCGCCACATCCAAGGCGCTACGCGAGACTCGCCAGCGCCTCAAGGAGCTGGAGCGCGAGCAGGCCAACCTCAAGGGATTTCGCAAGCTCAAGAACGACGCCCAGGCCAGCGGCTTGGCCATGCGCGGCGCACAGCAGCGGGTCAACCAATTGCGCGCGGCCATGGCCGGCGTCACCGGCCCCACCAGCAAGGCCACCGCCGAGTTGGCCAAGGCCGAGCGTCAGGCCGGGAAACTCAAAGCTGCGCACATGGCCAATCTCCGAGCGCTGCGCGAATCGCGCGCGGCGCTCGATGCCGCCGGCATCAAAACCAAGGGCCTGGGTGAGCACGAACGCAAGCTGGCCAGTGACGTGGCCGCCGCGACGCAGCAGCTCGATGCACAACACCGGCGCCTGCAACAGATCACCGCGCAGCAGCAACGCATGGGCGCCGCACGCCAGGCGCGCGACCGCGCCCAGGCCACCGGTGCGAACCTGGCCGTGACGGGCTTTGCCACCATGGCCACTGGCAAGCATGTCTTGGGTGCCTTGAGCCCAGCGATTGAGGAAGCCAAGGCCTTCCAGATGCAGGTGGCCCAGCTGCGCTCGATGGGCGTAGGCGATGCCATGGTGTCCGACGCGGTCAAGTTCGCGCGTGGCATGGACGTGATGGGCAGCAGTGCGACCGAAAACCTCAAGCTGCTCAAAGAGTCGTATAGCGTGCTGCGCGACATGCACGAAGCCGAGGCCGTCACGCCGTACATGGCGCGTATGAAATTCGGCATCGAAACCGTCATGGCCAGCGGTGGCCACGGCGAAGGTCACGGCGCCAACGCTGAGGCCATGTTTACGGACCTGCTCAAGGTCGCCGAGTTGCGTGGCGCCGCCAAGAATCCCGAGAGCCTCAAGCGGGTGCTGGACTTTGCCACGCAGGCCTATGTGGCATCCGGCGGCCTGGTGAAGTCCGAAGACCTGTTGAACATGATCAAGACGGGTGGTGTCGCGGCTAAGCAGCTCGATGACCAGTCGTTCTTCTTCGGCCTGCTGCACACCGTGCAGGAAATGGGCGGTCATCGCGCCGGTACCGGACTGGCCACCGCGTACCAGAACTGGGCGGCAGGACGCTCTACGCGCCAATCCGCGGACGAGCTCTACCAGCTGGGCCTGTTGAAACCCGGTTCGGTCCAGGTGCATGAGAAAACGGGCCATCTGAAAAAGCTGCTACCCGACGCGCTGGTGGAAGGCGATCTGTATCGCTCCAACCCGTTTGAGTACCTGATGACGCGCGTCATTCCGAAGCTCAACGCCGATGGCAATCTCACCGACCAGCAGGTTGTGAGCAAGATCAACGCCCTGTTTTCGGGTCGTAAGGGTGGCGACCTGTTCGCGTCGCTGTTTATGGAGCGCGCCAACATTGCCAAGCACCTGGCGGCCGCTCCCAAGGCCTACGGCGTGGAAGGCGTGTACGGGGAAGCCAAGCAACTGGCCGGCGGGCAAGAGGCCGAGCTGTTGGCCCGCAAGCAAGACCTCTACAACGAGTTGGGCACGCGGCTGCTGCCCCTGTACGTGTCGGGCCTGCAAAAGCTGGTTACCGTCCTTAAAAGCGTGAACGCCTGGTCGCAGCGCCACCCTGCCATGGCCAAGGGCATGCTGGTGGCCGCCGGCGCCGCTGGTGTGTTGATGACCGCCATAGGCGGCTTGATGGTCGCCACGGGTGGGCTGATTGGCCAGTTCGCGCTGCTGCGCTTCCTTGTCCGTGCCGGCGGCTTGCTCGGCGGTGCGGAAGGCGGCCTGCTATCGAAGCTCCCCATGCTTGGCCGCATGCTGCCCGCTATTGGCCAAGCGCTACGAGGCGTCGCCATAGGCGTGGCAGGACTCAGCGTGCCCGCCTTGGCACTCATCGCCGCCGTGATCGCCGGCGCTATCTTGATTCGGCACTACTGGCAACCGATTCGCGCGTGGCTGGATGGCGTGGGCGAAGGCATTTCCCGCACGGTGGGCGGAGCTTTTGCCGAACTGCGCACAGCAGTGGCACCCTTGGGTCCGGCCTTTGACATCGTAATCGGGTGTCTCACCAGCGTGTGGCGCTGGTTTATGCAGCTCTTGGAGCCCATCCAGGCCACCAGTGAGCAACTGGACAGCGCACGTACGGCCGGCGTGTCGTTCGGCTATGCCCTGGGTGAGGTGCTTTCGGGCGTCGTGCAGGCCATCACTTTCGCCATCAACCTGTTTATTGGCCTGGGTGAAGCCATCGGAACGGCCGCCGGCTGGGTGGTGACCCACTGGGAACCGGTGAAGACCTGGTTTACCGAGATGTGGCAGACCGTGGAAGGGGCGGCGCGCGGTGCACTGGAGTGGATCTCCACGAAGCTCGAAAGCGTACGGCAGCTCATCGAGCGCATTCGCAATTTTGGAGCCACGCCGGCCACTGCGGGCCAAGTGCCCATCGAATGGATCATGCCCGGCGACACCGAGCGCGCGCGCCAGGTCGCCGACCTGATCGGGCGCACGCCGATGGCCGGTCGTGAGGGCAATGGGCTTGGCTCCAGTGCCGTGATCAACAACGCCCCCATGGGGCTGCGCGCTGCCGCGCCGGCCGCAGCGGGCGACACCACCATCACCATCAACGCCGGCGACGGCGACCCGCAGAAGATCAAGCGCGCGGTCAATGACGCCCTAGACGAGCGCGACCGCCAACAGCGCGCGCTCCGCAACTCCGCCTACAGCGACGAACACTGATCATGTCCACCACCATGTTGGCCTTGGGGCCGTTTCCCTTCGGCATCGCCACCGCCGCTTACACCGAGCTGCAACGACAGATGCAGTTCAAGCACGGCGCCACCGCGCGTATCGGCGAGCGCGATGCCTTCCAATACCTTGGCCCGGGTGACGAATCGATCACCCTACAGGGCGCCGTGGCGCCCGAAATCACGGGCACGCTCGCGTCGATTACGCGCCTTGAAACCATGGGGCGTGGCGGAAATGCCTACGTGCTGGTGGATGGCGCGGGGTACGTCTATGGCGTCTATGTCATCGACAGCATGGAAACGACCCAGCGCTACCATCTCGCAGACGGCACGCCACGCCGCGTGGACTTCACGCTATCCCTGCGCCGTACCGACACCCTACCTGCCGACGAGCCGCCCGCCACGGGGCGTCAGAGGAACGCCGCATGACCGAGCTGGCCACCCGCAACACCGTCCAGGACGCGAAGAACACGGCCATGCTGCGGCCGGCGTTCAAGGTATCCATCGACGGCAAGGACATGAAAGACCAGGTGCGCGAGCGCCTGTGCTCCATGTCGCTCGACGTGAGCAAGCAGAACCACGCCGACAAGGTGGAGATCGAGTTTGAAGACACGGACGGACGCCTGAGCATGCCGAGCACCGGCGTGTCGGTCGAAATCACGCTGGGCTTTGAAGGTTCCGGCATGTGTCTCCAAGGCACCTACACCGTGGACGAAGTGGAGCACCGCGGCGAGCCCGATACGCTCACCGTGCACGCACGAAGCGCGCGCATCGCTGGACCGCTCGCCGTACGCAAGGAACGCAGCTGGAGCCATACCACCGTGGCTGAAGTGATAAAGCGGATCGCTGGCGAGCACAACCTTACGCCGCGCATCGCGGACCGTTTCGCTGGCGATGCCATCGAGCAGATGGACCAAACCGAAAGCGACATGGCCTTTCTGCGGCGCCTTGGCCGCCATTGGGATGCCGTGGCCACCGTCAAGAATGGCTGCCTGATCTTTGCGCCTGTTGGCCAGGCGCAGACTCCCTCGGGTAAAGCGTTGCCATCGGTGACGATCAAACGCAGCCACGGCGACCGGCACCGCTACCACAGCGCCGACCGCAACAAGTACACCGGCGTGCGTGCTCGCTGGTACGACCTGGGCGGCGCCCGTGGGCACCTGGCGCTCGCGGGCAAGAATGGCCACGTCAAGGTGTTACGCGGTGACTATCCCAGCGAGGCGGACGCCAAGCGCGCAGCCGAGGCCGAACTCGCCCGCATGAAACGCGGCGCGGCGACATTCGAAATCGAGCTGGCCGTCGGTCGGCCCGATGTGTTCCCGGAAATGCCCGTGGTGCTCGTGGGGTGGAACCAGACCATTACCTCGCAAGACTGGATCATAGCCAGGGCACGACACCGCCTCACCAGCGAAGGCGGCTTCACCACCACACTGGAGCTGGAGAACGCAGCAGCAGCCGCCGAGCAGTCGGCAGTGGACGAGAACGACGAACACCAGGAGGCCGCATGACCACGACGGCCAACACGACGCCCACCAGCAAGCCCGCCAAGGCGCGAGGGCCTTACGGAGAACGCACCGTGCCCATGCGCGTGCCGGCGTCCATGGTGGCGCAGGTGCGAGCCATGCTGGCCAACCGGCTGCACCAGGCGCAAACGAAAAGCGCCGCGTGATGCGGCGCCTGGTGCCTGTACGCGCTTGCCACCCTCATTTAGGCGACGACAGCCACTCGACGTACTCGGGCACGGCCCGTTTGAACTGCTGCTCCAGCCACACCATTTCCTCCGGCGGCCGGGTACGGTCCCAGTTGTACACAAAGTGTGATAGGCGGTGTGCGGCAGCGGACGCGGTGCTGTGCGCGCTTTCTGGCGTGGGCGCGGCGTCCTGGTCGTGTTTGGGATACATGGCCCCTTCACCGAACACCAGCCAATCGAGTGACACCCCATGCGTCGCTGCAATCGTGGCGCAGACCGCAATGGGCGCGCTATTTCGCTGCCGCCAGTTGCTGGGGGTACTGGTCGTCACATTCAGCTCAGCGGCGAGCGCCGTATCGTTCTTGGCGCCGAACACCTCCCGCATGCGCTGGATGATCTCAGAGGCGTTAATCAGGCGGCTTTCAACACGCAACGTGGAATCCTTGCTCGCAAGATGTTGCGATATCACATCATGTGTAATATCGTTCGATCTGTGTAACACACGGGCATCGTACTCCATCGCCATGCAGAACTCTCCTAGTCAGCAAGCACGCCGGACGTATGCCCCGAAGGTTCAGGGCAAAAGCCGCCGTGTGAATTTGTCCCTATCCCCCGAGCAGTTCCGCGTTTGCGAGCGGGGCGCGCGCACCGAAGGTTTGACCATCGCGGCATTCGTCCTTCGCGTGTACCTGGAAGGCTTGGCCGCTCGGTCCCACAGTGCGGGCGCTACGCAGCGGCCCCGCGCTAATTAAGCGCAGAAACGGTGTACGAGGACTAAACAAAATGGCTGGAAAACGTTTCTCCATGCGTTGCCCGCATTGCCGTTCAGCTACGCGCACCATCACTTCAAAGCAACTGAGTGATTTGGTGCGAGAAATCTATCTCGACTGCATGAACGTCGAGTGCCTTTGGCGTGGTGTGGCACAGGTCGGCATCGTGCGCACGCTGGTCCCCAGCATGACCCCCGCCAAGGGCGTGTCCATTCCGATGGTGGAAAGGCGCAGCAACGACATTGTGGTGTCGCACTCCACCACGGTGGGAAACAGCGTGTCCGCTGCCGCGCAGAACGAACTGCGTAGCCCATCGTTCGCCAAGCGCATGTCGCTCAACTGATTCCAAGGGGGTTTCGTGTCTCTCGCATCACCGCATCCCGTTTCGCTGGTCAACGAACCGTTTACGTGCGCGGTTCGCTACTTGGAAGCTCACCAGTCACAGCACCTGGACGATGACCAGCTCATCAAGCGCTGCGTGTCTCATTTGATCGCCACCATGGGCATCACCCAGGCCACTGCCGAGAACAACGCCATGCATGCCCTGGCCGACCTCCAGGCGCGTCATGTGCCGGCGTACTTCGATACGAGCGGCTCCACCTCGTACGTGGTGCGCGTAGTCGATCCGCGCTCGGGCGAGGTCTACGCACTCACCGCCACTGATGTATTGCAGTGTGCCAAGGCCTGGCACAACGCCCAGCCCGACACCACGCATTGCATCCAGCAGTGCGGACGCAGCGCACAACTGAATTAACCCCGGCGCCGTCGCGCGCCATTCCCCACCTCTCTTTCCCCTGCCCGGCCGTCATCGCGACGGCCGGAACGGACACGGCTTGCCTGATGACCACGAAAATGCGCAAAAACTTGTTGACACGCGCCGCACTGCGGAGGGATGCTCACCGCGTCGCCGCAAAATCGGCGACCGGGTTTAGCAGCCCGATTCCACGTAGGCGCGCAAGCGCCCATCGACTGATGCCGGCGCCTTTTTTTCGTCCGTTGTCGGCGTACGCTTGCACGCAGCGCAGCTCGTTCTATGGCGGGCGGCGCGGGGAGACCTTCGGGTCTGCCGGTTTCCTATGTGGCCGGTCTGCTAACCCCGCGTCGTCCGTCACCCTGTTTAGCAGCAGGTCGGCGGATCTAGCCACACATAGGATCACGCCCATGCGCTCACGTTACCGTGTCGCCCGTGCGCAACTGCGCGCACGCCATCTACAACGCCAACGCCTCATCGGCGCCGCCCTCCACGAACTCGACAGTTGTTGCGTTGCCCTGTTGGGCGCCGCCGGCGCGATCCCGGAGGGCATCCATCGCGGCGTGCTGTCCGAAGATGGCGCCTACGAACTGCTCATGTCGGTGCAGCAGCGCCTGCAACGCGCGATTGCCCAGGTGCGCGTAGCCACTGGCCACCCGGAGGATGCGGCATGAGCATCCGACGCTACCGCGCTTCCCAGGACTGGGGCGACATTGTGGTCACGCTCGACGTTGACCACGCCAAGCTCACTACCGAGCTGGCCACCGAGATCAATGACTTCTGGACCGGCGCGGACGATCGCCTCGACGCCGCCGACGGCGACGTGGTGATGGCCGTCATCAAGCTCGCCGCGAAGTACCTCATGTACCAGGTGCTCGATCCGACTGGCTGGCGACACATTCCCAATATGCAGCGCGAGTTCGACGGCGAGGAAGGCTGGCCACCGAATGGCGAGCACGGTATCCGGCTGGTCGATTTCGAGGGCGAGCCCGAGATCGATGACACCACCTTGGAAGTCACGGAGCTAAGCCAAGCCAGCGGATCACAGGACGGCGCCGCATGACTACGCTCGAACTGCGCGACGACGCTGCCCTGTGCCTATCCGTTACGGCCGGCCCTAACTGGGTCACCGCCACGTTGGTGTTCGGCGGCATGCACATCGGTACTGCCTCCGCACCGCGTGACGAGGTGTTTTTGCTCGCTAGCGGATGCCCCTGCCTCGCCGTGGGTTGCGCGCACTTTCCGCTCGCGTACATCCACCTCAAAGAACTGTCCGTCGCCATGGACATGCCCATCCGGGGTGACCGCGCATGAAGCCCGTCTTGCTGACCTGTAGCACCTGCCGTTTCCACACGACGCTGGGCGACTCCAGCTACCTGCTCTGCACACTCCCGCCGGAGTGTGCGCCCGCCCACCAGACGGACCCCGACGACGATTGGAGGGACCGCGAGGACCGCATGGCGAGCTACCTGGGCATCGACTGCGATGTCATGCGCCGCATGGGCGCCATATGCGGCCCGCGCGGACACATGTGGACCCCGCGCGAGAAATCGGTTTGACCATGATGAATCCTCAGCTCAAAGCCGACATTACCCGCCTGCTCAAAGAACGTCACGGTATGAAAGACCGTGGCAAGTGGCTGCGTGGCGGCATTTGTCCGTCGTGCAAAGAAGAAGGGTTCTACGCGAACGCAGAGAACCCATGGCGCGCGTATTGCGGACGCCTGAACAACTGCGCACATGAGGCGACGGCCAAGGATCTCTTCCCCGATCTCTTTGAGGATTGGTCCACACGCTTTAAGCAGTCCGACGACAACCCGCATGCGGCGGCCGATGCCTACTTAGAAAACGGCCGTGGCTTCAACCTGACGCGCGTGAGAGGCTCGTACACCCAAGAAAGCTACCACGCTGCGGATTCTGGCCAGGTCACCGCTACGGTGCGCTTCGCCATTCCGGGCGGCTCCTGGTGGGAGCGGTTCATTGATCGAGCCTACCGGTTCGGGAAGATGAAAGCCCGTTTCGCTCCTGGCAAGAGCTACATGGGAGAGGTATGGGTCCCGCCTACCGTCACGGGCGAGGTACTCGGGACCGCCGAGGAAATCTGGATCGTTGAGGGTATCTTCGATGCGATCGCGCTCGGTCACCACGGCGTGGTCGCTGTATCCGCCATGTCGTGCAACAACTACCCCAAAGCCTTTCTACAGCGCCTACTCACTGCGCGAAGTGGACGCTTGCCAACGCTCGTATGGGCACTGGATGGTGATACCGCTGGGCGCAATCACACCGTGAGCTGGGTCAAAAAGGGGCGCGCCGATGGCTTCCGTTGCGAAGCCGCGACTATTCGCCAACAAGGTGGCGAAAAGAGCGATTGGAATGACCTTCACTTGGAAGGCCTGCTGTCGCCTGAAAACATCAAGGATTACCGCTACGAAGGCGCACTACTGATCGCGCGCACGCCCAAAGATCGCGCCATCCTGATGTACAAGCACACAAAGAACAGCGAGTTCTCCCTAGAGTTTGGCAATCGCATCTACTGGTATGAGTTCAGCGCCAACCTCTATCAGCGCGCGCTCAACGACAAGAAGCCCAAGGGGGAAGATGACGACGAGCGCCAGGACGAAGAAGCCCGCAAGGAAGAGGCCCTGCAACTCGCCTCAAAGATCAATGTAATCGCCAACTGCTACCCGGAACCGCTCTACTTCCAGAAGAATTTGCTTACCAATGAGCACTGGTACTACGTGCGTGTCACTACGTCGCGTGGTCTGACGGTGAAAGACACCTTTCGCGGCGACCAGCTCGCCTCCGCCGGCGAGTTCAAAAAACGCCTCATGTCGGTGGCGGCCGGTGCGAGCTTCTCTGGAACCACTCAACAGCTTGACCGCCATTGGGGCGATGACCTACAGGTCATCAAGCACGTTGAAGCGATCGACTTTGTTGGATATAGCCGAGAGCACGGTGCGTACCTACTCGGCCAGTTAGCCGTTAAGGCCGGCAGCATCATCCACATCAACGACGAAGACTTTTTCGAGCTTGGCAAACACGTCAACGTGAAAAGCCCCACCAAGTCAGTGGCGCTAATCATCAATCACAAGCCCGATAGCTTTGCCACGGACTGGGTGGAAAAGGTATGGCGCTGCTGGGGTGCCGGCGGCATGGTTGCTCTCACCTTTTGGTTTGCGTCCCTGTTTGCAGAGCAGATCCGCCAAGCACAGGAGAGCTTTCCGTTCCTTGAGCTGATCGGCGAACCGGGTAGCGGCAAGAGCACCCTTGTTCGCTTTCTCTGGAAGCTGATGGGGCGCGCTGGCTACGAAGGTATCGACCCCAGCAAGTCAACCCTGGCGGCACGTGCGCGTGCGTTTGTGCAGGTGGCGAATTTGCCTGTTGTGCTGGTCGAAGGTGACCGAAAGGACGATACCGCCAAAGCCAAGAAGTTCGACTTCAACGAACTCAAGACTGCCTACAACGGCGGCAGCATCCGCGCACTCGGTGTGAAGTCTTCCGGTAACGAGACGATCGAGCCGCCGTTTCGCGGTTCCATCGTGATCGAACAGAACGCTACCGTGCAGGCCGACCGCGCGGTGCTGGAACGCATCGTCCACCTCAACTTCGACAAGGCTGGCCACAAGCCAGAAACCAAGGCCATCGCGGAGGAACTCGCCCGCATGGAAATGGCGAACCTCAGCCATTTCATCTTGCGCGCCACCAAGGCGGAGGCATCCGTGCTCGCGACGATGACCGAGCGCGTGCCCACTTACGAAACCGAGCTACTCAACGGCGTCGTGTATGACCTTCGTCTTGCCAAGAACCATGCCCAGCTCATAGCGGCCTTTGATGCGCTGTGCGATGTGATCACGCTGAGCGACGAGGCCAAACGCGGCACCCAGGCTTTCCTTCGCCAGATGGCAGCAAGGCGCCAGTCTGCCCTGGCTGCTGACCACCCTGACGTGCAGCTGTTCTGGGAACTGTACGACTACGTGAACCCGATGGGCGGCAGTGAGCCGATCCTCAATCACAGCAAGAACCCGGATTTCATCGCGGTTTCCTTGCCTCAATTCGATGCCGAAATGGCGGCGCGCTACATGACTCGCCCAAGCATTTCGGATCTTAAAGAGCACCTTAAGACCAGCACCTCTCGCAAGTTTATCGAGGTGAAGAACGTCAAAAGCGCCCGGAACGGGCGCGCTACCTGGTGCTACGTGTTCAAAGCCCCGCCCAAAGTGGCGGAACCCAAGGAGTGAGGTTCGGGGGAGTGTTCGCACCACTCCCCACGCACCCACCGTCACCCAACCCAAGGAGATCGATGTGACAACCCCTTTAGGCGCCGGACAGGCGCTCGAACCTCGCCATCAGTCTAAAGCACCGCTACACGTCGTGGCACGCGGCTACAGGCCGCCGCGCCTTTCGGGTCGAGCGCAGGTAGCAATCAGGATGCGTGCCGCTGTACGCGCTCGCTGGGCCGCCTTCAATGCCTCCCGCTACGGCGAGGGCGACCTTTACTTGGCCATGGTATGCGGCGTGGTCATCGCCGCCGGCGTCTTCGTCCCCTTCCTTCCCCGTCTTGATTACTGAGGCCCGCGCCATGATTCCACGCAATATCACCCTCTTTCGTTTCAGCGATGCCGTGTCCCGTGATCTCGCCAGCCAGGGCATTGCCGAGCAGTTGGCCGAATACCGCGTTCGTGAGCCTGGCCCTGTCGAAGCGGTTACGTCCGGCTTCGCCTCTCCCTTCGGCGCCACTGACGAACGCATGACCATCGCAACCAACGACTGCATTGCCTTTGTATGGCAGCAGTACCAGCGTGTCTTGCCTGCGGCAGCGGTGAACGCCGAGGTCGAGAAGAAGCTGCGCAAGGTCGCTGAGGAAGAAGGCCGCGGCATCGGTCGCAAAGAGCGACGCCGCATGCGCGAAGACGTGCTCAACGCCATGCTGCCGCACGCACCGGTCATGCCACGCCGCGTGTCGGCCTGGTTGGATACAGCCAACGGCTGGTTGGTGGTGGACACGTCCAGCCGTCGCGTTGCTGAAATGGTCGTGACGGCACTGCGTGAGGTCTTCGGTTCGTTCCCTGCCGTGCCTCCTGCACCGGAAGAATCGCCGCGCGTGCTGTTGACCGATTGGCTGGCCAACGACACGTTGCCTAGCGCCATTGCACTGGGCGATGAATGCGAGCTTCGCGACCTCGCCACGGCCACCGGTGCCATGGTGCGCTGTCGTAACCAGGATTTGGACAGTGAAGAGGTGAAAGAGCACCTGCGCAACGGTAAGCAGGTATTCCAGCTCGGCCTGGTGTTTGCCGAGCGTATGGAACTCGTGCTGTCCGAATTCCTGGCCATCAAGGGGCTCAAGCCCCTCGATATCCTCACGGACACCCGCGAGCAGGCCGAGAGCGACGAGGACCAGCGCCGCAGCGACTTGACCTTGGCCACCCTGGAGGTGGGGCAGTTGCTCAGCTTCCTGGAGCGCACTTTTGCCATCCCTCGGCCTACGGGGGCGTGATCATGACGACTACTCAAATGGCGAAGGAACGGACCATGCGCGTGCACAAGGCGCGCTCCGTTGGTAAGACCGAAGTAGGCGCGGCGGCGGAGGCGATCACCTTGCGCCTCGCGCTGACACTGAGCCGCGACGTGTCACGCAACCCCCAGGCCTGCGCTGCCCACTCGGCCTATATCAACGGCGCCATCGGCATGGCGCTGTCCCTAGGACTGCTGTCGGAGGACCGCGCGATGCAGTTGCGGAAAGCGTGTGGCCAGATGATGACCGGCGCGACGTTGCCGCCATCGGACGTGCCCACTATCGACCCTGCCTATGCACGCATCATCGTCGCGGTTCGGCGCAATGCCGGCGCCACCCTGACCAGCCCCATCGAAATGGCTGACCTAGGCACAACGGGCGCGCGCGCTGTGCTCGCCCGGTTGCAGCAAGATGGGATCGTTGGCGAGCCGGACATGCTTGGTTTTTATCCTCTGCGCGCTGGGGAGGTCTGACCATGCAACGCGTGATCCGACACACCATGGGAACCTTCCACCCGTGCGACCGTTGCCATACCGAGCCTCGCCACATTGCCCACACCGGCCGGACTGGCCGGGAAGCGCGGAAGCCTGGCGCCTTGCTGTTGCAGCAGCCGATGGACCGTCATGCTTTGGAGTGCCCCTGCGGGCGATCTACCGGCATGTGCGAGTCCCTGGACGTCGCCACCAGTGATTGGGGGCGTCGCTTCACCCAAATGCCCCTCGCGCTTTCCTCGCCCGCCACGGGCCGTGTGGTGCGTATGCCGCGTAAGCGAAAGGTGGTGGCCAATGGCTAAAGGACGTGGAACCACCATTCGCCTGCGGGGTGGCGCCGCGCGAGCAGTGTTCGCCGCATTCGCCGCTGCGGTAGGCGAACCATTGCGTTCATGCCGCTATTGCGGCTGCACGGACATACAAGCCTGCCAAGGCGGGTGCTCTTGGACGGGTGAGGCACTGTGCAGCGCCTGCACACCATCTATCGAACAGACCAGCACCACCCTATGCCTTGTCACGGGCACGGAGCACATCACTGATGACCAGGTCAAAGCGTGGTCCGCAGATGAACGGGCTGACGCCTTCTATTGGGCAATGGCAAAGCACTACCTGGCCAGTGACAACGCTGTCAGCGTCCCAACGCGACCGGCATGCACGGAGGTTTCACATGGCTAAGGCGCTGGAATACAACGGCACTGACGGCAACGGATATCAGCCTGTAGGTACAGGGAGCGGGGCCATTCCGCCCGGTCCAGAAGATGTAGGGCCACAAGCAGAGTCGCGGACAGGAAACCGCATCCTGATGGCTGATGTAATCCTCACATTGACGCGAGAACAAGCCGTCGATCTAAGCGTAGCGTTGATGTACGCCAGGAATAACAAGCTGGTGTCCCGCGCAGAACGTGATGACTTCATCAAGCTTGGCGAGCTGGTCGATACGCAATGCAGAAAGCAAGGGGTCGCGGTTTGACGCAAGCTACCTTTGACCAAGAGATGCAGCGGCGCGTGCTGGAGGCACGCGCCCGCCTAAGGGAGGGATTCACCACGCGCGAAAGGGTCGATGACCTGATGCGCAAAGTGGCCAGCAAACGCGGCGAGCGTGCCGCCAACCAACTACGACAAGACATGCGCGATCAACGGCGCATTCGCAGCACCTGGTGGACGGATACAGAGCCCCGGAGGGCATCCCAATGAACACGTTCTTTGCCCTGATGGCCGAGTACGGCACCGCGCAAATTCCGCTTGAGCGATGCGCTCACCTTTTCGGGCTGTCCAAGGAGGAAGCGGCCAAGCGCGCGAACCGGCAGGCACTACCGGTGCCGGCGTTCCGGGTCGGCAGTCAGAAAGCACCGTGGCTGGTGGACGCCGCCAAGCTGGCATCTCACCTGGACGAATTGAAGGTTCAGGCGGCTCGGGATTGGCACCGCATCAACCAGGGTGCAACGAGAGTGCAACATTAAAAAAAGTGGCGCCTGTAACTTGGCGCCCCTTCTACGTTTTCAGCTATTGCCGATCCAGTCCATCATGGGCGCGACGGTGAGGCGCCAGTCGTCCTTGTGGAGCGGCCGGCGTAGCGGGGTATGGGGGGCTGACATGGGCGGTATTGTACCGGCCGACCCGAAATCGCATAGCGGCGCCATTTGCAGGGCGCTTCCATGCCGTGGCGACCGACACGGATGGCTGGGCGGCATTCATCTATTTTTGGCATAATTAGTCCAATCACATCATCTTTTGAGATGCCTCATGGATGTCCGGCCATTGCGGACCTTCCTTACGGTGGCCACCACCGGCAGCGTGACCAAGGCGGCCGCGCTGCTGGACTTGGTGCAGCCCGCCGTTTCCCGCCAGATCAAGTTGCTTGAGGAAGAGCTGGGCAAGCCCTTGTTCATCCGCTCGCGCTGGGGCGTGGAACTCACTGACGCCGGCCAGACCTTGCTTGGCTATGCCCGGCGCGCGCTGGATCAGCTCGATCTGGCGCGCGAGGCACTCTCCGGCGACCACGAACGACTGTCTGGCACGGTCACCATCGGCCTGCCGCCCAGCACCAACGAGCGACTGGCGCCTCCGTTGAGCCTGAAAGTACGCGCCGAGCATCCGGATATCGTGCTGCGCTTTGTGAGCGGTTACTCGGGTTACCTCGAGCAATGGCTGGGCGCGGGCGAACTGGATATCGCCCTGGTGCAGCACGCCATGCGTCCTCTCGCGGTGGGTGTGCGTCCCTTGCTGGAGGAAGACCTGTGGGTGGTGGGGCCGCCCGGCGCCAAGCTCGACCCACGCCGACCGCTTACGCCTGCCGCCTTTCTCGCCTTGCCGCTGGTGCTGCCCAGCGCCATGCACGTGATTCGTGCGCGGGTGGAGGAGTTGGCGGCGCAGCAGCAATCATCGCTGCGCATCGTGGCGGAGGCCGATGCAATGACCGTGCAGAAATCGCTGGCGGAAGCAGGCCTGGGCTACACGATGCTGCCCTCCTCCATCGTACAAGCCGAACTGCAGGCGGGCCGGTTGACGGCCGCACCGCTCGCAGGCGCAGGGCTTAAGCGCTTGATCGGCGTAGCCACCTCGGCGACACGCCCTGGTACACCAGCCACGCGCTATGTGCTGACGCGACTTGTCGCCTGCATGGAAACCCTGGTGCAACAAGGCCAGTGGCATGGTGCGCGCTGGCTGGCAACCACCAATGACGCATCGACGGCGCATTGACACTTACCCTCGCGCATCGCCATCGATCATCGTTTGGACGGCCATTTCCTATCCGTGCATATCGCGCCACGTCATCTCAGCCACGCACACTCTAGACAGATCCGTGAACGCGCTCACCGAACGCCTGCAACAACCCGTGCGCGACCTGCTCCGCCTGTTGGGCGAACTGGGCGGCGATCTGGCGACGTTGCTGCGGCCGGGGCCACGCCTGGTCGATCAGGCGGAAGCGATCTGCTCTGTGTTGCTGGCGGTGGCGCTGGCGCAATTGGTGGGTGCGAAGAATGTCGGCTGGGCGGCCTTCAGTGGCTATATGGTCATTCGCTCGCACTTCTCCGCCAGCCTGCAACGCGCCTTGCTGCGCGTGCTCGGCACGTTGACGGGCGCCATCGCGGGTTATGTCGTCGCGCTAAAAGTGGCAGGCCATCCGTTATGGGCCTGTGTGGCGTTGGCCGTGGTGGTGACGTGCACGATGTACAGGGTGCTGGTGAGCCGACGCACCTATGCGTGGTTGTTCACCGGACTCACCTTTCTGATGGTGGTGGTCGAGACCATTGGCCCGCACGAGTTGCCGCCACGCGCGTTTGCACTGTCACGTGTCACGGAGATTTTGGTGGGCACCACCGCCAGTCTGCTGGTGAGCTACCTCTCGGCGAAAACCCTTCGCCGCTGGATGCCGGGCCAGCCGCCGAGGCCGGCGCCTTCGTATCGCGGCTGGCAGCCGGCCGCCGCGCGGCACGCGGCGCAGGCAGGTATCGCCGTGGCCTGCGTACCCCTGTTCACCGCATGGATCGCCACACCGACGTTAAGCCAGGCGGGCGTTACGGTGATGGCGGTGATGGCGGTACCGCTCGCCAGCCTCAGCGCCTCCAGCCGCACGATCTCCACCCGCATGGTGCATCGTTTTGTGGGCTGCTCGCTCGGTGGCCTGCTGGCCATGGCCATTCTGTTGGCCAGCCATCACCACGCCGCGCTCATCACGCTGGGCTTGTGCCTGGGCGTGGCGATCGGTCGCCATATCGAGAACGGTCCGCACGCCTATGGCTATGTGGGTGTGCAGTTTGCACTCGCCTTTCTGGTGGTATTGGTGCCGGACGACTACGCGAACGCCAGTTTCGCACCGGGCGTCGAACGACTCGCAGGCATTCTCGCGGGCTTTGTGCTGCTGATCGTGATCCGACTGGTTTTCCGCGCGCTGCATGGGCAGCACCCGCCCGCAGCACCTACGCCCAAAGACCGTAGATAGTTCAGGGGCGCCTTGCCGGCAGCGCCCGGTGATCCGTTGCGATGGCTCAACGCATTCAGGGGCCTGCCGATATATGTTCGAAATCCGCTGAAACCTATGGTCGGCGGGCGGCACCTGGAATGAAGACACGTGAGCCGTGTCGCACGGGTAACCCCGTGGAGCGTTCTACCATGGGAACCCTCAAACGCCTTGCTCGGTCCGAACGCTCATCCGCACAGGTTTTCTGGAGTTTGTATGGCATCCCCCGCGCCGCGCGCATCCAATGAAAGCCAGCGACTGGAGCGCTTGCTGGCGCTCGGCGTGCTGGATTCGGAGGCCGAGCCGCTTTTCGATGCGCTGACGCGGGCCGCTTCACTGCTGACCGGCGCCCCTATCGCGCTGCTCACGCTGGTGGACGATAAGCGTCAATGGTTCAAGGCCAATATCGGCCTGGAGGAGGTCAAGGAGACCTCGCGCGACGTTGCTTTTTGTTCCTACACCATTCTCGACGATGACCTGTTCGTGGTGCCTGATGCGCTTGAGGACCCACGCTTTGCGGACAATCCGCTGGTAACCGGCGCGCCGTATATCCGCTTCTACGCGGGCGCGCCGATCACGCTGGCCGATGGCATGCACATGGGCGCCCTGTGCGTGATCGATCGCGAGCCGCGGCAACTCTCGCGCGAGCACGCGGCGATCCTGAGCGAACTTGCCCGCGCGGCCACCGAGGCGCTGGAGCAACGCAAGGCCGCGCTCGAGCGCACCGAATTGCTGCACCGCGAGGCCTTGTTGCACCGCTTGCTGATGGAAGACCGCACGCGCCTGGAGAGCATTCTGGACGCGGCCCAGGCCGGCACCTGGGAATGGAACATCCAGACCGGCGAAATGCGCTTCAACGAGCAATGGGCGGCCATCCTCGGCTACGCCATGGAGGATCTGGACCTGCTCTCCGCCAGCTCGCTGCGCCACCAGCAGGATCACGTGCGCCACCCGTTTCCCAGCGCCCAGCGAAACCTCACCCATCCCGACGACGTGGAACAGGTGGAGGAGCGCCTGCTGGAGCATCTGAACGGCCAGCGGCCCTTGTTCGACTGCGAGGTACGCCTGCGCCACAAGGACGGCTACTGGATCTGGGGCCTGCTGCGCGGCCGCGTCATCAGCCACGGCGCCGAGGGTTCCGCGCAATGGATGTATGGCACGCTGGTGGATGTCTCCGAGCGCAAGCTGATGGAGCGGCGCCTGCATGAAAGCGAAGCCTTTCTGGACCGCGCCGGACGCGTGGCCGGTGTCGGTGGCTGGCAGTTGGACCTGGCCTCGCAGGAACTTACCTGGTCGGAACAGACCTGTCTTATCCACGACCTGCCCCCGGGCTATCACCCGAATGTGGAGGAGGCCGTCCACTTCTACGCGCCCGAGGCACGCACGGTGATGGAGCGCGCGGTAGCCAAGGGCGCCAGCGATGGCACCGGCTGGGATCTGGAACTCCCCCTGGTCACCGCCAAGGGGCGCCATATCTGGGTGCGTGCCGTCGGGGCCGTCGAATATCAGGACGGCAAGCCACGCTGGCTGGTGGGCGCCATCCAGGACATCACGGCGCGCAAGCAGGCCATCGAGGGCCTGCAACGCAGCGAGCGGCGCTTTCGCAAACTATTCGAGGAAAGCCTTGGCCTGATCTGCACGCACGATCTCAATGGCGTACTGCTCTCGGTGAACCCCGCGGCGGCGGAAGTGCTGAACTACAACATGGGCGAGTTGCTGGGACGCTCGCTGAAAGATTTCATGCCGCCCGAGCTGCGCCCGACGTTCGATGAGTACCTGCGCCGTGTCACGCATGAGGGCATCGCCAAGGGTTTGTTGCAGGTCATCGCCAAGGACGGGCGCTTGCTGACCTGGCAGTACCACAACACGCTCGATACCGAGGGCGACGAACCTTACGTGCTTGGCCATGCACAGGACGTCACCGACCGCATCCTGCACGAAAGCCAATTGCGCGAATGGAGCGTGCGCGATTCGCTTACCGGCCTGTTCAATCGCCGCTACCTTGGACAAGTCGCCGCGAACCTGCGCAACGATGAATCGTGGGGCTGCATCGCCATCGACCTGGAGGGCTTCAAGGTCATCAACGATACCTACGGCCACCAGAAGGGCGACGAAATGCTGGTGGCCATGGGCCGCTTTCTCACCGATAACGTGCGGCCGGACGATATCGTGATACGCAGCGGAGGCGACGAATTCCTGGTGCTGCTGCCGCGCACCAGCGAAGCGGAGACCCAAGGCATCATCCAGCGCATCGACGCCGCGCGCGAACATGCGCCCATACGCTTCACCCTCGGCCACGCCATGCGCACCGGCAGCGCCACGCTGGATGCCGCCCTGGTACGCGCCGATGACGAGCTTTACCAGGTGCGTCGCTCGCGGGGTTATCGCGGCCGCTGAGCGCGCGGCGCGATGCCGCAGTGAGCTGCCCTTGCCCCCTTTCCACCGTCAAGAGTCCACCCAAGTTACGCCGGGCCTTGCGCCACAACGCCCAGGACCCGCTACCCGATTCGCGTAAGGGTGCCCGACAGGCATGAAGGAATGGTCCGGCAATGGCATAATACGACCCATACGCTGCACCCAAAGGCAGCTACTCGTCAGGCCCAGCGGATTTTCGCCTTCCCCACACGAGTACCGACACGGGCCTCTAGGCCAGTGTCCTGCCCGCAGTTTCCTCATTCTTGCAACGGTAACCAGCAATGGTGGCATTGGCGACGGAGCACGTAATTGACGTGCACCACTGGAACGACAGTCTCTTCAGCTTCCGCACGACGCGCGATCCTGGCTTCCGCTTCGAAAGCGGCCAGTTCGTGATGATTGGCCTGGAGGTGGACGGGCGCCCGCTGATGCGCGCCTATTCCATCGCCAGCGCGAACTATGAGGAGCACCTGGAGTTCTTCAGCATCAAGGTACCCAACGGCCCGCTTACCTCGCGCCTGCAGCACCTCAAGCCGGGCGATCCGCTGATTGTCAGCCGCAAGCCCACCGGCACGCTGGTGCTCAACGATCTCAAGCCCGGCAAGCATCTGTACCTGCTGGGTACCGGCACTGGCCTGGCGCCGTTCCTGAGCCTGGTGCGCGACCCGGAAACCTACGAGCGCTACGAGAAGATCGTGCTGGCCCACGGCGTGCGCAACGTCAACGACCTGGCCTATCGCGAGTACCTGGAGAACGAGCTGCCACAGCACGAGTATCTGGGCGAGCTGGTACGCGAGAAGTTGATCTACTACCCCTCGGTGACGCGCGAACCCTTCCGCAACCGTGGCCGTATCACCGATGCCATCGTCGATGGCGTGATGAGCGAAACCATCGGCCTGCCGCCGCTGGACCCGGCGCTCGATCGTGTGATGCTGTGCGGTAGCCCGTCCATGCTGGACGATACCTGCGCCCTGCTCGACGGCCGCGGCTTTCAGGTATCGCCGCGCACCCGTGAGCCGGGCGACTATGTCATCGAGCGGGCGTTCGTCGAAAAGTGATTGAAATGGCCGCGCCAGGCGCGGCCATTTTGTTTACCACCAGCAAGGCCGCGCCGGCTTCTATGGCGGTTATTGCCACACCTTGTACACGCGCCCGGTGTCCACGCCGTCCACACTGCGGCGGTAAGCCAGCGCCACGCGCGCCCCCGGGGCGGCCTCGAAGCCGGGGAAATACGGCCCGTAGGCTTCCAGCGACTCGGTCAGCACGGTCGCACTCACCGCATTGATGCGCAGGCCGCGCGGCAGCTCGGTCGCCGAAGCGCGCACGAAGCCTTCGATGGCGGCATTCACCGTGGTGGCGTTGGTGCCCAGGCGAATCGGCTCCTCGGCGGTGATGCCGCTGGTCAGCGTGAAGGAGCCACCATCACGCAGGTGGCGGATGCCCGCCATCACCACGTGCACCTGCCCCATCAACTTGTCCTGCAGGCCGCTCATGAACTGCGCGGGCGTGGTCTCGGCCAATTCGCCAAAGTGCACGTGACCGGCGGTGGTGATGACGGCATCCAGCGGGCCTGCGTGCTCGTACATCCGCTCCACGCTGGCCGGATCGGTCAGGTCAACGCGCACGTCGCCCGACTGGCGGCCCGCGCGGATCAGTTCGTGGTGGGGCGCCAACGCCGCCGCCACCGCTTGGCCTACGGTGCCGCTGGCACCGACGAGCAGAATTCGCATGGTTCATCACCTTGGATAGGGGCCGCCCGGTTGGACCGCCGGAAGTGCCCAGTGTCCACCTTAAACCGTGAAGGGATAAACATGCCATGATGACCACCATTCAAAACCATAGGTTTTAAATAGATGGACACCTTGGCGAGCATGGCGATGTTCGTGCGCGTGGTGGAAAGCGGCAGCTTCAGTGCGGCGGCCGAGGTGGCACGGGTGTCGCCCACCATGGCGGGCAAGCATATCCGCGCCATCGAGGAACGCCTGGGCGCACGATTGCTCCACCGCACCACCCGCCGCCAGCAACTGACCGAGGTGGGCCAGCTCTACTACGAGCGCTGCAAGCAAGTACTGGCCGACGTGGAGCTGGCCGAAGCCAGCGCCTCCGAACTACAGGCCACGCCGCGCGGGCGGCTACGCCTCACCGCACCCATGAGTTTCGGCAGCCGTCGCCTCACGCCCGCGCTCACCGAGTACCTGCAGCGCTATCCCGACGTGAGCGTGGACCTGGTGCTCGATAACCGGGTGATCGACCTGGTAGGCGAAGGCTTTGAGTTGGCCATACGCATCGGCGCCATCGACGACCCGCAACTGGTGGCACGGCCGCTGCTGCCCTATCGCATGCTGCTGGCCGCGTCGCCGGCGTATCTGGCGCGCCATGGCACGCCGACGCATCCGGGCGAACTGAGCGCGCACGCCTGCCTGGGCCTGTCCAATTGGCGAAGGCGCGACCAATGGCGCCTGCTGGGCGTGCGCGGCGAGGAATGCGATGTGCCGGTGCATGGCCGGCTTGCGGCCGATCACGGCGATGCGCTGCGCATCGCCGCACTCCATGACGCCGGCATCGTGCTGCAACCGGAGGTGCTACTTACCGACGACCTGCGCGCGGGGCGCCTGGTGCACGTGTTGCCCGGCTGGGGGCCGCCCGCCACGCCAATGCATCTGCTTTATGCGCAGGACCGCCGGCCCACGGCCAAGCTGCGCAGCATGATCGCGTTTCTGTTGGAGCGCTTCGGCGCGGATGCCGCGGAAACCTGACGACGCGCCTCAGTCGCGCACGCGCCCCTGCCCTTCGTTGTCCCAGTAGCCGAAGATGCGCCGCGCGATCAGCTTGTACAGACGTTTGCCAGTCGCACGCCACAGGCGCGAATGCGGCGCCGGCGTGTTGAGGATGGCACGCTGCCGCGCGCTCAACGCATCGGCGCAGTACGTGCGCTTGTGCTTGAGCAAGTGACGCAGATCTTCGCGCGCCAGCACTCGGAACAAGGCACCGCGCTTGCCGCGCGTCCAGGCAATCTGGAAATCCACCAGCGCGGGCGTGCCATCGCTGCGCACCAGCCAGTTGGGTTCCTTGGCCAGATCGTTATGCACGATGCCGCGTCGGTGCAGCACGGCAAGCAGTCGCAACGCCTGGCGGTAATACGCGCGATCGCGCGGCTGCGCCTGCTGCATGGGCGCGCCGGCCATATAGCTGCGCAACAGCTCGCGACCATTCCATCCCAGCAACGCGGGCACGCCATCCACGCCGTCCAGGGTGGCCAACGCGCGCGCCTCGCGCGCTGCCGCGCGCCGTGCGAACGCACGCGCCCACCAGCGCGCGGCGCCGATGTCGCGGCGGATCATGCGCACGCCATCGCGCTCGGTGATTTCGATGCGGCCGAGCTCGTCGGCCTTGAGCAAAGTGTTGCGGGTCGGTGTCACAGGAAATCCGTCTAGCAAGGCCGGCGTACACTCGCCGACACGCCGCAAGGCGGTCTATTGTCGCCGATCCGGCGCCGAACCGCGTGCGCCCGCAGCGAGAACCTCACACCATGCCCATGCTCGACATCGCGCTATACGTACTCGCCGCCGTGCTGATGGTGGCGGGCGTGGCCGGCAATATCCTGCCGGCGCTGCCGGGCATCCCGATGATCTTCGGCGGCATCTGGCTGGCCGCGGCGGTGGATCAGTACCGCCATCTCGGCCTGTGGTGGTTGCTGGTCATTGGCGCGCTGGGCGTGGTTGGCGTCATCGTGGATTTCGTCGCGGCCTCGCTGGGCGCCAAACGTGTCGGGGCAAGCAAGCTTGCCCTGTGGGGGGCCGCCATCGGCACGGTGGTGGGCATGTTCCTGGGCCTGGCGGGACTGCTGCTTGGCCCCTTCGTCGGCGCGGTGCTGGGCGAACTGGCCTCCGGCACCAGCGCGCTGCGCTCGGCGCACGTGGGCGCGGCCACCTGGCTGGGCCTGCTGTTAGGCACGCTGGTGAAGCTGGTGTTGTCCTTCATGATGATCGGGCTGTTCGCCTTTGCCTGGCTGGTGGGCTAAGCCCGCGACCTTCGGCACATGGCGCGCTCGCCCGCCGGACCGATAGGCTGCGGGTTCCAATCATTCGGGGAACTGTCCATGTCCAAACGCCTCGCCCTAGCCCTGGCGGTTTCACTGGCGACTGCCGGTGCCGCCCATGCCGACACCAAGGCGCCCACCTGGATCGAGCGCAGCAATAGCGACGCCAAGGTGATGCTCGACGTGCTGGCGCGCTTCAGCCCCGAATTCGCCTCGCAGATCGGCCTGCCCGGCTACGACGACAAAGTCGCTGACCTCAAGCCCGACGTGGACGCCCGCTCGCGCGCCGCCCTGGTGGATGCCAAGGGCAAGCTGGAAAAGATGCTTGCCACCGAAAAGGACACCAACGTTCGCCAGGATCTGCAGATCATGATCAAGGCGGCCGATCAGCAGATCGAAGGCATCGACCTCACCGACAAGTACATGCTGCCGTACCAGGACGTGGGGCAGCTGATCTTTGGCGGCGAATTCGCCCTGCTGAAAGACGACGTGGATGCCAAGCGCCGCCCCGCTGCGCTCAAGCGCCTGCAGTGTTACGTCGGCAAGGCGCCGGGCTGCACGCCCATCACCGAACTGGCCAAGGCACAGACCACCGCGCGCCTGGGCGAGAAGGACCTGATCGGCCCGTACAAGGGCGAAATCGAACAGAAGCTCTCCAACACCCAGCGCTATGCGCAGGGCATCCGCCAGCTGTTCACCAAGTACAAGCTGGACAACGCCGACGGCAAGGCCGCGCTCGATGCGCTGGACAGCCAGCTGAAGGATTACGACGGCTGGGTACGCGCCACCATCGTGCCGCGCGCACGCGCCGACTTCCGCCTGCCCGAACCGATGTATGCCTACAACCTCAAGCAGGTGGGCATCGACATCGCCCCGGAAGACCTGATCAAGCAGGCACAACTGGAATTTGTCGAGCTGCGCTCGATGATGCAGATGATGGCACCGGTGGTAGCCAAGGCCGAGAACATCCAGGCCACCGATTACCGCGACGTGCTCAAGGCACTGAAGAAGGATCAGCTCGGCAAGGATGACGTGGTGCCCTGGTACCACGAGATCATCGGCAAGATCGAAGACACCATCCGCCGCGAGCACATTATCACCCTGCCCCAGCGCAAGATGCAGATGCGCCTTGCCTCCGAAGCGGAAACCGCCGCGGTGCCCGCTCCGCACATGGACCCGCCGCCGTTCATCAACAATCACGGCGAACAGGGCACCTTTGTGCTGACCATGGGCAACCCCAGCGGCAGCAAGTCCGATTCGTACGACGACTTCACCTATAAGGCCGCCGCGTGGACGCTCACCGCCCACGAAGGCCGCCCAGGCCATGAACTGCAGTTCGCGGCCATGGTGGAACGCGGCGTATCGCTGGCGCGCAGCCTGTTCGCCTTCAACAGCGTGAACGTGGAAGGCTGGGCACTGTACGCCGAATCGGAAATGCTGCCGTATGAGCCGCCGGCCGGCCAGTTCGTGGCCTTGCAGGCGCGCCTGCAGCGTGCCGCCCGCGCCTACCTGGACCCCATGCTCAACCTCGGCCTCATCACCAAGGAGCGCGCGCACGATGTGTTGCGCAACGACGTGGGCCTGTCCGAGGCGATGACGCAGCAGGAACTGGACCGCTACACCTTCAATAGCCCCGGCCAGGCCACCGCGTATTTCTATGGCTACATGCGCCTGCAGCAGACGCGCCTGAACACCGAGCTGGCGCTGGGCAAGGACTTCAACCGCCAGGCCTTCAACGACTTCGTGATCGGCCAGGGCTTGCTGCCGCCGGAACAGCTCGCCGAAGCGGTGCGCACGCAGTTCATTCCGTCGCAGAAAAAGCCGTAAGCAGCTTGGGCGAGACGCTCCCGTCCCGCCGCATCACACCGGCCGCGCCTTCGGGCGCGGCCTTTTTTTGGGCGTGCGCGCCGCGCGCGAGCTGCGCAGCAGCCACTCGGCCAACTGCCCGGTGTCGCGGCACAGTGCGGGCGGCACGATCACATAGCCACGACTCGTGATAGTGCCTTCCCGGTGTCGAAAGCGCGCTGCGCCCGCATGCGTAAGCAGCGCATCCTGATCGGCGACGTCCAGCTTCAACGCCAAGCCCTGCGCGGATAACCACGCACAGGGCTTCTCCTCGAAGTACGCCATCAGGCCGCCGAACATGGGGTGGAAGCGCAAATCATGAGCCCGCCCCAAATGCGTGGCGGCGTCCTCCAGGTCCTGGCGCTGCGAGGCGAGCGCGGGATTCACACCGGCGCGTCGGGAATCACGTAGAACAGAACCGCAAGGTAGTGCAGCACGCTGCCGGCCAGCACGAAGAAATGCCACACCGAATGGTGATACGGCAGCTTGCGCCACAAGTAGAACGGCACGCCCAGCGTATAGGCCACGCCACCGGCGATCAGCAGCACCATGCCGCCGGTCTGCAAATGCTCGGACAACGGCTTGAACGCGATCAGCCCCACCCAGCCCATGCCCACGTACATCAGCACCGCCAGTTTGCGGTACTGCTTGAGCAGGCCCAGTTCCAGCGCGCTACCCATCAGGGCCAGCGCCCAGATGGTACCGAACAGGCTCCAACCCCAGACACCCGGAAGCGCGACCAGGGTGAAGGGCGTATAGGTGCCCGCAATCAACAGAAAGATCGCGATGTGATCGAGCGTGCGCAGCACCTGCTTGGCGGGCAGACCGGGAATGGAGTGATAGAGGGTGGAAGCGGTGTAGCAAAGGATCAGCGTGCTGCCGAACACCGCGCTCGCCACCACTGCGCGCGTATCGCCATACCGCGCGGAGAACGCCACCAGCGTAGCCAACCCCGCGATACTGAGCAGGATGCCGATGCCGTGAATGACGCTGCTGGCCAATTCATCGCCGAAGGCATAACGCGGTAACACCGCGCTGGTGGAGGCAGACATGGGGCGTTCCTCGGGGAGCTTGAGCGTACTGGGGCGTACGGATTCCCTCACATTAACCGCCCCGCCATCGATTGCAAGCACGCCGGTCGTATGAAACGCCCGGCGCGGCCATCACTCGATAATAAAGGCACCGAACGCGACGCCCAGGTCCCAGCCCTTGCCCGTTCCACTCAGCGCCAGCGACACGTTGCCCTTGGTCATTACCCGCGCGCCGGCCGACTTGGCCGCACCCGCATGAACGCCCGCATCGGCGTAATGGCCCTTGATCTCGCTCATGCTGCTGACGCCGGAAAACTTGCCCACGCCGTTGTCGATCTGGCTCTTGCCAAAGGTTAGGCCGCCACCCTTCACGCGGATGCGCACACCCATGCTCTGGCCGTTGCTGCAATGGACGGTGCCGCTGCCGGACGCGGTCTGATAGAACACCGACCAGCCGGCGAGGCGGAAATTCATCTTGCACTCGATGTCCGCTGCCTTAGCCGGCGTCGCAGCCATCCACGCAGCCAACGCCAACGTCAGCGCACTTATACCTTTCCACTGGGCCATGGCGCTCTCCTGGATGGTTTCGTCAACCTGGCGGGGTGCCGATTCTGGGGGCCGCCGCCCCTCTGTCGCGTGAATAACCTCTTCACCCACGCTGTACACCAAGGCAAGCCACGTCTTTGGACAATAGGGCAACCGGGCATCCCCTCTCTCTCCCCCGATGCCCGGCCTTGCCGCCCCGCCTCCCTGTGCGGGGCTTTTTTTTGCCTGCTGCCAAAGCGTCGTCCCCGTACTCTGCGCCTGGGCTACACCCCGATCACCGGATCGCTCTAAGCTGATGGCCGCGACCCAAGGAACCAGGAGAACCGCACGATGCTCGCCATCGACCTGCTGCTGCATCTGGACCACCTCGAACTCGACGCGCCCGCGCCGCGCGCCGCATTGGCCTTGGCGCAGCGGCTAGGGGCGCGGTTGGATGCGCTGTATGTGGCCGACCTGCCCGCCACCGCGTTCAGCCTTCCCGAGGCGGTACCCGTGCAACTGGAGGAGACCCAGCGGCGGGTGACCGAAGCCCAGAGTCATGATGGCGTCTGGCGCCAGACGCTGGCCGAACGTGGCCTTACCGGCGCCTGGCGTGTAAGCCAGGGCGACACCGTACAGACACTCAGCCAGGCCGCCTGCGGCTATGACCTGCTGGTGATGGAGCGCAGCCAGCAACGCAGTGACGCGCCGGTAGGTTTCGGCTCGGTATCGCGCTGCGTGTTCGCCAGCGGCCGCCCGGTGCTGGTGGTGCCCGATCTCGCCCCGGTGAAAAGCATCGGCGAGCGCATCCTGGTGGCCTGGAACGGCAGCCGCGAGTCGGCGCTGGCCCTGGCCGCCGCCTTGCCGCTGCTGCAGAAAGCCCAACAGATCCGCATCCTCGACGGCAGCGAAATGAACGCCGATCTGCTGCCCGTATTGCCGCCGCCCGGCCTCGCCGACTGGCTGCAGCGGCATGGCATCCAGGCGCAAATCGACGTCCTGGACACCGGCCCCAGCCATGTCGCCGGGGCGGCCATCCTGGATGCCGCGCACCAGCAGGGCGCGGACTTGATCGTGATGGGCGCGTGGAGCCGCTCGCGGCTGGCGCAAATGGTGCTCGGCGGCACCACCCGCCACCTGTTCATGCATGGCGATGTGCCCATGCTGGTGGCGCACTAAAAACACCGTTCGGCCAGACGCCGGACACTCCGCGCAGAATAGCCTTCCATACGGCCACTTGCGCAAGTCCTTTCGGTCATCCTAGGCTGACATCGCCTCGGCACGATCCCCACTGCGTCCCCACGCAGCGTGCCGGGCGACAACCTACATCGATTCGTCAGGAGGTCGCTTATGTCGTCCGCAAGCCTGGCTGTACGTCGTCATGCCCATCCCGATAGCACCCGCATCGCCGCCCTGAGCGCGGCCATCGCCATCAACCTGATCGCCCTGCTCGCCTTACTGCGACCCATGGCACCACAACTGGCGGAACAGGTCCGCCAGTTCACCGAAACCGATATTCGCTTTCTCACCCCGCCGCCCAAGGTCCCCGATCCCCCCGCGGTGGAAATGAAGCCGCTCCCGCAACCACGCACGATCCCCCGCCCGCACACGCCGCCCATGCCGCCTGCGGTGCCCGTGACCGCACCCACCAGCGAGGGCAATATCGCCGCGCCCCCTGCGGTCCCCACCGTGGCGCCGACTAACCCCGAGCCCTTGGTCAGCACCGCACCGGTGGAGGCCTCGCTGGCCTATCGCGCCGTGCCGCTCAAGTACCCATCGCAGGCATTGCGCGGGCGCATGCAAGGCACGGTCATTCTCAAAGTGTTGGTGGACGAGCACGGCGCACCGCAAGAAGTCACCATCGAGCAAAGCAGCGGCTTCTCCCTGCTCGACCGCAGCGCGCGCGAACAGGTACTGCAAGGCTGGAAATTCGAGCCGGCCATGGTCGGCGGGCACGCGGTACGTGCATGGGCACGCGTACCGGTGACGTTCGATCTCAATCAGCTATGACCGAACGCGCCCGCTGAAAAGGAAAGCCCGGCCTGCAATGCCTGCCAGGCCGGGCCATTCCACGGCAAATCGCAGCAATAAAAATCGGCTCAATGAACCGGAGTGGGTGCCGGTCGGCGCGAAGCGCGCGCAATAGCCCACACAATCGCCACCAGCAATATCACCGGCAGGCAAAGCGGCAACAACGCCACCGCCACGATGGGCGCGACGATCAGCAACGCCAATCCGCCAAAGAGCATGCCAAGCACGGCGCCGACCAGGTGAAACAGGCCACCGATCAGCATGAAGGTGAGCTTGAACACCGTACCGATCAAGGCCAGCACCAGCATCACGCCTACGAACAACATCAGGAGCACGCTCATTGCGATCATGATGACTCTCCTTGGGGCTACGGTCGCGCGTCGACACTAGTGAAGCCGATCGGCGCGCGTTTCAAGGCCTCGTTAAGAAGCATGCTGCGCTTTTGCCAGCGACTTCGCATGTCGCGAAAGTCATACCCAACCTCATCCGCCGTCTTCACAACGGGTTACGGGACTTTAACGATGGGCATGGTCCACTGCGGCCCGGATCCCGTCGAGTGACATCGCATGGCCAAACACATGCACCACCTGAAGGCGCTGCGTGAGATCGCGTTTGACTATGGTGTGGGCGACCACCCCGACCTTGCCTCCATGGCTAGGGAGCTGGGCCGCCTGGTCCACCAGAACCGCCAGGCATTGAACGACGGCCTCACCGACCTGCGCTCGCGCGACAAGGGTTTCGAACGCTGGATGGTCGCTAGTCGCGGCAAGCCCGCCGTCAGCGTGCTGGTCATGGCCTGGCCGGCCAACCATGCCACGCCCATCCACGATCACGGCGGCCTATGGGGCCTGGAGCTGGCCCTGCATGGCGCGCTGGAAGTGCAATCGTGGGACCGCGACGCCAAGAGCGGCGCACTACGCGAAGTAGGCCGCGACTGGCTGGGCCCCGGTGACGCCAGCTGGTTCGACGCCGACGACCGCTATGCCCATCGCTGCCGCAACCTTTCGCGGCATGACACCGCCCTCACGCTTCACGTCTATGGGGGCGATCTGGCACAGTACTTCACATATGAAGAAGCCGAAAAGGCCGGCCAGTGGCTCGCCAGGGAACAACGCAGCACCATCGCGGGTTCCCTGTACGCTTGAGCCATACGAATCCGCTTTTTGAAGGAATGGCATGTATCGAAGGGTCGCCATTATCGGCGGCGGCGCCGCTGCGGCAGCGCTGTTGAGCGAGCTGCTGGAACGCCAGCCGCCGCAACCGTTGCATATTGACTGGTATACCGGCGGCGGTACGCCGGCGCGCGGTGTCGCCTATGGCACGCGCTCGGATCGCCACCTGCTCAACGTTCGCGCGGCGTCCATGAGCATGTTCGCCGGCAAGCCCCGGGGCTTTCTCGATTTCGCCCAGCGCGGCGACCACACCATTGCCGGCACCGACTTTCTGCCGCGTCGCCTGTATGGCGACTATCTGGAAGCCGAAGTGACGCGCGCGCTCGAACGCGCGCAAGCGGATGGCCACGATGTACGCGTATTGCCGTTCGCGGCCGACGCCGTTGTACCCGAGCAGGACGGCGTCACCGTGATTCACGGCGAAGAAAACACGCGCGTCGATGCCGCGGTGCTCGCACTCGGTTCGCTGCCGCCGCAACCGTTGAGTGGCGTGAGCGACGCGGCACTCGCCAGCGGCCAGTATGTAACCGAGCCGTGGGGCTTCCTCGCCGAAGCCAAGCCGGATGCGCGACCGCTCAAAGTAGTGTTGATCGGCCTGGGCCTCACCGCCGTGGACGTGCTGCTTGAACTGGCGACACTGTGGCCCAACGCGTCCTTCGAAGCCATTTCGCGCCACGGCCTGCTACCCGAGCCCCACCTGGAGAACGCCTCGGCGCCCGCCGATGACGGTGCCGATCTGGTGGAAGCCATGCGCGAGGCCCCGGAAATCCGTCGCTGGTTCCACCTGCTGCGTGAAGCCGCCACCCACGCGGCCGATTGGCGCACCGTGATCGACAGCCTGCGCCCGCATACACCGTCGTTGTGGGCGCTGCTGCCCAAGGACGAACGTGCCCGCTTCCTGCGCCATGCGCGTTGGGCCTGGGAGCGCGTGCGCCATCGCATGGCGCCGCAAGTGATGACGGCGCTGCAGGCGCTGGAACACGAAGGCCGCCTGCATCGTCGCTGCGGTCGCCTGCAAGCGGCGGATGTCGCCGGTGAAAAACTGCGCCTGCAGGTGCGTCACGCGCACGATGTGGCATGCGATACGGTGGACGCGGACGTGGTGATCCAGACCGTGGGCCTCAATACCGACGTGCGCCGCACTCAGCACGCCCTAGTACGCCAGCTCGCCACCAATGGCCATATCACCCCCGACCCGCTCGGTCTGGGCTGCATGGGTACGGTGGAGGGACGCCTGCAGCACGACGGCAGCACCTGGCCGCATTTCTACGCCATCGGCACTTTGCTGCGCGGCGTGCTGTGGGAATCCACCGCGATGCCTGAAATCCGCCAACAGGCGCGCCAGCTCACCGATCGCCTGCTCGACGCGTAAACGCCAAACGCCGCGCATGCCCTGCATGCGCGGCGTCTTCCTATCTCCGCTCAGAAACCGCTCAACACCAGCTTGCCAATGGTGCTGGTGCTTTCCAGCTGCGCATGCGCGCGACGCACGTTCGCGGCGTTGACGCCACCCAGGTTTTCGCGAGCGGTGCTGCGCAACACACCCGCATCCACCAGATCCGCCACTTCGTTGAGCAGCAGGTGTTGCGCCTGCATGTCTTCGGTGTGGAACAACGAGCGCGTGAACATCGATTCCCAATGCAACGACTGGCTTTTTGCCTTGAGCAGGCGGATATCCGGAGGCGTCGCCGGATCATCGATAAGACCGAGCTTGCCCTGCGGCTTGAGCAGTTCCGTGAGGCTCACGAAATGCTGGTCGGTATGCGTAAGACCCAGTACGTAGTCCACGCCTAACGGCGCGAATGCCTTGACCGCGGCCACCAGGTCGCCGTGATGATCCACCACATGATGGGCGCCCATCTCGCTCACCCAGGCGCGACTGTCGGCGCGCGAGGCGGTGCCAATCACGGTGAGGTGGGTGAGCTTGCGGGCAAGCTGGATCGCCATCGAACCGACTCCGCCAGCGCCGCCCACAACGAGCAGCACGCCGCTATGCGCGCGGCTACCACGCGCCACGCCCAGCCGATCGAACAGCAGTTCCCACGCGGTGATACTGGTCAGCGGCATGGCAGCGGCCTGCGCAAAGTCCAGCGTGGACGGCTTGCGACCCACGATGCGCTCATCCACCAACTGGAACTCGCTATTGCTGCCCGCGCGATCGATGGCGCCCGCGTAGAACACCTGATCGCCGGGCTTGAACAGGCTGACCTCCGCACCCACGGCGATCACGGTACCGGCGGCGTCCCAGCCCAGCACCTTGTCCGCGCCCTGCGGATCGACACGCTTGCGCACCTTGGTATCCACCGGATTCACCGAGATCGCCTCCACTTTCACCAGCAGGTCGCGACCTTGCGCGACGGGCGTGGGCAGATCCACATCGATCAGGCTCTGTGGATCGGCAAGCGGCAACAGGTGTCGATACGCAACGGCTTTCATGGAGCTCTCCAGGCAATGAAGGAAAACGTCAGGGAATGATTCTGCGCCGACGAAAGTCGTCGAAAGGTCGCGCGGGCGGCACCTTGATCACCGTGCCAGTCAGGCACCCACGGCGCAGGCCAGCGCCGCACCTCGGCGACGCTCCAGGGCCGCGCTGAGCAAAGTCACCAGCAAGCCCAGCAGCGCGACGATGGCGCCAGCCACACTTACCGACGGCAGGCCCTTGCCGAGATCGATCATGGCGCCGCCGACGAAAGCACCGATTGCATTACCCAGGTTGAAGGCCGCGATATTGAGCGTGGATGCCAGGTGCGGACCTTCGCTGGCCTGCTGCACCACGCGCATCTGCAGCGGAGGCACCGTGGCGAAGGCGGCGATGCCCCAGACGAACACGGTGACGATGGCGCCGACCGTGCTGTGCATGGTCCAGGCAAACGCAAACATGATCAGCGATAACACCACCAGCACGGCGATGAGCGAGGGCATCAGGCGCCAGTCAGCCAGTCGCCCGCCCAGCGTGTTGCCGATGGTGGTGCCCACACCGAACAGGATCAGCACCCAGCCGGTCGCGCCCACGCTGACGCCCGAAACATCCTGCAGGATCGGCGCGATATAAGTGAAAACCGTAAACACGCCGCCGAAGCCGAGCACGGTCATCGCCAACGCCAGCAGCACCTGCGGCTTGCGCAGCACGCCCAGTTCGCGACGCATATCGGGCGAGGCCAGATCCGGCAGGGCTGGCACCAGTCGCCACACCGCGATGGCGGCGATCACGCCCAGCACCGTCACGGCGGCAAAGGTGGAGCGCCAACCGGCCCACTGGCCGAGAAAGGTGCCGAACGGCACGCCCAGCACATTGGCTAGCGTCAGGCCGGTGAACATCAGGGCTATCGCACGCGCCGCCTGGCCGCGCGGCACGATGTGCGAAGCCACCACCGCGCCGATGCCAAAGAACGAGCCATGACAGAACGCCGCCACCACGCGCGCCGCCATCAGCACTCCGTAGCTGGGTGCTACCGCACACAGCGCATTGCCAAGAATGAACAAGCCCAGCAGCAGGAGCAGCGCGTTGCGGCGTTCGAGGCGCGCGGTGAGCGCGGCCAGTACCGGCGCACCGGCCGCCACGCCCAGCGCATAGCCCGACACCAGCAGGCCCGCCGAGGGGATGCTGACATGCAGGTCCTGGGCAACCTCGGGCAGCAGGCCCATGATCACGAACTCCGTGGTACCAATGGCGAAAGCCGCCACGGACAGGGCCAGCAAGGCCAGCCGGGAGGGCGCCGGGTTGGCGGCGGTCGGGGGAACGGAGAGGCGCTGGGCGCCTTCCTGGGGAACCGGGGAGTGCATACAGAGGGTCCAGACGGATCGAAGATCGCTACTGTGCGCCTTGTCGATCCACTCCGGAATTGAGCAAACTAGACAGGCATCCTTTCCAAAAAGTTGAAGATGGTCGATTTCGAGGACATGCGGCTCTTCGTCCGCGCGGTGAACGACGGCAGCCTTTCGGCCGCCGGGCGGGAGCTTGGCCTGTCACCGGCAGCCGCCAGCAAGCGCCTCAACCGCCTGGAACAGGCGCTGGGCGTGCGCCTGCTCCAACGCAGCTCCCGGCGCCTGGTGCTGACGGAGGAAGGCAGCATCTACTTCGAGCGTTGCCAGGCCATCATCGCGGACGTCGATGACGCCAACGCCGCCGTGGGGCTGGGCCAACTGGAGGTGCGCGGGCAGTTGCACGTTTCCGCCTCGGTGGACATGGGCCGGCAGTACATCGGCCCCATCGCGGCCGATTTCGTCGCCCAGCATCCCCATCTCAAGCTGCGCCTGACCAACTCCGACGCCATGCTCGACCTGTTCGAGAACGGCGTGGATGTGGCGATCCGCGGCGGCACCATGGCCGACTCGCGCCTGGTCTCACGGCTGCTCGCCAACAACTTCCGCGTGCTGTGCGCCTCCCCGGAATACCTGGCGCGGCGCGGTACACCCACCCGGGTGGAACAGCTGGAGCAGCACGACTGCCTGATGCTGCACCGCCCCGGCCACGGCATCCTGCCCTGGATACTGCAAACGCCCGAAGGGCCCCGAACCCTGCGGGTGGATGCGGCCATCACGTGCGACAACGGCGACCTGATGCGCGCGCTGGCCGTCGCCGGGCATGGGCTGGCATTCAAGTCGGCCTGGGATATCGCCGAGGACGTGCGCGCCGGACGGCTGGTGCCGGTGCTGGCCGATGTGATCCTGCCCGATGCGCACATCTACGCCATCTACCCCAGCCGCTGCTACCTGCCTGCACGCATACGCGGGTTCGTGGATCATCTGCAGCAAGCGCTGCAACAACGCGAACGCGAAGTGCTGGACACCGTACGCAGCGCCATGCGCTGATCCATCCATCCAGGCCGCAGGAGAGCTTCCCACCATGCATCCACAGGCCCCGCTCCGCTCGTCCACCGAGCCCGACGCATGCTAGCCACCGTGCTCGGCCTGCTGTTGCTTACGTTGCATGTAGCGGGCGTGTTCGCCGCGATGCATGCGGTAATGAATACACGCACCCCGCAGGGCGCATTCGCCTGGGCACTGGGCCTGGTGCTGCTGCCTTACCTCACCCTGGTGCCTTACCTCTACCTGGGCCGTAGCCACTTTCACGGCTACATCGACCTGCATCGCCTGCGCCGCGAACAAATGCAGGTGCTGGCAAACGTGCAACTGGATACCGGCGTCGCCGCGCACGAAGCCTGCGCGCGCTACGACGAGCTGGCGCGCATGCTGGGCACACCCTTCCATGACGGTCAGCGGCTGCGGCTGCTGGTGAATGGCGAGGCGACGTTCAGCGCCATCCTCGGCGCCATCGGCGAGGCCCGCCATTGCGTGCTGGTGCAGTTCTTCATCATCCATGACGATGCACTGGGCCGGCGCCTGCAAGACGTACTGCTCGACCGCGTGCGTGCCGGCGTGGAGGTATGCGTGCTGTATGACGGCATCGGCAGCCATGCGTTGCCGCATCACTACGTGGATACGCTGCGCGAGGCGGGGGTGCACATCCATCCGTTTGCCACGCATCGGCGCAGCAACCGTTTCCAGCTCAACTTTCGCAATCACCGCAAGATCGTGGTGGTGGATGGCGTACGCGGCTTTGTCGGCGGCCTCAATGTGGGCGACGAGTACATGGGCCTGAAACCTCCGCTCGCCCCTTGGCGCGACACGCACCTGGAGATCGAAGGTCCCGCCGTGGTCGACCTGCAACGCAGCTTTGCCGAAGACTGGCACTGGGTCACCGGCGCGCTTCCGCCACTGCTGCGCCCCGCGCCCGGTAAAGGCAGCGCGCATACGCTGATCCTCGCCACGGGACCGGCAGACAGGCAGGAAAGCTGCTCGCTTTTCTTCGTGGCCGCCATCCACGCCGCGCGACATCGACTATGGATTACCTCGCCGTATTTCGTCCCCGATCAGGCGGTGATGGCTGCCCTGCGCCTGGCGGTGTTTCGCGGCGTCGATGTGCGCGTACTGATTCCGGCGCGACCGGATCACCACACGGTATTTCTCGCCTCCAGCCTGTACGCGCACGATGCGATACGCGCGGGCATTCGCGTGTTTCGCTATCAGCCGGGCTTTGTGCATCAGAAGGTGATGCTGGTGGATGACGACACCGCATCAGTGGGCAGCATGAACCTGGACAACCGTTCCTTCCGCCTGAATTTCGAGGTCGGCGCGCTGAATGTCGATCGCGTCTTCGCCGCCCAGGTGGAGGCGATGTTGCTCGAAGATTTTTCGCACGCACATGAAGTCACCGAGGCGGAATACCTCAAGGCGCCTTACCTGCGACGCCTTGCGATGCACGTCGCGCGCCTGTTCGATCCGGTGCTCTAGGCCCCGCGAGTCGGGTGGCCGTAAATCATATAGAGCGCGCCGGTGAGCAAGGATGCCGCCAGCGAAAAGCCGGCAGCCATCAGGAACATCGGCCCATAACGCCCGCTCGAGGCGATCCAGCCGCCCAGCGGCCCGGTGATGCCCAAGGCCACGTCGATAAAGACCGAGTAAGCCGCCAACGCAGCGCCGCGATTGCTTGAACTCACCCGCTCCACCGCCACCACGCCCAGCGCCGGAAAGATCAGCGAGAAGCCGATGCCGCTCAGCGCCGCACCGAGCATGGCCATGCCGACGTGATCCGCGCTCGCCAGCACGATCAGACCCACGCATTCCACCAGCAGCGAAGTCAGCGCCACGCGATAGCCGCCAAAATGGGCGATCGTCCAACCCAGCACCAGCCGCACGCCGACGAAGCACACGCCGAACAGACTGAGCGTGGGCGCCGCACCGCTCCAGCCCTGGCTGGCGTAGTAAAGAGTGACGAAGGTAGCGATGACGCCGAAGCCGACCGAGCCCAGCGCCAAGCCCATGCCATAGGGCGCCACGCGCCCGAACACGTGTCGCATCGGCAAGCGCTCGCCAGCTTCGGCCTGCACCGCCGGTCGCGGCCACGCCATGGCCAAGGCCAGCGCCATCAGCACCACGGCGGACAGCCCGATCATGCGAAAACCACCCAGCGCCACCAGCCATACGCCCAGCGGCGCACCCGCCGCCAAGGCGCCGTAGGTGGCGATGCCGTTCCAGGAAATCACCTTGGCGGTGTGTTCGCCACCGACCCGGCCAATACCCCACATGATGCAGCCGGTCGCCACACAGCTTTCACCCATGCCCAGCGCCAGACGCGCCAGCAACATCACGCCCAGGGCGCCCAGCGGCCACTGGCGCAACGCCGACGCCCCCAGCATCAGCAGGCCGCTGACGCCACAGGCGAGGATGCCGATAAGCGCCGTGCGCTTGGGACCCGCCGTATCGGAAGTGCGACCGGCAAAACCACGGCTCAACAAGGTGGCCACGTACTGGGTGCTGATGACCAGGCCGGCCAGCACCGCGCCAAAGCCCAGGTCGCCATGCACGAACGGCGGCAGCACCGCCAGCTGCATGCCGATCACCAGATAAGCCAGAAACGTAAAGCACACGATCTGGACGATACGCAGCGTCAACGGCAAACCGCTGGCGTTCGCCTCAAGCGAGGAATTCATGGAAAGGACTTCTGAAAACGGAAAAACCAGCCGTGGACACGGGAACCCAAGGAAACGAACGGCGTCGCATTACGACGACGGTCGGCGATGGGCCACCAGCCACCAGCCGACGTAGATGCCGATGCCTGCACCGATGAATTCGAACAGCACGCGGAGGCCAAGGCTGTCGGGATCGTGTACTTCGGCCAGACGTGCCTGCAACAGCTGCAGCGACTGCAGCCGCCCGTAGCTGAAATAGAACAGGTTCCACAAGTCCTGACCGCCAGCCACCAACAGGCTCACCACATACGACCAGCTCACCTCGATGCCCACGTTCCAGCCTTGTGAGCGGCCCAGCCAATGCAGGATGCCAAACACCACCAGGCCCACGCCGGCGGCAATGGCGCCGGCCTCCAGCGCGCCGATGAGCCCATAGCCCATCCACGATTGGTCGTAAGGCATGCCCTGTTCCTTCTGTTATCGCTGACGCACATTATGCCCGTGCGTAACGGCCACGGCGTGCCGAGGGAGGACAGCCCCGCCCCATCCAGCCTGAACCGAACACATCACCGCTACATCCCCCGTCGAGCCCATCACACCGTGGTAAGCGCCTGGCCCGCTAGACTTTGCGAATGTCGCCCGCCACGAGCCCCGACGAGCCATGAGCCTCTCCATCAGCCCACGCGCCGCCCTGATCCTGGTCGATGTGCAGCCCGACTTCATGCCGGGCGGCACGCTTGCCTGCCACGAAGGCGATGCGATCGTGCCCGGTATCGACCAACTGCTGCGGCGGCGCCTGTTCTCGCACGTGGTGGCGACGCAGGATTGGCATCCAGCCGATCACATTTCATTTGTCGGCTCCCACCCGGGACGCACGCCGTTTGAACGCATTCCGCTCTACGGTCACGCGCAAACGCTGTGGCCGGCGCATTGCGTGCAGAACACGGCCGGCGCGGCGCTGCATCCGGCGATCGATTGGTCGACGGTGGACAAGGTGATCCGCAAGGGCGACGACCCGCGCGTGGACTCGTATAGCGGCTTTCGCGAAAACCACGGCCCCGACGGTCGCCGCCCGGCGACTGGCCTGGCCGAGTGGCTGCGCGGGCGCGGCGTGGATGAAGTCTATCTATGCGGCCTCGCGCGCGATGTCTGCGTGCTGTGGACAGCGCAAGATGCCGTGGATCTGGGCTATCGCACGCATGTGCTGTGGGATCTCACGCGCCCGGTCACGCCGGAAAGCGACATTCCCACGCGCATCCGCTTCGATCAGCTGGGTGTGGACGTGATCCACGCGCTCGATCTGGCGCATGCGCAGCAACCGCCTACCAGTCGACAAGCGGCCGGTCACTCGCGGACGTAAGCCCGCTCCCCGCCGCGAGCACAGAACCGTGCGGATGCCCCCCGCACCCATGCGATTTACCCGTCGTTCTCCGTACCCACGTTCACCTGCCAAGCGCCGTCCGCATCCACCTCCACCGCAAGGTCGATGGGCCGGCAACAGACCTGGCAATCCTCGATATAGCGCTGACTATCGACCGAGCCGTCGATCAGGATCTCGATCGGCTCGCCGCAGTACGGGCAATGGATGAGGAAGGGTTCGAGCATGTCGGCCGAGGTGCGCACCCGCGCACCACTCACGGTAGTGGATGGATCAGCGCTTGGCCTGCGATAGCGCGGAGCCGTATTTGTTGACCTCCAGCAGGGCGGTTTCGCCCGCCCCCAACGTGGTGCTCACCTGCGCATGGTCGCCCGGCTTGCGGCACGCCCCCGAGTTCTGCAACGACACGGTGTGGGTGCCGCTGGGCAGGTAGAACGTGGTTTGCTCGCCGGTTTCCAGCTGGGCGGCGAACTTGTCATCGATAAGGATCTGGCTGGAGCAGCCTCCACCGAAATAGCCGTTGGCACGCACCACCTGCAAGGTGGCATCGCCCGCGCCGGGGGCCTGGTACAGGAACACGCGGTTGGCCACCGCATCGCGGATCGCCGTGTCGTGCGTGCCCTCGACGCCACAGCCCGCCAGCACAGCCGCCCCGATCACCGCGATCGTCATGAGATGCATCGTCTTCATGGCAGGTACCTATCCACATGGAGTGCAGATGTGCAGCATCGCCATCGCGCAATCAAGCGGGTGTGAATGGCGGGCGCCACGCGGAAGGCAGCAAAATCTGGAACCAGCCTTCGCGCGCGGTGCGTCGCGCCAACTGCAACACCGCCTTGTCTTTGCTCAGCAGCCATTGCGCGCCAGCCGCACAGGCCAACTCCAGAAACTTCTGGTCATCGGGATCGGCGCAGCGCGGCAGCCGGATGCCTTCGGGCATGGCCAGCGCATGCACGCGTTGCGCGCAGCGATCGAAATCGCGCATGGCCGTCGCGCGAACATCCGCCGCCAGGCGCAAGGCGGGGTACTCCAGCACGGCCAGCCATTCGTCGCGGCACACCTCGTCCACCACCAGTTGCACCTGCCCGGACTCCAACGCGGCGCGTACGTGGTCGCTGCCGGCATCGCGGAACACGAACAGGTCAAGGGCAACGTTGGTATCGAGAACGAGGCGCGGCGGATGATCGGGCATGGCGCGCATGGTGCCACAGCCGGTGTGGCCTGACGCGCGGCTACAATACCCTCTTACTACGCTGTGGATGACCGACATGACCGAACGCCGCTTTGACGACTACACCGCCCAGGCCACGGCGGTGCTCGAGGGTTCGCGCTTTACCGCCTGTATCGTGGTGACGCCCATCACGCGCTCGGGCTTTCCGGTGTATTACGCCGTGTGCGAAAACCGTAGCTTCCGCCAGCGTGAACCGGCCGAACTGGCGGCGTCCGAAGCCTTGGCCGCCATCCTTGCGCTGGAGGATGACGGCACCCCGGTATTTCCCGATGACTACACCGGTTTCCACGACGAGCCGCCAGCGGAATGACCCACTGGAAGTACCTGGGCGGCTACCCTGCGGCACTGCTCGACAAAGTGAACCGCATGATCGAGCGCGGGGAACTGGGCGACTACCTCGCCAAGCGCCACCCAGACCGTCACCAGGTCCAGAGCGACAAGGCGCTGTACGCCTATACGAACGCGCTGCGCCAGGAACACCTGCGCAACGCGCCGGGCATCGACCGCGTGTGGTACGACAGCAAGCTCGATGTCATCAATCGTGCGCTGGGCATGCATACCGCGATCTCGCATGTACATGGCTCCCGCTTGAAGACACGCAAGGAAATTCGCATCGCCTCCCTGTTTCGCGATGCCGCGCCGGAGTTCCTGCAGATGATCGTGGTGCACGAGTTGGCCCACCTGAAGGAAACCGAGCACAACAAGGCGTTCTACCAGCTTTGCGAGTACATGCAGCCGGACTACCACCAGCAGGAATTCGACCTGCGCCTCTACCTGACCTGGCGCGACCTCGAGGCACGGCGCAACGCCTAGCCTGAGTAGCGGCGGGGGCACGATAGAATGGACCGGTGCCCCTGCCGGAACGGTTCCGTCCCATGCCTCGCAAGCTGTCACAACTGTTCCAACGCCGCACCCACACCATCACCATCAGCGGCCGCCCCTACATCAGCCACGGTTTGATGCGGCGCTTTTGGGACGACATCTACCACTTCGCGCTGACCATTCGCTGGCCCACCTTTTTCGGCCTGGCCGCCGCGGTGTTCCTGGCGCTCAATACGGCTTTTGGCGCGCTGTACCAGTTGGGCGATCACGCCATCGCCAACAAGTTTCCCGACGATTTCAGTGGCGCGTTTTTCTTCAGCGTGGAAACACTGGCGACGGTGGGCTACGGTGACATGCATCCGCAGACGGTGTATGGGCATGTGGTGGCCACGCTGGAAATCTTTACCGGCATGCTGAGCATCGCCTTGGTCACTGGCCTGGTGTTTGCGCGCTTCTCCCGGCCACGCGCCAAGATCCTGTTCGCCGAGCACCCGGTGATCCGCCGCATCCACGGCCAGCCCACGCTGATGATCCGCGCGGCCAATGCGCGGCAAAACGTGATTGCGCAGGCGTCGGCGGAGCTGCACTTATTGCTGCGCGAATCTTCCCCGGAGGGCTTTCGACTGCGGCGCATTCACGACGTAAAGCTGATGCGCGACCGCCATCCCGTATTCATGCTCAGCTGGAGCTTGATGCATGTGATCGACGAGCAAAGCCCGCTGCACGGCCTCACGCCCGAGGCGCTGGCCGCCGCCGAAGCATCGCTGGTGTTGTCCATCGAGGGCGTGGACGAAACCACCGCGCAAACCATGCAGGCCCGTCACCAATGGAGCTGCCGCGATTGGCGCTGGAACCATCGCTACGTGGACCTGGTGCACGATGACGAGGAAGGCATGGCGCACATCGACTACGACGTGTTTCACGACGTCGTGCCGGTGGATGAGTCGGACGATGATCTGAACGTCTAGGCCGAAAGGCTCGGGGCCTCCCTCACCCATGCTCAGACCGTCAGCAGCACCTTGCCGATGGCCTGACGGCTTTCCAGGAATCGATGCGCCTGCGCACCGTCGCGCAACGGGTAGCGCGCAGCAATCTGCGGCTTGAGCGTGCCCTGGCGCACCTGCTGGAACAGGGCGTCGGCGCGCTGGCGGCGTACGTCCGCACCTGTCAGCACGTTCCACAGATCGCCACCGGTCAGCGTCAGCGAGCGATCCATCAGCTGGCGCGGGTCGACGGGCGCCGGATCGCCAGCGGCCATGCCATAGAAGACCACGGTGCCGCCGATGCGCGCCACGCGCAAGCTGTCGGCCAGTGTGCGGCCCACCGAGTCATACACCACGTCCGCGCCATGCCCACCGCTCAGCGCAAGGCTGGCCTGCACCCAGTCGTCGTAACCAACGGCCACGTCGGCGCCGGCGGCAATCACGGCATCGCGCCGCGCCTCGCTGGAGGCAACGCCGAGCACCACCGCGCCCAGTGCCTTGAGCATCTGCACCAGCAGCAATCCCACACCGCCCGCGGCGGCGTGCACTATCGCGACATCGTCGGGCCGCACCAGGAAGCTATCGCTGACCAGGTACTGCGCGGTCAGCCCTTGCAGCAATAGCGCTGCCGCCGTATCGGCATCGATATCCTCAGGCAGCGGGATAAGGCGCTCGCGATCCACCACAACCAGCTCCGCATTGGCGTGCGGCATGTCGGCAAAGCCCACGCGGGTACCCTCAGCAAACTGCGTTTCGCCCTGGGGCGCCCAGGCCACCACGCCCGCCCCTTCGTAACCAAGCACCCACGGCGCCTCTCCAGTGAGGTGATAGTTGCCGTTGCGGCGGTACACATCGGCGAAATTGAGCCCCACGCTCTGCATGCGCACCAGCAGCTGACCGGGACCCGGCACCGGATCGGGGCGCTCGGTCCAGCGCAACACGTCGGCCGAACCGAACTGGTCAAAGGTCAGGGCATGCATGGTTATTTCCTGAAGCGTTGCTGGGGTTGGGGTGGGCAGTGTGGACATCCGCCCCGCGAGTGTCGAGAAAGCGGCCCCCCCTTTTGCACAGCAACCTTGCGCAAGCCTGACACCTTTCGTCAACCTGACGAAAGATCGCGCGTTGTTCACGACGTTGGGCCGGACGTCTCGGCCCCCTGTACAGGGAAAATCGCCGTGCGGCGCACCTTCATCGTGGGATGCCCACGTTCCGGCACCACCATTGTGCAAGCTTTGCTGGCGCGCCATCCGGAGGTCTACACGCTGCCCGAAACCGCTTTCTTCGAGCAGCTCTACGGCGACCTGGATTGGCGCTGGGGCGATACGCGCGCCAAGCGGGAGCCGCGCAAGTGGCACCACCGCCTGGGCCTCACACGCAAGCGCGTGCGCGAACTCTACGTCGCCTTGCGCGGCCAGCTGCCGACACCGGCCGCGCGCCGCTTTCCCACGCCATGGCTGCGCACGGGCATCGATGGGCGCTTCATCGATCTGCTCGATGCTGCGGCGAGGGCGGCCGGGCGCAACCTGTGGCTGGAGAAGACCCCCAACCATCTGCTGTACATCCCGGAAATCGAAGCGCAGTTGCCCGACGCGCGGTTTGTGCATGTGGTGCGGCGTGGTACGGACGTACTGGCCTCACTGGCCGATGTATACCTGCGCTACGAGAACGACCAGGCCTTCGGCGGCGGTACGGTGCACTGGGCTCGGCGCTGGAATCGCGCAGCCGCCATTCATGGGCAGCACGTGGGCCGTCCGCACCACCATTTCGTGTTTCACGACGACCTCGTGCAACGCCCCGAGGTCGAGTGGGCGAGGCTTTGCGCGTTCCTGGGGCTGCCCTTGGACGCCCGGTTGGACAACGCCTGCCAGCAAACCATCGCCAACCTCGAACACGAACCGTGGAAGCTGGCCGCAGTACATGGCCAGGTTCGTCCGTCCGAGCCCAAGGTGGACAGCGTATTCGGCCCGCAGGTGCAACGCTGGCTGGCCGAACACCTTGTCTCCTACGACGCACTGCGCCGACGCTGCCGCGACGGTCAACGCCCCTACGCCGCTCCACGCCTGCGCGTGGCCTGCGAGGCGCCCGCCGCCATCGCGCGCTGAGACCCCGGAGTGCTCACGCCAGGCCGGGTACTGCGACTTCGCTGGCGCGGTTGAAGTCGCCGATGGCCTCGACCAGATCAGTGACCGCCGCGCGCTCTACGTCGGTGAGATCCGGGTTCCAGCTATCGAGAATCATCACCACACGGGTTTCGTTGCTGCGGTTCCATGCTTCGTGTTCAAAGGTGTCATCGAAGCTCACGCAGCGCCCCTCCTGCCACTCGTGGATCTCGCCGCCCACGTTCAAGGCGCACTCGGACGGCACGATCAAGGGCAGATGCGTCACCAGCCGCGTATTGGTGACGCCACGGTGCGGCAGGATATGCGTACCCGGGCTGAGCACGGAAAACAACGTCTCCGGCGCGTGGTCGCGAATGCGCACCAGCGGCAACGAATCGAGCAGGGCCGAGGTGCGTGGGCAACGTGCGCAGTTGTCGTCGAAGCGGTCGCCATGACGGTAGAAGAAGAACGCATCCCACGAGGCCGCCTGCGCACCGGAGCCCTGGAGATAACCCTTCAGGCTCTCGGGGCTCTGCTCGCCGAGGAAAGGCAGCAACGGCTGCTCCTCGGCCAGCACCGCCCGCAGTTCCTCGCGCACGAGCTCGGTGGCCGCCGCCAACTCCGCCTGCCACGGGAAACGCGCCGTAGGGTAATAGGGTTGGCTGGGAATCCCTGGAAAGTACAGGAACTTGGGCTTCTGTCGCGGATCGGGCAGCGGCGCGGGCTGCTCTCCAAGATAGATGGAAAGGCACTGCTCCACGCGCGCAAGTTCGGCGGCCCCGTAGCGCTCCCGCAGCGGCGCCAACACCGCATCGAAAGCACCGCGGCGACCGACATCGATGACACGGATGGCGTGCTTGACGGCCTCTTGCAAACCAGGGGCCGTCGTTGCGTCGTTCATCCACCGCCCCATGCCTTGGGCGGTGTTGAGTGCGCCAAAATAGGCCAGCAACGCGCCATGCGACTCCCCCAACTGCTCCAGGGAGATGCCCAGGCGCAGACGCGCGACGAACATCTGCGGCGCCAGTTGCACGCAGTGCCGCAAGCTAGAAACCGCCCCCCGCCAGTCTCCCGCCGCCATCTGCGCCGCGCCAAGCTGATGCAGCACCTCCGGATTGCCCGGCTGAACCTGTGCAGCCTGCAGGAGCAGCGCAATGCCACGCAGCGCGTCGCCACGCTGCAGGTGGCGACTGGCAACGAACTGCAAAGCTTCGGCATCGTGAGGAAGCAACTCCAGCAGTCGCGCAAAATACTGTTCCGCCAGCGCTACGTCGCCGTGCTTCAGACCATTCAGCGCCAACTCGCGCAGCGCCACCGCGCCCCCGTCCATCCCGCTACTCATCGTTTTCTCTGAGACCCCGCCCCGTTGCGCCCCCGATCAGATCCACCGCCGTTTGAAGGGAGGTGGTATGGGCATAATAGACATGTTTTGATGGGTCGCGTGCATGTAACGCTGACGCGACTGCTTTAGGTCGTGATAGCACTTTCCGGAGCCGAACGTCTTGATCAATCCGCGTCTGCAGGGGCTGGACTCAGCCGCCGTCCAGCAAGTGGTCGCCGCCGCCGAAGCCCTCGATGCGGGGCGAGTGGATGAGGCCGAGCAACATCTGACACCGGTCCGCGCGCGACACCCGCAGCATCCCGAGGTTCTGCGCATGCAGGCGGGCATCCACGGGTTGCGCGGCCAGAGCCAGGACGCCATCGAGCTGATGCGCGAGGCGCTGATCCAGCGCCCACAGGACGCCGTGTACCACAACACGCTGGGCTCGTTACTGGGCAATGCCGGCGACTACGACGGCGCCATCGCCGCATTGAGGCGCACCTGCGAGCTGCAGCCGAGCATGGCGGTTGCCTGGTACAACCTGGGCGTGATGCTTACCCGCAGTGTGCGCAACGAAGAGGCGACCGCCGCCCTGCAACGCGCGATTAGCCTGGCACCCGATCACATGACCGCACGCGCCTTGCTGGCCGATGTGCTGCGGATGCGCGGCCAGACCGAACAGGCGGCGAGCGAGTACCGCCGGATCATCGCCGAACAGCCTTGGGCGGGCATGGCGTGGTGGGGCCTGGCCGACCTCAAGACCGTCAAGCTGGGCGCAACGGATATCGCCCAGATGAAAGAGGCCTTGCATCACCGCAACGCCGGCGATGAGGATTTGATGGCTATCGGTTTCGCGCTCGCCAAGGCCTATGACGATGTCGGGCAGTACGCGGACTCGCTTGCCGCGCTGGCCGCCGCCAATGCGGTGGCGCGTCGGCGTCGCCACTGGAATCGCGAAGCGTTCTCCACCGGCGTGTCCGCCGTGGTCGATGCCTTTGCCGCCCACCCGGCCGCTGCCACCACGCCGGATCTCGGCAAGGAGGTGATCTTCATCGTCGGCCTGCCGCGTTCGGGTTCCACCTTGGTCGAGCAAATCCTCGCCTCGCATTCCTCCGTGGAGGGCGCGGGCGAGTTGCCCGATCTCACCCAAGTGCTCGCCGAGGAATCGCGTCGCCGCGGACAGCCCTTTCCACGCTGGGTCGCCGACATGACGCCCGCGGACTGGGAGCGCCTGGGCCATCGCTATCTGGAGCGTACCCGCCACTGGCGACAACAGCGCCCGATGTTTACCGACAAGCTACCCGGCAACTGGATCTATCTGGGCGCGATACTGGCGATGTTGCCCGGCGCACGCATCATCAGCTGCCGCCGCGATCCGCTGGAGACCTGCTTCGGCTGCTATCGCCAGCGCCTGGACAACAATGAGTACACCCGCGACTTCGACGATCTGGCCGGCTTCTGGCGCGACTTCGATCGCACCCAGCGGCATTGGCTCGCCCACGCGCCCAAGCAGGTTTACGAGCACCGTTACGAGGCGCTGGTGGCCGATCCGGGCGCCAGCATTCGCGGACTCCTGGATTTCTGTGGACTGCCCTTCGAGGATGCCTGCCTGAACTTCCACGAGAATCGTCGCGAGGTACGCTCGCCCAGCGCCGCCCAGGTGAGGCAGCCGCTGCGTCAGGATTCCGCACGCAGCGCCGCCTATGGCGCGCTGCTGGACCCACTGCGCGCAGCGCTGGGGTTGCCAGCCTGGCAGCGTTGAGTGGGCGCCTGCCGGCATCGCAACCTCACGTCCCTGCCTATCCCTTCATGACCGCACCGTCCGTATCCAACGATCCCGCTGTATCGTCCGCCACGGTGCAGGCGTGCCTGTCCGAGATCCAGGCGCTGGCGCTACGCAAGAACTGGAACGCGGCGTTGCTGGCGGCAACGCATAGCCTCGAACTGTACCCCGGTGCCGATGACATTCGCCTGGCCTATGCAGGCTTGCTGCTCGAACTGGGGCGCAACAGCCCGGCCGAGGAGGCGCTGAGGCACATCCTGGCACGCAACCCACACCATGCCGGCGCTGCGTTCCAGCTTGCACGATGGCTGCGTAGCCAGGGACGCATGCAAGCCATGGCCAAGGTGCTCGGCGATGCTTTCGGTACGCGTGAGGCCGATCTGAATTGGGTCATCCGCGCCGCCGAGGAACTGGATGCCGTCGGCCAACAGGCCGCCGCCGCCGCGTTGTGCGAAACACAGATTGCCGCGGGCACCCTCGACCCACGCATTCATGCGTTGGCCGGCACTTATGCCGCCCAGCTCGGCGCGTACGAACGTGCACGTGAGCGTCATGAATTTGCGCTTGCACACAGCCCGCAAGCACTGGAGTGGCACTCCCCACTGAGCCTGGCCGAACTGCAACGCTACGCCAGCGATCAACACCAAGACTTTGCCCGGCTGCACGCGCTGCGCGAGCGCGGTGACCTGAGTGCGCATGCGCGCAGCGGCGTGCTGTTCGCGCTCGGCAAGGCACATGACGATATCGGCGCCTATGTCCCGGCCACCGACTACCTGCGCGAAGCCAATGCACTCGCCGGCGCCGACAGCGCATGGTCGCGCAAGCAGTGGCGACGCAGCGTGGACGCGCGCCTGAAACGACAGGCACCGCGCGCCACAAACAGCGCTACGGCACGCGACTGGACACCCATTTTCATCGTTGGCGCACCCCGCTCCGGCACCACGTTGCTGGCCGAACGGCTGTCACGCCATCCCGAGGTCACGCAGCGCGGCGAACTCCCCCAGCTGCCACAGCTATCCGCGCAACTGGCGGACACGCCAATGTCGGCCGAACAGCTGGACCAGGCCGCGCGCCTGTATGCCGCTCAACTGCGCCAGGACGACGGTGAGGCCCGCTGGTACATCGACAAGCAGCCGTTCAATTTCCTTCACGTGGACATCGCCCTGGCGATGTTTCCTCATGCCCGCTTCCTGTTCTGCCAACGCGGCATGCGCGACAACGCGCTCTCGATATGGATGCAGTCATTCCAGAGGGGCGCACAGGACTACGCCTACGACATGGGAGACATTGCCGCCGTGTTGCAGGGAGCACGCCGACTGCAGGCGCACTGGCTCGCTCGCTACCCCGCGTCTGTACGGGTAGTGAGCTACGAAGAACTTGCCCAGGAACCGGCCCGGGTGCTGGAAGAGCTGGCCGCATGGTTGCAGCTGCCTCCCTGCGATCTACTTGCCGCTCGCAGCGATGGCCAGTCGATCAGCACGGCCAGTCTGTGGCAGGCCCGACAGGCCATCCATACGCGTTCGGTTCAACGTTGGCGCCACTACGCCGCCAGCCTGCCGGAACTGATGGCGATCAGCGAGTACTGATCGCCCCGTCGGTTTAGCTCACCGATGACGCATCCGCCGTGGTGTCGTAACCCCAATGCGCAAGCATCGGCTGGAGAATCGGCAACGCGGGCGCCAGCGCATCGCGGTAACGCAACCAGCGATCCATGCCCTTGCGGTTCACCGGCTGGATCACCTGCGTATAGCTGGGCGTGGCAATGAAACCTTTCTCGCGTGCGTGCCGATCGAAATGCAGCATGGGCGAGGGATCCTCCAAACCAATGAACTCGGCAATCCGCCGCGTCTGTTGCTCGGTCTGCGACACCAGATCCTCATAGCGCGATACCAGCACCTTCGGCTGGAACACCTCCACGTGATGCAACCATGCCTCCAATGCCGTCACATACGCCGTCGCCAGTCGCTCGACGTCGGCGCACGCCGCGGCGAGGACGTTGGCGCGGAAGTTCTGCATATAGCAGCTCAACACCACATCGCAGGGATGACGCAGCGCCAGGATGAACCTGGCATTGGGAAACAACCGGTGGATCAGGGGAAGCCACAGCATGTTGAGCGGGTTCTTATCGACCAATCGCGCGCTCCAGCGACGCTCGATCTTGGAACACACCAGCGACAGATAGCCCTTGCGCAGTTCGTCGCAAATGCCCTGGTCGAACTTGTGGATGTCCTGCGGCACGTTGAGGCCGTGATCGCCCAGCTGATCACTGAGAATATTGAAGAAGGGGCGTTCATCCATGGACTGCAAAGCCGGATGCGCGTCCAGCATCTGCTCCAGCAACGTCGTGCCCGATCGCGGAAAGCCCACGATGAATACGGGCGACTGTGTCTCGTCAGGCGACTGCAGACGCGGCCATTGCCGGTAGTCGTCGGCGCTGACGCGCCGCTCCGCCGCCGGCAGCAGCACCGCCTCCGGCTCGAACCGATACGGCTCCGTCGCCTTGAGCTCCTCCACCTGCAAGGCGTGGGCCCTGTGCAAGGCGTGCATCGCATCATCGCGCGCATCGAGCTTGTCGCAAACTTCAGCCAGGGCAAAGTAGTGGCTGTAATCGCCAGGCAGGCGCGGCCCCGCACGCTCCAGCGCCTCGCGTGCGTCCTGCAGTTGCCCGCGCCGCTGAGCCAGCTTGGCGCGCTGATGGACGATCTCATTTAACGCAATATCGTCCAACTGACTGGGCAGCGCCGCCAGCACATCCAGCACATGCTCGGCGTCATCCAGACGGTTCATGCGCTCATAGACCGCCGCCAGCAGCAACATGGCGGGCTGCGACTGCGGAGAGCGCGACAGCAGCTCCTCCAGCACCACACCCGCCGCGTTGGCTTCGCTGAGCAAGAGCTGTAGATCGGCCAGCTCCAATTGCTGGGCGTCATCCAATGGCAGCCATTCACGCCAGGGCCGAATCAACTGCTCAGCCCGGTAGTCGCGAAACACGGCGCAGGCCCGCGCCGCATAGATACGCGCCGCGGGCGACTGGGGATCGAAATGGTGGGCGCGCAGCAACGTATTGCGCGCCGACTCGTACTGGCGAAGCTCCAGTTGCAACATGCCCAGATTAAGCAGTTGCGCGGGATCATCCGGTGTCAGCCGCAACGAGGTCTCATAGGCTGCCAGCGCTTCGTCCAAGCGACCGGCCGTACGCAATGCCGTGGCGTAGTTGCCCCAATGCAGTCCGCTCCCGGGCTGGCGCTGCGTGAGTTCGGCAAAGACTTCCAGCGCCTCTCCCGCACGCTCCTGTTGCTCCAGCAACATGCCCAGTAGAACAAGCGCATTCTCGTCGCCAGGAATCTCCCGCAGACGGGAGCGACATAGCTGTTCGGCATCGGCCTGCCGACCGGTCTGCAAGGCAGCCAGGATGGCGTCGGTAGAAGTATTCATCGCACCCCAAAAATGAACGAGCCGCGCGGAGAATCCGCGCGGCTCGTCTGTTTTACCACTACTCGATACGACGTTACGCGATCGATTAGAACTTGACCGTCACGCGAGCCCAGAAGTAGCGGCCCTGCAGGTCGAAGTCGGTCGGATCGGTATTCGCATTGAGCACGTTGTTCGCGTACAGCAAGGGCGGCTGCTTGTCGAACAGGTTGTTGATACCGAAGTCCACGCGGGTGTTGAACGGAGCGATGTTGTAACCCACCGAAGCGTCGTTGTAGACCGTGGCGCCGTAGTTGAAGATCACACCATTGAGGCCCGCACCAGCCGGGAACGTATCGTTGGTGGGATCGCTCGAACCGTTGCGGAAACGACCGATGTAACGCATGCGCCAGGACGCATCCCAGTTGCCGGCCGTCCAGTTGACGAAGCCGCTACCCTTCCAACGCGGGAACAGGCAGACGCCGCCGCCGCTCGGGCAGGTGGCCGCTGCGGCCGAGCCGTACGGAGCAAAGTGGCCGGCGTCGTGGAACGTGACGTTGGCCGCCGTGCCCGGCGCGGTGTTCTGGTCGTAGCGCTTCAGGTAGGTCGCATCCAGGCCGATCATGAACTGGCCGAACGAGAACTGCGGCAGCTTGTAGCGAGCCGAGAAGTCGATACCAGCCGTGTCGGTGCTACCCAGGTTGCCCGTCGGCTCGAGGATCTGCGCGATCTGGCCAGGGTTGGCCGAACCAGCGCCATAACGGGTGATCAGCGGGCAGTAGGCGGTGATACCGGCATAGCACAGGTTGAGCACGGTCTGAGCGCCGATCGCGGAGATCGTGTCGTTCAGGTAGATGTGCCACACGTCAACGCTGGTCGACAGACCCGGCACGTAGCTCGGCGAGTACACCAGGCCCACGTCGAAGGACTTGCCCTTCTCCGGACCGAGCGGGAAGCCAGCGTACTGCGAGCCCGAGGTCACGGCCTTGATCTGCTGGCCCAGAGCCACGTCCTGATTCACGAACGTACCGTTGAGCGGCACACCTGCGCAGGCCGGGTTGGCAACGGTAGCGTGATCGCAGGGGTCGCTGCTGAGCTTGGGCGCGTCACTGACCGGCGAGCCGAACACGTCGCCAATCGCCGGCGCGCGGAACACGTCGGCCATGGTGCCGCGGAGCAGCAGGTCGTCGATCGGCTTCCACTCGAGGCCGATCTTGGTGTTGTTGGTGCTGCCGAACGTGCTGAACTTGGAGTAACGGTCACCCAGGGTAACGTTCAGCGACTGGATGAAGGGGATGTCCTTCAACACCGGCACGAACAGCTCGGCGTAGACTTCCTTCACGTTGTACGAACCCGACAGCGGCGAGCTGCACTGGCTGCCCAGCGTACAGTTGCCGGTGGCCGGATCGATGGTCAGCAGCGGATCGATCGTGCTGGAGGTGTATTCGCGACGGTACGAGGCGCCCACACCGGCCGAGACAGTACCCGCCGGCAGGTCGAACAGACCGCCGTTGGCTTCCACCGCGTAGATCTTCTGGATCGAGAAGGCGTTGCTGATGCCCGGCACGGCGCTGGACTGCAGGAACGATGCCGTGGTCGGATCGTACTGGTTGAAGATGTTGATCGGGGTGCAACCCGAGCTCACCGGGTTGGCCGCCGTACCGCAGGTCAGTGCCTGGTTGATCTTGTCAACGTTCGGCAGATTGCGGGTGATGGTGGTCGTCGACAGGTGACCGTAGTCGAAGCCGGCATCCCAGTTCCAGTTCTGGCCAAAGACCGTGAAGTCACCCTTGAAGCCGGTGGCGATCTGGTCGGTCGTGGTGGTCGAGTCCGTGATACGCGGACCGATCGACACCAGGCGCAGGCGGAAGTCGGAACCCGAGCCGCTATAGGTTTGACCGAACACGTTGTACGGGTTATCGGCCGGGATATCCGCGCCGTAAGCCGAACCAAACAGCGCCGGCGCCAACTGGAAGTTGGAGCTGGTCTTGTTATGGTAGCCGTCCACATACACCTGCAGGTGATCGGCAAGGTTGTAGGTACCGTTAACGAAGAAGCTCGAACGCTCCTGCGGGGTCTGGATCAGGTTGACCGTCGCGTAGTTGTACTTGTCGGCGTTGGTGAAGCAATGGTAGTCGGTGCTGGCGTTGGTGCCGGAAGCACCCTTGTTCAGCGCCACGTTGCTGCAACCGTACTGGGCGGCCAGACTGGCCGGCAGCTGGATGCGGCCGTAAGCCGGGTACGACGAACCACCGATGTAGGAGTGGATCGGGCTCTGCGAGCTACCCGAGATCGAGATAGCGTTCTTGGAGAACTTGCGCTGGCTCGCCTGCACGGCATCGGTCTTGTTGTAGTCCAGACCGACCATCAGACTGCCCTTATCGGACGTCTGACCGAACGTGAAGGTGTAGCCCTGGCTGGCGCCGTCGTTATGATCCGACTCGCCGTAGTTCAACGCAAAGGTGGCGCCCTGGTAGCTCTTCTTCAGGATGAAGTTGACCACGCCGCCGATCGCATCGGAGCCGTACACCGACGAAGCACCGTCGGTCAGCACTTCGACGCGCTCGATCATGTCCGCGGGAATCGCGTTCACGTCGTTGTTGATGATGCGCTTGCCGTCGATCAGCACCAGGGTACGCTGGGCACCCAGACCGCGCAGGCCGATGCTGCTGCCACCGGTACCGCCGCCGTTGTTCACCTGCGGATTGACGTTACCGCCGGTCACGGCCGGCAGCTGCTGAAGGATGTCACCCAGGGTGAGCTTACCGGTGGCCTTGATGGCCGCCGCGTCGATGGTGACAACCGGGTTGGACGTCTCAACGTCCACGCGGCGAATGTGCGAACCGGTGACGGTAATCGTCTCCAGCGTCTTCGCCTTCTGGTTCTGATCCTGCTGCGCGTTAGCGTTGGACTGCGCGTCCTGCGCGAAAGCCGCGGTGCCGTAGGCGCTCGCTGCGAGCATGCCCAGCGACAGCGCCAGGCGAACCGACGTACACAGTTTGTTTTCCCCGAACTTCATGAGACACCCTCCCGTTATTTATTTATGACTGGGTTTGACAGAATCCCCGCCTCAAACCCGCGCCCGAGTCACCCAAAGACTTTAGGGATAGACCGATGGTCTACAGCGCTGCGCATTTATCACGCTTTACTTACAGATAGTCAATAAAATCTATACAGCAAGAAAATACTATGCCGTGGCAGCTTTAGTATTTTCTTACGATATATCCGGGGAATAATCACACCGCCCCACACCGCTCCCTGATTGGTGCGGCGCGATGACCATCGTTTGGGTGCGGTGAAGCCGGAGTGAAGGCGGCCTGGCCTGGCCTTAATACCTGAGCCAGGCCGCTGATTTGACAGGGCTTCAGTC
>NZ_JAELTT010000212.1 GCF_016428975.1 Dyella sp. ASV21
CCCCCCCCCCCCCCCCCCCCCCCCCCCCCCCCCCCCCCCCCCCCCCCCCCCCCCCCCCCCCCCCCCCCCCCTTACAACGACCCCCCGACCACCGACATCTACACCCGAACGTTGTCGTCGGCAGCGTCAGATGTGTATAAGAGACAGGTGTTCCATCACTACGACGAACCCTCCGGCCACGGCCAGATGCGCTTCGAGCAGGTGCGCCTGCTCGATGGCCATGCGCAGGTTGGCCACGATATCGGCGTTGCCTGTCTCTTATACACATCTCCGAGCCCACGAGACCCGTGACCGAATCTCGGTGGGGGGGGGGGGGGGGGAAGGGGGGGGGGGGGGGGGGGGGGGGGGGGGGGGGGGGGGGGGGGGGGGGGGGGGGGGGGGGGGGGGGGGGGGGGGGG
>NZ_JAELTT010000213.1 GCF_016428975.1 Dyella sp. ASV21
CCCCCCCCCCCCCCCCCCCCCCCCCCCCCCCCCCCCCCCCCCCCCCCCCCCCCCCCCCCCCCCCCCCCCCCTTTTAACGATCCGGCGACCACCGAGACCTACACCCGAACGTTGTCGTCGGCAGCGTCAGATGTGTATAAGAGACAGGCGGTGGTGATGGAGTAGCTGGCATCGATCTTCTTGATGCCGCCGGCGGTCGCGCTTTCGTCCAGTACGAGTGTCGCGTCGTAGCGTGCGGTGAATTGGCGGGCCTGTCTCTTATACACATCTCCGAGCCCACGAGACCCGTGACCGAATCTCGGTTTGCGGCGGAGGGGTGAGAAAAGGGGGGGGGGGGGGGGGGGGGGGGGGGGGGGGGGGGGGGGGGGGGGGGGGGGGGGGGGGGGGGGGGGGGGGGG
>NZ_JAELTT010000214.1 GCF_016428975.1 Dyella sp. ASV21
CCCCCCCCCCCCCCCCCCCCCCCCCCCCCCCCCCCCCCCCCCCCCCCCCCCCCCCCCCCCCCCCCCCCCTCTCTCACTGCTCCGGCGACCACCGAGATCTACACCCGAACGTTGTCGTCGGCAGCGTCAGATGTGTATAAGAGACAGGCGTAATGGCGTACGTGATGAGTTGAATATGTCTAGCAGGGGTAGTGCGCAGTCCGCGCAGGTGTTTCGGCGCGGGCATGGTGCAACTGGGCAACAACGTGCTGCTGTCTCTTATACACATCTCCGAGCCCACGAGACCCGTGACCGAATCTCGTATTCCGGCGTATGCGTGAAAAAGGGGGGGGGGGGGGGGGGGGGGGGGGGGGGGGGGGGGGGGGGGGGGGGGGGGGGGGGGGGGGGGGGGGGGGGGG
>NZ_JAELTT010000215.1 GCF_016428975.1 Dyella sp. ASV21
CCCCCCCCCCCCCCCCCCCCCCCCCCCCCCCCCCCCCCCCCCCCCCCCCCCCCCCCCCCCCCCCCCCCCCTTTCTAATGCTCCGGCGCCCCCCGAGAACTACACCCGAACGTTGTCGTCGGCAGCGTCAGATGTGTATAAGAGACAGGAAGGGGTTGCGTGGAGGCCTGGATTGGCGCTCGGAGGGCGATCGGCCGGCTACGACGCTGGGCTGGCAGGGCTTGCGCGAGGAGTTCAAGGACACACGTGGGGGGGGGGGGGGGGGGGGGCTCCGAGCCCACGAGACCCGTGACCGAATCTCGGGTGGCGTCATCAGCTTGAAAAAAGAGGGGGGGGGGGGGGGGGGGGGGGGGGGGGGGGGGGGGGGGGGGGGGGGGGGGGGGGGGGGGGGGGGGGGGG
>NZ_JAELTT010000216.1 GCF_016428975.1 Dyella sp. ASV21
CCCCCCCCCCCCCCCCCCCCCCCCCCCCCCCCCCCCCCCCCCCCCCCCCCCCCCCCCCCCCCCCCCCCCCTTTTTAATGACCCGCCCACCACCGAGATCTACACCCGAACGTTGTCGTCGGCAGCGTCAGATGTGTATAAGAGACAGTCTTGATCTCTTCGATCAGAGCGGTCGGATCGGGCTTCTCGGCGAGGATCTTCTTCCACGCTTCATAGACACCCACCTGGGTGTAGCTGTCCATCGCCCACGGCCTGTCTCTTATACACATCTCCGAGCCCACGAGACCCGTGACCGAATCTCGGATGGCGGCTGGTGGTGGGAAAGAGGGGGGGGGGGGGGGGGGGGGGGGGGGGGGGGGGGGGGGGGGGGGGGGGGGGGGGGGGGGGGGGGGGGGGGGG
>NZ_JAELTT010000217.1 GCF_016428975.1 Dyella sp. ASV21
CCCCCCCTTTTCCCCCCACCACACGCCAGCCGAGATTCGGTCACGGGTCTCGTGGGCTCGGAGATGTGTATAAGAGACAGCTCGATGGGCAGCGCGCAACTGCTTTAAAGAGTTTCGACACGGCAGCGGCAAGTCGGAAGCGGTGGCAAAGAAGCTTGGCGTTCCGGTCGACGATTCGTTCAAAGCCCACCTTGACCTCGCATCCATCAGCATCAGGCTGGGCGGTCTGACGTTGCACGACGGGGAAATACCTGTCTCTTATACACATCTGACGCTGCCGACGACAACGTTCGGGTGTAGATCTCGGTGGGCGCCGGAGCATGAAAGGGGGGGGGGGGGGGGGGGGGGGGGGGGGGGGGGGGGGGGGGGGGGGGGGGGGGGGGGGGGGGGGGGGGGG
>NZ_JAELTT010000218.1 GCF_016428975.1 Dyella sp. ASV21
AAACCATACGACGCCATACGAGATTCGGTCACGGGTCTCGTGGGCTCGGAGATGTGTATAAGAGACAGGGGCGCGGCGTTGTTCACCCGTTCGCCCCAAGGCCTGGCGCCTACCGCATTGGCTCGGGAGCTGTTGCCGCACGCTAAGGCCATGGCTTCGGCCTCGGCTGCGCTGCAGCGTGCGCAGATCCGGTACGCGCAGGTTGCCGATGCCGATGAGGATGTCGCCGTTCTGCAGGCCCGCCAATGCCGCTGTCTCTTATACACATCTGACGCTGCCGACGACAACGTTCGGGTGTAGATCTCGGTGGTGGGGGGATCATTAGAGGGGGGGGGGGGGGGGGGGGGGGGGGGGGGGGGGGGGGGGGGGGGGGGGGGGGGGGGGGGGGGGGGGGGGG
>NZ_JAELTT010000219.1 GCF_016428975.1 Dyella sp. ASV21
CCCCCCCCCCCCCCCCCCCCCCCCCCCCCCCCCCCCCCCCCCCCCCCCCCCCCCCCCCCCCCCCCCCCTTTTTCATCACCCCGCGACCACCGAGATCTACACCCGAACGTTGTCGTCGGCAGCGTCAGATGTGTATAAGAGACAGCTCCAGTACGGTCTGCTCGCGCTGGGCGATCGCGATTACGAACACTTTTGCGGCTTCGGCCGCCTGTTGGTGCCGGTGTCCAAGTCACCCGGCTGCGCGCCCCGCCTGTCTCTTGGACACATCTCCGAGCCCACGAGACCCGTGACCGAATCTCGGTAGAACTCGACGTGTTGTCAAGATGGGGGGGGGGGGGGGGGGGGGGGGGGGGGGGGGGGGGGGGGGGGGGGGGGGGGGGGGGGGGGGGGGGGGGG
>NZ_JAELTT010000023.1 GCF_016428975.1 Dyella sp. ASV21
AACGGTGGGAAGGATCACTATCGAGCCAGCCGCGCTGACCACCAGGCCTGGGATCGCGCGCGACGCCCCAAGGCATGCAAGTTAGTCCGTCATCGCGTCCTGGCGCGCCTGGTAGCCGCTAAGCTGCGGCAACAATGAGCGCCGGAACAGATTGCCGGCTGGCTCAAACATCGATATCCGGGCAATGAGGCGCGTCAGGTGTCGCACGAAACGATCGATCGGAGTCTCTTCATCCAGGCACGCGGAGCGCTGAAAAAAGAGCTTTTGGCGCACTTGCGGCGCACCCGAGCCATGCGCCGCTCGCGACACCATACGCAGAAAACGGCAGACCACGCGCAGATTACCGATGCGATCTCGATCCGCGAGCGTCCTGCCGAGGTCGAGGACCGGGCCGTGCCGGGCCATCGGGAAGGCGATCTGTTGTTTGGTGGCCGGAACAGCCAGATCGCCACACTGGTCGAGAGGTACTCACGCTTCGTCATGCTGGTGCAGGTGGATAGCCGGGATAGCCAAACGGTGACCGACCAGCTGATCAAGCACGCACGCAAACTTCCTCAGGAGCTGTTTCGATCGCTGACTTGGGATAGAGGGTCGGAGATGGCCCAACACCAGCGCTTCACGTTGGCCACCGACATCACGGTTTATTTCTGCGATCCCTACAACCCATGGCAGCGTGGGTCGAACGAGAACACCAACGGCCTTCTGCGGCAGTATTTCCCCAAGGGCATCGATCTCTCCGGGGTTACGCAAGGGCAACTCAATGCCGTGGCCAGGCGTTTCAACGGAAGGCCGCGAAAGACTCTAAACTTCGAAACACCGGCCGAACGATTTCATCAATTTGTTGCAACGACCGGCTGAAACCGCAACCCGAAGCGGACATTGGGCAGGGCCGGGAATGCTACTTCACTTCCACGAAGTCGCCTGGCTTCCACGCTCCATCAAATGCCGCTTGTTGCGGGCCATAGATGCGGAAATAAGTGAACCATCCTTTGCCGGGGATAGTCTGAATCCACTGCCCTTCATGACCGATCGGTGCCTTGGGACCGAAGTACAGATCAACAGTTGAGCCTGTCAGCCCTTTCAGTTCGAACATTGAACGCAGCGCGGCCTTGTCTTGCTTGGTCACGATCTCGCTTCGGGTATCCGGGTCGTACACAGTGATGGACCAGAACAGATTGGCGGGAACAGGTAGCGGCACCGACAACTTATAGGTCTTGCTGCCATCCAGGAATGCATTGTTGGCATCCCGCACGCCCAGCCAGTACATCGAGCCTGCACTCGCGTCACGGCGGAACATGGCGGGCGACTCGATCTGGGCTTGGTAGAACCACTTCGAACGGGCGTCCAGATCCTTGTAGGTGGGTAGATCGAAGGTGTCATCCTCGGGGCGTAGTACGGCCCATTCCCAATGACGGTCGGGCCAGACCACGCGGTCAGGGCGACGGTCGGCGAACGACTGCACACGCATTTGGTCGTTGGCCATTTGCGCCGCCTTCTCCAGAATCCGGGCCATACGCGCATCGGGCTCAAACGGCTTGCCCCTTTCTATGCCGAGCGTTGCCAGCCGCCCGTACTCCATGCGGTACGCCTCATAAGGCGGATCATTGTCGATGACGCTCTTGAGCTGCTTCCAGTAGTCGAGCTTGCGCTCCCAGCTCACCGGCGAGAAGTCTCCGGACTTCTTGCCTTGGTCGACCCACGTGATGCCTTTCCAATCCGGTGAAGGGTTGAGCGGGTGGATCTTGACCGTCTTTAGCAACGCCACGCCGGCAGCTTCATCGCCTTTAGGCGGAATTACGCGGACCAGTAGCAGAACGCGATCGGTCGTTGCCTCCACCGCGTGATATCCGGCAGGGATCGTCCCTTTGTAGCCGGGTGGAAGAATCAGGTGTTTGCCACCCTTTCCTTTGTCCGGGCCGGGTATGCCCATGTCCATCACGTAGCGCTGGTTCAGGTCGTTGACGACAGCCATCAACGGTCCGGCTGGCATCTCCACCACGATCGGGCCATGCGAGAGGTCTAAGTTTCCACCTGCATATGGCGTATCGGAATTGGGAGTGAACACAACTTGCTCCGGCGTACCGTGCAAGATCAGCATCACTTCGTTGGGCTGCGTTCCCGCGTTGATGTTGCCCGTCCACGTGCCCAGTATAGAAACCGTAGGAAAGAAGAACTTGTACGCCTCGATCGCACGTGCCAAATCAGCATCGTCGTACGCTTTCTGCACCGTCTCTGGCGTTGGGTAGCCGCCTTTGAAGGTGTAATCCTGTGCGACCAAGGGGCTCATGCTCGCGGCAGCGATCACGCAAGCAAGCGACCACTTCAAGTGCAAGTGCATGGCGGTCACCTTCGGCTATTAGGGTTTCGTGGATGAGATCACGAACAGTCGTGGCGGTTCGACCGCAGAAATACCGCACGAATTTGCGTAAAACTACTGCCTGTTGTGGCTGGCGCCGTAAGAAGACTTAGGTCTGTTTTCGATCCGGAGCGGACACTCCCAGCGAGGCCAGAAAGGAGGGCGGATGGAGTTGAAGGCAGAGGTTTGGGACCGAGTCATGGAGTTCGCGACCCTCCTCGCGAACGAGGACCGGACTGACCGATATTGGACGAACTACAACGCACTTAGGGACTACTGCGAGGCGCAACGCCTTGGCGGGTACAACCATCCGTTCTTATGGGAGAGTTTGGGGGACTTCACGACGAGCGATAGTGCGGCTATTCCTCTGTATCTTCGGGCATTGGAGGCGGCGACTGAAGAGGATGCCCGCGAGTATCGCGTATCGATCCGGTTTGCTCTCGCCGCGCGCTACAAAGCTATCGGGGAAGAGGGCTTGGCGTTCGAATATGCTATTGCCGCAGACGACGAGGCGCAGGGGCTTAGCGACTTGGAGCTGCGACGAAACATAAGCAAGTTTCTACTTGCACGGAAGTCATAGGCCCGTATATGGACTCCTCTCCGTTGCAAGCCTCCCGAGCTTTGGTGTCCGTGTCGACCGCACGCGTATATCCGGCCTCTGACAACCACAGCGCTTAGCGGTGCTGGGCCATGATGGGCTGGTCGCGCGCCGGCTCCCCATCGCTTTCTTGTGCTTTTAAGCACCTGGACCTTTCAGGGTTCTGCCGGCGCCGGTTTCGACCGGTTCGCCATCGTTCGGTGGGCTAGCAATCGTGGATGGAGGGTGTTCGGACGTTTCTTTCAGGCCGCCGCCAGGGCCGGTTGGTAATCGTGATGGTGACGGAGAAGTGCCCACGCAAGTCTCGCCGTTTTATTGGCAAGCGCCAGACAGGCGACGTTGGGATGGGCGCGCCGAGACAATCGCATGACCCATTGGCTCAATCGAGCATCCTTTGTCGGCGCGGTGCGTAGCGCCTAGCGAGCGCCATGCGCAAGCAGGCCACGCACGTACGCATCGCCGCGCTTACTGATACCCAGCAGGCGCTCCTTGCCACCCGAGCTGTGTTGGCGAGGCGTGAGGCCCTGCGATGCGGCCATCTGGCGGCCGCTGCTAAATTGCTTGCCATCACCGACGGCTGCGATCAGGGCCGTGACTCCGACCGGGCCCACGCCACGCAGATGCGGCAGACGCTTGGCTTCCGGATCGGTCTGCGCGATGCGCGCAATCGCCCGATCCACCTCGCCGGTGCGCTCATCGAGCGATCGCAGGTCGCGCCACAGGCCATCAAACAACGGAGGTTGATCGCAGGTGTCCGGTGCGGCCGGCAAGCATGTGTCAAGTTTTAGATCCCAAGCTATGCTGATATCCGCTTCCAAGCGGATGCGGATATCAGTGCACCGGCTATACGGGGTGCGAATGGCTCAATCGGTCCTTCGATTTGTGCATGCGTGCTTCGGATGTTGCAAGAGCTTCAAGACCCGTCTGTGCAGGGAAGGAGGCGCTGGATGTGGGGCGCCGCCCGAAGTTCATTGCGCGAGTACCCAGCCATTGTCCGTCTTGATGAAACGCTGGCGTTGCACGCCGGCCGGTCCCTGGACATCGCATTCGTAACCGCGGTCAGCGGACTTGCAGCCAAGCACCTTGATGGCATCAATCTCCCTGGCGTACATATCCGCGCCCTGCGAGCCTGCGATGGCAGTCATTTGTTTGCGAACGGCGGCCTTCACATCCTCGGTGCTGGGGCCGGATGAGCAGGCGATAAGAGTTAGCGTGGTCAACGCCACGGCGATTGATCGTTTCAAGAGAGTGTCCTCGTGGCGGGGAGATGGAATGGCGGGCAGCGTCAGCACGACGGCGCACTCGATGCTGCGAAGCCGGCGGCGGGAGGCTCGGCCAGGTGGAGTGCCTTGCGCGTGCTGGAACACTTCACCTCGATGGGCCCCAGCTCTTTCCCGCCCAAAGTCATCAGGGTCTTGCCCGTCTTACGGTCAACGGCCGTGATCGCATCAATGCCGAAGATGATGATGTCGTCCTTGGCGGGACTTGCGATGGTGGCGAGCGGGTGACCTTCGTATTGCGCGAAGACGTTCACGCTGCCGTCGCCGGCGCTACGTTGCGCGGACAGCGCGGCCTCGATCGCGCGTGCTTCGGCTTCGTCCTTGGGCTTGTAGACGGCCTCGTGCCCCGTCATTTCCCTCGGTATGCCGACGAACCGAAAGCTCCATGTGCCGTAGGGATGCTGGTTGCCGGTGCTCCGAAACACGCCCACGACCGTGCGTTCGTCGTCGCTGGCGAACAGCACCTTGAATCCGCCGGTGGCGGCGTCATACGGAAATACCTGCATCAGGCTATTGGTCCGCACGGCGTAGTCATGGCGCTGTTGGGCATCGCTGTATGCCTGGTCAAGCTCGGCGGCGTGGCTCTTGGCAATATCCGCGCGCTTGAATGTGTCGGTCTCCGCGCGATAGTCGCTCAGGTAGTCGAAGGCGAGCCTGTCCATGTCCTTGGGCGCAGCCGACCAGAACGCCGATCGCACTTGCTTGATAAGGCCGAGATAGACGGGGTCGGGAAAGCTGGGTGGCGACAGGTCGATCAACTCATAGGCGTCCATCGCCTTGGCTTCGCGGCGTTCGGGCGCCGTCGGTGTACTCGCCGGGATGCTGCTGTCACCGGACGCACTGGCGCCTGGTCCGGTGTTGGCGGGCGCGTCGTGCTTGCCGCAGCCGGCCAACAGGGCGGCGCTGAGCAGGCACAGGAGCGGGGAAGGGCTTTTCATGGATGTCCTTTCATTGGGCCTTAGGCAAGGCGAACAGGTCGCCTACCTACCCATACGGAGTCCGGTCGCCAAAAGCGCCATTCGATCCCATGAATCTGGCACCATGCCTGCGCGGTGCTCGGCGCGGCTCCGTCACTCCGCGGTGCGGAGGGCGCACCGGGCCTGGCTCCGGGTACATCGCCAAGGCCCGCCCATGTCTAATCCCCCCCTTTCTGCGGACGGCGATCTTGTCGCCGCGTCCTACGACGAACTCAAGCGCATCGCCCATCAGCGTCTGCGCAGGGGTGAAGCGTTGACCCTGCTCAATACGACGTCGCTCGTGCACGAGGCGTGGGTCCGTCTATCCGGAAGAGAGGGGGCGTGGCAAAGTCGCGCCCATTTCTTGGGCTATGCAGCGCGGGCGATGCGATCGGTGGTGGTGGATGCCGTACGCGAGCGATCGGCCTTGCGTCGCGGTGGTGATCTGCAGCAGGTCACGCTGGTCACGGACCTGCCGCCCCTTGGCGGCGACGAAGAAATTCTTCGCGTGCATGAGGCGCTGCAGGCCCTCGATAAGCTCGATGCACGCCTTGCGCGCGTGGTTGAGCTGCGCTACTTCGTTGGGCTGGATGAAGTGGAGGCGGCTGAAGTACTGAACGTTTCTCGCCGAACATTGCAGCGGGATTGGATAAAAGCTCGCGCGCTGCTGTGGGAGGCGCTGAAATGACGGAGTCCGATGCGGCTGCCTGGGCCCAGCTATCTCCGCTACTCGATATTCTCTTGGACCTGACACCCGAGGAGCAGGCGTCGCAGCTGGCTGCCTGGGAGCAGGACCGCCCGGCCGTCGTCACGCGCCTTCGCGAACTCCTGGCGTCCTCGCGGGACGCTGTCGCATCGAACTTTCTCGAGACGCTGCCCGCCCTGGCCAATGGTGGCCCCGTTCAACACCTCTCCATCCATCGCCCGGAAGACCGCATTGGCCCGTGGCGGTTGCGCACGTGCATTGGGCGCGGCGGCATGGCGGAGGTCTGGCTCGCTTATCGCGAGGATGGATTGCTCGATCGCGAGGTGGCGCTCAAGCTGCCGCTGCCAGGGTATGGCGCGGGTCAGCTTGGCAAGCGGTTTGCCAGGGAGCGCTCGATTCTTGCGGGGCTCAACCACGCGCATATCGCACGCCTGTACGATGCGGGCGTCGATACGAATGGCCAAGCGTGGCTGGCGCTGGAATACGTGGCTGGCGCGGACATCATGGACTGGTGCCATCAGCGAGAGGCGACCATCGAGCAGCGCCTCAGGCTATTCCTGCAGGTGTGCGATGCAGTGCAGTACGCGCATGGGCAGCTGGTGCTGCACCGCGATCTCAAGCCAGGCAACGTCAGGGTCAACGAAGAGGGGCAGGTGCGCCTCTTGGACTTCGGCATCGCCCAACTGCTCGATGCGGACGATGACGCATCCACCCTGACGCTCGCTGGTAGCGCGCCGCTGTCCTTGGAGGGCGCCGCGCCGGAGCAGATTCTTGGCGAACGCCCCGGCATGGCGGCCGATGTCTACGCCCTCGGCGTACTCCTCTATCGCCTGCTGACGGGTGCCAGTCCCTACGAGACAGAGCGCCCTGGTCGGCAAGCGCTGAGCCAGGCGGTGGTCGAATGCGTACCGCGACGCCCCAGTGAGCGGCTAAGCCAGCCCACGGCGCGCCGCGCGATCCGGGGCGATCTGGATACCATCGTCCTGAAGGCGCTGGAGAAGCAGCCGCGCGACCGCTACGCGACCGTGCGCGAGCTAGCCGCTGACGTGCAGCACTATCTCCACAGCGAACCTGTCACGGCCCGCCGTCCTGGCGCCTGGTATCGGTTGGCGCGATTTGCGGGTCGCCACAAAGTGGCGGTGTCCATGGGCGTCATGGCCATCGTGGCGCTGCTATGCGTCACGGGCATCGCGCTGCAGCAAGCCCGGGCGGCGCGAACGGAGGCCGCTCGTACCGAAGCCGTTTACCGGTTTGTGTTGAGCATCTTCAATCCGAAGAACCAACCTATCCCGGACACCAGCACAAGGAACATGCCGGCGCACGAGCTGGTGGCGGTGGCGGCCGAACGCGTTGCGAACAGCATGCCCGATCAGCCGCAAGCCCGGTTCCAGCTTATGCACGACCTCGCGGCGCTGACCACCAGCCTTGGCATGGCCGACGCGTCGGCTAAGCTTCACGCGGCCAGGCTCGCTCAGTCGCGCAACCAAATGGGTGAGCGCAGCCCGGAGTACGCCGACGCCCTGCTTGATCGCACCTCGGATCTGGAAGGGGAGGGCAAATACCCGCAGGCCTACCAGGATGCGAAGCAGGCGCTCGCCATTTACGAGGCCGCGGGAGTGTCTTCGCCCGATCGCCTGGCGCGCGCGCACTATCAAGTCGCGGCGTTTGGCATGCACTCGCACCCCGCAGGCGACGCGGATGATCTCAAGCACCTGCAGATGGCCGCGGAACTCTGGCGTGGCCGCTACGGCCAGAGTGAATACGGCTCCGTGATGGAGCGCATGGTCCAGTTCTACCTATTGTTGGACAGGCCTCAAGACGCCTACGAAGCCGCGCGCTCGGGCATGATCAACAATCAGCAGCAGTTTGGTGAGCTGAATTGGAAAACGGCAGCCGCTGAGGAGCAGACCGGGCTGGCGTTGAGCACCTTGCTGCGTCCCGCGGAGGCGGAGCCCCTTCTGCGGCAGGCCCTATCCACGCAAGACACCGTGTGGGGCGATGGCCACTTCCTCGTTGCACGATCGCGCATGTACCTGGGTAATCTGCTGGCCACCTCAGACCGGCATGTGGAGGCGCAGGAACTGTTGCGCACCGCCTCCGCGGAAATCCATGCCGAGCGATGGAAGGGCAACAAGGTGGTGCTGACCGGGTTCATCGATCAGGCGAATGCAGAATGGGACGACAAGTGGGGCGACCAGGCGCACGCGCTGGTCACCTGCGAGCCGTACTTTCAGCAGGTGCCGGCTATGCAGGCGCCGGTCCATGTTCGTCTGGATCTCGTCTGCGCGCACGTCGCCATGCGTGCAGGGCGTACAGCGGACGCCGAGCACCTCGTATCCGACGCCGCCTCCTTGGTTGCCGCCACCTGGCCCGCGGACCCACGCCGCATGGCGCCTGTCTGGCGGCGGCGTGCGGACCTCATGACGGTGTCGGGTGATCGTGCGGGCGCCATGCATGCGTATGCGGAAGCCATGCGACTTGCGGATGTCGATGACCTCGATACGCGAACCGGCGCATGGCTCAGCTTGGTCACGTTGGCTGGCGGGGTGCCCGACAGCACGCAACGCATGGCGATGGTCCAGTTGCTTACGCGCATAGAGTCGTCACCATCGGCGAGCTTCTATCGGCTGTATTCCGACCGCCTCCATGAGTCTCTCAGAGGGAGTATGGACATCCGTCGCGGACAGTCACTCTGACAGGGATCAAAGCCTTGCTTGGCTAGTGCCGGGCTTGGCGAGGAGCCGAGCCAGTCCTCGGTCAGTGGCGCTCAGGTGCCGGGGCATGCCCTCATCAAAGGAAAAGGGAGCGGAGCGCCTATGGCGCCCCGCTCCCTGGCTACCCTCACTTCTTGTCGTGCGCCGCCTGCTCAATGAGCTTGGCGACGACCGCCGGCTTGGAGACATAGATGGCATGGCTGCCGGAGGTTTCGACAACCGTCGAGCCTGCGCGCTTGGCCATCATCTGCTGTGCCTGGGGAGGGATCATGTGGTCGTCCATCGTGACCAGATACCAGCTCGGCTTCGACTTCCATGCGGGCAGGGTTACCTGTCCGCCCAAGGCCTGGACACCCCACGGCACCTGCGAATCGGCCATGAAGCTTGCTTCGGCGGCCGGTACGTCACCCGCAAAAGCGGCGGCGAACTTTGCGCGATCCAGGAACAGGAAACCGTCTTGCGGCGGCAGGATCGGCGGCTGCGCAGCATCCGGGGGCGGATTGGCGATCAGGCTCTGAACCGACTCACCTGCATCGGGTGCAAAGGCGGCGATGTACACAAGGCGCTGCACCTTGGGGTCGTTGCCCGCCTCGGAGATCACCACGCCGCCGTACGAGTGGCCGACGAGGACGACGGGGCCGTCCTGCTGGGCAATGGCGCGCTTGGTGACGGCCACGTCATCGGCGAGTGTCGCCGTGGGGTTCTGGACGATAGTGACGTTGTATCCGTCCTTCTTGAGGATGTCGTAGACCTTCTGCCAGCCGGAGCCGTCGACGAAACCGCCGTGCACGAGCACGACATTGCGGATGGATTCCTGCGCCTTGGGGGTGGCGGCGCCGGTGGCGGCCGCCGTGGTTGCAAAGGCCATGGCGGTGAGGGCGGAAAGGCCAAAAGCTTTGATGTTCATCAGATTCTCCAGAGGTTGTTTGACGAAACGAAGCGGGGCGTACATCGCGGGGGGAGGACGAATCGTGCGGTCGACCTTGAGACGAAGCTTGCGCGCCGGGATCGGCGCCCACCATCGGTTGAATGACCGAGGCCCTGGCGAGGCGGCTGCCGCTATGCTCCCCACCCATGAACATGTCCCGATCTGACGCAGAGGTTTCGAGCGTTGCCCTGCTTGACGTGGTCCGGTCGATCGCGTTCGTGGGTGACCTCGCCATGGGGCAGCCCATCGATCACTCGCCGCGGGTCGCCTGGATAGCCGGACAACTGGCCAGGGCAGCGGGGGCCGACGAGGTGGCCTGCGCGGAGGCGGCTACCGTGGCGTTGCTGCGCTGGTCCGGTTGCACCGCCAATGCCCCCGAGTTCGCTCGACTGGTAGGGGACGACGTGGGCGGTCGCAAGGCCTTGCTCGCCATCCAGTCCTCCAGCGGTGGCTTTCGCGCCGGCACCAAAGGCAGTGGATCGGCGTTTCACTCGTTGTCGCGCATCCACTGCGAGGTTTCCGGTGACATCGCCAAGGAGCTGGGATTGAGCGAAGCGGCGCAGTTCGCGCTGCGTCATCTGTTCGAAAGCCACAATGGCGCAGGCGCTCCGGATGGCTTGCACGGCGAACAGGTTCCATCCTCGGTCTACACGGCTTCGCTCGCCGGCGATCTGGACATCTTCCATCGCCTCTATGGCCTTGAGCAGGCGTGCCAACTCATTGGTCAGCGGGCGGACGTGTTGTATCCCATCGGGCTTGCATCGCTGCTTATCGACAACGCATCGCGCTGGCTGGCCGAACTGGAAAATGATCCGACGTTATGCAGCGCGTGTTCGCTCGATGCGGTATTCGCCGGTCGTACCACGTCGCTGGAAATACTGGCCGACATCATCGACCTGAAACTGCCATGGATGACCGGGCATTCGCGGCGCGTGGCGCAGCTGGCGAAAAATGCCGCGATGGCGCTTGAGCTGGACGAAGCCCGCCAGCAGAAGGTGTATCGGGCGGCGCTCATTCATGGCATCGGCCGCGCCGCCGTGCCGAACATGGTGTGGAATACACCTGGCAAGCTGATGGAGCCGGAGTGGGAGCGCGTGCGACTTGTTCCTTACTGGACCGGGCGGGCCGCGCGACAACTTGGCGCGCTTGCCGGCGAAGTGGATATCGCTTCATACGCCTACGAGAGGCCGGATGGCTCCGGTTATTACCGGGCGGTGAAGGCAGCCGGCATGCCTATCGAAGGGCGCATCCTGTCGGCGGCCACCGCCTTGGCCGCGCTACGTGCACCGCGTCCGTGGCGAGACGCCATGGATGCGGCCGACGCCATGGCATTGATGACGGCGGAGGCTGCCGCCGGCCGCCACGACGCGGATGTTGTCCGCGCGCTCTTCAAGGAACCTCGGGCGAGAAGCAGCAAACCGGCCATGGCACCGGTGACTGCATTGCTTACACCCCGCGAGCGCGATGTCCTGCGCTGGATCAGCCTCGGTGCGAGCAACAAGGAAGCTGCCCGCAAGCTGGCGATCAGTCCAAGCACGGTGCGCACCCATATCGAGAGCGTGTTCCGAAAATTGGAGTGCACCACGCGTGCGTCAGCTACGTTGAAGGCGACGCAACTAGGCTTGCTGTAGACGGCCCATGTCGAGATGGGCTCAGCGTTGATGATGGCTCTCTAAGGGGCCAGCAGATCCCCCATAAGTCCGCAGCTTCAGCGGCGGGGTGTTCCGGACACGTCGGAACATCGTTCAGTGATGGGTGGACTCCGTAGCCATGTCGGCGATTGCGTGGTGCGGTGCGCTGGCTTATCGTGGGGTGCCCATTTCGCACACGACGAGTTCAGCGCGCATGCCATCGCAAGCATGGACACGGTTGACGGTTGCGATGGCATGAGAGCCATCGGTCTGCTGGTTTACCCGCAGATGCAGGCGCTTGATCTGGTCGGCCCGCTCGATGTGTTCGGCGCGGCCAACGCACTGGCGAAAGGCGCAGCGCCCTATCAGTTCCATATCATCGGCCTGGGCAGTGCGCCGATACGTGCGGAGAATGGCCTCACTTTCGTGCCCGATGGCGCGCTGGAAGATGCCCCGCCCCTGGATACGTTGCTGGTACCAGGTGGCGCCGGCAGTCGTGTGGCGGATGGCGATTCACGGCTGCTCGACTGGTTGCGCGAGCGCGCCGGCAGCACGCGGCGCATGGTATCGGTGTGCACCGGCCTGTATATCCTGGCCGCCACCGGTTTGCTCAGTGGCCGCCGCGTGACTACGCATTGGCATTTTGCGGACGATATCGCGCGCCGATATCCCGATTTGCGGGTGGAGGCCGACTGCCTGTTTCTTCGCGACGGTCCCTATGCCAGCTCGGGCGGCCTTACGGCGGCCATGGATCTCGCGCTTGCCTTGGTCGAGGAGGATCTGGGCGCAGCGGCGGCGCTCGCCGTCGCGCAATTCCTGGTGATGTATGTGAAGCGGCCGGGCAACCAGGCCCAGTTCTCCGCGCCGTTGACGGCACAGGCGCAAGGCAGCGGGCGCATGGCGGCGCTGGTCGATTGGTTGATGGCGCACTTGGATCACGAGCTGACCGTGGAGCACATGGCCGAGCAGGTAGCGATGAGCGCGCGGCATTTCCGCAGGGTCTTTCTCGGCACCTTTGGCACGACGCCGGCGAGGTTCCTTGAGCGTTTGCGTTTAGAACAGGCGTGTTTGCGCCTGATCGAGAGCCAAGCCTCCATCGAGCGCATCGCCGCCGGCCTGGGGTTTCGTAGTGCTGATGCGTTTCGCCGCGCTTTTCGCCAGCGCTATGGGGCGACGCCGCGCGAGTATCGCGAGCGCTTTGTGGGCTGAGCTTGGCCGTATTTGTCGGCATTGTGGCCGTCACCGCTCGCGTATCGTGGTCACACTGCGGCTTTTCCTGGGGAGAGACGCCGATGAAAGGGCTTATATGGTTGACCGTGCTGGCCATGCTGCCGGTGGCCGGGATGGCGGCTGAGGCGCCAGCGAAGACCGCACCGCATGACGTCATGTTCCATGACGGCGCGCTCCAGGACGGCATGATCAAAGTGGCATTCGCCATCAGCGAACACGCCAACGTGATGGATATCGCCGGCCCTTGGGAGGTGTTCCAGGACACGTCCCTGAAAGATGCGAAGGGAAAGGAGATTTCGCCGTACGCGCTCTACACCGTTTCCGAAAGCACCGCGCCACTCAAAAGCGCTGGCGCCAATCGCCCGGGACTCACCATTACGCCGGACTACGATTTCGACCACGCGCCGCTGCCGGACATCGTAGTGGTGCCGGCACAGCACGGCAGCCCGGCGTTGCAAGCGTGGCTGCAGCAGTTGCACGTCAAGCACGTGACGGTGGTGTCGGTCTGCACGGGCGCGTTTCAGCTGGCCCGGGCTGGGCTGTTGAATGACAAGCACGCCACGACCCACCACTGGTACTTCGGCAACTTTGAGCGGGAGTTTCCCAAGGTGACCTTGGTCAAGGATGTGCGTTACGTACAGGCCGACCCGATAACCTTCACGGCGGGCGGCCTCAATTCCGGCATCGATCTGGCCCTGCATCTGGTGGCGGATCGGTTCGGCGAGCGTGTGGCGGAGCAGACCGCGAACTTCATGGAGTACCTCGGCAGCGGCTGGAAAACCAACCAAGGCATCGCTGCGCTGGATCTTCCCATCGAACGCCAGGATTGGGCAGGGCAGCTCGCTGGCGGTGAGCATGTGGTGCTGCACCAGGTGACTTACGGGGCCAGCCCCACCTTCACACTGGATATCCCTGCACAAAAGGTCACGCAGGCGCCGGTTACGCTGTCCAACAAGGGCAACGAGGTGACCCTGGCCGTGGCGATTGCAGGCCATCCCGCCACGTTCACCGGGCAGGTGGCCACCAGCGGCGACGCGATCAGCGGCCGTTTCAGCCAGGATGGGCGCGCGCAGCCGCTCACCTTTACGCAGACGCATCCAGCCGAGTGAGGTTTGGTGGCTCGCGCAACCACGTCCAGGATGGAACGGCCTGGCGGGTGAAGTGATGGGCTCCCCCTCGGTGGCGGGGGCGGGCAGTCGCGTTGTCAGTCTGGCGCAAGCTTTTGGGTGTGACGTAATTTTTTTCGAATTTCATTTCCGTTTTCCCCCGCTCGCCCGTCATAGCTCACGTCACAGCAACTACGTGGGATGGGCGCGCCTTGAACGAACGGACTCTTCTGCCAGGGGAGGAACCCCTGGATGCCGAACTGGTGTTCGCCGCCAGCGGTTGCGCCTTTGCGGCGCAACGCGGCTTGGAGCGCGAACTGCGCACGGCGGGGGCGTTGAGCCCGCGGGTTGCTGGACCTTTGGAGAGCCATGCCACGGATGGCCACTTTGGATGGGGTAAGTGGTTCGCCTCCTTGCGTGATCGTCACGACTGGGCGGGTTCGCCCTCGCAGCGACGCGTGTCGGCGGCCAAATACCTTGTGCGTGCGATCGGCATGGCTGTGTCGCACCACCGTTTCCTGACGTTCTTGCAGGATCACCCGCTGATGCGTGCCGCCGTGGCGCGCGATCCGCGCCTGCAGGAGCGTCATCTCCATCGCTTCGTCAATCGCCACTGGCATCGCCCCACGCGACTGCGCAGCATCGAAAGCCACTACCGCAGCATGCTCAAGCGCATGCCGGCGACGCTGTTCGAGGCGGTCTACGTGCGCGGGCGCGCCACCCTGGGCGAACTGGCGCTGAAGGACGACAGTCGCCTGCAACTGCACCTGCGCCCGTCCATTGCGATGGGCTGCGAGGGCGAGCTGGGCCTGGAGCTCACCGATACCAACGGCAGCATGCTGTATCGCCTGGTGTTCACCGTGATCGATGAGGTGCGACCCACGCTGACCATCGGTTGTATCCAGGGCCCGGACGGCGAGGACGGTCGTGAGCGCGTGCGCGTGCTTACGCGCCAGATGCATGGCATGCGGCCCAAGCAGCTGATGCTGGAGCTGGCCTACGCCTTTGCCGAGGCCTACGGCATCAAGTATGTGCTGGCGGTGGGTAACGAGGCGCATCCGCTGCACAAGCGCCGGCGCTTCCTGGCCGATTACGATGCCTTCTGGCTGGAGCAGGGTGGCGTCGCGTTGAACGGTGGCTGGTACGTGCTGCCGGAGACCTTGCATCATCGCAGCGAGGCCGACGTGCCCAGCAAACACCGCTCCAGCTATCGCAAGCGAGGCGAGCTGAGGGCACAGGCCGCCCAGCTGATCAGCCAGGCACTTATTCAACCCGCCCGTTGGCCGGAGCGGGAGCGGGTGGAGCAGGGGGTAGAATTACCCCGGGTGCTACCCGCGATGCTCGAGGGAGCTCGGTGGACAAGTTAGCCAAGGCCCCAGGACATGCCAGTGTGAACCTCGATCCTGCCCATGCCATGCGCGTGGCCGATCTGTTCCGAGAGCACAACCGTGCGCTGGTGGCGTTTCTGCAGTGCCGTCTTCATTCGTTTTCCGATGCGCAAGAGGTCGCGCAGGAAGCCTATGTGCGCCTGGTGACGTTGGAACGTCCCGATCAGGTGGAGTCGTTGCGCGCCTATCTGTTCAAAATAGCCTCCAACTTGGCGGTCGATCGCCTGCGCATGCGCCAGGTGCGCGAGGACAACCCGCTCGATGCGCCGGCGGACGATCTGCATCTGGCGCCTATCCCCGAGCGCCACGCCGCCGCCACGGACCAGTTGCAGAAGCTGTATCGCGCATTGCGTGAACTACCCGCCAAGACGGCACGCGCGTTTGTCCGGCATGTCATCGACGGCTGTGACATCGGCGTTATCGCACGGGACATGAAAATCAGCGAGCGCATGGTGCGCTATCACGTTGCCAACGCCCTGGCTCATTGCCGCGCGCGGGTCGACGAACCGGAGATGCCATGATGGCCAATACCCCGAACGAACAAACCTTGCGCATCGCCGCGGACTGGTGGATGCGCCTGAGCGACCCCGCGGCCGACGAGCGCACCACCGCGCAGTGGCTGGCATGGACGGATGAAGACAGCAGCCATCTGCTGGCCTTTGAGCGTGTTACCGAACTGGCCACGCGCCTGGGTCAATTGGGCGAGGTGACGCGTACGCGATTGCTGGCCGAGTTCGCGCCGACGGCTCCCGCGGCCCGTCACTGGCGCCCCTGGGCTGCGGCGGCTGCGGTGATGGCGATGCTGCTGAGCGGCTACTTTGGCTGGGCCGCGCTGCGCCAGCAGACGACCACGCAGGTTTATGCCAGTGGCGTGGCGTCGCGACGCGATCTCACGCTCGACGATGGTTCACGTGTGTCGCTGGGTGGTGCTACGCGCGTCACCACGCGTTTCAGTCACGATCAGCGTCAGGTCGAGCTGGCCGAGGGCGAGGCGTACTTTGAGGTGGCCCACAACGAGCAGCGTCCGTTTGTGGTGCATGCCGGCAAGATCACCATCGAAGACGTCGGCACCGCGTTCGACGTGCGTCGTACGGGCGATCGCGTCACCATCGCCATGGCCGAAGGCAAGGTACGCATCTTCGACGGTGTAAGCGGCACCCAGGATGGTTTCGAGGCAGTGGCCGGCGATAAGGTCTCCTACGACCCGCAGCACCCGGCGTTCCGCGTCACCAATACCAATCCGTCGCAGATTGCCGCCTGGCGCGATGCGCGGCTGGAGTTCGACAACGAGCCGTTGTCGGTGGTGGTGGCCAACATCAACCGCTACAGCGAGCATCCGGTACGCATCGTGGATGCGGATCTGGCGCCACTGACCTTTACCGGCACCGTGCGTACCGACGCCATCAACGATTGGCTGTACGCCCTGCCGGAAGTACTGCCGCTGCAAGTACGCGAAGAGGGTGGCCAGGTACTGTTGTCGCATGCAAAAAGCCATGCAGAGAACACCCCGGGGCAGCGCTAGCCGTCCGTTGGTAAACGCGTCGTCGCCACCCGGGCGGCGATGCGGTGACGCATGCCAGCGCCACCGCCATGAGCCGCAAGTCTGGCGTCAGACTGCGTTCATTCGCCGCGCATTGCTGTCAAAGTAACCACTGCCCGTGCCAAACTCGGCGCTTTCGCCTGGGGAGAGCCGAAGGGAATGAGGTTGCGTGCGCAGCTGCTCGTGATGGGCTGCTTGGTGATGTCGGCATGTCTGGCAGCGCCCAGTGACGCCTGCGCGGGTGCGGGTGCGCAGGCGTCGGCGCAAGCCCCGCGCATCGACTTCACCATCAGTGCGCAGCCGCTGGCCACCGCGCTGATTGCCTTCGGCAAGCAAGCCAATGTCCAGGTGCTCACCTCCGGTAGCGCGGTGGCGAGCTATCGCTCGACCGGTTTGAACGGCAGCTATTCGGCCGAGGCGGCCATCGCGCGCCTGCTGCAGGGCACCGGGCTGCTTTACGAGTTCACCGACAGCCATACCGTGGTGATCAAGCCGCATCCCTCGACGCAGTCAGGCCATGCGGTGGGCGCCGGTGAGCCGCGCGACGTCCAGGAGCTGCTGCCCGTGCAGGCCAATGCACTGGTCGGCAAGGACGTTGGCTTCATGGCCAACCTGACCAGCGCCGCATCGCGCAACGACGCCGACCTCATCGATGTGCCGCAGTCGGTGAGCGTGGTGACGCGCGACCTGATGAGTTCCCAGCAGGTACTCAGCGTGGCCGATGCGGTGCGCAACGTGGCCGGCGTGCAGTACATCGATGGTTCGGACGGCTTGCCGTTGTTCCAGATCCGCGGCTTCTACGTGGGCAATGGCCTGACCGACGGCATGCCCAACAGCATTGTCGGCTCGGGCGATTACCCGCCGCTGATCGGCTTGAGTCGCGTGGAAGTGCTCAAGGGGCCGCAATCGATATTGGGCGATACCACGGGCAACAGTTTCGGCGGCCTGGTCAACGTGACCATCAAGCAACCGCAAAGCGAACCTTTGCACGAGCTGAGCTATACGCTGGGCCAGCACGGCGAGGCGCAGATGGGCCTGGATCTGGCCGGTCCGCTTGGCCACAATCCAGCGCTGAGCTATCGCCTGGTGTTGTCGGGCGAGTACGCGGACCGCTCGCCGCAGGGTTATAGCAACAGGCGCAGCGCCTATATCGCGCCGTCGATCGCCTGGCGCACCTCCACCACGCAGTTGGTGGTGGGTGCGCAGCGCATCGAGAACCGTTTGCCGATGCCCGATCACGTGGTGTTGCTGGGCAATAGCCTTTCGTCGGTCTCGCCATTCGGCATTCTGCCGGGCAATGAGCGCGACTATGCCAACTACCAGACCGATCGCCTCTACCTGCTGCTGGACCAGCAGCTCAACGATACCTGGAGCTGGCGCAGTCGGGCGCAATACGTAGAGCAGCGCAACGACCAGAAGGGCTGGACCTTCTACAACCCTTCCCCCAATGGCGATGTGACGGCGGTGGCCGAGTCCTATCGCTACAACGATGCGTACTACTCCTGGCAGAACGATCTGGTCGGGGTGTTCGGCACCGGCCCGGTCACGCATACGGTGACCCTGGGTTTTGACTACTCGCGTTCGCGCATTGGTCATGCCGACGACTTTGTGCACGTCTACGGCGACGGTACCTATAACCTCTACAAGGATGCGCCGCTCCCCACGGTGCCCTCGGTGATTGCCATCGAGGACAACGAACCGATTTCCGGTACGTCGTGGTCGGTGGACAACGGCTTGTTCGCGCAGGATCAACTTTCACTCGGCGAACATTGGGATGTGCTGCTGGCCTTGCGCCGCGCGGCCTATTCGGTATCGACCGAGGACGTGAACGGCAACCCCTGGACGCCGCGCCGCACCAAGTGGGTGCCCAATGCGGGCCTGGTGTACAAGCTCACGCCCGATGTGGCGTTCTACGCGGCAACGGCCAGTGGCTTCCAGCCGGTGTCGTTCCTGGGTGAGAACGGTCGCCCGCTGGTGCCGGCGCTTTCGCGTCAGTTGGAGGCGGGGGCCAAGTTCAATCTGTTCGATCAGCGCGCGCGACTCACCGTGTCGCTGTATCGCATCATGCTCGATCACAGTTATCTGCTGGTGTCGCCGCAGCCGCCGAACTTCGCCGAGCTGGGCCCCGGGCAGACCAACCGTGGCGTCGAGGTGGAGTTTGTCGGCCAGGTGACGCCGGGGCTGGATATAAGCAGCAGCTATACCAACGCCGAGATCAGCAACCACGATGGCACCCTGGCCACCGGCGCGCCGCGACAGCGTTTCAACCTGTGGGCGAGCTATTGGTTTCAGGGCGAAGCGTTGCGTGGCTGGGGTGTGGCTGCCGGCATGCTGGCGCGCGGACGTTCTTACGGTCAGAGCTCCGATTACGAAACTTATTACGCCGTACCCGGGCAGGCCGAGTTCGGCGCCAACCTGTCCTATCGCACCCCGCACTGGCGCGTCACGCTAGGCGTCAAGAACCTCTTTGGGCGCCGCCTTTATGCGGACGATTTCAACGAGACCTTTGTGCCGGTGCGCACGCGTCGGGCCGTGCTGCTGAGCGGCAGCTACGACTTCTAGCGGGCGGCCCGCCACGCCATTTCCGTTTTGTAACCCTCGAACGTCTCAGTTGACGGGGAGCCTGCGCTAACACCGCGGGATAGACGGCTATTCGCCTTGGCAGGAGCTGGCGAAGCACCGATAAACGTTGAGGGGAGAATCGATGAGCAAGGTTGCATGCAAGCCGCTGGCCCTGGCGCTGGCGTACGGAATGGCGTGTTCGTCGTGGGCGCATGCGGGCGATATCCCGCTGGATATCATTCAGGAGAACTACGGCGGCGGTCAGTACGGCTACCGCCTCGGCATCAACGTGGGCGTCAACGGTGCGCAGCCGCAGGAATACCTGTTCGACACCGGCTCGGATTCGTTCAATATCGACGTGGGTTTGACCGCGCTCCACGGCAGCGGGCCGGCGTGGTTTCCCACCCAGCCCGGCGCGAGCGTGGGGCAGCTGAAGTTCTATCTGTACGGTGACGGCACCTATGGTTACGTGCAGTCGGCCACGACCGTGTCGAGTTTCCAGTTCTACAACGCCAGCACCGGCAACCAGGTGGCGAGCTACGCCACGCCAACGGGTGCACCGGTGGCGATCAACTATGCCTATGTCACCTCCACCGCCACGGGCGCCACGGTGGGCACCGCCAATGGCGTGACGCTGAAGGTCGATACGGGCTTTCAGCAGAATCTCGCCAACGGTGTGGCGCCGGAAGAGGGGCACTTCTACGGCATCGTCGGCGCCGGCGATTTCGGTAACGGCGTACCCGGCATGCTTACGTCTTCGGGCTATATCGTGGAGGCCAATGGCACCTCGGCGGTACCGGGTAGCTGCGGTGCCGGTTGCCTGATCATGGGCCTCACGCCGTCGCTGCGCGCGCAGTTTCTCAGCGTGGTGCCGTGGATTGGTGGCGCGCAGGGCACGTTCGCGCTGTCGGGTGCGCCTTCGGCCAACCAGTTCGATACCCAGTTCATGTATGCGCTGAGCGATGGCAAGCACACATCCAGTGCGTCGTTGCCCACGCTGTTCGACACCGGCACGCCCAACATCATGTTGATCGACAACGGCGTGGGCCTGCTTTCGGGGGAAACCGCCGCCGGTCACATCAACGCGTATGGCGATGAGATCCCTGGCATCACGCTCACCACCACCGGCGTGGCGCCAGGCGCGCAGCCCAGTTCGGTAACCAGCGGCGACGATTCCAATGGCGATTACACCAACGTGGTTACGGTGGGCCCGTACGGCGGGTTCCCGAATGGCGCGATCTACGGCATCGGTTTCTTTTTCCGCAATGCGGTGATGTACGACCTGGCCAACCAGTCCACCGGCTACACGCCGTTCTACGTGACCGATACCGACATGGCAGGTGGCCTTACGGTGACCTCGGCGATGGGGCCCTTGGGCCTGGCGGGCGTGATCTCGGGCAATGCACCCTTGGTAGTCAACCAGGGTGGCATCGCCAACCTCAGTGGCATCAACACCTATACCGGCATCACCCGGGTGGATGCGGGCGGTTGGCTGGGCCTGGCTGGTCCGGGCAGTGTGGCGCAATCGTCCAACGTGCTGGTGAACGGCGTGCTGGATATATCGCGTGCGGCCCAGGCGACCAACATCACTTCGCTGTCGGGCGCGGGCATGGTGCAACTGGGCAACAACGTGCTGATGCTGTCTCACGCATCGGGCAGTTTCGCCGGCCAACTCACCGACGGGGGCCTTAGCGGCGCCGGTGGCGGTGGCGTGGTGATCAGCGCCGGCCAGGAAACCCTGAGCGGCCAAAACACCTACACCGGTGCGACGGGTATCGCGGCGCAAGGCACGCTCAACCTGACGGGTTCTTTGGCCGCTGGCGTGGTCAACCTGGGCCGCTTTGCCAACAACGGCAATGTCGGTGGCTCGGTGCTCAACGAGGGGTGGCTGCAGAACAACGGCCGCATTGCCGGCAATCTTGCCAGTAGCGGTGTGCTGACTGGTCAGGGCCACGTCGGCGGCAACCTCAGCGTCACCGGCACCGTGGCGCCGACCTATCAGGGCTTCGTGGTGGGCGGCAACTATCTGCAGGGCGCCGGTTCGGTCTATCTGGTCGCGGCCAACCCCTTGCAGTCGGGTATATCCAGTCAGATCAACGTGAGTGGCCAGGCCACCCTCAATGGCGGTGCGGCGGTGGCGCTGGCACCCTCGTCGGCGGGGCAGCCTTACCTGCTGGGCGCGCGCTATACGGTGTTGACGGCGGCACAGGGCATCAGCGGTGCCTATGTGCTGAGCGGTACGACGCAGCTCAGTGCCGTGCTGGGCATTGCCCAGGCCGCGGATGCCCAGCACGTGTACCTGGACGTAGTGCAGCAGCGCAGTCTCGGTGTGGTTGGCGGTACGCGCAACCAGGTCGCCGCGTTGAATGGCGTGCAGTCGCTGGCGCCGGCCAATGCGCTGTTCAGTGCGGTGACCAACCTGCCGAACGATGGCGGCATTCGCGCAGCGGCCGATCAGTTGTCGGGCGACATCTACGCCAGCGCTCGGGGGGCCTTCCTCGAAGACAGCCACTTTGTGCGCGACGCGGTCACCGGTCACCTGCGCCAGCTGGAGAGCACGGTGACGGAAGGCAGCGACACCGCAAAGCTCGCCTGGTGGGGGCAGTTCATCGGCTCCTGGGGCCATCGCGACAGTGATGGCAACGCGGGCGGTGTATCGCGCGCGCTGGGCGGCTTTGTGATCGGCGCGGATGTGCCGCTGGGCGAGCGTAGCCACCTGGGCGCGGTGGGCGGTTATACGCAGACTTCCTTGCAGGTCGGTTCGCGCCATGCCTCCGCTTCCAGCGATGACGCGCACCTGGGCGTGTATGCCGACACCCGTTGGGGGCAGCTGAGCCTGCGCGGTGGTGCGGCATATACGGAGCACACGCTGGACGTCACGCGGACGGTGGACTTCGGCCCGGTGGATGTGTCGCCGCAGGGGCATGCCACATCCGCCACGGAGCAGGTATTCGCGGAGACAGGGTATGCGATCGAGCGTGGCGCCACGGTGTGGGAGCCATTTGCCCAGGCGGCCTACGTGCGGTTGGACAACGACGGCTTCAGCGAGCATTTGGCAGGCGCCGCCGCGTTGAACGGTCGTGGCGAGGACGATACCGCCAGTTACACCACGCTCGGTGCACGGGTGGCTTCACAGTTCCAGTTCAATGGCGATGCCTTGAGTGCGCACGCCATGCTGGGTTGGCGCCATGCCTTTGGCGACGTGGTTCCGCATGCCGCGTTGCATTTCAGCGGTGGCGTGGACTATGCGGTGGAAGGTGCGCCGTTGGCACGCGATGCGATGGTGGTTGATACCGGGCTGGATCTGGCGGTCACCAAGAACGCCAGCATCAACCTCGCCTACAGCGGCCAGCTCGGCCACCACGCGGTGGACAGTGGCTTCAAGGGTGGCTTCCTCTGGCGTTTCTAAGGAAGGTTTGAACAGGTCAACGTCTGTCGTCGGGATGTTGCCTGCGTAGTGCGCAATAAAAACGCCCCGGGAGCGAACTCCCGGGGCGTTGTGTGTGACGACTGCCGTCTGCTCTTACTTGGCGCCGCTCGAAGCTTCCGGCTTGGCTGCGCTCTCGCCGGTGGCCTCGGTTGCCGCCTTGGCCTTGTGACCGCTGTGTTGCTTCTTGGCCTTGTGGCCAGCGGCCTGCGTGGTGTCGGCAGCCTTGGAGGTTGCATCACTTGCCTTGGAACTCGCGTCGCTCGCCTTCATGGCGGTCGCGTCGCTCGCCTTGGCGCTTTCCTGCGTTGCTGCACCGGCGGCCGTGGTAGCGGCGGCCTTGGCCGGAGCCGTGTCCTGCGCAAACGCGGGAACGGTCATCACGGAAGCAGCGGTGACGATGAGAGCGGCGAGCAGGGTCTTGCGCATGAGGAAAACCTCCAGTGGGGAAATGCCGCGAAGACGTTGCTTCGTGGCTGGGATCAACGCTAGCCCTGATTCGCCATACCGAACCTGAACCGATCCGGCTCCCTTTAGCGCGCAGACAGATGGCTGAATCGACGCTTGGCGATGCGCGGAAAGCGCGTGCCGGCCCACTTGTATTCCTTCGAAAACGGCCGCGTGGCTCGTTTCGTTTGGACGTCCATCCCACGTCTAGTGCGTAACGCCCGCCGCGTCCCTGGGCGACTCGTCGGCATGCTCCGGTACGGAGCCGGCCAGCTGGGCCTCGGGACGAGGCAAGAGCGCATCGAGCTTGCCCTTCATGCGCAGCAGCGCGACGTTAGCCATATCCCGATCCACTTGCTGTTCGGTGGTGTCCTCGGGCGGCAAGGGAGCGCCGGGAGCGCGGGTGAGTGCCGCGAGCTGCTTGCCCACCACCTGGGTAAGCGTGAAGTAGCCATCGTCATGCAGGCCGGCTTGCTCCAGCAGGCGACCGGGCAGCATCCACGACGCCAGCGATTCCTGCTCGGCGGGCATCGGATTGCGCGGGTTGACCAAGAGCCACGTGCCGGCCTGGCTGAGCATGTCTTCGCCATCCACGAAGCCGGTGGCGTCGAAGACCTGGGTAAGGGCGGGGAGATGATCGCCGTAGAACAGCAGCAGGGTTGGTCGGTCGCGCTTGGCCAGCAGGTCGGCGAGGCGGCCCAGCTCCTCGTCGGCGTGGTGCAGGTGATAGAGATAATTCTGCAATTCCACGCGGTCCTGCCCCGTGATATTCGCCGGTACCGGAATGGCATCGCGTGCCGCGGTATCGGCAGGTGTCACGTCGTACGGGCCATGGGCTTCGAGGCTGATGGCAAAGATGAACTGCGGTGGGCCGGCGTCCTTCAGCTGGGCCATGATTTCGCTGGTCATCGCGTGGTCGGCCATGTACTGGCCATCCATGGGCGCGTTGGCGGGAAACGCCGAGCGCGCGATGAAGCGGTCGAAGCCGATGGCGGTAAACGCGGTATTGCGGTTCCAGAAGCCGGGATCATTGCCATGCAGTGCCACGGTTTCGTAGCCCTGCGCGCGCAGGCTGCGTACCAGGCTGGGCACGATCTTGTGGTTCATTTGCAGGTACGGGAACTGCAGATCGTCGAAGTAGCGCAGCGACAGCCCGGTCAGCACTTCGAACTCGGTGCGGATGGTGCCGCCGCCGAAGGTGGGTACATGCAGCGCGCCGCTGGCGCCTTGCGCGGCGAGGCGTCGCAGCTGCGGGGTAAGGTTGGCGTGCTCGAAGCCCTTCATGATGGACGGATCGAAGAACGATTCGCTCTGCACCACCACGATGTCGGGCGCTTCGCCGTTATGGCCATTGGCGAACAGGCGTTCGCGCAGGGGCAGGTTGGCGCGCGCGATCAACGCCTGTGCCGCTGCCGGGTCGGGCTTCTGGCGAGTGTGTCCGTGGTGAAGGTGAAACATCAGCAGCGAGCTGAGCAGGCCGGAGTGTTCGGCCGTGGCCGACGCCGACCAGGGCTCCAGCCACAGATGATGGCCGCCATAGATTTTCATCCAGCCAGGAACGCCGGCCAGCAGGCTGCCGAACAGGCCGAGCAGAAGCGCACCCGATGCCAGTCGCTTGCCGCGCGTGCGGCGTGCGAACAACGGTGCCTCCAACCGCCACGCCGCTACGATCAAGGCGATGGCCGCGAGTATGGCTAGATAAGGCCACGGGCTGGCAGGCAGGTAGCTGCCCAACAGCTTGAGGCCGCCGCGCCGCAATTGGCCGAGCATGCGGAAATCCGCCGGCATAAGCGGCGTATGCAGGTTGCTTACCTTCAACGCATTGACGGCATAGACCAAGGCTTGCAGCAGGAACGCCAGGCTGAACGAGAGCAGCAGGCGCCGACTCACTACCAGCAGCAACGTCGCCAGCAACAAGCCAGGCAAGGCATTGGCGAGAAGGAAGCTGGGTTGGCTCCATGCCTGCGACAGGCCCACCCCTTCGCCGCCATCGATCAAGCCGGTAGCCAGGGTAAACACGACGACCGCCAGGAGTGTCAGCCCCAGGCGGGTGGCGGTGGAACGGTCCCTCAGCGGGGGCCGGCATGTGGCTGGCTGGGTCATGGCATCCGTAGACGGGGTCTGACATGGCGCGGACATCGAAATGTAATGTCTCGGATCTGAATCAATCGTTGCCCGCCGTTGGCCTTCATTCATGCCAGGGAAAGGCGGGCGGCAGTCAGCGCGGTAGTGGGGCACAATGGCGCGATGACCGTTCTCAACAGGACTACGGAATCCCAGGCGCTGCGTGCCCTGATCGATGACCGTTACAGTGAGTTGGCTGCACGTTGCCGCATCATGGGCGTGCCGCTGCATGACGATGCCGGCGTGGCCGAGCGTATTCGCCGTACCCTGCTGGCCAGCGATTTCGCCTTCGATACCTGGTTTCGCCAGCCGCAATTGCTCGCCCCGCAGGGGCTGGAGCGATTGCGTTCGGGCAGCGACGCCAGTGCCCGTATCGATGGGGTGAAGCTGTCGGACGACGAGGGCGCCTGCCTCACCGAGCTACGCCGTTTCCGACACGCCGAAGCGTTGCGCCTGGTATTTCGCGACGTGAATGGGCTGGACGAGTTGCCGGAGACCTTGTCGGCCACCAGCGTGTTGTACGAAGCATTGCTGGGGGCGGCGCTGGGGTGGTCCGAACGGGCGTTGGCGGCGCGTTACGGGCATAGCCGCAGCCATGAGGGCGAGTTGCAACGCATGGTGGTGGTCGGCTTTGGCAAGTTGGGCGGCAGCGAGCTGAATTTTTCTTCCGATATCGATCTGGTGCTGGCCTATCCGCAAGGCGGGCAAAGCGATGGCACGCGTTCGCTCGACAACAGCGAATACTTCGTGCGCCTGGCGCGGCAGCTGGTGCGCCTGCTGGCCGAGCCGACCGTCGATGGCATCTGCGCGCGCGTGGATCTGCGTTTGCGTCCGTTCGGCAACGCCGGTCGGTTGGCGCTGCCGTTCTCCGCGATGGAGCAGTACTACCAGAGCGAAGGGCGTGACTGGGAGCGCTATGCCTGGATCAAGGCACGGCCGGTGGCGGGCGATCGCAACGCCGGCAAGCAGCTGCAGGAATTGTTGCGCCCCTTCGTGTATCGCAAATACCTTGATTACACCGCGTTTGCCGGTTTGCGCGAGATGAAAGCGCTGATCGACGCCGAAGTGGCGCGCAAGGATCTGGCCGATAACCTCAAGCTGGGGCCTGGCGGTATTCGCGAAATCGAGTTTGTGGTGCAACTGGTACAGCTGATCCGCGGCGGCCGCGAGCCGAGTCTGCGGGTACGTGGCCTGTTGCCGGCGCTGACGGCGTGTGAAGCGCGCGGGCATATCAGTGCGGTGCGTGCCAAGGCGCTGCGCGAGGCTTATGTATGCCTGCGCCGCGTGGAGAATCGCGTGCAGATGCTGCGCGATGCGCAGACGCACGACATCCCCGAAGACGCATTGAGCCGCGAGCGCATTGCGCTTGGCTTGGGGCATGCCTCGTGGGAAGAGCTGGCCGAAGAGCTGGCGCATCATCGCGCCCATGTCAGCGAGGAATTCGCGGAGGTGTTGGTGCCGCAAGGTGGGCGTACCGCCAGTCCGCCGGTGGCCGATGTGGCGCTGTGGCAGCGTGCCTGCGCGGAAAGCCTGGATGCGGCGCAGATGGAGGCTTCTGGGTTTACCCCGGGCGGTGACGTGGCCGAAACCCTGCAAAAGCTGTCGCAGGCTGCGGGTGTGCGCGCCATGTCGCAGCGCACGCGCGAGCAGCTCGATCGCCTGATGCCCCAATTGCTGGCGGTGGCGCGCAACAGCGCGGCGCCGGTGCCGTGTCTGCTGCGCTTGTGTCGATTGGTGCAGGCGGTGGCGCGGCGTTCGTCCTATCTCGCGCTGCTGGAGGAGCAGCCGGCGGCGCGCTTGCGACTGGCGCGGCTGTTTGCCGAAAGTGCCTTCCTGGCCGAGCGAGTGATTGCGCAACCGTTGCTGCTCGATGACGTGCTTGATCCGCGCATTGACCAGCTACCGCTCAAGCGCGCCGATATCAGCGAGGAAATCAGCCGCGTGCTGGCCACGCTGGACGAGCGCGAGGCCGAGGCAGAGCTGGAGCGGCTCAATGAATTCAAAGCCAGTGTGGCGTTTCGCCTGGGCCTGGCCTTCAGCGATGGGCGTGCCGATGCCGTGGCCACGGCGCGCCGCTTGGCGGTGCTGGCCGAGTCGATCGTACTGGCGGTTACCGCGCTGGCCGAGCGCGAGCTGGCGGCGCAGCACGGTCGCCTGCCGGGCGAAGGCAGCGGGCTGGCGGTGCTTGGCTACGGCAGCCTGGGTGGCGAGGAGTTGGGTTTTGCCTCGGACCTGGACCTGGTGTTCGTCTACGACGGCCGCCGTGCCCATGCGATGAGTGATGGTGCGCGCCCGCTGGAAGGCTCGCGCTGGTACCAGCGGCTGGTGCAGCGCGCAATGAACTGGCTCACCGTGCTTACCCGCGCGGGCCGCTTGTACGAAGTGGATACGCGATTGCGACCGGATGGCTCCAAGGGCCTGCTGGTGAGCAGCCTGGATTCGTTCACCGAGTATCAGAAGAGTCGTGCCTGGACCTGGGAGCATCAGGCGTTGCTGCGGGCGCGCCCGATTGCTGGCGATGCCGCGCTCAATGCCGAGCTGGCGGCGGTGCGCCGCGAGGTGTTGGCGGTGCCGCGCGATCGCGATGCCGTGCTCGCCGAAGTGAGCACCATGCGCCAGCGCTGGCGCGCCGAACGCGATCGCTCGGATGCCAACCAGTTCGATCTCAAGCAGGGACTGGGCGGCTTGCTGGATATCGAGTTCGCCTTGCAGGGCCTGGTGCTGGCCAACGCGAGCGCGGCGCCTGCGTTGCTTACCATCACCGCTAATGCCGGCTTGATCGAGGCGTGTCGCAATGCCGGCTTGCTCGACGGGCGGCAGGCGGGCCTGTTTGCCGAAGCGCATGCCGAGCTGTTGCACCGCGCGCTTGCCTGCACGCTGGATCTGCGTTCGCGCATCGCACCACGCGATGGCGAGCTGGATCGGTTATCCAGCAACGTGCAAGCGGTGACGGCTGAACTGGGTTTTCGCTTCTAGTAGTCGGTGGCCTGTCGCGCCATCAGGCGCTCGCGCACCATGGCGGCGATGGCGCTGGTTTCGCGTAGCGGGCGAGTGGGCGGGGCATCGTGGTCGATGGCGTGCAGCCAGCCGCCCTCGCGCAGGGCGAGGTGGAAGCGCTCGAGCTTCGTCGGCAGCGTGCCGAGCACGAAGGTGTGCACCGGGCAGCCCACCGCGCAGGCTTCGGACAACATGTTGACCGAGTCGGGCGTTACCACCAGGCGATCGGCCCAGCCGAGTACCCCAGCGTACGGGTTGCCGCCATCGTCGCGCCCACTCCAGACCAGGCCGGGGATGCCGATCAGGCGCTGGCGCATCGCCTCGACCAGCGGTCGCGGGGTGCGCCGCGAGGCCAGCACCAGCAGGCTGCCGCCCTCCCGATGATGCCGGGCCAGCAGGTGCGAGGTGAGCTGGTCGATATACGCCTCGTCAAAGCGGACGCCTTTGCGCGGGCCGCCGAGCAGCACACCGACGCGTGGGCTTGGCAGCTCGCCGAGCCCGGGGTCGGCATCGCGTCCATCGCGTAGCCAGGCGTCGTCCACTGGATTGAGCGAACCCAGCGGCTGCCATACGTGACGGCCGCTCAGGCGGTCATGCTGCGGGGCGATCACCAGATCCCAGAGGCCCGGGCGGATACGCGGATCGAGGATCTGTACGGTATAGCTGCGTCCCTGACTGAGCGCGCGCAGCATGCGGGTGTAAAGCGCGGCCTGCCGCCCACAGCCGATGGCGATGACCGGCCAGGGTGGCGCGAACTGGCTTGCTTGCGAGGGGGGCAGTGCCAGTCGGGCGCCCAGGGTCAGGCGCGGCGCCAGCCAGGACCAGGGCGCACGTGGCTCCAACTGCAGGTGGTGTACGGGCAGGCCCAGCATTTCGGCCAGGGCCAGGGCCTGGCGCTGGTTGCCGGCGGCGTCGTCGGTGATCACCCAGCAATCCCCATGGAGCTTCAGCATGCAGGCGGCCCCGGGGGCATTGTTTCTCCAGACAGTACAGTTTGTTTCATTCGCCTGGGTCCAGTTTGCCTTCGCCCGCGCTTACACTGGGCATCCGTTGCGCCGCTGCCGGCGCGTCATGCCAAAAGGATACCCATGAGCGAGATGCTTTCCGAGGTCGCCCTCGATCAACTGTTCCGCACCGCGCGTACGTTCAATGCGTGGCTGCCGAAAGAGGTGAGCGATGCTCAATTGCATCAGCTCTACGATCTGGTCAAGTTTGGGCCGACCAGTGCCAACTCCTCGCCGATGCGCCTGGTGTTCGTGAAGTCCAAGGAGGCCAAGGAGATGCTGGCGCCCTTCCTTTCCGAGGGCAATCGCGCCAAGACCCTGGCCGCGCCGGTCACCGCCATCGTGGCCACCGACTATGCCTTCTACGAGAAGCTGCCGCAGTTGTTTCCGCATGCGGACGCGCGTAGCTGGTTCGTGGGCAATCAGCCGATGATCGACATCACGGCCTTCCGCAACAGCTCCTTGCAGGGTGCCTACGTAATCATGGCGGCCCGTGCGCTTGGCCTGGATTGCGGCCCGATGTCCGGCTTCGATGTGGCCGGCGTGGATGCGACCTTCTTCGCCGGCACCACGTTCAAGGCCAACTTCCTGATCAATCTCGGTTACGGCGATGCCAGCCGCGACCTGTTCCCGCGTAGTCCCCGTCTTTCGTTCGACGAAGCCTGCCGGATCGCCTGAGTACCCCGTACTCGCCAGCGATTCGCGTAGACCCACCCCACCCAGGAGATTTCATCCATGCGTGCTCTTCGTTATCTCGTTCTTGCCGGCCTGCTCGGCGCCGCTGTCACCGCTCAGGCGGCTCCCGTCACCTACAAGATGGATGCCGGCCACACCAACGTGTTGTTCAGCTGGAACCACTTCGGCTTCTCCAATCCCACCGCCAACCTCGGCCTGGGCGACGGCACCATCGTGTTCGACGACAAGGACGCCGCCAAGTCGTCCGTGCAGGTGACCCTGCCGCTGGACAAGCTGGACACCCATCTGGAGGCGCTCGATGAGCACCTGAAGAAGCCGGACTTCTTCGATGCCGCCAAGTACCCGACCATTACCTTCAAGAGCACCAAGGTGGAGGCCGTCGGCGGCAACAAGTACAAGGTCACGGGCGACCTGACCGTGCACGGCGTGACCAAGCCGGTGACGCTGGACGCCACGCTCAACAAGAGCGGCGAGCATCCGATGATGAAGGTGCAGACGGTGGGTTTCGATGCCGTCGCCACCCTTAAGCGCTCGGACTTTGGCGTGGGCGCTTATGTGCCGAATGTGAGCGATGAGATCCAGGTGCGCATCACCACCGAAGCCTCGGTGCCGAAGGCCGCCAAGTAAGTTCGCGCCTTGCGCAAAGCAAAAAGCCCGCGCCTGACCGGCGCGGGCTTTTTGTTGGGTGAAACGTGGGGCGGTTAGTTGCTCACGCCCGCGTCCTTGAGCGATTCGAGCTTGCTCAGGTCCATATCACCCACGGCTTGCTTGAGCTGGTCGATGCTGGCGGCGTTGCCGCTGGCCTTGACGCTGAAGCGCTGGGCGACGATCACACCGTACTCACCGTTGTTGCTCTGGGTATCCCAGGCTTCGTGGATCAGCCGACCCTGGCTGGTATAGGACTTCTCGTAGCCATGATCGGTCTGTTGCTCGGTATCGGGCGACACCGTGCCAGCCAGGGCCATCATGCCCCGCATGCCGCCGGTATCGGTGACTTCCACCTGGATCGTGTGGCCCTGGCCGTCGCTGTAATCGGCATGCGCGGTGGTCACTTCCAAGCCCACCGTGCCGCTGTGCTCGGCGGACATGTTCTGCCGCTTCAAGCCAGCCAGCGTATCGGGCAGGAAATCCTTGATGGTGCTGGCCGACAGCGATTGCACATGGCCGCCGGCGCCCATCATCTTGCCCATCGCCACCTGCTGCGCGGCGGTGTCGCCAGTCTTCCGGGCCTGCTCCAGGTCCTTGCTGGCTTGTTGTGCCTGCTGGCCCATGGCGGCGAGTTTGCCCAGGGTGCTATCGGCATCCACGGCGACCTTGTTGCCGTGACCATCGTCGAGCTGCACGTTGCCCAGGGCGTTGGCGCCGGTGAGCGCGGCGGTGCCGATGACGCCGGCCACGATCAAGGCGACGATCCAGCTCAGTACCAGGGCGATGAGCACCGTGACGGCCGTATAGCCGGCCGCCTTGTCGGAGGGGCAGCGCATGGTCTGCGGCAACCCCAGGTAGAGCAGGTAGATGCCGTAGATGGCGCCGGCCAGCGCTACCAGCCAGCCCAGCCACGGTACCAGCACGGCAATGCCGGCCACCCAGCCGGCCGTCCAGGCGTAGGCCACGGTCTTGAGCGCCTGCACCGGATCTTTCTGGCCGCCGAAAGTGGGGGCGAGCGCATTGACGATCAGCGCCAGCACATAGGTGACGGCCAGTGAAAGCAGGTAGTGCAGCAGCATGCCGGCGATGCCCGCGCCGATCGGCGTGTGCAGGTGCACCCCGAAGCCGCCATAGCCAATCAGGCTGCTCTTGATGAACTGGGCGATTACCGGCAGCGCGGCCACGATCAGGATGTAGTTGCGATAGAGCCCCGCCACGCTGGCGGGCTCGGCGGCAATCACGGGCCATTCGGTTTGCGGTGTGCCGAGGATGGCTTTGATGCGCTGAAGGATTTTTCCGAAGTCCATGACGGTCCTTGTAGATCGGTAATCAAAGGGTAGGGCGAAGACGGAAGGCTGGTCGCTGGGACATTTGTCATCTTGCCCGCACACCCTTATAGGGCATTACGGACGTTTATGGATGACATGCCCGTAGCATGGCTCACGGCCATTCTCGATCCGCCCCGTCGGGACCGACATCCCTCGCCTGGGCTATGTCCTACGACGAAGAAACCGGCCGCCAACGCATCGCGATGGTGGGCCGGCCTGCTAACATGAGCGGCTAGGTGTCTCGATGGAGTGTTCCCCATGTCGCGTTCCCCTGCGGCTGCCCCGCTGATCCCCGCAAATGCCGAAAATCGTTACGAAGTGACGCGGGCTGACCTGCCGCTGTCCTGCCCGATGCCCGGGATGGCCCTCTGGAACTCCCATCCGAAGGTCTATTTGCCGATCGTCGAGGACGGCGGTGAATCCGCATGTCCTTATTGTGGCGCGCATTACGTGCTGCGCGACTGATTTAAACGGTCTAAGTTACAACTGAAACAATATGTGGCGCTGATGTCGGCACGATTGCTGCTTGCCTCCTTACGATGAAGGCACCTTTTGAACCAATCATGTCGGCAGTCGCTACACCAGCGAAGTCACTGACCGTAGTCCAGCTCATCCCGGCGTTGCATTCGGGCGGGGCTGAGCGGTCTGCGCTGGAAATTGCGCGGGCGTTGGTCAAAGCGGGCCATCAGTCCATCGTTATCTCCGCTGGCGGCCGCATGGTGCCCCAGCTGGAGGCCGAGGGCAGCCGGCACATTACTCTCGACATTGGCCGCAAATCCCTGGGCACGCTGATGAATGTGGGTGCCTTGCGGCGTCTGCTGCGCGAGCTCAAGCCCGATATCGTGCACGCCCGCTCGCGCCTGCCGGCCTGGCTGGGCTGGTGGGCGCTCAAGGGCGTCAAGCCGGCCCCCCATTTCGTGACCACCGTGCACGGGCTCAACTCGCCCGGCCGCTACAGCGCCATCCTGCTGCGTGGCGAGCGGGTGATCGCGGTGTCGCAGACCCTTCGTGACTTCATGCTCAGCCACTATCCGTGGCTGGAGCCCTCGCGTGTGCGGGTAATTCCGCGCGGCATCGACCCGGACGCCTTTCCCTATGGGCATCGGCCGGACGACAGCTGGCGCAAGGGCTTCTTCGCCGAATTCCCCAGCCTGGCTGGCGCACCGTTGCTGACCCTGCCGGGTCGCGGCACGCGCTTGAAGGGGCATCACGATGCGGTGGAGCTGGTCGCCGAGCTCAAGCGTCGCGGCATCGACGTGCGCCTGCTGCTGTTGGGCGTGGTTGAGCCAGGCCGCGAGGCGTATGTGCAGGAGCTGCGTGAGCTGATCCGTGCGCGTGGTCTGGAATCACAGGTGGTGCTGGCGCCGCCGCGCAACGATGTGCGCGATATCTACGCCATTTCCTCGCTGATACTGCAGCTGTCGAACAAGCCTGAATCCTTCGGCCGCACGGTGATCGAAGCGCTTTCGCTGTGTCGCCCGGTGCTGGGTTACGCCCACGGTGGCGTCGGGGAGCTGCTGGCCGAGTTGTACCCGGCCGGTCGCGTACCGCCGGCAGACCGCGAACGCCTGGTGGAGCGCGCCGCCGAATTGCTGCGCGTGGCGCCCCCCATCCCGATGCTGCAGAGCTACCGCCTGAGCGACATGCAGCAGGCCACGCTGGCCCTCTACGACGAAATTGCCGCTGTCTGAGCGCGGCCAGGCGGCCGGTAACATCGGCGTCTCACCTACAATGCCCGGGCCTCGATCAAGCGATGTCCGCATGAGTTCATTCGTTTCCCACCTGAAGGCGGCCCTCCGCTCGCCGCTGCTGCCGTTCTGGCTGGTCATCGCCTTGCTGCCCGTGGGCCGCAGCTCGGAACTGGGCACGTTCCTCTGCCTGCTTGGCGTGGTGATGTTGTTCGTGCGCCAGCCCGGCGCCTTGCGCGAGCATGCAGGGGCGCAGCTGCTGCTGTGGCTGCTGGGCGCCTATATCGGCGCAGCGTTGCTGTCCGCGGTGGATTCGCTGGCGCCGGGCAAGAGTTGGTCGACGGTGGTCTCGCTGCTGCGCTACGTACCGCTGGGCCTGTACGCCTGTTTTGCCATTCGGCGCGAAGAGAAACTCAACGCGCTCTATATGGCGGTTGCCGTGGTGGTGGCGTTCTGGGCCCTGGATGCCTGGGTGCAGGCGTTGACCGGGTGGAGCCTGGGCGGCCGCGCGGAGGCCGAGCGCATCTCGGGCATTTTCGGCGCGACCAATCTGAAGCTCGGGCCGACGCTGTCAGTGCTGTCACCCTTCGTATTGTGGTCGGCGCATCGCCGTTGGGGCCTCAAGGGTTTGCTGCTCGCCTTCCTGTTGCTGCTGGGGCCGGTGCTGCTTTCCGGCTCGCGCGCCTCCTGGCTGTGTTACGCCTTGGTCGCGCTGGGCTTTGCCTGGCATGTGGCGCGCTCGCCGTTGCGCTTCCTTGGCGCGGCGGCGCTGGGCGCGGTGCTGCTGGTGGCGGCCGGCGGCGTCGCCTGGAAAACCTCCGAGCGCTTTCAGATGCGCATGGAGCGCACGCTGGAAGCGCTGCAAGGGTCCGCTCAATCGCTCGATAGCGCGACCAGCGGGCGCCTGGATATCTGGCGCACCAGCGTGGCGATGTTCGAAGGCCATCCGATCAATGGCGTAGGCGTGCGCGCTTACCGCAATGCCTATCCCAGTTATGCGCCGGCCAACGATCATTTCGTGGTGTCGGGCGAAGCATGTGGCGTGGGCGAGGGCGCTTGCCACGCGCATCAGTGGGTGCTGGAAGTGCTGACCGAGACCGGCACGTTGGGCTTGTTGTGCTGGTTGTCGGCCATTGTGCTGGCGGTGCGCGCGTGGCGACGTGCGGGGGCGGCGGCGCGTGCGCGTGCGTTCCCGGCCACCCTGGCGCTGGGTGTGATGTTGTTTCCGCTCAACACCCATTTGGCCTTCTATTCGGCGTGGTGGGGCCTGTTGTTTGCCTGGTTGCTGGGGCTGTGGTGTGCGGCGCTGCACGTGTATCCGGCGGCCCACGGGGAGGCGGCATGACACGCGAACCCTTGTCGGTGGTGGTGATCACCTTCAATAACGCGGACACCCTGGATGCCTGTCTCAGCCAGGTCGACTGGGCCGAAGAGATCGTGGTGCTCGATTCGGGTTCCACCGATGCCACCGTGGCCATTGCGCAAAAGCATGGCGCGCGCGTGGCCGTGCATCCGTTCGACGACTACGGCCCGCAAAAGCAGCGTGCTTACGACATGGCCAGTCATGACTGGATTCTCAACCTGGATGCCGACGAGATTCTCTCGCCTGGCACACGCGAGGAGATCGAGCGTGCACTCAGTGCGCCGCGCTTTGCGGGCTATCGTTTGCCGCGGCGCGAGCGCATGTTCTGGACGGTGCAGCATCGCTGGAGCTGGCGCAATGGCCATCTGCGCCTGTTCGATCGTCGCCGTGGCGGCATGAACGACGTGGACGTACATGCCGCGGTGGAGGTGCGTGGTCCGGTAAAGACCTTGCGGCGTGCCGACTTCATCAACGATGGCGATGGCGACATCGCCACCCGCGTCGAGAAGATCAATCGCTACACCACGGGCATGGTGGCCTACAAACTGCGCAAGCGACAGCGCTTCACCGGGCTGCGCATGGTGTTCTATCCGCCCGTGTTCTTTCTGCGCCAGTACGTGGGCAAGCGTTATTTCCTCAATGGTTGGGCCGGCTTTATCGCTAGCGCCACCGGTGCGTTCTACGCGTTCCTCAAGTACGCCAAATTGCATGAGGCACGGGAGCAGGCCGCGCGGAAGATGCGTGAATGAGCTGTCCATGGGCGCTTTGAGATTCAGCGCTCATTTAGAGATGTGTTCTACACGCGTGTGATTTCTTGCGTTGGCGAAATTACTTTCAATCGCTCCCATGCCTTGTGGCTAGCCCACTGCGCGCGTTTCGTGGCGAACGATGCGAAATATCTTGCGCGTCGCGGGTCATGTCTCATCGGTGTTACGCCTTCGCCGTAAATCCGCCTGTGCGCTGGATTCTGCGCGCTTTCGCCTTGCGCGCCCTGGCGGTGCGTTGAAGCGGCTTCGTTACCATTGCGGTGCGGTGCGCGCTGTTCCTACACTCGTGGCGGTGTGTATGGGGTATCAGCGATTCGGCGTCAGGGGCTGCCGTTCGCTTCAAGGGTGATTCAACAGTGAGATAGCGGAAAACACGCGCGTGGCTTTGATGGCTATGCGGCGGATGCGTTTGTCCTTTTCTCCCACAAGACCTGCAGGAGGTCACCAAGGAGCACGACGCGGGAACCAATCCACAGGGGGTTTGGCTTGTTTTCGATGGACACCTTCCAGGAGACATTGCATGAAGAACCAGCACCTGTACCTGAGCGCTGCGATTGCCGTGGCGCTTGCTGCCTCGCCGCTGTTCGCCGTGGCGCAGACGGCCGCCTCGCGGAATCCCGCGCTGGCGGACATCAACACCACGGAAGCGCCGCGGGTGACGCAGACGGTGGATAGCCGCGCCGTATCGACCCTGCAGCGCAGCCATCTCGCTGTGGTCGATCAAACCGCCGTCACCGGAAGCATGGCTGACAACGCGCCGATGAATCATATGCATCTTGTGCTGAAGCGTAGCGCCTCGCGCCAGGCCGCGCTGGATGCGTTGATCGCCGCGCAGCACGATCCCAGCTCCGCCAAATTCCATCAGTGGGTGACGCCGGAACAGTTCGGCGACACCTTCGGCGTGCTCGATGCCGACGTAGCCGCCACGGTCTCCTGGTTGCAGTCGCAAGGCTTCACCGTGCATGGCGTGTATCCAAACAAGATGCAGATCGACTTCAGTGGCACCGCGGGCACCGTCAAGCGCGCGTTCCACACGCAGATGAATCGCTATACGCTCAACAAGACCTCGCATGTCGCCAATGCGTCGGACATCAGTATTCCCTCCGCGCTGCAGAATGTGGTGGTGGGTGTCGCCGGCCTCAACGATATCCACCCGCAGCCCCAGCATGTGGCGCCACGGGTGGCGCGCTTCGATGCGTCCAGTGGCAAGTTCAAGTTGACCAAGCCGACCGTTTCGGCGGCGGCCGGCGTGAGCCCGGAGGCCATTGGTTTTACCAACGGCGCCCGTGGCTTGGTGCCCTACGACATGGCGAAGATCTATGCGGTGGATCAGCTGCGTAGCAGTGGACTCACCGGCAGCGGCATCACCATCGCAGTGGTCGAGGACAACTCGATGGTGCCTGCCGACTGGACCAACTTCGTGAGCCAGTTCAACCTGGGCAGCTACGGCGGCACCTTCACGCAGTCCCAGCCGCAAGCGACGGGGTTTACCAACTGCATCGATCCCAACATCGCCAACCCGGGCGAGGATGATGGCGAGACCTTGCTGGATGCGGAGTGGTCCACCGCGATGGCGCCGGGTGCGCATATCTGGGTCGCCAGTTGCGATGACTCCAATTCAAACAATTTCTTTGGTGGCGTGTTCACCGCGGCGACCAATCTGATCAACGGCGCCAGCCGTCCCAACATCATCAGTGCCAGCTATGGGTACGGTGAAGGTTTCACCGATGCGCCGAGCAAGACTGCCATCGACCTGATGTGGGCACAGGCGGATGCGGAAGGCATTTCGGTGTTCGTATCGAGCGGCGACTCGGGTTCCAACCCCAGCTTCAACGGTGGTCTCATCAACAGCGTGGGCATCGACGCCAATGCATTCGGCACCTCGCCCAACGACACGGTTGTGGGCGGTACGGATACGGCGGACGTGCTCGATGGCACCACCAAGAAGTACTTCGCGGCCACCTACAACTCGGTTTACGGTTCGGCGCTTTCCTATGTGCCGGAGATTCCGTGGAACCAGTCGTGCGGTAACGAAGTGGCGGCCAAGTCGCTGGGTTTCGCCAGTTCGCTCGCCTTCTGCAAGCAATACCTGAAGCTCGATCCGCAAGGCTATTACCTCACCTCCGAGGCAGGTAGCGGCGGCCCGTCGTCGGTGGATAGCAAGCCGGCATGGCAGCGTCAGGTGCACAACGCGGCGAAGGATCAGTCGCGCGACGTACCCGATGTGTCGCTATTCGCCGGTTCGTATGGCGGCGATACCTACGTGATCGTGTGCACGGCCGCCTATCCGTGCCAGCCGGGCTTTACCGGTTTGATTTCCTTGAGCGGTGGCACGTCGCTTTCCTCGCCGATGTTCGCGGGCATCCAGGCGCTGATCGATCAGGGCCTGGCGGCCAAGGGCCTATCGCCCAACCAGGGCAATGCCGCGCCGACTTTGTATGCGCTGGCGGCGGACGAGTACGGCGGCGCCAAGGGCAATCCGCCGGCCAGCCTGGCCAATTGCAGTGCGGACAACGGCACCAAGGGCACCGGTAAGTGCGTGTTCCACAACATCACGCGCGGCAGCATCGCGACCCAGTGCGTGCAGCAGCCGCCAGGCATCGTCACGCCTGACTGCTACTTCTATGGATCGCTGCCTGCTTCGTCGTACGGGCCGTTGCAGGTGGGCCTCACCTCGACCAATGCCAGCAAGTACAACATCAACACCGAGGCGTTCGCGGCGGAGCCGGGCTGGAGCTTTGCGTCCGGCCTGGGCTCGGTCAATGCGCAGAACCTGTTCAATGCCTGGAAGGCGTTCGTCAACGTGAAGTAAGCGGTTGGCTTGCCATCTCCCGGTGGTCATCTGGCCGCCGGGAGATCGCGCCAGCAGGTGCGCTTCAGGCTGCTTTTGGCCAGGCGAGCGCTGGCGCACCCAGGGCGTTCAGCAGGCAGGCGCAGGCATCGCTGCGCAACTGTTCGCGACGGCGGAACGCCGAACGGTGCTTGCTGTCCACGCGCGATTCGTCACGCATGGGCTCGGAGGCGGGCAGGGCAAAGAATCCATCCGGTTGCAGCACGCCCAGGCACTCTTCCCAGAAGCTGTCGTAGTCGGCCTTGATCTTGTCAGCCTGCCCGGCGAACGGGTGCAGCAAGTGGCTGACGCCGCGAATCTGTTGCGCGCCGGCGAACGCACCGAATGCCAACAGCAGCGAATACAGCAGATTCTTCGGACGCAGGCCGTAACACTGTTTGGTGAGTTCGCGCACGGCTTCGCGACCCAGCTCCGACGCAGCACCCTGCAGGCCGCCGATCAACAACGTGCGGCCGCCGTCGCTTACGCTGAAAGTGACCGACGAGAGCAGCTGTTCCTGCGTGTTGGTCAGGCATAGCGCCAGCTCTCCTTCGCGGCTGCGGCCGAGCGGGCGACGCAGTTCCAGCAAGAGCTGGCTGCCATCCTTCAGCGTGATGGCGCCGAGCGCGCAGTGACCCCCCAGGTAGATCGCATCGGCCACGCGTGCGGGCAGTCGTTCGAAGACAAAGCGGTAATGCTCACGCACGATGGTGAGGCGCTGTGCACGACCCAGGCGGCGGTTGATGTAATGGTGATGCCAGCGCTCGATCAGGCGCGGATCGTGGGAAAGATAGGCCGCCAGTCGCGGCGATCCGAACAGCTCCTGCAGCCACGCTGATTGACGGCGCGGCATGCTGGCACTACGGGTGATGTATTTGAGGCATGCGACGAGGCGCTTGCCGGCGCCACCGCGCCAGTCATGACGCTGGCGCAGCGAACGCAGAAACAACGAGAAAGACATGCGGAATGCTATGGGGGATCGACGTGGCCGCGCATGGTAACGCGAGTGACCATCATGCGCCCGTGCCCGTGTGTGCGCCTCGCCTTCATTGCGAGTGAGTATGACCTCAATAGATCGAAGGGCTGCCTTCGGGGCGCGTCTTGAAGCGCTTGTGTACCCACAGGTATTGCTCGGGTGCGGTGCGCACCATGTCTTCGATGCAAGCGTTGACGCGCGCGGTGTCCTCGAGCACGTCGTTGCTTGGAAGCTGCTCCAGCGGCGCACCCAGGCGCAGCGCATAGCCCTGATTGCCGGGCAAGCGGCGGTGATAGAAGGGAATCACCCTTGCCCCAGAAAGGCGGGCCAGATGATGCGTCGCCGTAATGGTGGCCGCGGGCACGCCGAAGAACGGTACAAAGACGTTGTCCTTGCTGCGCATGTCCTGATCGGGCGCGTACCACAGTGTGCCGCCGTTGCGCAGGTATTTTACGGTGCCGCGGATATCGTCCTTCTCGAACATCGCCTCGGCATAGTCCAGGCGTGCACGCAGCACCACCCACTCGAACACGGCGGTATCCATGCGGCGATACATGCCCGAGATGCGAATACGCTGCGAGACCAGTCGCGCGCATAGCTCCAGATGCGAAAAGTGGCCGCCCACCAGCAGCACGCCCTTGCCTTGGGCGCGTGCCGCTTCCAGGTGTTCGAGGCCTTCGATGGTGACCGGCACGCGCGCAATGGCGCGCTCGCTGCCCATCCAGCCCAGCGCAAACTCCACCATCATCAAGCCGATATCGCGCAGGTGCGCATTCACCAGCGCGGCCTGCTCGGCCTTTGACAGTTCGGGGAAGCACAAGGCGATGTTGGCTTCGGCCACATGGCGGCGCGGCGAGGGCACGCGTTGCACCAGCTGACCCAGGCCGCGACCCAGTGCCATCAACCAGGGGCGCGGCAGGTGCGCAATCAGCCAGATCACGCCCGCACCTAGCCAGGCCGGCCAATGCGATGGGGCGAGCAGGGAGCGGTTAAAGGGGGGGCGAGGCATGCCGGGCATCGTCGGCATTGTAGGGAACAAGCCATAACGAGGCGAGCCGCCGGCTGCTTTGAGTGGCGATCGTCGTCGAGTCGATATACTGGCGCACCGGATCGAAGGGCTCACCATTGCGTTACCTCTACACCCTCGCCATGTACCTGGTGACGCCGTTGATCATGATGCGTCTGCTGGCGCGTGGCGTGCGCTACCGTGATTATCACCGCCGCTGGCGCGAACGCTTCGGCTTTTTCGACATGCCGGGCGTCAACGGCAGCCTGTGGGTGCACGCGGTATCGGTGGGCGAGGTGAATGCCGCCGAGCCGCTCATCAAGGCATTGCGCAACGACTACCCTAATGCGCCGCTGGTGATCACCACGGTGACGCCCACGGGTTCGGAGCGCGTGCGCCAGCTATTTGGCGACAGCGTGTTTCACGTGTATCTGCCCTATGACCTGCCTTTTGCGGTAAAGCGCTTTCTGCGTCGCGTGCGGCCGCGCCTGGCGGTGATCGTGGAAACCGAGATCTGGCCGAATTTGTACTTCGCGTGCCGCAAGCGCGGTATTCCATTGATGATCGTCAACGCGCGACTGTCCGAGCGCTCGCTGCGCGGTTACAAGCCCATGGGCGGCCTGGTGGCGCAGGCGCTGGGCTGTGTGCGCCTGATAGCCGCGCAGTCGGGGACGGACGCCGCGCGCTATCGCTCGTTGGGTGCCGATCCAGAAAAGATCGTAGTGACCGGCAACCTCAAGTTCGACATGCCCGTGCCCTACGACGCGGAATTGAAGGGGGAGGAACTACGCCGTCAGTGGGGTCCGTTGCGCCCGGCATGGATCGCCGGCAGTACGCATGAGGGCGAGGAGCTGCCCGTGCTGGAGGCGCATCTGGAAGTGCTCACGCGCTGGCCCGATGCGCTGCTGCTGATTGCGCCGCGCCATCCCGAACGCTTCAAGCTGGTGGAGAACTCCGCGCGCAGTCTGGGTTTCGTCGTGGGCACGCGCAGCGCCGATCGCGTACCGTCGGCTGCGCACCAGGTGTTCGTGATCGATGCCATGGGCGAGTTGATGCCGTTCTACGCCGCATCGGACCTGGCCTTCGTGGGCGGCAGCCTGGTGCCCATCGGTGGGCATAACGTGTTGGAGCCCGCCGCGCTTTCGACGCCGGTGCTGGTGGGCCCGCATACGTTCAATTTCGAAGAGATCACCCTGACCTTGATTCGCGAGGGCGGCGCCGAGCGCGTGGAAAGCGCCGAGGCGCTGGGTGCATCCGTGCAACGGCTGCTGCGCGACCAGGCGCGCCGTGACCGCATGGGCATGGTGGCGCGCATCGTGTTCGACAGTGAGCGGGGCGCGGTAAAGCGCGCGATGGGCATGATCGACAACCTGCTGCAGGAATAGCCGTTCATTCCAGGTAATTCTGGCAACGACGAGCCATGACACAAAAAAAGGCCGGGCATGCCCGGCCTTTTTTTGTGTGGCGATGGACGCGCGATAGCCTTACTGCAGCATCGCGTTGACCGTCTCCATGTCCTTCAGGTCGATCGAGCCGGCCGACTGCTTAAGCTGCAGCTGGTCCAGCACCAGGGCGTGACGCGATTGCGAATAGCTGCTCTCGGCCTGGGTCAGGGTCTGAATGGCATTGAGCACGTTCAGCATGGTCTGGGTGCCCACGTCGAAGCCTGCACGCGTGGCCTCCAGCGCCTTCTGGCCCGAATCCACCGAGGCCTTGTTGGCTTCCACCTGGCTGATACCCGAGAGCACCGAGCGGTAGTAGTTGAGCGTGTCGCGAACCACCTGGCGGCGGGTGGACTCCAGCGAATCCTGCGCTTCGTCACGCTGGTAGATCGACTGGCGCACGCGCGACTGGGTGGCACCGCCCGAGAAGATCGGAATATTCACCGACAGGCCCACGGTGGTGCCGTAGTCGCCGTTGCCGCGCACGTTGGTACTGGCGTTTTCCTGCCAGGTGGTGTCCTTGCCGCGCGACACCGAGGCGTTGAGCGTGGGCAGATGACCGGCGCGCGCCGCATTGATGCTGCTTTCGGCGGATTTCACGCCAAACTGGCCGGCCTGGATGGTGGCGTTGGAGGTCAATGCCTGCTGCACCCACTGGTTCGGGTCCGCCGGGTTTGGCGGCGTCAGCGGCAGATCCTCGCGAAGCTTCTTCAGGTCATCGACCGGCTTGCCGGTGATCTGCGTCAGCGCTTCCTTGGCATCGTTGAGGGTGTTCTGGGCGGCAATGGTCTGTGCCTTGGCCAGTTCGTAGTACGACTTGGCCTGGTATACGTCAGTGATTGCTGACAGGCCCACCTTGAAGCGCTGGTCGGCCTGGTCATAGGCCTCCTTGTAGGCGTCTTCGTTGGCCTTGGCGAACACCAGTGCATCCTGGCTGGTCAGCACGCCGAAGTAGGCGGTGGTGACGCGCACATAGAGCGCCTGCAGCGCGGCCTCGTAGGTTGCGTCCTGGGCCGAGGCCTGCGCGCGCGCAGCCGAGAGGTTGGCCCACTGGCTGAGGTCGAGCACGGTCTGGGTCAGGGTGGCCGAGAGCGAGCGCGTGCGCGAATGACCGTTGCCCTGGATCGAGCCGTTGGACAGTGTGCTGCCGGAGGACTGCTGGGTAAGGCCAAAGCTGCCGTTGAGCTGCGGCAGCATCACCGCACGCGCCTGGGTCACGCCCTCGCCGGTGGCCAGGCGGGTAGCGCCCGCCTGCGACAGCACCGGGTCGTTGGCGCGGGCTTCTCGGTATGCATCCAGCAAATCCTCGCTGTGGCCGGCCAGCGGGAACGCCGACAGTGCCAGGGCAAGGGTCAGAAGCTTCAAGCGCATGGGTTGCCTCATGTATGGGGAAAGGATCAGAAAACGAAGCGGCGCGGCGGTTCGGCGTGCTTCAGGTACGGCAGGTCGGTTTCGAACAGCGATTCCTCGCGGTAACGGCCGTTGCCTTCATGGGTGAGCAAGAGCACGTGCTGCACCGGCGATTCGCCGCGGATCACCAGCAGGCGGCCGCCTGGCTTGAGCCAGCCAAGGAAGCGCTGCGGAATCTGGTAGACCGCGCCGGTGACCACCAGCACGTCGAACTGGCCGGCCGGCTGCCAGGCGTTCACCGCTTCGCCCACTTCGAGCTTCACGTTGGTGATGCCGGCATGGGCCAGGCGCTCGCCGGCGGTAGCAATGAAATCGGCGTGGATGTCCACGCTGGTGACGTGCGCCGAGAGCTTGGCCATGCAAGCGGTGAGGAAGCCCGAGCCCGTGCCGACTTCCAGCACCTGGTCATTCGGATTCAACTCCAGCGCCTGCAGTACACGCCCCTCGACCACCGGCTTCATCATCAACTCGCCATGGCCCAGCGGCAGGCAGAGGTCGGCAAAAGCCAGCTGGCGGTGCTCGGCGGCAACGAAATCCTCGCGGCGCACGGTGCCCAGCACGTCCAATACGCGTGCATCCAGCACCTCCCAGGGACGCACCTGGTTTTCCACCATGTTCAGACGCGCCTGTTCGAAGTTCATTGCCATCTTGCTTACGTCCTGTTCGGATCGGAAAAAAGGCTAAAAATGATAAGTGCTTAGCTCGTTTCCGACAATGTGCAAAGCGTGCGGCCTTGGTCGTACTGCACGAAGTGCCGGAAGTCATCGCGCTCGGTTGACGGAAGTCATGCCTGGCGCGGTGTCCGCGGACACTTAGGCGCTGCGGCGACGTATATGCGCCACATTGCCACGCATGCTGGCAGGCAACCGTGTCAGCGCATCTTCCATGGCTTGATGCAAGGAGGCGTCAAGACGTTGAATCCGGCCCGCCGGGGAGGGGGCGGCCCGGCTCTCCGCCGCCACCGCCAGCCAGGCCAGCCAGCGCGCCAGGCGACCACGCTCGGTGGCATCCAGCGTCGCCAGGGCGGCGCGGGTAGCGAAAGCCGCCTGACGCGCACCGGCCTGGCCGCGCTCAAGCCACGCCGCCAGCGCTCGCTGGGCGAGACGGTAGGCCGGACTCAGGTTAAGTTCTGCGACAGTGGTGGACATAGGGAAAGCCGTGTATCGTGGCCATGGAAAATAACTAAACCGACGCGTATACTAAACGCGTGTTATTCGTTTGTGAAGCCAATTCTTAAGGTAAAGCCATGAGCACGATCCCGCAGACCAAACCTCAGGGGCCTGGCCGTCCCAAGGACATGGAGAAGCGTGCGGCGATCCTGGAGGCCGCCAAGGCCCTGTTCATCCGCAACGCCTTCGCTGGCACCAGCATGGACGCCGTCGCGGCCGAGGCCGGGGTGTCCAAGCTCACCGTCTATAGCCATTTCGGCGACAAGGACAACCTGTTCCGCGAGGTCATTCGTGCCCGTATCCAGGATCTGATGCCGGAAGACACCTACCAGTACGTGCCCGACGAGAACATCCGTGACACGCTGGAGCGCATTGCGCTGCACCACGTGCGCCTGGACTGCGACGTGCAGAACGTAGGCACCTTCCGCGCCATCCTCAGTGACTGCCGCCAGGGCAACCCTCGCTACGGCCGACTGCTGTGGGAGGAAGGCCCGGATCGCACCCACGGTCTGATGAAACGCCTGCTGCAAACGGCCGTTGACGACGGCAAGCTGGATATCCCCAATGTGGCGCGTGCCGCCGGCCAGTTCATTTCGCTGATCAAGGGCGAAATGTTGCTGCGCCGCATGTTTGGCTGCGAAGAGTGCGCCCAGTCCTACGCCGCGGAGCTGGAAGAAACCGCCCGCGATGGCGTGGACATGTTCCTGCGCGCCTACCTGCGCCGCTGACCCGCCGCTGGAACCCCGCCGCACTCGCGGCTGGCCCCGCTTCGTGCTCAAATAGGCCCCTTGAAGCGGGGGTGCCGGCAACAGTCGGCTGAGAGAGTCCCTTCGAACCTGATGCGGCTAGTACCGCTGTAGGGAGCTTCGTCGCACGGGCAGTGTCCGTGCGTCCGGCGCCGTCGCTTCTGTTGTTGGTATGCGAACCCCTTCGCAACACCCCGCACATCGCTGTGCGGACTCCTCAACAAAGCGCCTCCCTTCGGGGAATCGCTTCGACAGCGGACCGACCCATGAATGCCCTGCCCAATGACCTCGCGCGCGCCGCGCAGGAACTCTCCGAAGCCGTCACGCGCCCGATCCCGGGGTCGCGCAAGATCCATGTGCAGGGCAGCCGCCCGGACCTGAAGGTACCGTTGCGCGAAATTTGCCAGGCGCAGACGCCGACCCTGTTCGGCGGCGAGGAGAACCCGCCGATCACCGTGTACGACACCTCCGGCCCGTACACCGACCCCGACTACAAGGTGGACCTGGCCACCGGCCTGCCGCCCTTGCGTGCCGCGTGGATCGCCGAGCGCGGCGATACCGAGCAGCTGAGTGGCTTGAGTTCCGCCTTCGGTCGCCAGCGCGCGGCCGACCCCAAGCTCGATGCGTTGCGCTTCACCGCCACGCGCGTGCCGCGTCGCGCCAAGGCGGGAGCCAACGTGACGCAGATGCATTACGCCCGGCGCGGCATCATCACGCCGGAGATGGAATACATCGCGATTCGCGAGAATCAGAAGATCACGGCATTGCAGGGCAGCGCGCTGCTCAATCAGCATCCGGGCCAGTCGTTCGGCGCGGCGATGCCCAAGCTGATCACGCCTGAATTCGTTCGCGACGAGGTGGCCCGTGGCCGCGCCATTATTCCGTCGAACATCAATCACCCTGAAGCGGAGCCGATGATCATCGGCCGCAACTTCCTCACCAAGATCAACGCGAATATCGGTAACTCCGCGGTCTCCTCGGGTATTGCCGAGGAAGTGGAGAAGCTGGTGTGGTCGATCCGCTGGGGCGCGGACAACGTGATGGACCTGTCCACCGGCAAGCACATTCACGAGACGCGCGAGTGGATCATCCGTAACTCGCCGGTGCCCATCGGCACGGTGCCGATCTACCAGGCGCTGGAAAAGGTCGATGGCGTCGCCGAGAACCTCACCTGGGAAATTTTCCGCGACACGCTGATCGAACAGGCCGAGCAGGGCGTGGATTACTTCACGATACATGCGGGTGTGCTGTTGCGTTTCGTCCCGCTGACGGCCAAGCGCGTCACCGGTATCGTTTCGCGTGGTGGCTCGATCATGGCCAAGTGGTGCCTTGCCCACCACAAGGAAAACTTCCTTTACACGCACTTCGAAGAGATCTGCGAGATCATGAAGGCGTACGACGTCTCCTTCAGTCTCGGCGACGGTTTGCGTCCGGGCTGCATCGCCGATGCGAACGATGCTGCGCAGTTCGGCGAGCTCGATACCTTGGGTGAGTTGACCCAGATCGCCTGGAAACACGATGTGCAGGTGATGATCGAAGGTCCGGGTCATGTGCCGATGCACCTGATCAAGGAGAACATGGATCGCCAGCTGGAGAAGTGCCACGAGGCGCCCTTCTACACGCTGGGGCCGCTGACCACCGATATCGCGCCGGGCTACGATCACATCACCTCCGCCATCGGTGCGGCGATGATCGGCTGGTTCGGCACCGCCATGCTCTGCTACGTGACACCCAAGGAACACCTTGGCCTGCCCAACAAGCAGGACGTGCGTGACGGCATCATCGCGTACAAGATCGCGGCGCACGCCGCCGACCTTGCCAAGGGCCATCCGGGCGCACAGGTGCGTGATAACGCGCTTAGCAAGGCGCGCTTCGAATTCCGCTGGGACGATCAGTTCAATCTTGGCCTCGATCCGGAGAAGGCCAAGGAGTTCCATGACGAGACCTTGCCGAAGGATGCCCACAAGAGCGCGCATTTCTGCTCGATGTGCGGTCCCAAGTTCTGCTCGATGAAGATCACCCAGGATGTGCGCGACTACGCCGCCGAGCACGGCACTGGCGACGTGCTGGCGCTGGAAGAGGGCATGGCGGAGAAGGCTGCCGAATTCCGTGCGCAGGGTGCCGAGGTCTATCACAAGGCGTAATGCGCTGGCGCTCTGAGTGCCGCCCGCGGAGCGCAACGCTCCGCGGGCTATGCGCGGGTGGATAGCCATCCGCGAACGTGAACCGTTCACACGGGTTTTCACCTGCGTTTCGCATGGTGCCTCCTACGGTGGTTGGCATTGCCCAGCCAGCCCGACAGGAGGCACGCCATGGCACCAAAGCCATTCGTTTCCGATATCGAAACCATCCGCAAACGCGCGCGCGAGCACATCGATCAGGGCGCGATCACCGCCGGCTACACCGCCGACCGCAAGACCGTCATCAAGCTGCTCAACGAAGCACTCGCCACCGAAATCGTCTGCGTGCTGCGTTACAAGTACCACTACTTCATGGCCAAAGGCATTCACGCCAAAAGCGTGGCCGCGGAGTTCCTTGAGCATGCCAACGAAGAGCAGGGGCACGCCGACCTGATCGCGCAGCGCATCACCCAGCTCGACGGCACACCCAACTTCTCGCCCGAGGGCCTGCTCAGCCGCAGTCACGCCGATTACGTGGAAGGCGAAGACTTGGTCGACATGATCAAGGAAGACCTGGTGGCCGAACGCATCGCCATCGACAGCTATCGCGAGATCATCCAGTACCTGGGCACCGCCGACCCCACCACGCGGCGCCTGATGGAAGGGATTCTTGCCATGGAAGAGGAGCATGCGGAAGACCTTGCCACCCTGCTGGACGAGCTGGGCAAGAAGGGCGAGCCCGCCAAGCCGCGACCGGCAAAGAAGAAGCCCGGCAAAGGTTGAGGCTACGAACGGGGACTAAGTCATCCGTACGGCCGCTGCGGCGTTAACTGGCCAATACGTCGTCCATGGGAGAGGCATCATGCCGATGTCCAGCCAAGCAGCCCGAACGGGCCACGCGATACTGCGGGCCGTACTGATCGTGCTGTCGATCGTGGTGTTGGCGGTCTGTGTGCTGATGTGGTGGGTAACCCAGTTCGAAGCCGCGCAGCCGATGGCCAGCAGGGACGGCGCTACGCCCTCGGTGCAGGCCGAAGCGGCCTCCACCCCGTAGAACGCGCAAAAAAAAGCGCGCCCTCAAGGGGCGCGCTTTTTTTCGATGCGTCGATCAGGCCTTCTTGTCAGCCTGGTAACGCTCGATGCCGGCAATGATCTCGGCCTTGGCTTCGTCGGCGCCGACCCAGCCTTCCACCTTGACCCACTTGCCCTTCTCCAGGTCCTTGTAGTGCTCGAAGAAGTGGCCGATGCGCTCCAGCCAGTGGCCGGAGACCGACTTGATGTCCTTGATGTGGGCGTAGCCAGCGAAGATCTTCTCCACCGGCACCACCACCAGCTTCTCGTCGCTGCCGGCCTCGTCGGTCATCTTGAGCATACCGACCGGATGGCAGCGAATCACCGCGCCCGGTACCAGCGGCAGCGGCAGGATCACCAGCGCGTCCAGCGGATCGCCATCGCCGCCCAGGGTACCCGGCACATAGCCGTAGTTGCACGGATAGCGCATCGGCGTGGACAGGATGCGGTCGACGAAGATCGCCCCGCTTTCCTTCTCCACCTCGTACTTGACGGGCTCGGCATCCTTGGGGATTTCGATGATGACGTTGATTTCGTCCGGAACCTTGCGGCCGGCGGGAACGAGGTGCAGACCCATGGGCGTTTCCTTCAGCGTAGTCAAAAGCAAAGACCTACAAGGATACGGCAAAAGGGGGGGGCATCGCAGCCGCTGGTGGCGCCTCCGGGCGGCCAATTCAGCCGCGAGCGTGGCGCCTAGGGTGGCTTAGGGTTGGTAGGGGCGCTCGCGTAACCACTTGGTGGCAATCCATTTTTCGCCCTTGATGACGGGGAGGCCCGCATGCAGCGAGCTGTCATCGCCGGTTTCGTAGGCGAAATAGACGGCCGAACCGCGCAGGGCGGTGACAGTGAGTCCGATGCGAGGAAAGCCCGTGCCGCCGCCTTCCTCCGGCGTGTTGAGATACATCACCACGCTGGCGATGCGCTGGCCGCCGCGTGCGGTGACGGCGCTGAAACCCGGCTGCTCGGGGTTGAACCAGTCGAAATGCGGCTCGTACTCCTGGCCGGGCAGGTAGTGCAGGATCTGCAAACCCTCGCCATGGCTTACCGGCACCTGCAACAGATCGGCGATGCGTTGCTCGATGCGTTCCACCAGCGGCGTTTCGCCAATGCGAAAAAACATGCCCTGGCTGGTGCGCCGCTGATCCACCTGATGGCGTCCATCCACGTCCACGGTCAGTGCGCGAGCCAGGCGTGGGCTTGCTTCACCGATGAGCTGGTCGCACTCCTCACCGGTTAACAGGCCTTCGAGTGTGCGCACGATCGGAGCGTCGGTGCTCATGGTGACCCGTACCGGGTGTTCACCCACCCATTGCAAGGGCGGTTCCGGGTGGCGCGTACGCGTGCCGGTGACGGCGCCCTTGGCCGCGGCGACGACGGTGGCGAGCGGCACGTTGAGCACGCGAGCCACCATCTGGCGACTTTGTTCGCCGCCGTAGCCGGCATCTTTCAGCAGGCGCAGCAGTTCGTGAAGGCTGTGGCCCGAGCGGGCGGTGGCGAGAATCCACTCGCGCAGTTCCGGGCGGATGGTGTGGTTGCTCATGACGTTCTATGGAAGTGCGCCGGCAACGGCCGGCGCACCATGGTACGCATGCGGATGGCTTACTTCACGTGGTCCCACAGATAGGTGTAGCCCAGCGCACTCATAAAGGCCGCCTGCTTGTTGTCGGCCGCCGCGCCGTGTCCGCCTTCGATGTTCTCGTAGAAGCTGGCGTCGTAGCCCAGGCTTTGCAGCTTGGCGTACATCTTGCGCGCGTGCACCGGGCCCACGCGATCGTCGCGGGTGGAGGTGGTGAACAGCGCTGGGGGGTAGTGCTGCGCCGCCTTGGCGTTGGCGTAGGGCGAGAAGGTCTGGATCCAGCGCCATTCCTCCGGCTTGTCCGGGTCGCCGTACTCGGCGATCCATGAGGCACCGGCGGAAAGGTGCGTGTAGCGCTGCATATCGAGCAGGGCGACCTGGCTGACGATGGCGCCATAAAGTTGCGGATACAGCGTCAGCATATTGCCCATCAGCAAGCCGCCGTTGCTGCCGCCCATGGCGCCCAGGTGCTTGGGCGAGGTGATCTTGCGGGCGAACAGGTCTTCCGACACCGCGGCAAAATCCTCGTAGGCGCGCAGGCGATTGGCCTTCAGCGCGGCCTGGTGCCAGCGTGGGCCGTACTCACCGCCGCCACGGATATTGGCGATCACGTAAACGCCGCCCTTCTCCAGCCAGGCGCGGCCGACGTTGCCGCTATAGCTGGGCTGCAATGAGATCTCGAAGCCGCCGTAGCCGTACTGCAAGGTGGGATTGGAACCATTGGCTTTGAGTTGTTTTGGCGCGATTTCGAAATAGGGCACACGAGTGCCGTCCTTGGACGTCGCAAAGTGCTGGCTCACAGCGTACTTGGAGGCGTCGAAGAAGCTCGGGCTGTGCTTGATGGCCTGTGCCTCGCCCTGGCCGAGGCTGCCGTAGTACAACGTAGTCGGTTGCAGGAAGCTGGTGACGGTAAGGAAGTAGTCATCGCTATCGTCGGCATCCACGCCCGCAGCGGCGATGGTGGCAAGCTGCGGCGCGCCGCCCAGTGGCTGGCGCCCCCACGCGCCGGGGCCTGGCGTAAGCACTTCCAGGCGGTTCACTACGTTGTCCATCACATTGAGGATCAGGTGATGGCGGGTCCACGAATAGCCATCCAGGGCAGTGGTGTCGCTGGGCTCGAACAGCACGGTGAAGTCGCGCTTGCCCGCCATGAAGTCATCGAAGCGAGTCACCAGCAGCGAGCCTGACTTGTAGGTCTTTCCACCGACGGCCCAGTCACTGCGCGGTTCCACCAACAGCCATTCGCGATGCACGTCGGTGTTGGCGTCGTTGGGCACATCGATCTTGGTGAGCGTGCCGTCCTTGCCGCGCACGAAGGTTTCGCTGTCGTAGAAGGCCAGCTGGCGCATGACGAAATCGCGCTCGAAGCCGGGCGTGAGATCGCGCATCGCGGAGACGCTCATGTCGTCTTTGTGCGCTTCGTACACGGTAGTGGCGCTGGCGAGCGGCATGCCGCGCTTCCACTCCTTGACGATACGTGGATAGCTCGACGTGGTCATCGAACCCGGACCGAAATCAGTCGCGACATAGAGGTGATCCTGGTCCATCCAGTTCACCTGGGTCTTGGCTTCCGCCAAGGCGAAGCCATTGGCGACGAATTGTTTGTCGGCCAGATCGAACTCGCGCACTACGCTGGCATCGGCGCCGCCACGCGATAGCGACACCAGGCAGCGGCGATAGGCCGGCTTCAGGCAATCGGCGCCGTGCCACACCCAGTTCTCGCCCTCGGCCTTGGCGAGGGCATCGAGGTCGAGCACGGTTTCCCACTGCGGCTGGTCCTTGCGGTACTCGTCCAGCGTGGTGCGGCGCCATAGGCCGCGCGGGTGATCCTTGTCGCGCCAGAAGTTGTAGTAGCGATCACCGATCTTGCTGACCATCGGGATGCGTGCGGTGGAGTCCAGTACTTCGAGCAGGCGGGCATCAAGTTGCTTGAACTCGGCGCTGTCGGCGTACTTTTTTACCGTACTGGCGTTCTGCTGCTTGACCCAATCCAGCTGCTTGGCGCCATCGATTTGCTCGAGCCAGCGATGGGGGTCGTTGTTCGTCGCCGCGGCGGGCGTGAGGTTGTCGGAGGCGTGTGTCATGCCGCCTAGTGTGATGCCGAGCGTGAGCGCGAGCCAGCGTGAGGTCCTGGGGGGCATGGCAACTCTTCCTTGCGTGATGAGGCGTGAAGGGCTCAGTGTGCAGGCGCGTCGACACGCGGTCGTGTGGCTAACGTTGGGTATCCCGATCGTCGCTCCGGCGCTGGCCGGAACGACGGGACACCGGCCCCACTTGCCTGGAAGTGGGGCCGGTACATCGCCCAAGCATGGCCTACAGCAGCGGGATAAGCAGCAGCGCCACGATGTTGATGATCTTGATCAGCGGGTTCACGGCAGGGCCCGCGGTGTCCTTGTATGGATCGCCCACGGTGTCGCCGGTGACGGCCGCCTTGTGCGCGTCCGAACCCTTGCCGCCGAAGTGATCGTCTTCGATGTATTTCTTGGCATTGTCCCAGGCGCCGCCGCCGGTGGTCATGGAAATCGCCACGAACAGGCCGGTGACAATGGTGCCGATCAGCACGCCACCCAGTGCTTGCGCACCCGCTTCCGTGCCGCCCAGCCACTTGAAGCCGAACAGCACGGCGACAGGCACCAATACGGGAAGCAGCGAGGGAACCAGCATCTCCTTGATCGCCGACTTGGTGAGCAGGTCAACCGCGCGCGAGTAATCGGGCTTGGTGGTGCCCTCCATGATGCCGTGGATCTCGCGGAACTGGCGGCGCACTTCCTCTACCACCGCGCCGGCCGCACGGCCCACCGCCTCCATCGCCATGGCGCCGAAGAGATATGGGATCAGGCCGCCGATGAGCAGGCCAATGATGACGTACGGGTTGGACAGGTCGAACCGGAAGTCGGTGAGATTGAGGTGCTGATTGAGGTTGTGCGTGTAGTCGGCGAACAGCACCAGCGCAGCCAAGCCCGCCGAACCGATGGCGTAGCCCTTGGTCACCGCTTTGGTGGTGTTGCCCACGGCATCCAGTGGATCGGTGACGCGACGCACTTCAGCCGGCAATTCGGCCATTTCGGCGATGCCGCCGGCGTTGTCGGTGATGGGACCGTAGGCATCCAGGGCCACGATCATGCCGGTCATGCTGAGCATCGCCGTGGCGGCGATGGCAATGCCGTACAAACCGGCCAGGTGATAAGCACCCCAGATCGCTGCGCACACCGCGAGCACGGGCAGGGCGGTGGATTTCATCGACACGCCGATGCCTGCGATGATGTTGGTGGCGTGGCCGGTGGTGGACGCCTGCGCCACGTGCCGCACCGGGCTGTATTCGGTAGCGGTGTAGTACTCGGTGATCACCACCATGGCGCCGGTCAGCACCAGGCCGATCAGGGCGCAGCCGTAGATGTTGCCTACGCCGTACGCCGAGTCGCCCATCAGTTGGTTGGTGATGGGCCAGAATGCGATGGCGGCCAGCACCGCGGAAACGGCCACGCCCGCGTACAGCGCATTCATGATCTTGGGGCCGCGAGCCTTCACGAAGAAGGTGCCGATGACCGAGGCCACAATCGAGGCACCCCCCAGCACCAGCGGGAACAGCACGCCATTACTGCCCGTCTGTTCGGCCAGCACGCCGCCCAGCAGCATGGTGGCGATCAGGGTGACCGCGTAGGTCTCGAACAGGTCGGCGGCCATGCCGGCGCAGTCGCCCACGTTGTCGCCCACGTTGTCGGCGATCACCGCCGGGTTGCGTGGATCGTCTTCGGGAATCCCTGCTTCCACCTTGCCGACCAGGTCCGCGCCCACGTCCGCGCCCTTGGTGAAAATGCCGCCGCCCAGTCGGGCGAAGATCGAGATCAACGAGGAGCCGAAGGCCAGGCCGACCAGTGCATGCAGCGCATGCATGGTCTCGTAGCCCATGTGCATGAGCGCTACGTAATAGCCGGTGACACCCAGCAGGGCCAGACCTACCACCAGCATGCCGGTGATGGCGCCGCCGCGAAAGGCAACGTTGAGGGCTGCGCCAAGGCCGTCACGTGCGGCCTCTGCGGTGCGGACGTTGGCGCGCACCGAAACATTCATGCCGATGTAGCCGGTGGCACCCGAAAGGATCGCACCTATGGCAAAGCCGACGGCCGTGCCCCAGTCCAGTGCAACGCCGACCACCAGGAACAACACCACGCCGACGCCGCCAATCGTGGTGTACTGGCGATTGAGATATGCCTTTGCGCCCTCCTGGATCGCGGCAGCGATCTCCTGCATGCGCGCGTTGCCCGGCGATTTTGCCAAGACCCAGCGCACGGACAGTGCGCCGTAGAGAACCGCCAGGACCGCACATGCCAGCACGATCCACAAGCCATACTGCTGCAGCATCGGAGCCTCCCCATGAGTGGTAACCACATCGCCGGAGCCCGCTATCGGTACCCCGACACAGCGGCCGCCCTTGCGGGCGGTCTGGGTGGAGTATAGGCAGAGGTTCACGACAGTCGTGTTGTGCGGCGCAGCGGGTGGCGATCACCGCGCACCAAAAAGGCGGCGCCAGGGGCGCCGCCTTTGGAGGAAAACCTTCGGACTGGCTTAGCGAATCACCATATCCAGGATGACGTTGTCGCCAATCGACACCAGCAGGTAGTTGTTGTCGCTGCGCACCCAACGATAGCCGTAGGGCGGGGGTGCCAGGCGGTAGCCGCGGTAGTCGTTCACGATGTACATCGGGCCGTCGTAGCGGTAGCCGCGCTGCCAGTGCGGGCGGCCGTAATAGCTGCGGTCGCTGTAGTAGCGGCGCTGCCAGTACTCGTGGCGATCACGGTCACGATACCCGTCGCCCCGGTCTTGTCCGCGGTCCCGCTCATAGTGACCGTCTCGATCATGCCCACGGTCGTGGTCGTGCCACGGATCGGCCAGGGTCGCGCCGCTGCCGGCGATCAAGGCGAGCGTTGCAAGCACGCGGGTAAGGGTGTTCATCGCGGACCTCTCCATACGCTGGACACGCCACGAAGCGTGTTTGACCAGGCGAGCAAATCGTAGAAATCTGCGTCTGAACGGTGATGCGCTATGCGAGGTACGTCCTACATGGCTTTCAGGTATCACTCATGCGCGGCATAACGGGCATTCAGGCAAAAAGGGCGGGGCGGCAGTTTCTGCGAGCCATCGTGGTCATGGCGGGCGCGTTGCTGCCGCTCTCTGCCGGGGTGTCCCGGTCCCCTGCTTGGGACAGCGGCGCCATGCCACGGGTGCCGTCGGCGCAGACCGGCGCGGCGGCTATGGATGGGCTTTCCTACACCGTCTATCGCAGAACCCTGCTCAACACCGAGGTGCGGGTGCAGCAGGATGTCCACGTGCATCTCACCCGAGGTTGCCGGGGGCGGCGGCCGCTCCATTCGATGGATGAGTTGGTCTTTCGCCCCGGACTCGCGTGATGGAGTCCCGGCGGCATGGTGCGCGAAAGTGCCGGTGTTCGCCCCTTGCTTGGGAAGGCGAAAGATGAACGCCGCGATATTTCCTGCTTCGTCATCAGAATAGTCCCATATTTCTGCCCGGGTCACATTGGCTATCGTCCTAGGGGTGCAGCAGCTTCAACGTTCGCGAAGTCGTGCTGCAACGTTTCGACGGCACGGACGCACGGGCATCGATCGAGCAGCGCGCGCGTAACGGGCGCAGCTCTAAAGCCACTCGCGATCAGGCCGCTCCGCGTTTGCGGAACTTATGGCCCCGGCGCTTGGCGGATGCTGGTGCCCGACTCGTTTGTCCCCCCAGCCAATCCTATTGAGTGAGCAATCCCATGAGTGACCACAACAACGGCGTCGTCGCCGCTCCGGTTGATACCACCCCGAAGGGCACCGCACGGCAGGTTGCGTTGCCGGCCATTCCGATGCTGCAGACGCGCTACGGCGTGATGCTGGCATCGCCTTCCGTGTCGGCGCTCGCCCGCTCGCTCAGCACCTATGGCGAGTGGGTGGAACAGGAGCTGGACGTGCTCGGCGCCCTGCTCGAAGAAGGGCAGACCGTACTTGAGTACGGTGCGGAGCTGGGTGCGCACACTCTGTGGCTGTCTCAGATGGTGGGCGTCAACGGGCAGGTGCATGTGGTGGAACCGCGTCGCTTCGGCCATATCGCGCTGTGCTCGGCCCTGGCGCTCAACCACTTGCGCAATGTCTATCCCATGCATGCTTCGCTGGGTGACGCTCGTCGCGATGTGGTGCTTGGTGCCACGGATGAGCATCCGGAAGAAGCCTCGCAGCAGACGTCGCTGGACATGCTCGCGTTGGGCCAGCTGCATCTCATCAAGGTGAATCAGCCGGGTGGCTTGCTGCCCCTGCTTTCCGGCGCGGAGAAGATTCTGCGCGATCAGCAACCCCTGATCTATTTCCGACTCTCCTCGGCCGATATGGCCACCAAGGAGATCGCGGCGCTCAAGGCACAAGGCTATCGCTGCTGGTCGCACCTGCCGTACCTGTACAGCACCGACAATTTTAACGGTAGCGCCAGCAACATCTTCCCGGGTTGGGTGAGCCAGAACGTGATTGCGGCCCACCGCGACAATTCGGTGGACATGGCGCACCTGACCGAACTGTAAGCGGCGTTAAGGGGCGATGGAACGTTCCTCTGAACAGCGAAGCCACCGTCGGCCTGGCCGGCGTGGTCTCGCTGTGCTTCTGGTGGGCCTGCTTTGCATGGGCGTGGCAGCTTGCACGCTGATGAACGCGGGTGCGCCGCAGACTGGCATGGCATCGACACCTCTTGCCCCGACGCTGATAGCACCGGGGACGCGGCCCACTACGGCGGTGGAAACGCACGCGGTCAGTGACGCTGGGCGACCGACCACAAGGTCCACTCGCTCGCGACACGGGGGCGTACATGCCTCGGCGGAAAAAGGGGCGCCCGCGCGGCACAGGCTGGACGGTGCGCCCCCTGCGCCATTCGTGGGCGAAGTCATCCAGGCGGACGTGCGCTCCCTGATCGCTCAAGGGCCGCATCCTGCGTCGATTCAGATCGGAACCGTCTTGGCGGATGTTCCTGGCAACGCCATTCCGGCGGCTTGTTGCGTCCTACAGAAAAATGCATTGGAGGTGCGGCCCATGCTGCACATAAACAGCTGGATCACATTGTCGGTCATCGTTCTGGTGGCCTGCCTGCTACTCGGGCGAACGATGACGCGCCGCTACGCCGCGCGCGAACGCGCACGTCAAGAGAAGCAGAGCCGCCGCACGGCGTTCCTCATGGATTTCGACCTCGACTTCAAACGCGGCCTTGTGGTGCCTGAAGGCGCGGTGTTGGATGCGGCGATCGAGAAAGAGCTTGGTAGCGCCGCTGGTAGTCAGGCGCCGAATCCCCCAGGGCAGCCGGCAGCTGATGCCGCCGTAGCGAAGGAACCGGTAACGCCTGTTGTGCCAGCCATGGCGGCGACTGCGCCGACTTCGGCCGCCGCGCCAAGTAACGAAGTGCTGCAGGATGCGCCTCCCCGGGTGCTCGGGGAGGAAACTGCTGGGGATGAAACAACCGTTGCGCCGCCGATCGCCGCGCTCGGTGCGGCCATGCCAATCCGCCGTAATACTTCGTTACAGGCAGCGCCCGGCACTACCTCTGGAGCGATACCCGAGCCGCGGAACGTCGTGGCCGGGAAGGCTGCCTTGTCGGCTGCATCACGCGAAGCAGTGGCGACGCCGGTCGAGCCCGTTGCAAGGGTTCCCGGGGCGTCGGTGCCGCAGGCCAGGGCGACATCACCGCAGTCGCGGCCTCGGCCAAAGTCTCAGGCTAAGCCCGAACCCCAGGTGCGATCGAGCGCTCCGGTGATCGATACGCTCGCCGAAGCGTCGGATGGGCGACGCGTGCGCTATGCATTCAACATGGGCGCGCTGCCGGGCATTGCCTATATTGGCAAGCACCTGGAGCCGAAGCTGGCCTTCCAGCGCATGGAAGGCGGCGGCACCGTGCTTCGTGTCGTCACCGAGGCGAGCACGATCGAGCTACCGCTGCCGCCCAGCCGTTTGCTCGCCGGCTTGCGATTGGCCACACAGGGGCTGGACGATGGAACAGACTCCATGGGGGAGCAGAGCCCGCGCCCCGCAGTGGCGGGTTCGCCAGGTCTTTCGGCGGGCACCATGGCTTTCGTGCATTCCGAGCACTCGCGGGTGGTGGATCGACTCACGGATCATTTGCAGCGACAGCCGCAGGATCTGTCCATCCGTCGCCGTCTTGGTCAGGCTTTACTGGCGCAGGCAGGCATTACGTTGGACGAGATGGAGCGTGCGCGTCTGCTTGAACTGAGCATCGAGCACCTGCAACAGGTGTTGGTGGAACAGGGCGTGGATGAAGCGCTTTGCACTCTGCTTGGGCAGGCTTACTACGATCGCGCCAATATCGGCCCGGAGGTTGATCCGGATTGGCTGCAAGAGGCCGAAGCGGCGTTGCGCCGTGCCGTCTCCCTGGGCGCGCCCGCTGGCTCCGACGCCGCCTGGTTGCTGCAGCAGAGCCTTCAATTGATTCCTGGCGCGGCGGCAACGGGGCTCGTCGCTGCACGCTTGCAAGAGGCGCAGGCCATGCAGGCGCAAGGCGTGGCGAGTGGGCCGGAGAATCCCGTGCGTTGGCAGGTTGCCATCATGCGCACCGAGTTGTTGGTGGCAGATCACGTGCAGCGCAACGCCACGGCGCGTCGACTCTATCTGCGTCAATTGCATGCCCGCTACGAGGGCATGATGGCGATCAAGCAGGCACCGGCCGTGTTCGAAGCTTGGGTGGCGATGCTTTGCGCCATCGCCGAATCCGCAGTGGGAAGTTCGGCGATGGAGCGCTACACCGAGGCGGAGGGCGTCCTGGGTCGCATGCCGTCGTCATCCGCAGAGGGTGCCGAGCACGCGCGGGCACTGGCAGACCTTGCGTTGTCGCGAGTGAAGACTGAGCAAGGGGCGGCGCCCGTAGCATTGCTGGTGCAGGCGCAGGAGGCGCTGGCGCACTTTATCGACCAGGACAACGCGCTGCGTTTACGTGCCGCGCATGTCGCGATGGCGCGCACCCGCGACGTCGACGCGGCGGTGGCGGCGACGTTGTACCGCCATGTTGCCGAGCTTGCTGTGCCACTCACCAGCGTGCCGTCATTGGCCGTGGATGCGTTGCGCCTGGTGCTTGGTGCGCTGTTGGCCTTGGGCGACACCGGCGATCATGGCGTCTACGCGCGTTGTCTGGCGGTGCTGGCCGGTCCTGAGGATACGGCCTCGCTGTGGTTGCTGGCGGAAAGCGCGTTCCGCGAAGGGCTTCACGCCGAGGGTTGCCGCTACGCTGAGCAGGCCTGGCGCATCAGTGGCCAAGCGGCGCCCCGCATGCTGGATCTGTGGCAGCAGGCGAGCGCCCAGTGGCTGGTGCTGGAGGGCGATTCACCGGAAGCGGCGATCAGCCTTCGCCATCTGCGTATGGCGCGAGCGAAGCGAGGCGTGGCGGCCTAACGCCGCCGCGCCGGCGCGGCCTCTGCCGGGGCCGCATGACTTATGTTGAGAACACTTCGCACCTTTTGGCGACGGCCGTGTTCTTCAATAGAACGTAGAGCGGCAGGCCGTTCTTGCCATAAGGCACGGGCGCCTCGCCCTGGATCAGCGGTGCGAGGTAGCGGCGCGCGGCGGCGGTGATGCCAAAGCCGTCGCGGGTAAGAAAGCTTGCCGGCATCTTCTTTTCGCGGTTGGCGATCTTGGCCAGTGGCGCCGGTGTGATCTTCCAGCGATACGGTGCATCGTTGGTGCGTACGATCACCGGCATCACCGCATTCATGCCGGCCAGTGCGTACTCAACGGCCGCCTTGCCGACGGCATATGCCTGCTCGGCATCGGTATGGGATGCGAGATGGCGCGCCGAGCGTTGCAGGTAGTCGGGCAGGGCCCAGTGGTACTTGTAGCCGAGCTTCTCTTTCACCAGCGCCGCAAGCACGGGTGCCACGCCGCCGAGCTGGCTATGACCGAAAGCGTCGCGCGTGCCGGCTTCGGCGAGGAATTGACCTTCCTTATTGCGCAAGCCTTCGGAAGCCACCACGGTGCACCAGCCCACGCGTTCCACCGTGGCCTTTACCTTGGCCAGGAACGCCGTTTCATCAAAGGCCTTCTCGGGGAACAGGATCAGGTGTGGCGGTGCATCTGCGCCTTCGCCCGCCAAGCCCGCCGCGGCGGCAATCCAGCCCGCGTGGCGCCCCATCACTTCGAGGATGAATACCTTGGTCGAGGTGTCGGCCATGGACGCGACATCCAGGCTGGCTTCCAGCGTGGACACGGCGGTGAATTTGGCGACGGAACCAAAGCCCGGGCAGCAGTCGGTGACCGCCAGATCATTGTCCACCGTCTTGGGCACCCCGATGCAGCGAATGTCGTAGCCCATGGCCTTGCCCAGCTGCGAGATCTTCAGCGCGGTATCGGCCGAATCGTTGCCGCCGTTGTAGAGGAACCAGCGGATGTCGTGCGCGCGGAACACTTCGATCAGCCGCTCGTACTCGACGCGATGGCTGTCGAGCGACTTCAGTTTGTAACGGCACGAGCCGAACGCACCGCCGGGCGTGTGCCGCAGCGCGGCGATCGCGGCCTTGGTTTCCTTGCCGGTATCGATCAGATCTTCGCGTAAGGCGCCGAGGATACCGTTGCGTGCGGCATAGACCGACACGCCTTGCGCGCGCGCCGCTTCGATCACGCCGGCAGCGGTGGCATTGATGACGGCGGTGACTCCGCCGGACTGTGCATACAGCAAACGACCTTGGGGCTTGGATGTCGACTTCATAAGGGCTCAGTCCGGTAGGGCGAGGTTGCCGTGCTCATCAAACACCAGGAAGGGGTTGAATGCGAATTCCCACAGATGCCCGTCCGGATCGGCGATATAGCCGGAATAACCGCCCCAGAACACCTCCTGTGGCGGCTTGATAGCACGCGCTCCGGCTTGGAGTGCCGCGCTATACCAGGTATCAACTTCGTCCTTCGACGCGGCGTTGCGGGCCAGGGTCACGGCGGCAAAGCCGCTCGGCCGATCCTCGCACTGCGCATCCTCGGCCAGCGCCGCGCGACCATACAGCGCCAACACAGCGGCGCCCCCCTTGAGGAAGCAGATGTTCTCGTTGCTCGTCGAGGAGGCGTGCCAGCCCAAGGCTTCATAGAAGCGGCGTGCACGGGGCAAGTCGTCGACGCCCAGGGTCACGATGTGGATGCGCGGTGTCGTCATGTCCGATCATTTCCGTAGTGGAGCAACCCCGGGAGCTTAAACGTATGACGTTCGCTACCGTGCGGCTTGCACACGCTCTTCACGGCAACTCCTTTCGAAACAAGGAATTGGCGTTCTTCGACTAACGTCGTCGTTTGACGTAATGGGTCGCAGAAGCTAATTTGGACGCCACTTTTCTTGTTTCCCGTGGGAGCCGCAGCGTGCGGTGGCCCGGGGATACCTTGGAGCACTATGCGACTCGTCCTACTCGGTCCGCCCGGCTCGGGCAAAGGCACCCAGGCAGCCCGCCTTAAGGTGGAACTCGGCGTACCGCACATCTCGACCGGCGACATGCTGCGCGCGGCCGTGGCCGCTGGTACGCCCACCGGCCTGAAGGCCAAAGCCGTGATGGATGCCGGCAACCTGGTTTCAGACGACATCCTGCTGGCCATGCTGGAAGAGCGCCTGGCCCAGGACGACGTGAAGAACGGCTTCATTCTCGACGGCTACCCGCGCAACCTGGCCCAGGCCGATGCGCTGGATCATCTGCTGGCCAAGATCGGCCAGCCGCTGGACGCAGTGGTGAAGCTGGAC
>NZ_JAELTT010000220.1 GCF_016428975.1 Dyella sp. ASV21
CCCCCCCCCCCCCCCCCCCCCCCCCCCCCCCCCCCCCCCCCCCCCCCCCCCCCCCCCCCCCCCCCCCCCGTTTTCATGCTACGGCGACCCCCGAGATCTACACCCGAACGTTGTCGTCGGCAGCGTCAGATGTGTATAAGAGACAGGCGTGGTGCTGGTGACGGTATTGCTCGCCATGCTGCTCGCACTCGATGCGACGCGGCGACTCGTCCAACTCCAGCACGCGCTGCAAATCATCGAAGCGGGCCCCCCTGTCTCTTATACACATCTCCGAGCCCACGAGACCCGTGACCGAATCGCGGGTGGCGGGGTGTGGTGGAAAAAAGGGGGGGGGGGGGGGGGGGGGGGGGGGGGGGGGGGGGGGGGGGGGGGGGGGGGGGGGGGGGGGGGGGGGGGG
>NZ_JAELTT010000221.1 GCF_016428975.1 Dyella sp. ASV21
CCCCCCCCCCCCCCCCCCCCCCCCCCCCCCCCCCCCCCCCCCCCCCCCCCCCCCCCCCCCCCCCCCCCCCCCCCCCCCCCCCCCCCCCCCGCCCACCGCGATTCGGTCACGGGTCTCGTGGGCTCGGAGATGTGTATAAGAGACAGGCCGAGATCAGCTCGACGATCTCATGTCCGGTCCCATCCGGGAGGCGCATGTCGGTGAAGCACAGATCGTAGTGCCGCTCGGCGAGCGCGCGACGGGCTTCAGAGGGGGGGGGGGGGGGGGGCTGACGCTGCCGACGACAACGTTCGGGGGTAGATGTCGGGGGTGGGGGGGGGTGGGGGGGGGGGGGGGGGGGGGGGGGGGGGGGGGGGGGGGGGGGGGGGGGGGGGGGGGGGGGGGGGGGGGGGGGGGG
>NZ_JAELTT010000222.1 GCF_016428975.1 Dyella sp. ASV21
CCCCCCCCCCCCCCCCCCCCCCCCCCCCCCCCCCCCCCCCCCCCCCCCCCCCCCCCCCCCCCCCCCCCCCTTTCAATGATCCGCCCACCCCCGAGATCTACACCCGAACGTTGTCGTCGGCAGCGTCAGATGTGTATAAGAGACAGACGCGGGTTTTGCAGGCTTACAACTGGGACCGCGCATCCTGCGCACAGAGACGGCGGGCCTGGCGGCACTGGCTGCCTTGCAGGCCCTGCACGGCGATCACAGGTCTGTCTCTTATACACATCTCCGAGCCCACGAGACCCGTGACCGAATCTCGGGTGGCGGCGTGGGGTTGGAAAGGGGGGGGGGGGGGGGGGGGGGGGGGGGGGGGGGGGGGGGGGGGGGGGGGGGGGGGGGGGGGGGGGGGGGGGGG
>NZ_JAELTT010000223.1 GCF_016428975.1 Dyella sp. ASV21
CCCCCCCCCCCCCCCCCCCCCCCCCCCCCCCCCCCCCCCCCCCCCCCCCCCCCCCCCCCCCCCCCCCCTTCTACTGACACCGCGCCCACCGAGATCTACACCCGAACGTTGTCGTCGGCAGCGTCAGATGTGTATAAGAGACAGCGCCAGTTATCGGCCGCTTCGGCCTTGGCCTGCAGCAGGTCGGCATCGTCTACGACGGCCACCCAGACTTGCGCCGCATCCTCACCGACTACGGTTTCGTGGGCCCTGTCTCTTATACACATCTCCGAGCCCACGAGACCCGTGACCGAATCTCGTATGGGGTCGTGGTCTGGTAGAAAGGGGGGGGGGGGGGGGGGGGGGGGGGGGGGGGGGGGGGGGGGGGGGGGGGGGGGGGGGGGGGGGGGGGGGGG
>NZ_JAELTT010000224.1 GCF_016428975.1 Dyella sp. ASV21
CCCCCCCCCCCCCCCCTCTTTAATGCCCCGGCGACCACCGAGAACTACACCCGAACGTTGTCGTCGGCAGCGTCAGATGTGTATAAGAGACAGCCGGTGGTGAAGAGCGAGCGCGCCAAGCTGGAAACGCAGATTCCGCTGTTCAGCGGTGCCTCCATGCCAGGCGACCACCGCCCGACGAAGCCTGCTGGTGGTGAGCGACGGCCGAAGCGGCGTCGAGGGCGATCTTGGAGAACGGTTCGCCCTTGGGCCTGTCTCTTATACACATCTCCGAGCCCACGAGACCCGTGACCGAATCGCGGTTTGCGGCTTGTGGTTGGAAAAGGGGGGGGGGGGGGGGGGGGGGGGGGGGGGGGGGGGGGGGGGGGGGGGGGGGGGGGGGGGGGGGGGGGGGGG
>NZ_JAELTT010000225.1 GCF_016428975.1 Dyella sp. ASV21
CCCCCCCCCCCCCCCCCCCCCCCCCCCCCCCCCCCCCCCCCCCCCCCCCCCCCCCCCCCCCCCCCCCCCCCCTTTTCCCAGCAGAAGACGCCATACGAGATTCGGTCACGGGTCTCGTGGGCTCGGAGATGTGTATAAGAGACAGTCCACCAGCTCGTGCGGCTGAGGATCGGGGTAACGATTGCAGCCCAGCGATTCGTTCAAGTGGAACCTGTCGTACGAGTATTTCGTGGACCGTGGCACGCCCAGCGCTGTCTCTTATACACATCTGACGCTGCCGACGACAACGTTCGGGTGTAGATCTCGGTGGGGGCGGTGGCGGGGGGGGGGGGGGGGGGGGGGGGGGGGGGGGGGGGGGGGGGGGGGGGGGGGGGGGGGGGGGGGGGGGGGGGGGGG
>NZ_JAELTT010000226.1 GCF_016428975.1 Dyella sp. ASV21
CCCCCCCCCCCCCCCCCCCCCCCCCCCCCCCCCCCCCCCCCCCCCCCCCCCCCCCCCCCCCCCCCCCTCTTTCATGCTACGGCGACCCCCGAGCCCTACACCCGCACGTTGTCGTCGGCAGCGTCAGATGTGTATAAGAGACAGCAACGCATCACGCGGCACCTTGGTGGATATCGACGCGCTGGCGGCGGCGCGCGCATTGCCCAGCGAGAGCTTGGATTCGATGTCGTGGAAGATCACCCGCATGCCCCTGTCTCTTATACACATCTCCGAGCCCACGAGACCCGTGACCGAATCGCGGATGCCGGCTGCGGCGGGGAAAAAGGGGGGGGGGGGGGGGGGGGGGGGGGGGGGGGGGGGGGGGGGGGGGGGGGGGGGGGGGGGGGGGGGGGGGG
>NZ_JAELTT010000024.1 GCF_016428975.1 Dyella sp. ASV21
CCCCCCCCCCCCCCCCCCCCCCCCCCCCCCCCCCCCCCCCCCCCCCCCCCCCCCCCCCCCCCCCCCCCCCCCCCCCCCCCCCCCCCCCCCCCCCCCCCCCCCCCCCCCCCCCCCCCTTTCCCCCCCCCCCCCGCAAACCGAGATTCGGTCACGGGTCTCGTGGGCTCGGAGATGTGTATAAGAGACAGGGTATGCTGCTTTCGCGCCGGTGCTCGCTATGAATCCATTGCAGAAGGAATCGGGCGGAGAAGATGATCTGGCCAATCATGCCGATGATTACCCACGCTGTGCTGGTGTTGTTCATGGCGTTAAAGCTCGTGGTTTGAACGGGCTGGTGTCGCGCAGCGGGAGCTGGTTGTCGTCGCGCAGCACAAAGCGAAGGCGTCCAAGCATGTCCGGGTGGGCCGCCACGATGCGACAGGCGGCCTCGCGTGCGGACAGGTCTTGCGTCGAGAGGGCGCTATTGCCCGGACCATAGGGCTCGTAGACGCTGGCATCGGTGACACAGAACATGCCCACCGTGGATACCTGGGCGGCTGCGGCCAGGTGCATCACTCCGCAGTCGGCAGTGATCACCATGTCCATGCCGGCCATCACCGCGGCCATTCGGCGAATGTCGGAGGAGTAGTAGCCGTGCCATTCGGAGCCGAGCATCGAATGCCCATGCATGGGGATAAGCTCGATGATGCTGGCCGAGGGGCAAAGTGTTTTGAAGGTGTCGATGAACTCGCGCCACCATTCCATCGGGTAGCGTTTAGCGCCCGTGGCGTTAGCGAATATGCCCACCACAGGCAGTGATTTGGTTTGCCGGGATGCCGACAGCAACTCATCAATCACGTGGCGCCCATGTGCCAGCTCGGCATCGGCGAGGCGCATGTCCAGCAGCGGGTAGCTTTCTTCGCTCGTTGTGGGCTGGCCTAGCGCCCAGCGCAGCAGGTTCACGGGGCGCTTGGCCATGTGCCGCATCGCCACCTGGGTCGGCGCGGCGTGGGTGAGTCCAGCGCCTTCTCGCCGATCGCTGAAGCCAAGCTTGTAGTTTCCATGGAGCAATCGCGTCATGGCGCGACTGAAGCCGGAGCCGAGGCAGGGGTCGATGATCAAGTCATAGCGCGTTCGCCGCATCTGACGCAGTAAACGCAGGAAGCTCAATGGATGCTTGAAGCCTCGCTTGGGCAGGCAGTAGACATTCTTCACGCTGAAGTAGGTCGAGAACACCTCTTTTGCTATATCTCCCTCGGAGAGCACATCGATCTCCGACCCTTTGAAGTGACGCTCCAGTTCGGCGATCAGTGGCGTCAACAGGATCGTGTTGCCCAGGCGATGATTGGGGCGACAAACCAGGATGCGGAAGATGCCCTTACGGGGCATGGCATCCGGGGGCTGCACAGGGGCGCCGTTCAAGCGGCACCCGCCCCGGTGGTGACGGGCGTGCTCAAGCTCGCGGTTTGCGTAGTGTGAGACCGGATGCGGGGTGGCGTGATGGCGTGGGCTTGCTGGGGCACGGCGACGCTCGCGAAATGGCTGACGGTCAGATGCCAGCGAATTTCATGCCAGTCGCTCAGGTGGCTGTTTTATAAGCAATATCGCCGTTTTTAGAGGGCATCGGTTGAGCGCGTAAATCTGCAGACTGCAAACTTTGTCTGCAAGAATTGGCGGGGTTTGTGTCGCCGATCAGGGCGTGTGGTGTTCCGAGCAATCGGAGATATCGTCGATGGTGCGTGCGGGTAGGCTGACCGTCAGCGCTACGTGCACGCTTGTGTCGACGTGGCAAGTGGCGACATAGCCGATGGCGCCTGGGGTGGTGGCGACAAAACGTACGACGGCATCCTGCGAGGCCAGTACATACGGTGGGCTCACACCTTGGAAGTACTGGCGATCCCAGTAGTCCTGCAATTGATTGCCATCCATGTGCAGCAGTACACGCGTAAACGCCTCGCGCAGCGGCGCGCCGCTGGGTAGATTGACGGGTGTCAGGGGTGTTCCCTGGCCGTCCACGAAAACCTTCTTAAGGTACACATCCCTCAGCATGTTGTGATCGAGTGTCAGTTGCGGCGCATCCGGTGCGGTGATGATGGCGATCTGCGGCTGCGCGGCTGCGGCAGATCGGGCCAGCATCAGCATCAGCAGGCCGTCGACGACGAACTGCCGAACCCGCTGGCTGCGGTTGGCGCGCATCGCGTCGGTGCTCAAAACAGCACGGCGATCGAGGCCAGCCAGCCGGTCGGTGCCAGCGCCTGATTGTGCAAGCCGTCGCGATACTCCAGTTTCAACACCACCCCTTGGATCGGTTTGTAATTGATCGCGGTGGCGTGGACGGTGGTGGTCTGCGCGGGTCTGGAGGATCGATAGCGTTCATAGCGCTCGATCAGGTAGAGGCGTTGCCATAGCGGCACTTCGGCCTGTACGAAGCCGCCTCGTTCGTCGGGGTTTTTGCTGGTGCTGCTGCGATAGATGCCTTCGCCGGTAAGGCTAAGGTAGCGAGAGGTCCAGCTGAAATCGATGCCGCTGAGTAGGTACTTCTGACGAGGCGATTCCAGCTCGTAGTTCACGGCGGAAGCGCCGATGTTCAGTGAGTCACCCAGCAGGTGATAGAGCACGCGGCCTCCGAAGGCCTGGCGAAAATTGTTGTGCAGCGCCTGGTTGGTGCCGTAATTGGTGAACGCGTTGTCCTCGTCGTGCCCGATGTTCAAGTTCTTGCTGTCATCGGCGAATACCCAGTAATCGAGGTCGTTGCCTTGCATCGGGAGCGTCCCGAACATCATGGCGCCCGTGGCATGGCGAGCAAAAGCGGCGGAGGTGGATAGTGGGCGCGACACCGTCCAGGTCAACGGGTCGGCATGCACCAGATTCCATTCGCCTACAGGGGTAAGGAACTTGCCTAAGCGGAAGGTGATGGCCTGATTGGCGTGGTAATCGGCATACAGGCGCTCGATGTCCAGCTCGGAATCGTCGTCGTCGCCGTGGCTGCTGGTGTTGACCGGGTTGCTGGCTTCGATTTCGGCGAAGAGCTGCCAGCGGGTGCCAAGGTCCTTGGTGATGAACAGGCTCAGTTCGCGCACGTTGTACTTCGTGTTCGTACCCTGCACATTGTAGAAGTTGAAGTCGGCGTAGCCGCCAATGCGCAGCCCTTGGCCGGGGAAGTACAGGCCCTGGCCCAGCGTGTAGGGCGTAGGCTGCCAGCTGTTGTCGCCGGTATCCGCCGCCTGGGCGCCTGCAGCGTGGCCCAGCCACAGCAGGGTGGCGGCAAGGCCTTGGCGCAGGAGGCAACGAATGGGCCGGTTCATGGTGATGCCTTGCCTCGAGGGCTTTGTGGTGCCGCCCGATGCGTGAGGCGCATGCGTGGCGGCAGCCGGATTGGTGGTAGCAACCAGGTGGCCCTGTAGGGTGTCCCGGTGCCGCAGCAGATTCTGCGACACTGGACAGGGCGTCGCAAAGCGCGACGTCTGGAGCCATCCACAATCACCTCGATTTCTTACCATCGCGACGCACGCCCTTGACCACACGATCCGCCCTGTTTCGCCTGCTGCTGTGGACCCTGTTAGGTGCCGTGTTGGTGGTGGGCGTGGTGTCCTTCTATCAGTTTCGCGCAGCATTGCGCGGGGAGATTGCGGGGAACCTCCGCTTCGGCGCCAGTACAGTGATGCAGCGCATCGATACCCTGGTGTTCTCGCATGTCGAGAACATGCGCGTGTGGAGTGGGCTGGAGGTTATGCAGGACATCCGGGTCGACGATGTCGACAAACGTCTCTCGCACGTTCTTTCGGACCTGCATGCCGGGCAGGGCACCGCCTACGCCGCGCTGCTTTGTGCCGATGGGCGGGGGCGGGTCGTGGCGGCCAGCCAACCGTCACTCATTGGTGGACAAGAGCCATCGGGCGGCGCCTGGCGGCCGATACCCGGTGCGCGCCTGGGCAATATAGCGATAGCCGAAACCCATTCGGCAGACGGCTGGGGGGCGACTCTGCGGGTGCCAGTGCCCAACGCGTTCGGCCAAGGCAGCATTGGCTACCTCTATGCGGTGCTCGACTGGCGCGCCATCGAGCAATTATTGGATGAGGCGGTGGATCACGGCTCTCGTAATCTTCTCCTGGTCGATGAGCATGGTCATGTGATCGCTGCTTCAGCCGGCGTGCGCTCGCATGTCGATGTTTCGCAGTTAAAGCTCGACTGGCGCTTGCCAGCTCACGGTTCGGTTTCTTATGTGCGGGATGGTGCGGCCTTGGGCTACGGCACCGTTCTGGTCGGTGCCGCCATGTCGGCCGGCTATCAGCAGTTTGAGGGGCTGGGTTGGCACATTGTGATGATGGAGCCGACCGCGGTCTCGTTTGGGCCTATCTGGCGGCTGCTGTGGTCCATGTTGGCCGTGCTTGGGTTGACCTTGCTTGCCAGTCTGTGGATTTCATCGCGACTGGCCAATCGCATTGCCCTGCCCATCGTCGCGCTTACCGAGTTTACGCGTAGCTTCCGGCAGCGAGAATCGGCCATGCCGCCGCTGGCCACCACGCATATATCTGAGGTGCAGGAGTTGCATCGTGCCTATGTGGAAATGATCGATGCACTGGCCCGATCGCGTGAACAGGTGGTTCGCGCCGGCAAGCTTGCAGTGGTGGGTGAAATGGCTGCCATCATGGCGCACGAAGTGCGTACGCCCATGGGCATCCTGCGCAGTTCCGCCCAGCTATTGCAGCGTCAGCCCCACCTTGGTGAGCGCGAGCACGAATTGATCGGCTTTATCTTCAGCGAGACCGAGCGTCTCAATCGTCTGGTGACGTTGTTGCTTGAGTGTGCCCGCCCGGCGCCGCCCGATTTTCGGCCGCACGATCTGCATGCTGTCGTCGACAACGTCATCGGTCTGCTGGCCTCGCGTGCGGACAAGGCTGGCGTATCCCTGTCGCGCAATTTTGGCGAGCAGGAGTTGATCTTCAGCTGCGATCGCGAGCAGATGATGCAAGTGCTTCTCAATCTCGTCCTGAATGCATTGGCCTTCGTGGGCGAGCAGGGGCGCGTACAGGTTCTTACGCGGGTTGATGCCTCCGTGCTGTGGATCTGTGTGGCGGACGATGGCCCTGGCGTGCCAGAGGGCCTCCGTCAGTCGATCTTCGACCCCTTCTTCAGTCGCCGTGAAGGCGGCATTGGCCTGGGGCTTACCATCGTGCAGCAGATCGTGCAGGTCCATGGCGGCGAAATCATGGTAGGCGAGAGCGCCTGGGGTGGTGCATCCTTTGACCTTCGATTCCATGTGCAAGGGCAGGGCTGATGAGCGTCAAGCGGATACTCGTGGTGGATAACGAGGCGAAGATGCGCCGCATCCTCGAGCTGTCGCTAAAGTCATTGGGACATGTGGTGGTGGAGGCGGCCGACGGCGCGGACGCGCTGGCCAAAGTTGAGCAGCAGTCGGTCGACCTAGTGCTCACCGATCTGCGCATGCCGCGCATGGATGGCATCGCGTTGCTTGCGGCTTTGCGCCAGCGCGGGCATGACGTGCCAGTCATCGTAATGACTGCGTTCGGCACCATCGAGACGGCTGTCGCTGCCATGAAGCTCGGCGCCATCGATTACATCATCCGTCCCTTTGAGATGGAAACCGTTGAAATGGCCGTTGCGCGCGCGCTGGCCATGCATGCCGTGCAGCGTGAGAACCGCTTTCTACGCGAGGAGATTTCACGCGGCTGGGGCGAGTTCATCGGTGTCAGTCCAGCGATGCAATCGCTTTACGAGCTGATCCAGCAGGTCGCCCCTGCGCGTAGCAGTGTATTCATCGTGGGCGAAACCGGTACGGGTAAGGAGTTAGTGGCGCGTGCCATGCATGCTGCATCCGGGCGCACCGGTCTGTTTGTGCCTATCAATTGCGCAGCCATTCCAGCGGATCTGCTGGAAAGCGAGCTGTTCGGCCATGTCAAAGGAGCATTTACCGGTGCATTGCGCGATCGCGTCGGCAAGTGCGAACTCTCCAGTGGTGGCACGATTTTTCTTGATGAAATCACTGAAATGCCGGTTAATCTGCAAGCCAAGTTGTTGCGCGTATTGCAGGAAGGTTCTGTCGAGCGGCTTGGTGCCAATGCGTCCGTCGCTGTAGATCTTCGCGTGGTAGCGGCCACCAATCGCGATCCCGTGGAGGCGATGGAGGCAGGCCAGCTTCGTCGCGACTTGCACTTTCGTCTCAATGTCGTTCGCATCGACGTGCCGAAACTGAGCGAGCGGCGCGGCGACTTGCCTTTGTTGGCCAATCACTTCCTGCACAAGTACGCGCTGGAGCTCGGGCGCGTCACGCCGCGGCTGAGCGCCGCCGTACTTGAACGGCTTGAAGCCTATGCGTGGCCGGGCAATGTCCGTGAGTTGGAGAACCTAATGGAGCGTGCCGTCGTGCTTTGCCGGGGCGATGAGCTGACCATGGCACAACTTCCTGCCGAGCTGGTATCGGGTGTGGGCACTGCGGCACCATCTTCGGCCATAGTGTCCCCAGAGGGTTCGTTGATATTGAAGGATCGCGTCGAGTCGCTAGAGCGTCAGCTCATCGAGGACGCTCTGGCGCGTAGCGACAACAATAAAGCAGCCGCGGCGCGCCTGCTTGGCGTGAGCGAGCGAACGCTTTGGTACAAGCTCAAGACCCACCAGGCATAGCCCCGGCGGCTATGGATTCGTGCTCCGTGGGCCTATTTGGAAATGGGCATGGTGGCCGGGGCGGTCTTCGTGGCGTTGGCCTCATGTTTATGCATGGATGCATGCTTGGGGTTCTCGTTCCTGAAGGCACTGTCGGCGATGGCTTTCTGGTCGTCGGAGAGCACGCTGTACAGGTCGCGCATGGAGGACGCCAAGCTCTTCATGTTGTCGGCGTGGAGTTGGGCAAGCGACGCGTAGGAGCTCATGGCATCGTTCGCGTTCATCGAGGAAAGCTTTTGCGCGCGATCATGAAATGCCGTGCGTGTCTTCTGCGCGTTGTCGCGCATGGTCTGCGCGAAAGCATTCCATTGCGGCGCCTGCTTGTCGGTGATTTTCAGTTCCGCGTATAGGTCCTTGATGCGTTGCTCCACCACGTCCTGGCTTTTTTGCGCATGACTGGGCGTGGATGTCGCGTTGGTCGAAGGCGGGCCCTGCATGGCAGGTTTCGTGTCCTGGGCCATGGCGGGTAGGGAAAGCAGCGAGAACGCCAGTGCGATCGGCGTGGCGATGAAGCGAGTGCTGGGTTTCATGGCGGTGTGCTCAAAGGATTGCCGAATGGGATCGACCAAGCCCTGGGGAGCCCGTCGATAACGTAAGCCACGCATGGCGAGCTGCGCTTAGGGCGGGTAGCCATTGGCGTAATACACCACGCCCGGTGGTGGCGGTGGCGGTGCGGTCTGGTAGACCACCACGGGCGGCGGCTGATAAGCGCCCTCAATCGCCGCGCCGGCGGCCACGCCCATCACGGCGCCGATGGCGAAATCGTCGCTGCCCCTTCGGTGATCGTCATGACCGTAGTACGCCTCTTGGCGATGTTCGCCGCCATGGCGGTCATGTTGCGCTTGTGCCGGCATGGCCAGTGCGGTGGCGGCCATGGCGAGCGTCGCCAGGGCCGCGGTCCGGTAGATGTGCCTGCGCTTGGGTTCGTTCATAAGGGCGTACTCCTTGTGGGTGACGAGGGTTCCCTGGTGATGGCTGTGGCGAGCGGATCAGGGCGAATCGGTATAAAGGATCAAACCTTCTCCGGCATTGCCACTGCGTGATCCAAGGCAAGCAAAGCGCTGCGCGTGCGTCGCGGTATCCAGCCTTGAATCACGCCTGTCTTTCGAAAGGTGACCAGTGCGCACGGGGTGAAGAAGCGCACAAAGCGATCATCGCCGTTGGTGGTGGATTTGTATGTGCGGCGTCGTACACATCATTGAGATCGAGGCTCGACGTTGCCCGTGGTCGCCGTGACAGGGTCTTGTGTGTGATACCGAACGGAGCGGCGGTGCTGCCTTTTGTAAGGTTGCTCGCGTCGCCGGTCGGCGCACGGCGTCGTCGCTGCACGAACGGATTCTTCCGACTGGCGTACCCCTCCACCCATGACTCAGGTGTGGCTGTCATGCATGAATGGTTTAGGTTTGCGCGCCTCCGTCTCAGTGGGGGCGCGTCATGAGCGGTTGGTATGAGACGGCCTTCCAGCATGTGCTGTACCCGGCCTACGAGACCGGGCTCCGTCGTCGGAGCACGCTCTCATGGTTGAGTGAGTATCGGAGCAGCCAGTGGCTGCCTCCCGAGGGGGTGGTGGCGTTGCAGTGGGCTCGCCTCAAGCGGCTTCTGGCGCACTGCGAGCGCGAGGTTCCCTTCTATCGTCGGCGCTGGCGTGAACTCGGTATTACCGCCGAGGATATTCAGTGCCCCGATGATTTTGCCAAGCTCCCTTTGCTGAGCAAAGACGATATCCGCAATCATTTTGACGAGCTTCAGGCCGAATCGTGGCGCGACCGACTCTTGTTCAAGGCCACCGGTGGTTCCACCGGCGAGCCGCTGCGTTTTGGCTATACGCGGGAAAGCAACGACCGGCGCACCGCCGTGATGTGGCGCGGTTATGAGTGGGCCGGCTCGCGCATGGGGCGCCGTACGATGTATTTGTGGGCGGGCGCCATCGGTGAATCAGGCCGTATGCGGCGCCTGAAAGATCGGTTGTACAACGCCGCCTTTGCGCGCCGCACGCTGAATAGTTTTCAGATGACCGAGGCCAACATGGCGGAGTACGCCGACGCCATCGATCGCTATCGACCCGAAATCATCGTTGCCTATGTCGGCCCCCTGGTGAGGTTGGCGCAATGGCTGGTCGACGTCGGAAGGTCCATTCATCAGCCACGGGCGATTGTGGGTGCCGCCGAGGCGCTGCACGAGTTTCAACGTGAGTTGTTGGAGAAGGCTTTTGGTTGTCCGGCGTTCAATACCTACGGTTGCCGCGAGGTGATGTTGATCGCGGCGGAGTGCGAGCAGCGCTGTGGGTTGCATGTCAATGCCGATCATCTGGCGGTGGAGCTGGTCGATCGCAATGGCGCCGTTCCGCGCGGGCGTCCTGGTGACGTGGTGGTTACCGACTTGTTCAATTACGGCATGCCGCTCATTCGTTACGTCAACGGCGATATGGCGACCGAGGGTGATGGGGCTTGCAGTTGCGGCCGGGGCTTGCCGTTGCTGAGTCGGGTGGACGGCCGCGTGCTCGACGCCATTATCAGTCCCGATGGGCATTTGCTGCCTGGCATATTTTTTCCCCATATGCTCAAGGAAGTGCGGGGCATCGAACGCTTTCAAGTGGTGCAGCGGCGGCTGGATCAGCTGGATATTTCCATTGTTCGCGGCAAGGATTTCGAGGAGGAGGCGCTGCCCTTCATTCGACACGAGGTCCATAGGGTTCTTGGCGCCAGCGTGGCTCTCAACTTCCAGTTCGTCGATGACATTGCGTTGACACGCAGCGGCAAGCTGCGCGTCACGGTGTCAGAGCTTCACCATCGGGAGGGGCTGGCCGGCCCGGCGTGAGCGTCTTTTGCGGGGCTCTCAGAGTTGCCATGCCCATGGAAAGGCGACCGTTGTCGCCGTGAATCCCATGCAATGCTGGTCGGTTTCGATCCGGTGCGCATCCCGGCAGCTCGGGGCGGCGCCCGCGAGGCATGGCCATCATTCTCGAAAGTGCGGGCCACTTAGGTGCGGGTGTGTGGGCATCTTTGGGTGATGGTCGGGCATGGGGGTCTGGCCACAGGTCACTTTCCCCAGGTGATGAACATGACGATCGCGGCGGCGGCCATCGCCGCTGTCGCGAGCCAGCCGAACAGCTGGAGGAACCACGGCAGGGTGAATGCCCCCATCACCTTGGTTCGAGAGCTCATCAGCATCATGACGACCATCAGCGGCACGGCGACCACGCCATTGATGACGGCGCTCCAATACAGCGCCTTCACCGGGTCCAGGGGCGTAAGGTTGAGTGCCATCCCTGCCACGCTCGCCACGATCAATACACCATAGAAGAACTTGGCGTTCCTGGGCTTGTGGCTCAGCCCGGCGCGTTGGTTAAGCGCGCCGGAGGCCGCGTAAGCCGTGGCGCCGGCAAGCACGGGAACCGCAAGCAAGCCGGTGCCGATGATGCCTGCCGCAAAAAGTGCAAAGGCCAGCTTGCCGGCCAGCGGCCGTAGGGCTTCAGCGGCATCCGCGGATGTGTTGATGTCGGTCTTGCCATGCGCATGCAGCACGACGGCGGCCGTCAGGATGATGAAGAAAGCGATGGCGTTCGAATAGATCATGCCGACACTGGTGTCGATGCCTATGCGTCGCAGGGCGGCGGGCGCTTGCGAGGGGCTTATCTTGAGCGGCTTTCGTTGGCTGTACGGCCACATTTCCTCTACTTCTTGCGACGCCTGCCAGCAGAATAGATAAGGGCTGATGGTGGTTCCCAGCAGGGCCACCACGCCGACGGCGTACTTGGCGTCCTTGACGATGTGAGGTACGACTACGCTCTTGAGTACGGCCCCCCAGGGCACATGAATAACGAGCACCGTTGCCACATAGGCAAACAAGCTGAGCGTGAGGAACTTGAGGAAGGGTGAGTAGCGAGGGAAGGGGATGAACATCTGCAAGAGCAGGGACACCACCGAGAATACCGCCGCATAAGCGAGTGCCGGACCGCCTATCAGCAGTTTCAGCGCGGCTCCCATGGCGCCGATATCCGCCGCAAGGTTAATGACGTTGGCGGCCACTATCGACGCGACCAGCCCATAGACCAGGGGCCTTGGATAATGGTTTCGTATGCCGGTCATCAGGCCGCGGCCGGTTACGCGGCCTATTCCAGCGCTGATGGCCTGTATCGCAATCATCAGCGGTATCGTGAGCAGGATGCACCAAAGCATGCCGTAGCCAAAGGCGGCGCCTACCTGCGAGTAGGTGGCGATTCCGCTGGGGTCGTCATCGGCGGCGCCGGTGATCAGGCCGGCGCTGAGGCGTCGCCAGAACGGCTTTGGACGCGGGCCGTCGCGCAAGGCGGCGTGCTCATCGCCGGTCCTACTTTCGGGGCTCTGTGACATCGGTGGCCACCTGGGTTCCGTCGCGCAGCGGTTTCATCGGTCAAGGTGCACGCCATGGCGCCCGGTACGAGTATGCACCCCTTGCGCCTGGGTCCTCGTGGCGGCGCGCGACGGTGGTGCGCGGCGTCGGTTTGGATGCGCGCACCAGCGCACCTCGATGCGTACATCAATAGCGTATCGCCGAACCCAAGGATTCACGAGGGTCGGTATATGAAACGTATTCCTCCCCTCGCGGCCTTGATTCCGGCCCTGTTCGCGTTCACGCCGGCTGCCCGTTCGGCGGCAAGGTCGACGATGGTGACGGTGCCGCATGGCCGCGCAGGAGAGCGTGCCTATCCTGGGCGCTTACACGGCACGCTGGGTGCGATAGCGAACCGACAGCGGGCGGGTCTCCGACTAGGTTTCGATGAGCACGAAACCGTGGTGGAGAAAGGCTATGAAAGCGCGTTTGTGGTCGAGGGCGGTGGGTAACAAATCCAGGCGGCGTGCGACGAGCAAGCCGGCGGTGCCGGTCACCGAGTGGCAGGCGCCCTACAGTGTGCTTCTGGGGGTCCTGGTCCTGGCCATAGCGATTCCTGCCATAGGTTCTTCGCCGCCCTGGCCGTCGCTCGTCATGCCGCCCAGTCAAGAGCACCATGTCGGCAAAGTGATCTTTGTGGAGTTGGTGACTCCCGATCTCGCAGCGACGGAGCGGTTCTACTCCGGCTTGCTTGGCTGGGTTTTCCAGAATGATCGGAGTGGCGACCGGCAATACGCCGCGGCGCTGGTGAATGGGCACCTGGTGGCGGAGTTGATGCAGAAGCCGCTAACTCCTGGCACCAGGAAGCAGCCCGCATGGCTGGGCTTCCTGGCGGTGCGGGACGTCGATGCAACGGAACGCTCCGCATTGCAGGACGGGGCGAAACTGCTATACGGCCCGCGCGACTTTCCCGGGCGAGGCCGCGAGGCCGTGTTCAGCGATCCTCAGGGTGCGGTTTTCGCCGTGCTGGCCTCCAGTAGCGGGGATCCACCCGATACGCTGGCAGCGCCCGGCGAGTGGATATGGAGCGCGCTGATAACGAATGACCCGGACGCGGACGCGGCTTTCTACCAGAAGCTATTCCATTACGAGATCTACGACGTAACCGGCGATGCAGCGGAGCAGCATCTGTTGCTGGCATCGGACAGCTACGCACGCGCCAGCGCCAATACCCTTCCGGGCAATCGATCCGTCGCGTATTCCCATTGGCTCAATTTCATTCGTGTCAACGATGCGGCGGCCATGAGCGCGCGCGTCGTGGCATTGGGTGGCAGGGTGCTGGTCGAGCCACGAATCGATCGTCATGGCGGCATGGTCGCCGTGGTTGCCGACCCCAACGGCACGCCGTTTGGTCTGCTGGAGTGGCCCGACGCCGAAACCAAGCTAGTGATGCCATGAGCATCCCTTCGCTACGTTGGTCGGTAAGCGCCCTGATGGTGGGATTGTTTGTCAGTTTCGCGATCGGCTGCGTGGTTCGAGGAGGCGGGTATGGCGGCGGCGTGGATGTCGTGGGCGGCTTGGACTATTACGAGCCCTACGGTGTCGAATACGGAGGCTGGGGCCCGGGTTATCAGGTAGGCCCCGTGCGCGGCAATGATCGCCGGCATGCCGTGTCCGGTGGGCGATCTGCGGCGCATGCCCCCGGGATGTCTTCCGGGTCGCGCGCGCCGCCGTCCATCCCGGGTGGCTCGCGCGGGCGCTGATTTCGCGGGGTTTGCGGTGTTCTCGGCGTGACTGCTCTGTCAACGCGCCGAGACATTCACGGGGTTTCGCGTTGGTGCCTGCCTTCTTCACATCATCCTTCCCGATGAGACAGTAGAAATGAACGTCTGGGCGTCGTCGCGACGTCCATGCGCGCGGTGCATGGCATTTCACCGCTCTACTTGATCTCAAGACGGGAACGTGGCTTTTGAAGATCCGTAACCCGCTCTCTGCGTCTTCGCTCCGTCGTCTCAGGGTGGCCTTGCGTCGACGTTCTTTAAGTCGGCCTATCTCGCACGTGCCTGAGCCCGCCTTGCGCTCGGAGCTGTTCAGCGCCGAGCAGATGGATCTGCATGGCGCTGCGCTCGCCAGCGCGCACCGCGCAAGCGCCAACTCGCGCGACAACTCGCTGTTGGATCGCCTGGCGGACAATGAGGCGGTGCTCGCGCATGCTTGCGATATGCTCACGCGGGCTCATCGCGCGGATCGGCGAATTACGCCGGCCGCCGAGTGGCTGCTCGACAACTATTACTTGATCGAAGAGCAGATTCGAACGGCGCAGAGGCATTTGCCGGAAGGCTACAGTCGTGAGCTGCCGCGCTTGCTCAGTGGGCCGTCCGCGCAGTTGCCGCGCGTCTACGATATCGCGCTGGAGACCATTTCCCACGGTGACGGTCGCGTGGATGGCGAAAGCCTGAGTCGCTTCGTCTCCTCGTACCAGACTGTCACCATGCTCACGCTCGGTGAATTGTGGGCGATTCCGATCATGCTGCGGCTCGCCTTGATCGAGAACCTTCGGCGTGTCGCATCGCGCGTCATGGTCGACTGGGGTGACCGCAATCTCGCGCACAAATGGGCCGATCGGATGACGGAGATTGCCGAGCGCGACCCCAAGAGCATAGTGCTCGCAGTGGCCGATATGGCGCGATCCGACCCGCCCATGACCAGTTCGTTCGTTGCCGAGCTGACGCGGCGATTGCAGGGGCAGGGGCCCGCATTGGCGCTTCCGCTGAACTGGATCGAGCAGCATCTGGCCGAATCCGGCTTGAACATCGAGCGTCTGGTGCAGGTGGAGGCGCAGCAGCAGGCGGCCGACCAGGTATCCATCGGCAACAGCATCGGTAGCCTGCGCATGCTCTCCGCCATGGATTGGCGCGAGTTCGTGGAAAGCACCAGCACGGTTGAGCGCATCTTGCGAGAGGACCCGGTGGGGGTTTATCCGTCGATGGATTTCGCCACGCGTGACCACTATCGCCATGTGGTGGAGCGACTGGCGCGATTTGGCGCGCTGCCCGAAGCCGAGGTGGCGCTTGTCGCCATCGAGCTTGCGCAACAGTACGGGCAGTCCGGTGAGGGCGGGGAAGCTCAGGCGCATGTCGGCTACTACCTGGTCGGCAAGGGGCTGCCTGCACTTGAAGAGCGCATCCATGCCCGGCTGCCCCTTCGAGATGCCTGGCAGGAGCGGGTCACCCGGGCGCCACTGACGTTCTATATGGGTGCGATCGTGCTGCTGACGCTGTTGCTTGCCTGGCCACTGTTGAATGCCCTGGGCAATCATGGCGTGCGTGGGTTCGGGCGCGTATTGATGGCGGCCCCGGTGATTTTGGTGGCGAGTCAGTTGGCGATCAGTCTGGTGAATTGGCTGGCATCGATCGTGATTCGACCGCAGATGTTGCCGCGCATGGACTATTCGCGGGGGCTGCCAAGCCAGGTACGTACGCTGGTGGTGATCCCCTCCCTGTTTTCCTGCCCGCAAGATGTCGACGATCTCGTCGAAGGTCTGGAGGTTCGTTTTCTCGCCAATCGCGACGATCACCTGCATTTTGCGCTGTTGACCGATTTCACGGACGCACATGCTGAAGTGATGGAGCAGGATGAGGGTTTGCTCCAGATGGCGCAGCGACGGATCGACACGCTCAATGAGATCTATGCCGACCCGGCCGCCGATCGGTTCTTTCTGTTTCATCGGCCCCGGCGGTGGAACGCCATCGACAAGATGTGGATGGGCTACGAGCGCAAGCGAGGAAAGCTTGCCGATCTCAATGCGCTGCTGCGCGAAGGTCGCCTCGATCGATTCGCCTTGATTGTCGGCCGGGTCGCCGTGCTCAAGGATATCAAGTACGTCATCACACTGGATGTCGACACGCAGCTCCCGCGCGGCGCGGCGCGCCAGTTCGTCGGTGCCATGGCCCATCCGCTCAATCGGCCGGTCTACGACGCCGGTAAGCGAAGGGTCGTTGCGGGCTATGCCATTCTCCAGCCGCGCGTCGGCATCAGCCTGCCCAGTGCCGCGCGTTCGATCTATGCAAGGCTATTCGGCAGCGATGCCGGTATCGACCCCTACACCCGCGCCGTATCCGACGTCTATCAGGATCTGTTCGAGGAAGGATCGTTCATCGGCAAAGGCATCTATGACGTGGATGCCTTCGAGCTTTGCATCGGCGATCGGTTCCCCGAGAACAGCATTCTCAGTCATGACTTGATCGAGGGCTGCTATGCCCGCTCGGGATTGATCAGCGACTTGCAGCTGTATGAGGAATATCCCTCCCGCTACAGCGCGGATGCGCGTCGCAGGCATCGCTGGATTCGTGGCGATTGGCAGCTATTGCCGTGGCTGCTGCGTCGCCCGCCTGGGCTTGATGGTGCACGTGCTCCCAGCCATTTGTCGGCGCTCTCGCGCTGGAAGATCTTCGATAACCTGCGTCGCAGTCTGGTTGCGTTCGCGTTGCTTGTGCTGCTCTTGCTCGGCTGGCTCTGCATGTCTCCTGCGGTCGGGTGGACTATCGGCGTGCTGGCCGTGCTGTGGGTGCCGCCGTTACTGACATCGCTGCTTGGCCTTGTTCAGATATCCCGTGATCTACCGCTCGATCAGCATCTGCGAGTGGCGCTGCGTGCGGCCGGTCAGCACTTTCTGCGCGCCTTGCTCGCACTGGCATGGCTGCCGCATGAGGCGCTATCCAATATGGATGCGGTGGTGCGAACGCTGTGGCGCATGGCGGTCAGTCGGCGAAACCTGTTGCAGTGGAGTGCCTCGCGGGATGTCGAGCGGAGCAGCAAGACGACGTTGTTGGGGTTGTATCGGTTGATGTGGGCCGCACCGTGCCTGGCCGTGGTGTTTCTGGGCGTGTTGGCGCTTCGATGGCCGATGGTTCTGGTGGTGGCGGGGCCGGTGCTCTTGTCCTGGCTGGTCGCGCCGGCGGTCGCCTGGTGGCTGAGTGAGCCGCCGGCAAGCGCCGCGTTCCAGCCAAACCCGAGCCAGTTGCGTTTCCTGCGGATACTGGCGCGCAAGACATGGGCCTTCTTTGAGGTGCATGTCGGGCCGCAGGAGAACTGGTTGCCGCCCGACAATATCCAGGAAAAGCCTTCCCTGATCGTGGCGCACCGCACGTCGCCAACCAATATGGGCCTGGCATTGCTGGCGAACCTGGCGGCCTACGATTTCGGCTATCTGACGGCGGGCCGATTGCTGGATCGTACCGGGCACACCCTGAGCAGCATGCAGCGCATGGCGCGTCATCGGGGGCACTTCTACAACTGGTATGACACGCTTTCCCTGCAGCCACTGCCACCGCACTACATCTCGGCCGTGGACAGCGGCAACCTCGCGGGGCACCTGCTGACGCTGCGTGCCGGGCTGTTGGCGCTGGCCGACGATCCCGTGTTCGATAGCCGGCTGCTGGATGGCCTGGAAGACACGCTTGAGCTGGTGCGCGGGGCATTGCGTGTGTACGGCATGGACGTGGCTGTGCTGGGTGGTTTTCAGCAGCAGATGGAGGCTGTTCGCCTGGCGCCGCCGCGCACGCTCGCCGAGGCACAGGCCAGCATGAACCGCCTGCTCGTGGAGGCTGAGGCCGTGGCCGCCTCGCTGGATATCGATGCGGAGGGCGACGGCAGCCTCTGGCTGTCGGCACTGGTGACGCAGTGCCGGGATGCGAGTGATTACCTCGGGCAGTTCGTTTGGGTATTCGATGCGCAAGAAGATCCGTGGCCGGAAGGCATGCCATCCTTGCGACAGCTGGGTGCCGTTGGCGGTGATCCCCTGGTTCCGATGGCATCGGGCATTTCACCGGAGGTGCGGCAGGCGGCGACCGAGATCATCGCGCTCATCCAGCGGCTCGCGAGCCAGTTGGGTGAGCTTGCGGTCATGGAGTATGGCTTTCTCTATGACGAGCAGCGCGACCTGCTTGCCATTGGCTACAACGTGGATGAGCGCCGACTTGATGCCGGTTATTACGACCTGCTTGCGTCGGAGGCTCGGCTCACCAGTTTTGTGGCCATCGCCCAGGGGCAATTGCCGCAAGAAAGCTGGTTTGCGCTGGGGCGACTGCTGACTGCGACGGATGGTGATCCGGTGCTGTTGTCGTGGACCGGGTCGATGTTCGAATACCTGATGCCCATGCTGGTCATGCCCAGCTACGGCGGGACGCTGCTGGACCAGACGTGTCGCGCGGCAGTGGCGCGGCAGATCGAGTACGGCAATCAACGCGGTTCGCCTTGGGGTATATCCGAATCCGGATACAACACGGTGGATGCGCATTTGAACTATCAGTATCGCGCATTTGGCGTGCCTGGCCTTGGCCTTAAGCGCGGCCTTGGCGATGAGCTGGTGGTGGCGCCTTATGCCACGGCCCTGGCGTTGATGGTGGCGCCGGAGGCGGCGTGTGCAAATCTGCAGCGACTGGCCGGCGAGGGGCTGGAAGGGCGTTTTGGGTTCTATGAGGCGGTCGACTATACGCCGGCACGTTTACAGCGTGGGCAGCATTCGGCGGTGGTGTTGTCGTTCATGGTCCACCACCAGGGCATGAGCCTGTTGGCGCTGGACCATGTGCTCGGGCACCAGCCGATGCAGCGGCGCTTTGAGTCCGATCCCAGCCTGCAGGCGACGCTGCTCCTGCTGCAGGAGCGCATGCCCAGGGCGGCGATGGAGTATCTGCACACGGCCGAGTTTTTAGCGGGCAATGGCGCCGCACCCGCGCCGGAAGCTACTTTGCGTGTATTCACCGATCCGGATCGGATGAGGCCGGCGGTGCAGCTGCTTTCCAATGGCCGATATCACGTGATGGTCAGCAGCGCCGGCGGCGGCTACAGCCGCTGCCGCGACATGGCGGTTACGCGTTGGCAAGAGGACATCAGTTGCGACAACTGGGGCATGTTCTGCTATCTGCGTGACGTGGCCAGCGGCGAGTGCTGGTCGGCCGCCCATCAGCCGATGCTGGCGCCGACCGATCATTACGAGGCCATTTTCTCCGACGCACGCGCCGAGTTTCGCGTGCGAGCGCACGACTTCGATGCGCATACCGAAATTGTGGTGTCCCCCGAGGACGACATCGAGCTTCGCCGCATTCGACTTACCAACCGCGGACGCGCCCGCCGCACCATCGAAATCACCAGCTATGCCGAGGTGGTCCTGGCGCCGGCCATCGCTGATGCGTTGCATCCGGCTTTCAGCAACCTGTTCGTGCAAACCGAGCTTATCCGCTCGTTGCAGGCCATTGTGTGCACGCGGCGGCCGCGCACCGGTGGCGACCCGGTGCCGTGGATGTGTCATCTGATGGCCGTGCACGATGCCGACATCGACGAGATATCGTACGAGACCGACCGCGCGCGCTTCATCGGTCGGGGACGCAGCCTGGCGAACCCTGCAGCCATGGACGGCGCTGCCGGTCGACTGTCGGACAGCGAGGGCTCGGTACTCGATCCCATCATCGCTATTCGCTGTCGCATCACGCTGGAGCCTGAGCAGTCGGTGCTGGTGGATATGGTGACCGGGGTTGGCGAGACCCGGGATGCCTGCATTCACCTGATCGACAAGTACCGGGACCGTCACCTGGCCGACCGTGTATTCGATCTCGCCTGGACACACAGTCAGGTGCTGTTGCGTCAGCTCAATGCCAGCCTGGCCGATGCGCAGCTTTATGAGCATATGGCCACATCCATCATTTACGCGAATGCATCCTTGCGCGCCGAGGCGGGCATCCTGCGGGCCAATCGGCGCGGGCAATCGGGCCTGTGGGGGCAGGCGATTTCCGGCGACCTGCCTATCGTGCTGCTGCATGTATCCCGCCTGGCCCAGATTGAGCTCGTGCGCCAGTTGGTCCAGGCACATGCGTATTGGCGGCTCAAGGGTCTGGCGGTGGACCTGGTGATCTGGAACGAGGATCACGAGGGCTACCGACAACAACTGCAGGATCAGATCATGGGCCTGATCGCGTCCGGGGTGGAGGCCAGCCTGATCGATCGGCCTGGCGGCATCTTCGTGCGTTCCGCCCAGCAGATATCCAACGAGGATCGCATCCTGGTGCAAGCCGTCGCGCGCCTGGTGCTGGCCGACAACCGGGGGAGCCTGGTCGAGCAGATCGGTCGCCGCCAACTGCGAACCAAGCCGGCGCGCTTGCAGGTCACCGAGAGCCGGATTCCCTGGTATAGCGAAGTCAAGCCGATGGCCGAGGTGGCGCCCGGCGCCCTGCAGTTGCGCAGCCCGTACGGCGGATTCAGTACCGACGGTAGCGAGTACGTCATTACGCTGGGCGCGGAACAGGCCACGCCAGCGCCTTGGGTCAATGTGCTGGCCAATGCCCAGTTCGGCACCATCGTGTCCGAAAGCGGCGGCGCCTATACGTGGGCGGAGAACGCGCACGAGTTCCGCCTGACGCCATGGGGTAACGATCCGGTGACCGACGCCAGCGGCGAGGCCATCTATCTGCGTGACGAACAAACCGGCCGCTATTGGTCGCCCACGCCCTTGCCGCGACGGGGCGAGGGCGCGTACCTGACCCGGCACGGGTTTGGCTATAGCGTGTTCGAGCACAACGAGGATGGCGTGCGCTCGGAGTTGTGGGTGTATGTCGCGCTGGATCTTCCGGTCAAGTACATGGTGTTGAAAGTGCGCAACGGCTCCGGTCGACTGCGGCGCTTGTCCGCCACGGGGTATGTGGAGTGGGTGTTGGGTGACTTGCGCTCCCGCACCGCGATGCACGTGGTCACGGAGTCCGATCCGGTGACGGGCGCGATATTTGCGCGCAACGCCTACAACACGGAGTTTCCGGATCGCGTGGCGTTCTTCGACGTCGATAATCCTGGGCGCAGGGTGACGGGGAACCGCAGTGAGTTCCTGGGCCGCAACGGCAGTATGCGTGCGCCCGCGGCGATGGCGAATGCACGCCTGTCGGGGCTGGTGGGGGCGGGGCTGGATCCGTGTGGAGCGATCCAGATTCCGTTCGACCTGGATGATGGCGACGAGTACGAGATCATCTTTCGGCTTGGTCTTGCCAGTGACACCAAGGCGGCGGTCGAGTTGGTGCAGCGATGCCGGGGCTTGGGTTCGGCGGCGGCCGCGCTCGATGCCGTGCGCCTTCACTGGCGTTGGACGCTGGGCAAGGTTCAGGTGCAAACGCCGGACCCTGCGGTCAATGTGCTCGTCAACGGCTGGTTGATGTACCAGACCATTGCCTGCCGCTTCCTGGCGCGTAGCGGCTATTACCAGTCGGGCGGCGCTATCGGTTTTCGTGACCAGTTGCAGGATTCCATGGCGATGGTGCATGCGGCACCGTACCGCGCGCGCCAGCATCTTCTGCTTTGCGCGGCGCATCAGTTTCCGGAGGGCGATGCACAGCATTGGTGGCATCCGCCGTTGGACCGGGGTGTGCGCACGCGGTGTTCCGACGACTTCCTGTGGCTTCCCTTGGCCACCTGCCGCTATGTCGTTGCCACCGGGGACAGCGGGGTGCTCGACGAGGTGGCCGGCTATATCGAGGGGCGCACGGTCAATCTCGATGAGGAGTCCTATTACGATCTACCCGCGCATTCGGAACTGCGTGAAACCCTGTATCAGCACTGCGTGCGCGCTATCAAGCACGCCGCGTCGCGCGGTTCGCATGGGTTGCCGTTGATGGGGTGTGGCGACTGGAACGACGGCATGAACCGCGTGGGCGAGCATGGTCGCGGTGAAAGCATCTGGCTCGGTTTCTTTCTGTACGACGTGTTGCTTCAGTTTGCGCCCATTGCGCGCATGCGTGGCGATGAGGCATTTGCCGCGCACTGCGAAGCCGAGGCCGAACAGCTCAAGCATGGCCTCGAACGGCATGGTTGGGATGGCGCCTGGTATCGGCGCGCCTATTTCGACGATGGCACGCCGCTGGGTTCGGCCGGCAATGAGGAATGTCAGATCGATTCGATCGCCCAGAGCTGGTCGGTTCTATCCGGCGCAGCCGGCGATGCGCGCCGGCGACAAGCCATGGCTTCGCTGAACCAGCGGCTGGTGCGTCGCGATATCGGGATCATCCAGCTGCTGGACCCGCCGTTTGATCGCTCCGTGCCCGATCCTGGCTACATCAAGGGCTATGTGCCCGGCGTGCGTGAGAACGGCGGCCAATACACCCACGCGGCCATATGGGCAACGATGGCCTTTGCCAAGCTGGGCGATGGTGAGCATGCGTGGGAGCTGCTGCGCATGATCAACCCCATCAACCATAGCCTCAGTAGTGAGACCATGGATATCTACAAGGTCGAGCCCTATGTCGTCGCGGCCGATGTTTATGCGGCGGCCACTCACGTGGGGCGGGGCGGCTGGACGTGGTACACCGGCTCGGCGGGCTGGATGTATCGACTGATGGTGGAGTCGCTGCTTGGCCTGCGCATGGAGGGCGCGTACCTGTGCATCGCGCCGGTGCTGCCGGCGGACTGGCAGTCGTTCCAATTGGATTATCGGCACGCCGAAACGGACTATCACATCACCGTCACCCGGGACGACGATGGCGAAGATGGCGATCAGGTCCGCCTGGACGGCGAGCTTCAGGGCGGCCAATGCATCTTGCTGACGGACGATGGCCTGGATCATTACATCGATGTGCGGTGCCGGTTGGCGACGCAGGATTAGCGTCACACCGCGGCAAGGCGATCCATGCCCGATCTTAACGCGGCATGGGCCATGCTCGGTCTTCGTCTGGCCGCGTTGGCTGTAGCGGCTGCCTGCCCAGCGTCATAAAGGAACCCGCAACCCGTCATGACGAGCCTTTCCTCCGATGCGTTTGTCTTCTTTGGTGCGACCGGTGACCTGGCGTACAAGAAGATCTTTCCGGCACTGCAAGCGATGATTCAAGCGGGCGAGCTGGATATGCCGATCATCGGCGTGGCACACGCCGGCTGGACACGGGAGCAGCTGCAAGAACGTGCGAAGGCCAGCCTGCATGAACATGGCGGGGTCGATGCCGCCGCATTCGCCAAGCTTTCCGCGCTGCTGCAGTACATCGATGGCGACTACAACGATGCGGCCACCTACAGTCAGCTCAAGCAGACGTTGGGTGGCGCGCAGCGGCCGCTGCACTACATGGCCATTCCGCCCAGCATGTTCAGCACCGTAGTGCAGGGCTTGGCCAAGTCCGGTTGCGCCAAGGGCGCGCGTATCGTGGTGGAGAAGCCGTTCGGTCGCGACCTGGCGTCGGCGCAGGCGTTGAATCGCACGTTGCATCAGGTGTTTCCCGAGTCGTCGATCTTTCGCATCGATCACTACCTGGGCAAGGGGGCCGTGCAGAACCTGCTCTACTTCCGTTTTGCCAATACCTTTCTGGAGCCGATCTGGAATCGCACCTACGTCGACAGTGTGCAGATCACCATGGCCGAGAGTTTTGGCGTCGAGGGTCGCGGCAGCTTCTACGAGGAAGCCGGGGCCCTTCGTGACGTGGTGCAAAACCATCTGCTTCAGGTCACCGCGCTACTGGCGATGGATACGCCCATTGGTCACGACGCTGCCGCGATGCGCGCGGAGAAGCTCCGCGTATTCCAGGCCATGCGCCCGCTGGACCCCAGCGAGGTTGTGCGGGGCCAGTTCAAGGGGTATCGCGAGGAGAAAGGCGTGGCACCCGACTCCCAGGTCGAAACGTTCGCGGCCTTGCGCCTGCATATCGATACCTGGCGCTGGGCGGGTGTGCCGTTCTATATCCGCGCCGGCAAGTGCCTGCCGCTCACGGCCACCGAGGTGATGGTGAATCTGAAGCGCCCGCCGTTATCGGTGTTCGATGAGATCACGTTGGCGCAGTCGAACTATTTCCGCTTTCGTCTCAGTCCAGAAGTCGTGATATCGGCCGGCGCGCGCGTCAAGAAGGCAGGCGAGCCCATGAGTGGTGAAGCCGTGGAGCTGATAGCGCGCCATCAGCCCTCGCAGGAAGAGCAGCCTTATCGGCGACTGCTGGGCGATGCCATCCACGGCGATGCCTCGCAGTTCACCAGTGACGCCTGTGTCGAAAGGGCGTGGGCCGTGATCGATCCCGCGTTGGGCGATGCCGAGCCCGTGCATGAGTACGCCGCCGGTACCTGGGGCCCCGCGTTGGCGGCCGATCTGGTGACGGAAGGCGATGGCTGGCACGATCCCAAGGCAGAGGCCACGACGCCATGCTGACGACGCTTCCGCTGGTGTTCCTGCTCGATGTCGACAATACCCTGCTCGACAACGATCGCTTTGCCGCCGACCTCACGGCGCAGCTCGATCGCGACTTCGGCAAGGACGAGCGCGAGCGCTATTGGTCCATCTATGCCGGGCTGCGGGACACGTTGGGCTACGCCGACTACCTGGGGGCGCTCCAGCAGTTTCGCCTCGACAACACCAACGAGGCGGCGCTGCTGCAATTGTCGTTCTTCCTGCTCGATTACCCGTTCGTCGAGCGAATCTATCCGCATGCGCTGGACGCCATCCGCTACCTGGAAACCATCGGCACCTCGGTGATTCTTTCCGACGGCGACATGGTGTTCCAGCCGCGAAAGATCCAGCGGACGGGTCTGTGGGATGCGGTGGCGGGGCGCGTGCTGGTCTATGTGCACAAGGAGCGCATGATCGACGCGACACTGCAGCGCTATCCCGCTGCGCATTACGTCATGGTCGACGACAAGCCGGGGTTGCTTGCCGCGGTCAAGCGAGTGCTTGGCGGCCGGGTCAGCACCATATTCGTTCGTCAGGGGCACTACGCCGCTGAGGCGGCGCAGGCCGCGCCTGATCCCACACCCGACTACACCATCGACCACATCAGCGATCTGCGGGGATTCGCGAAGGCGGATTTCCCCGCCCTCGCCACGCTCCATGTCGCCCGCACCCGTGGCGACGCCACCACCAAGGCAGCCCCTCCGGAGTAGCCATGAAACCCACCCGTCGATTACACGATCTCGGCCAGAGCCTGTGGCTGGACAACATCACCCGGGAGATCCTCGATAACGGCACCTTGCACCGTTACATCGACGATCTCTCGATCACCGGACTCACGTCCAATCCCACGATCTTCGATGGGGCCATGGGCAACGGTCAGGCCTATGACGCGGCCATTCGCGAGAAAGTGAAGGCCGGGAAGTCCGGCGAAAGCCTGTTCATGGAGTTGGCGCTGGAGGATCTCCGCCGTGCCGCGGATATGTTCATGCCCGTGTACGAGGCCAGCGGCCATGTCGACGGCTGGGTTTCCATGGAAGTGTCGCCGTTGCTCGCCCGTGACGCCGCCGGCAGCATCCAGGCAGCGCAGCAGATTCACGCGCAAGCGGCCCGGCCCAATCTGTTCGTGAAGATTCCCGGGCTCCCTGAGGGGCTTCCCGCCATTGAGGCTTCCATCTACGCCGGTATCCCGATCAACGTCACGCTGCTGTTTTCCCGCGAGCACTATCTCGCCGCCGCCGAGGCCTATATGCGCGGCATCGAGCGGCGCCTGGAGGCCGGGCTGGATCCACGGGTGGGCTCGGTGGCGTCCGTGTTCGTGAGTCGCTGGGATGTGGCCGTTAACGACAAGGTTCCCGCCGAGCTGCACAACAAGCTGGGTATCGCCGTTGCCCAGCGCACGTATCGCGCCTATCGCGAACTGCTCGCCGCACCGCGTTGGCGCAAGCTGGCCGATGCCGGCGCATTGCCCCAGCGCTTGCTGTGGGCGAGTACCGGCACCAAGGATCCCGGTGCGTCGGATACGCTGTATATCCAGGCGTTGGCGGCTCCGGATACCGTCAACACCATGCCTGAGAAAACCTTGCTGGCCTTTGCCGAGCACGGCGTGCCGAGTGTGGTGATGGCCGTGGATGGTGGCGACGCGGAGAGCGTGCTGACGCGCTTTGAGCGGGCGGGCATCGACCTTGATGCGCTGGCGAGCCGGTTGCAAAGCGAGGGCGCGCAATCCTTCGTCAAATCCTGGCGGCAGTTGCTGCAGCGTATCGCGGACAAGGGGGCCGGGCTTCCCACGGCCGCGCAGCGGGCCGCGTCATGATGCCGTCTCCCGCCGCGCCATCCGCTGCGGGCCTGACACGGCTGCCGGCCTGGCAGGCGCTGCTGCAGCACGCCAGGCAGATGGATCGCAAGCATCTGCGTGAACTGTTTGCCAAGGACCCCGCCCGAGGCGAGCGGCTTCATGTCGAGGCCGTCGGTATGTATTTCGATTACTCCAAGCAGCGGGTCGTCGACGAGACGATGCGCTTGCTGCGCGAGCTGGCCGAGGCCTGTGGCTTGAGGCAGCGCATGGAGGCCATGTTCCGTGGCGACAAGATCAATACCACCGAGGGGCGCGCCGTGTTGCATATCGCCTTGCGGGCGCCGGTGGGCGCGCGCATCGATGTCGATGGCGAAAATGTAGTGCCGAAGGTGCACGAGGTGCTCGATCGCATGGCCAGCCTGGCCGCGCACGTGCGTGATGGAACCTGGCGCGGTTACACCGGTAAACCCATTCGGCATGTCATCAGCATCGGCATCGGTGGGTCGGACTTGGGGCCGGTCATGGCCTATGAGGCGCTGCGCCACTACAGCCAGCGCGCACTCACGTTCGGGTTTGTATCCAACGTCGACGGCACGGATTTCGTCGAGGCAACGCGTGGCCTGGACCCCGCCGAGACGCTTTTCATCGTGTGCTCAAAGACCTTTACGACCCAGGAGACGCTGACCAATGCGCACGCGGCGCGTGAATGGTGCCTGCGTAGATTGGGTGGCGACGACGCTGAAAAGGGTGGGGCGATCGCGAGGCATTTTGTGGCGGTGTCCACCAATGCCGAAGGGGTGGCCAGGTTCGGCATCGATACCGGCCATATGTACGGCTTCTGGGATTGGGTCGGTGGCCGCTACTCGATGGATTCGGCCATTGGCCTGTCGACCATGCTGGCTATCGGGGCAGACCATTTTCGCGAGATGCTGGCCGGGTTTCATGCGATGGACGAGCATTTCCGCCAGGCGCCGCTGGAGAGCAATCTGCCGGTGCTGATGGGCTTGCTCGGTATCTGGAACAATAATTTCCTCGGCGCCTCGACGGTGGCTGTACTGCCTTACGAGCAATACCTGAAGCGATTTCCGGCCTACCTACAGCAGTTGACGATGGAGAGCAACGGCAAGCACGTGACGCTCGACGGCGCGGCGGTGGACTACGACACCGGTCCCATCTACTGGGGCGAGCCGGGCACCAATGGACAGCATTCGTTCTATCAGCTGATTCATCAGGGCACCCGCTTGATTCCGTGTGACTTCATCGGTTTCTGCCAGCCGTTGAACCCGCTGCCGGACGGGCATGGCGGCGACCAGCACGACTTGCTTATCGCCAACCTGATCGCGCAGAGCGAAGCCCTGGCGTTCGGCAAGTCCGCCGACGAGGTGAGGGCGGATGGCGTTGTGCCTGATCTGGTGCCCCCGCGCACCTTTGAGGGCAATCGGCCGAGTACGACGGTGCTTGCCGAGCGACTAGACCCCTACACGCTGGGTACATTGGTGGCACTGTATGAGCACAGTGTGTTCGTGCAGGGCGTGATCTGGCATATCGACTCGTTCGACCAGTGGGGCGTGGAGCTCGGCAAGGCATTGGCCAAGCGCGTCGAGGGCGAGATCGCCAGCAAGGACGCCAGCGGACTTGGCCATGACAGCTCCACCCATGCGTTGATTCAACGGTATCGCCGGTTGCGTGAGGCGCGCTCGTGAGCGCGTCTATCAGTCCGCTGGCCGGAAAGCCGGCGCCGCCCTCCTTGCTGGTCGACGTGGCCAGGTTGCTGGCGGCGTATACCGAGCTTCGCCCCGATCCGTCGCTGCCGTCGCAGCAGGTGGCCTTTGGCACCTCCGGTCACCGGGGCAGTTCCTTCGATCGCAGTTTCAACGAATGGCACGTGCTGGCCATCAGTCAGGCCATCTGCGAGTACCGCAAGAGCGCGCAGATCAGCGGGCCACTCTATATGGGTCTGGACACCCACGCGCTATCGCAGCCGGCCTTCGAAAGCGCGCTGGAAGTGTTGGCCGCCCATGGCGTGGAAACCATGATCGCTCGCGGTGGGGAGTTCACGCCCACGCCCGCGGTGTCCCACGCCATTCTCGGCTACAACCATCGGCGAAGCGCCGGGCTGGCCGATGGCATCGTGATTACGCCTTCGCATAATCCGCCCGATAACGGTGGCTTCAAGTACAACCCGCCCAACGGTGGTCCGGCCGATGTCGATATCACCGATTGGATTCAGGATCGGGCCAATGCCTTGATGCGGGGTGGCCTGCGGGAGGTCCGGCGCGTGCCGTTCGCACGGGCACGCCATGCGTCGACCACGCATGAGTTTGATTTCCTCGATACCTATGTAGGCGATCTCGGCAGCATGATCGACTTCGACGCGATCCGCGGTGCCGGCATCCATATGGGCGTGGACCCGCTGGGCGGCGCTGGCGTGCACTATTGGGCGCCGATCGCGGAGCGCTATCGCATCGACCTCACCGTGGTCAGCGAGGAGGTGGACCCGCAGTTCGGCTTCATGACCGTCGATTGGGACGGCAAGATCCGCATGGACCCTTCGTCGTCCTATGCCATGCAGCGGTTGATCGGGCTGAAGTCCAGGTACGACGTGGCCTTCGCCTGCGATACGGATCACGATCGCCACGGCATCGTCACGCGCAGCGGCGGCTTGATGGTGCCCAACCAGTACCTGTCGGTGTTGATCGACTACCTGTTCAACCACCGTCCGCACTGGGGCGCCAAGGCTGCCGTCGGCAAGACCGTGGTGAGCACCGCGCTGATCGATCGTGTCGCCAAGCGGTTGGGGCGGCGACTCTATGAAGTGCCGGTCGGCTTCAAGTGGTTCGTGAGTGGCTTGCTTGACGGGTCGCTGGGGTTCGGCGGGGAGGAGAGCGCCGGCGCGTCGTTCCTGCGCCGCAATGGCGAGGTATGGACCACCGACAAGGACGGCATCGTGCCGGCCCTGCTGTCGGCAGAAATCACGGCGCGCCACGAGGGCGATCCTGCCGAGCGATATCAGTCGCTGGTTCAAGCCCTGGGCGAGCCGGTGGCCGATCGCGTTGAAGCGCCTGCGACGCCCGAGCAAAAAGCGCGGCTGGCGAGGCTTTCGCCCAAGCAGGTGCAAAGCACCACGCTGGCCGGCGAGAAGATCGAAAGCGTGATCGACCACGCACCCGGCAACAACGCGCCTATGGGCGGCATCAAGGTTTCCACGGCCAATGGGTGGTTTGCCGCGCGGCCATCAGGTACCGAGGACATCTACAAGATCTACGCCGAAAGCTTCACAGATGGCGCCCATCTGCAATCGATCCTGCAAGAGGCGCAGCAGATCGTGGATGCGGCACTCAAGGGCGATGCGGCCTGACTCCCTACGCTGATCCCTCCTTCTTGCCCCGCAGGTAGCCGACATGTCCGCCAAACTCGACCAACTGTGCATCAATACCATCCGTTTTCTTTCGGTGGACATGGTGCAAAAAGCCAACAGTGGGCATCCCGGCATGCCGTTGGGGGCCGCTCCCATGGCTTATGTGCTGTGGACCCGATGGTTGAGGTACAACCCGCACAACCCCGCGTGGGTGGATCGCGACCGCTTTGTGCTGTCGGCCGGGCACGGCTCGGCGTTGCTGTACAGCCTGCTGCACCTGAGTGGCTACGACCTTTCGCTGGACGACATCAAGCACTTCCGTCAATGGGGCAGCAAGGCACCGGGACATCCCGAGCGCGGCCATACGCCGGGGGTCGAAACCACCACCGGGCCGCTGGGGCAGGGCATGGCCAATGCGGTAGGCATGGCTATCGGCGAAGCCCAGCTGGCGGCGCGCTTCAACCGCCCCGGTCATCGGGTGATCGATCATCACACCTACGCCATCGTCAGCGACGGCGACCTGATGGAAGGCGTGGCGTCGGAGGCCGTTTCGCTGGCGGGGCATCTGCAGCTGGGCAAGTTGGTGTGCCTCTACGACGACAACTACGTCACCCTTTCCGCGGGTACCGACATCACGTTCTCCGAGGATCGCGCGCGCCGGTTCGAAGCCTGCGGTTGGCACACGGTGCGGGTGGGCGACGGCAATGACCTTGATGCCATCCAGGCCGCCCTGCATGCCGCGCATGCGGAGCATCGCAGGCCGTCGTTGATCCTGGTGCGGACGCATCTGGGTTATGGCTCACCCGAGCAGGACAGCTTCAAGGCGCACGGCTCCCCGCTGGGCGTGGAGGGTGTGCGCAAGACCAAGCAGACCCTGGGGTGGCCCGTCGAACCGGACTTCCTGATACCGGACGAAGCGCTTGCGCATTTCCGTCAGGCAGTGGCGCGCGGCGCCGAGCACGAGGCGGCATTCGACCAGCGGCTGCGCGCTTACGTAGAAGCGTTTCCGGAGCTTGCGGCCGAATTGCAGCGCAGTCTGGCGGCTGAGCTTCCGCCACGCTGGGATGCCGATATCCCGGTGTTCGCCGCTGACGCCAAAGGCCTCGCCACGCGCGATGCGTCCGGCAAGGTGATGAACGCCATAGCGCAACGTTTGCCGCCATTGATCGGCGGCTCCGCCGACCTCAATCCATCGACCAAGACAGAGCTGAAGGATCAGGGCGATTTCAATCCGGCCGCGTCGAGCAACGAAGACATGCAAGGCTCGGATCCGGCCGGCTGGAGTTCGCGGGGACGCAATATCCATTTTGGTGTGCGCGAGCATGCAATGGGCGCTATCGTGAATGGCCTTGCCGCGCACGGTGGCTTTATTCCGTTCGGCTCGACCTTTCTGATCTTTTCCGACTACATGCGACCACCCATTCGGCTGGCCGCGTTGATGGGGCTGCACATCGTGCATGTGTTTACCCATGACAGCATCGCGCTGGGCGAGGATGGCCCCACCCATCAACCGGTGGAGCAATTGGCGAACCTGCGGGCGATTCCCAATCTGGTTGTGATCCGCCCAGCGGATGCCAATGAGACGGCCGTGGCCTGGCGGGTAGCGGTGGAGGCGCACGGCCCGGTGGCGTTGGTGTTGACCCGGCAGAACCTTCCCACGCTCGATCGGCAGCGCTATGCCAGCGCCGATGGTGTGCGCCAGGGTGCCTATATCCTGAGTGACGCGCCTTCCGGCGAGCCCGCGTTGATACTTATCGCCAGCGGTTCGGAGGTGAGCCTGATGCTTGAAGCGGCGCAGCGCCTGCAAGAACAGGGCGTCGCCGTGCGCTGCGTCTCCATGCCGAGCTGGGAGTTGTTCGAGGCGTTGCCGCAAGCGGAGCGCGACCGGGTGCTGTTGCCATCGGTCCGGGCGCGACTCGCCATCGAACTGGGCGTGTCGCAGGGCTGGGAGCGCTATGTCGGCGTACGCGGCGACATGCTCGGCGTCGAGCGTTTCGGGGCTTCGGCGCCGGCAGAGGTGCTGTTGCGTGAGTATGGCTTCACGGTCGACAACGTCTGCGCTCGCGCCATGGCCCTGCTCGATAAGTGAATGCGGCGGAGGGCGAGTGGGTCACTCGCTCTTGATGGGGTGTCCGCCGAATTCGTTGCGCATGGCCGACAGCAGCTTGTCGGAGTATGAGTCGTTGTCGCGCGAGCGCAGTCGTTCGATCAGCGACTGGGTAATAACCGGCGCGGGCACGTTGAGGTCGATGGCCTCATCCACGGTCCATCGCCCCTCGCCTGAATCGGCGACGTAAGGCGCGATGCCGGTCATGCTCGGGTTCTTCGCCAGCGCCGCTGCGGTCAGGTCCAGCAGCCAGGAGCGCACCACGCTGCCGTAGCGCCAGATTTCCGCCACCTCATGCAGGTCGAGTGCGAATTCTTGCTTGTGCCGAAGGATCGAAAAGCCTTCGGCATAGGCTTGCATCATTCCGTACTCGATGCCGTTGTGAATCATCTTGGTGAAGTGGCCGGATCCGACGGGGCCCACGCGGCCCCAGCCTTGGTCCTTGGCCGGCGCAAGTGTTTCGAAGATAGGGCGCATGCGCTCGACCGCCGCCGCCTCGCCGCCGATCATCAGGCTGTACCCCTCGGCCAGGCCCCAGACGCCGCCGCTGGTCCCGCAGTCGATGTAATGGATCTGCTGGGCCGCAAACGTCTGGGCCCGGCGCATGGTGTCCTTGTAATTGGAGTTGCCGCCGTCAATGACGGTGTCGCCAGGCGCCAGTAGCGGCAGCAGCTGCTTGAGCGTGCTATCGGTGATGTCCCCGGCCGGCACCATCAGCCATAGCGCGCGCGGCGCGTGCAGCGCCGCGACCAGGGCGGCGAGTGAGTCGGCGGAGTGGGCGCCTTTGCTCTCCAGCGCCTTGCGTGCGTCGGGCTTGGGGTCGAAGCCCACCACCTGGTGTCCGCCTCCCGTGAGGCGCTGTGCCATGTTGGCGCCCATGCGGCCGAGGCCGATCATGCCGATGTTCATGAGATCTCCTGGGGTGAAGTGAAGGGCGCAGCGTTGCCGCAAGCCCGCATGGTGCGCCCATGGCGGGCAAGGTCGCGTGACAGGGTGCGTGTTGCCGCGCGCCTCATGGCGCTATCGGGCCAGCCAGCGGCGGGCCCTGGCCTGCAGGCGTGGCGTGAAGCGCGTGCGGTAGTACGCCTGCGCGGCCTGCTGGATCGCCGCCGCCTGGGTCGGGTAGGCATGGATAACGCGGGCGAGTGTGCGCAAGCCAATGCCCGTCACCATGGCGAGGGTGATTTCATTGATCATGTCCCCGGCGTGGCGGGCGACGATGGTGGCGCCGAGGATCTTGTCGGTGCGGCCCTTGACGTGGATTTTCACGAAGCCGTTTTCTTCGCTGTCGGTCACCGCGCGTGCGATTTCGTGCATGGGGATGGTGAAGGTTTTTATCGGTATATCCAGCTGATTGGCCTCACGCACGTAGAGGCCGACATGCGCGATCTCCGGGTCCGTGAAAGTGCACCATGGAATGACCAGTTCGCTGAGGCGCTCGCGGCCGCCAAACAAGGCGTTCTGCACCACGATGTGCGCCGCGGCCTCGGCGGTATGCGTGTACTTATGCTCCAGGCATACGTCGCCAGCGGCATAAATGCTGGGATTGCTGGTGCGCAGAAAATCGTCGACGCGTACGCCGTCGTCGAGGTCGTAGTCGACACCGGCGTCGTCGAGCCCCAGTTGCTGCACGTTGGGTGCGTGACCGACCCCGGTCAGGATGGCGTCCACGGCCACCGTATTCCGATAATCGTCACTGACCAGGTCAACCAGCTTCTGGCCATTTTCCACGCGCACGGCGATGGCGCTGGTGTTGAGTCGAACCTCAATGCCGTCGCGGGCGAATGCGTCGGAAAGGATCTGGGCGGCATCGCGCTCCTCCTTGCCGAGGAACAGCGGCATGTCCTGCACGATGGTGGTTTGGGCGCCGAGCCGGCAGAACGCCTGGGCCAGCTCGCAGCCCAGCGGTCCACCGCCGATGACCATGAGGCGGCGCGGCAATTGAGTCAGGTCAAACACGTTCTCGTTGGTCAGATAGCCCGCTTCCGCCAGGCCGGGGATCGACGGAATCATGGGGCTGGCGCCGGTCGCAATCAGTGCCTTCTCGAAACGCAGCACGTCTCCCTTGACCATCAAGGCGTCCGGCCCGGAGAAACGGGCGTCGCCAAAGAACAGGTCGATGCCGTCCTGGGCCAGTCGCTGGGCGGAATCGCCGCCACTGAGATGGGTTCGTATGCGCCTGACCCGTTCCATCACGGCCGGAAAGTCGACGCTGATATCGCGTGGCACCTGGGCGCCGTAGCGGCGCGCGTCGCGCATCTCCGCGTATAGCTGTGCCGTTCGGATCATGGTTTTGGAGGGGATGCAGCCGTCATTGAGGCAGTCGCCCCCAATCATGTTGCGTTCGATCAATGCCACCCTGGCGCCCAGCGCCCTGGCTACCCTGGCGGCAGCGAGCCCGGCGGGGCCGGCGCCGATCACGACCAGCTGATAAGGCGCCGAGGCGTTGGGGTTGCTCCAGGCGCGAGGCCGAACATTGGCGATGCGCTCATGCTCATACGCATCCTGGGGCGTGCTGATCGATGGGTCGCGCGGATGCGGCATCAGGGTGATTCCTTGTCGAGATGGTTGCCTGATGGCAGCCAGCCGCCACGAAAGCCGGCGCGATGCAGTCCGTTGCGGAGGTAGGCGCAGTTGCGCATCAACTGCCATACCCCTTCGGTGCGATGGTTCTCGATCATCATGCACACGATGCCTTGGTCGAGCCCGTAGTGCCCGGCCGATACCCAGGGCTCGCCGCGGCCATTGACGACCGATGGATTGAAGCTGCTCGCCAGGCGGTCATCCGTGAGTATGTCGGGATACCGATCGATCATGTGGCGTATCGATTCCAGCACGATATCGGGCGCGAACGGCAGCGATGCCAGCACGGCGGGGGCGGATAGCGTGCCGTCATCGGGACCGTAGGGCACGCCCCGGGCAGCGTAGCCAAACAGCCGTCGCGGCGCGTTGTGCACGCCCGGCTGCTCGTCGGTGGGGCCGTCGCAGGCGGATAGGCCCCAGCAGCGCTCGTCGTAGCCGGCCAGTTCATGGGGATTGCGTTGCACGTACTCGCGCTGGATGGCGACGGCTCTGCGCGAGTTCTGGAAGTAGTCCGAGCGTACCTCGCGCATAAAGCGGTCGCGGATGCCGCGAAAATCAATCCATGCGTGCGAGAACTGATGTACGAACAGTGGCCCCGCATACAAATAATCGTTGTTGTAGAGATTTTCCCACTGGTAGGTGGCCGTCCAGGATTTGTAGCAAGCCGTGGTGATGGGGTGAGTGGGCGAGCCCATGGCCAGGGCATAGAGCAGGATGGCCTCGCTATAGCCCTCCCAGCCGTAGTGCAAGAAGCTGCATTCTGGCTTCCAGCCTTGCCGTATGGTGTCGCCGCCGCCCTGTGCCCAGCGCCAGTCGATGCGCCGATAGAGAACGTCGGCAAGCTCGCGCAGTTCGGCTTCATGCTCCGTTGCTGCCGTGAAGTACATGCTTGCGGCAAGCACGCCGGCGATGAGTAGCGCCGTATCGATCATCGACAGCTCCGAGCTCCATACGCGGGCGCCGCTCTCCCTGTCGAGAAAGTGGTAATAGAAGCCCTTGTAGCCGGTGGCCTCAGGGCGGCCGCTCTGGTCGCAATCGCGCAGAAAGCTTAGTGCGGCGAGGCAGTGTTGGACCGCACTGCGGCGATCCAGCCAGCCGCGCTCCACGGCGGCCGGGTATGAAGCCAGCGCGAAGCCCACCACGGCGATGCTGACGGGCGATCCGGGGCGGGAGGTGTCGGCCACCAATCCGTTGCGCGGGTTCGTGTTCTGCAAGAAATAGTCGAACGCCGCATGCTGCAGCCGATCGAGCATGGCTTCATCCGTGAGCGTAGTCAGCTGTGCCATCGAATGAGTCCCAGATAGGGCCGCCTGAATGGATGGGGCTTCACCACGTTATCCGGAAAGAGGTCAGTGATGATGTCGCAAACGGGTGTATGTGCCGCGTGTAGGAAAGGTGCGGGAGATCGCCGCGCGCATCGCTTCTCGACGCGGTCGCACAGGCAGGGTGGAGGCTTCACACGGTATTACTCCCAAGTGGCCCTATGCTCGGCCGCTCGCGATGCGAAACCGCGTCGCTATTGCGCGTACGGAGTCACGACGCCTCATGCCGTCCCGCTTGCCGCCATCCGCTGATACGCCGTTGCGAGCGCAGTTGCTCTCCAACGGGCGCTATACCGTGATGGTGAATGCGGCGGGGGCCGGCTATGGCCAGTGGCGCGGGCTCGCCGTCACGCGTTGGCGCGAAGATCCCGTGGGCGATGCCTGGGGCAGCTACCTGTTATTGCGGGACGAGGACAGCGGCGAAACCTGGTCCTCGACGCCACAGCCCTACGGTGCCGCTGGCGATGCGCATGCCAGCGAGTTCTGCGATGGCTACGTGCGCATGACGTGCCAGCATGAATCGCTGACCAGCCAGCTGGATATCGCCGTTGTTGCGGATCGGGATATCGAGTGGCGGCGCATCACGCTTTCCAATACAGGTACGCGCGATCGCACCATCTCGCTGACATCGTATGCCGAGATGGTGCTTGGGCCGGCTGCTGCGGATGCGGCCCATCCGGCCTTCTCCAAGATGTTCGTGCAAACCGAGTGGGTGGGGCAGGATGCGGCTCTGCTGGCTACTCGCCGACGCCGATCACCCGATGAGCCCGAAGTGTGGGCTGCGCATCGGGTCGTGGCTTCGCCTGGCACCGACGTCGATGACCAGCATGAGTCGGACCGCATGCGTTTTCTGGGGCGTGGGCGAACGCTTCGTAGTGCCCAGGCCATGCAGGCGGGTGCCGCATTGTCGGGTACCCATGGCAGCGTGCTGGACCCTGTCTTCAGTATTCGGCGCCATGTGCGCGTAGCGGCCGGTGCCCGTGTGCAGGTTAGGTTCCTGACCGCGTTGGCGAGCTCGCGCGCGGACGTGCTCGCGTTGATCCGCTCCGTGGATGGGCGCGTGCCGGATGAAGACATCCTCGATGGTTCGGCGGCCCATGTAAAAGCGGAGCAGGCGCGCCTGGGAATCGATGCGGGCTTGGCCGCACGTTTCGATGGCATCACGGCGGCGTTGTTGTATGCCGATCCTGCGCTCCGATCTCCCGCCGAGCGGCTTGAGCAGGGTGTCGGGGGAGCGCCGGTGTTATGGAGCTGCGGCATCTCCGGCGACCGGCCCATCATCCTGTTGCGCATCGTCCGCGCCTCCGATATGGCGTGTGTGGACGAACTGCTGCTCGCTCAGCGCTATTGGCGGGCGAAGCAACTGGGTGTCGACCTTGTGCTGCTGGCCAACGGTGATGCGGGCGACGACGCATGGCATGCGATGTTGAGCCAGCGTGTCGCCGCCCAGAACGATGATCTCAAGGCCCAGGGTTCGGTCGCCACGGCGCAGGCATTCGCGCTTCGCCATGATGATATGTCCGACGCGGTGCACAAAGGCCTGGCGACGGTGGCGCGCATCGTGCTGGACGCCGCCACGGGCCTCCCTGCGCCGATTGCGCAGCCACGCCCGGCGATCGCTGGCACGTCTGCGCGGTTCATGCCGTGGACTCCAGGTGACGCTCCGGCCCCTCGGTCAGCACCGGCGACAGCCGCAGGCGAGTTTGACAATGGCTTGGGTCGTTTCAGCAGCGCCGGGCGCAGCTACACCATCACTCTTGATGGCGGCGAGTGCACACCAAGCCCCTGGATCAATGTCATTGCCAATGCGGACTTTGGATTCCTGGTCTCGGCGGAGGGCGGCGGCTACACCTGGTCGGACAACAGCCAGCAGAATCCATTGACGCCCTGGCCAAACGATCCGGTCAGCGATGTTCCCTCCGAGGTGCTGTATCTACGGGACGAGGATAGTGGCCAATGGTGGAGCGCCACCGCGGCGCCGGTTCGCGTGCCCCATGCGACTTACCTCATCGAACACGGCAAGGGCTATAGCCGTTTCAGCCATGCCGCACATGACATCGAGGTCGAGCTTTTGCAGTTCGTGCCGACGCAGGATTCGATCAAGCTATCTCGACTTCGCCTCCGCAATGCGTCGAACCGCAAAAGACGCTTGTCGATCACTGCATACGTGGCATGGGCGCTGGGCGCCAACGGCACCGTACCGGCTCCCTTCGTCACCACCTCGCGCGATGTAGAGACCGGTGCGCTATTCGCCTGCAATCGTTGGCGTGCCCCATTCAGCGAGCGAGTGGCCTTTATGGATCTCGGCGGACTGCAGCAGTCGATGACGGGAAGTCGCCTGGACTTTCTTGGCCGGTTTGGTGCGGTCGACTGCCCGCTCGCCTTGGTCGACAGTGCGCCGCTATCGGGTCGGGTGGGTGCGGGGCTCGACCCCTGTGGAGCGCTGCAGGCATGGATGGAACTGGCGCCCGGCGAGCAGGTCGAGTTGCGGCTCATGCTCGGCGAGGCCTTGTCGATCACGCAAGCGCAGTCACTGGTGCAGAAGTACCGGGTAATCGATCTTGATATTGTCCTGGCGGACGTTCGATCGCTGTGGGATGACGTGCTCGATACCGTACAGGTCACCACGCCTGATCGTGCCATGGACATTCTCCTCAACGACTGGCTGCTCTATCAGGCACTTGGATGCCGCATGTGGGCGCGCACGGCTTACTACCAGGCAAGCGGCGCCTATGGATTCCGCGATCAGCTCCAGGATGCGATGTCCCTGTGCGTGGCTCGCCCCGATCTGGCGCGCGAGCACCTGCTGAGGGCGGCGGGTCGACAGTTCGTGCAGGGCGATGTGCAGCATTGGTGGCTGCCGCCATCAGGGCAGGGTATCCGCACGCGGATCAGCGACGACCGAATATGGCTTGCCTACGTTGCCGCCCATTACGTGGCGACGACGGGCGATAAGGCCGTGCTGGACGAGATCGTGCCCTTCCTGGATGGGCCGCTCATCAAGGAGGGCGACGTCGATGCGTTCTACCAGCCGGGCATCGCCAGCGAGCGCGGCAGCGTCTACGAGCATGCCGCGCGGGCAATCGATTCCGGCATGACGCTGGGTGCGCACGGGCTTCCTCTGATCGGCACCGGAGACTGGAACGACGGCATGAATAATGTCGGCGCGCAAGGGCGCGGCGAAAGCATCTGGCTCGCGTGGTTGCTGCTGTCGACGATTCGGGATTTTCTGCCGTATGCCAGCGCCCGCAGCGATCAGCCGCGAATCGATCGTTGGCAGGCTTATGCCGCGAGCTTGCAGGTGGCGCTGAATGGCGAGGCTGGCTGGGATGGCGAATGGTACCTGCGGGGCTACTACGACGATGGCACGCCCCTGGGTTCGAGCGGGAGCGCCGAATGCAAGATCGATGTCATCGCGCAATCGTGGAGCGTGATGTCCGGGGCGGCAGATCCGCACAAGTCGGCGAAAGCGATGGACGCCGTCGAGAAGTACCTGATACGTCGCGATGAAAAGATTGCGCTGCTGTTTGCGCCTCCGTTCGATCACACGCCATGGAACCCCGGCTATATCAAAGGCTACCCGCCCGGGATGCGTGAGAACGGCGGTCAATATACTCACGGCGCCACGTGGTCGATCTTCGCTTACTCCATGCTCGGGCAAGGTGATCGGGCGGCCGCGTTGTTCGACATCCTCAACCCCATTCGGCACGCCGAATCGGCGGAGGCGGTCGCGCGCTACCGGGTTGAGCCGTATGTTGCCTGCGCCGATGTCTATTCACAGAGCCCCCATGTCGGCCATGGCGGCTGGACGTGGTACACCGGTTCGGCCGGCTGGCTCTACCGCGCCGGACTGGAGGCTATCGTGGGTTTTCAACGGCGTGGCGGGAGCCTGCGAATCCATCCTTGCATTCCAAGGTCCTGGCCGCGCCTGGAGGTTGTCTACCGGCATCGTGGCGGTCAGCACGGGCTGACGCGGTACGTGATTGCCATCGAGAATCCAGATCGAGTCAACGGTGGCGTCGCGTCGATGGAGCTGGATGGCGAGGCGCTCGGTACGGATCAGATCCCGCTTGCCGATGATGGAGGCGAGCACCGTGTTTACGTCAGGCTCGGATAGGTCGCCAGCGCGCATGGCCTTCCCATAGCAACGGGCTGCCTTCGCACCGCGCCATGCCTTTTGTCGAATGTCCCCGTTTCAACGGTGAGTGGTCGCCATCGCGGGTGGCGATGCCCAGGGCTTGGCGGCGGCTAGTACGCCCCTCGATGGACGTGCTAACGTGGCCGCGTCGGAAAAGGCAGACTTGGTTTGGTAAGCCCAAGTCCTTTCGGTAACGAAAGCTCTGGTCTTTGGCTTCGCGCTTGAGATCCCCGCGACGAATATCGGACGCCACGCGCGTCCCATCATTCGTCCGTGTGGCTCTCGAACCCGAGGAACGCTCCGGTCGAATATCGACCCAGGAGTCTTTCATGACCAGCCTTCATCCGAATTCCTATGACGTTGTTATCGCCGGCGCGGGCCCCGTCGGTCTTTTCCTCGCCTGTGAACTCAGGCTCTACGGCCTGTCGGTCGTGGTGCTGGAACAAGCCGAGGACGCGCAGTCGCCCTTGAAGCGCCTTCCATTTGGCATGCGCGGCCTTTCGGCGCCGACCCTGGAAGCATTATCCCGCCGTGGACTGCTGGACGCCGTTGTCCAGGCGCAGCGAGCGAACGACGCCTCGGGCGCCACGCGGGCGGCGGCACACTGGATGCAGCAAGCACGGCGTCCGGCGGGCCACTTCGCCGGCATCCCGTTCTTCCATGACCAGGTCGATGCCGCTCGATGGCCCTATCGCCTGCCGAGTCCTGTCGGCACCAGTTTGATGGTGGATTTGGCGTCGCTGGAAGCGGTTCTCGCGACGCGGGCCATCGCCATGGGTGCCGAGATCCGGCGGGGCATTGCCGTCGACGGATTCGAGCCAACGGAGAACGAAGTCATCCTTCGCACGGCGCACGATACCCTCAGTGGTCGCTGGCTGGTCGGTTGCGATGGTGGTCGAAGCACGGTGCGCAAGGTGGGCGGCTTCGACTTCGTCGGCACGGAACCGGAGTTCACGGGTTATTCCCTCCAGGTCGACATGGAGCAACCGGATGCACTCCGGACTGGCCGCACCTATACCGCGACCGGCATGTATACCTATGCCCGGCCTGGAACGATCGCGATGGTCGATTTCGATGGCGGCGCCTTTCATCGCACCCAGCCCATCACGCTCGACCATGTGCAGGCCGTGTTGCGCCGTATCTCCGGAACGGAAGTCACCTTGACCGCGTTGCGGCTCGCCAGCACCTGGACCGATCGTGCGTACCAGGCTGCCGCCTATCGCCGGGGACGGGTTCTGCTTGCTGGCGACGCTGCGCATGTTCACTCGCCCTTGGGTGGTCAGGGGCTCAATCTGGGGATCGGCGATGCGATGAACCTCGGTTGGAAGCTGGCCGCCGCGAGTCGCGGCGACGCGCCAGCGGGCTTGCTCGACAGCTATCAGGACGAGCGGCATCCGATCGGGGCGCACGTTCTCGATTGGTCACGCGCACAGGTTGCACTTATGCGACCGAGCCCCAGTTCACGTGCGCTCGAGGCCATTATTCGCGACCTCATGGATACACGCGACGGTGCGACCTATGTCGCCGGGCGCGTGTGGGGCATTTCTCTACGCTACGATTTGGGCGACAGTCATCCACTGGTGGGTTGCACCGTTCCCGATTTCGCGCTGGCCAGCGGTGCCAGCGTGGCCGCACTGCTAGGAGACGGGCGTGGCCTCTGGTTGGACTTTGCGTCGCATGCGCCGTGGCGGGAGTTCGCAAGCCACTGGCATGGTCGTATCACGTATGTCGCTAGCGACGCCCAGGATCGCCTTGGCCTGAACGCGTTGCTCGTGCGTCCCGATGGCGTTGTCGCCTGGGTCGACGAGGGGGATCTTGACCATGAGAAAGCGGCGCGGGCGGCGTCGCGCTGGTTCGGCGAGCGCAGGCCCGCGAGTGGCTGACGCTATCGCTTATCCATTCACGGAGATCACGACGCATCGCGTGAAATATCACATGGCAATAACGCGTTCCGCCGCACGGTAAGTGCCCAGGCTCGGTCCTCTCAACCCGCCAAAGGAGAACGCCACGATGTCGCTGAAAAACAGTGGTTCTCGCAGAACAGCCTTGGGTTACGGCGCGCAAAAGCAGCGAGGTGGTATCGGCTATGTTTTCTTGTGGCTGCTGGGTGTACCTATTCCCGTGCTTATCCTCATATCGCTGTTGCGTGGCTGTGCCTGAGGCATGACGTCGACACCGTTTGCTCACTGACCTATCGAGGGTGATGTCATGGCACAAGTCATGGAAACTTCTGTACTGGTGGAGGGTGGCCCCATCCACCCAGTGATGAACTGGGGCGCTATTCTCGCGGGCTGGTTGGTGGCGACCGGTATGGCAGGCCTGCTTTATGTCGCGGGATTGGCGCTGGGCTTTGCAGCCTTTAATCCTCATGATGTCGCCGCTACGGCCAAGGGCATAGGCATTGGCACCGCGGTGTGGGTGGTCTTGAGTTGGATTGCTGGTCTTTTTGTTGGTGGCATGTTTGCCAGTTGGTTCGATGGAAAGTCGGACGAAACCATGGGCGCCATGCATGGTGTTGCGGTGTGGGGACTGTCGTTGACCGCTACCGCCCTTTGGCTCTCGCTGGGGATGGGTTTCGCCTTTCATCACGATAAGCCGGTCGACGATTCGGTCGGCCCGTCAGGCCACGCCTCGATGGTCATGACGAACGATGAGGCCGTGTGGGTGCTGCGGGCAGATGTGCATCGCTTTGCCAGCCATGGTGAGGCCGTGCCGGCCGAGTTGTCGACGGAGGGGGCTGTGGTCGATGCGCTGCTCTCAGGGCACGAGGCCGCCGCCAAGGCCATTCTTCTTGCCTCCACCACAGAAACTCCCGAATCCATCGACCAAGCCTTGAGCAGCTGGTCGAGTCATGTGTCGACGGCACAAGCTCAATTTAAGGCCCGGGCCGAACAAGCGGCGCGCTATGCGTCCATGGTGCTGTGGATTGGCTTCCTGAGTGGCTTGCTGGCCTTGGTGACGGCGACATGGGGTGGCTGGCTTGGCGCCAACCACATTCACAGGGTGTATCACACGCGCCGGTATGCGGGGCGTCCGTTTGCCGTCAAGTGAAGCAGGGTGCGGTTGCGCCAGGCTGCTTTGTTTCGGCGCTTCGCGATCGCCAGCTGCGTTCAGGCCTGGCCCGCATGCGTCGCACCACGATGCCTGTGCGCGGGTCTCTCAGGCGGCCTCACGAAGGATAGTGTCATGGCACGACCCATCTGGAGCGGGACGCTGTCCTTTGGACTGTTGAATGCTCCGGTGTCGCTGATGTCCGCCGAGCGCAGTGTCGATCTTCATTTTCGTATGCTCGACAGTCGCAGCAAGATGCCGATCCGCTACGAGCGGGTGAATGCCGATTGGCCTGGGCGGACGGGCGAGTGGCTCAAGTTCAAGCGACTGGAGAGTGATGAGTTCGCCGTAGTCGGTTACACCCGCGCGAAAGGTCAGCGCCAAGGCTCTGGGTCGCTCTTGCTGGGGCGTCCTTCGCCAAGAGGGGGTTGGAACTATGCGGCTCGCGTGGGCGCGCGGTTCTCGGCGGCGCAGCTGAGCGACATAGCCAGTCGCCTTGCAGTTTGCGCGCGCAGGAAACCCACCGTCCACGTAGATACGATCGATCCCTTGCTGCGCGATGCGCAGTGGGTCGCGCCCAGGGACGTGATTGAAGTCTACTACCGTGGGCTGGGTGGGCATGGGCTTCTCAGGCAGCCTAGCCTGAAGACCTTGCGGCCTGACAAATCCCCTGGGGATCTGCGCGATTTGGATCGTCGAGAACTTCCTCCTTCCGCAACGACTACCACCATGAAGAAGATCAAGGGCAAGAAGCAGGGCGCGGTTGCCATAACGCACCCCGAGCGCATCGTCTTTCCGGATATGGGTATCACCAAGCATGATGTGGCCGAGTACTACGCTTTCGTCATGGATTGGTTTCTTCCGGGGGTGGTTGACCGTCCCGTTTCGGTGCTGCGCTGCCCCGAGGGCCTGAAGGCGGATTGCTTCTTTCAGAAGCACATGATCGAGGGTCTGAAGCATGTCGGTAGCGCTTTTCTCCAGGAGGAGTCGGGTGCCAAAAGGGTCTACCTTTATCCCACGGGCCCGGAGTCCATCATTGAGCTGGTGCAGTTCGGCGCGATGGAGTTTCATTGCTGGGGCGCAACAATCGAGGCTCCAGAGTGCGCCACGCAAATCGTCCTGGATCTTGATCCAGCGGAAGATGTCGCCTGGTCACGGGTCATTGCGGCTGCCCGACTGACAAGAAGGCTCTTGCAGCGGCTTTCCTTGCAGTCCTTTGTGAGGACCACGGGCGGGAAAGGGCTTCATGTGGTGCTGCCGCTGAGGCCCGCCGTGCCGTGGGAGACAGCCAAGGCATTTGCCCGAAGTTTTGCGACGGCGATGGCGGAAGCGCACCCCGACGAGTTTGTGGCGGTTGCGAGCAAGGCGAAGCGAATGGGGCGAATCTACATCGACTATCTGCGCAACAGCCGGGGCGCGACCAGCATCGCCTCCTACTCGTTGCGCGCCCGTCCCGGTGCTCCCGTTTCCGTGCCGCTGCGTTGGGAGGAGTTGGGGCGTCTCACGAGTGCCTCCGCATTCAATATCCGAACGCTGCGAAAACGCCTGGGCCGGCTACGCGGCGACCCATGGGAGGGCTTCGACGCCGTGGTGCAGGGCCTTACCCATATCACCAGTCCATTAGCGCGCTAGACGCGTCACGCGTTGGCCCTGGTCGCCCTGTATGGCCATGGGGCCTTTCTCTGGCGTGGGCGTGGGATCGCCTACGGGTGGCTGTAGTGGGGCGGGCTCGGGGTCGGTGAGTGGTGGTCGCGCAGGTTGAGGGGTCGGGTCCGGTGCGGGAATTTCAGGGTCCTCAGAGGGAGGCGGGGGCGGGGGCGTCGGGTGCGCGGGGCCACCGTTCCTGCCGGCGCCGGCTTGATGAATCGAGTGGGGGATGGCTTGATCCCACTGAGGGGCCACGTCCCCGATCCTATAGCCCGCCGAGTGGATCGTATGGAGCAATGGGTGGGCGAATGGTTTGTCGATGACGCGGCGCAGGTTGTACAGGTGCGATCGCAGGGTGTCGGAATCGGGTAGCGTGTCACCCCAGATCTCGCGCTCGATGGCGCTGCGGCTGACCACGCGCGGAGATTCACGCATAAGGATGGCTAGCACTTTCAGGCCAATGGGCGAGACGTCCAGTTCCTGGCCTGCGCGCGTTACGCGGAACGTGGCGGTATCGAGTACAAGGTCGCCCACCTTCAGCACGAGCGTCGATACCTGTTGCCTGTTGCGCCGGATAAGTGCGCGCAAGCGTGCCTCCAACTCTCGCTGTTCGAAGGGCTTGACCAAATAGTCGTCGGCGCCTGCCTCCAGTCCGGAGAGCTTGTCCTCAAGCGTATCGCGTCCCGTAAGCATCAGTATGGGCGTGGACTTCTTGGCGTCACCGCGCAGCTTTCGGCAGATATCCAGGCCATCCATGCCGGGCAGGATCAGGTCAATGACCACGACGTCATAGCTATGGGTGACCGCGAGATGCAGGCCGCTTATGCCGTCGGTTGCGTAGTCGATGGAGTAGCCGTAGCGCTCCAGTGAGTCGCCCACCGCCTGCGCGACATCTCGATTGTCCTCGATGAGAAGTATCAGCCCCGACCTTAGATCGCGATTGGACATCAGTGAGCTCCGGCAATGAACGTGTTGATCGATGCCTTGAGCAAACGACGGGTATCGTGAGGTGTTCGTGAATCCGTAAGGCGAAATTCAGATTGTGTTTTGATCGCGGTGATTTCTTTGATGCGATGACGTGGACGGCATTGGGCGATACACAGCCCGCATCCGCGATGCATGGCGATCTGCAGGCCAGCTCAAAACCAAATGAAGTATGAGCGACGAGTGAGCAGTTAACCCGCGCATCACGGTCGTGCGCGTAACCAGGAGAGGCTATCCGGAAGGAGATATCCATGAATACTGTAGCGAAGGTTCTCGCCGCGTTGTTGCTCGTTCCTGGCGTCCTGGGTTCAGCTTCCGCGCAAAGCAATCCTCCGGTTGAAGGCCGGACGGTTTGCGAAGATGTTCCTGTAAAGCAGGTCAACTCCAGTGATACGCACCGTGTCGCGGGAACCGCCATTGGCGCCGTCGCGGGTGGCGTCATTGGTCATCAGGTGGGTGGCGGCAAGGGTAAGACGCTGGCAACGGTCGGCGGTGCGGTGGCCGGCGGAGTAGTGGGCAATCAAGTACAGAAGAATCACCAGGACAACAACGCCACCTATACCACTGAGCGTCGCTGTCATCAGGTTCAGGACTAGGGCGTGTCGTGTGTGAGCGGCTCCTGCTGCCAGGCTCGCCGAGTTTGCGTGTGGCCGTTTGATTTGCGAGATGGCGAGACAAGACGCTGGTACGGTCGAGCATAAAACTCATCGCCGCGTCACTTTATGGAGTCACGCAAATAACAAGCGGTCGCGTAATGTCGAACTCGATGATCCACGCCCGTGGATCGATAGTGGCAGTCCACCTTTGAGGTACATCTCCATGACCTATGCTCCCAAATATCTATCCGCATCGACGCTAACGGGTGACTCCGTAAAGAACCATCAGGGTGAGTCGCTCGGTGATCTCAAGGACATCATGATCGACACATCGACCGGCGCCATCGCGTACGGTGTTCTCTCTTTCGGTGGTGTGCTCGGCATGGGCGAAAAGCTCTTTGCCGTGCCTTGGAGTGCGCTGCAGGTGGATGGCGAAAACAAGCAGCTGCTTCTCAATGTGGCTAAAGATCGCCTGAAGGACGCGCCAGGGTTCGACAAGGATCATTGGCCGAACTTTGCTGATACGACATTCGCAACGCAGGTGCAGAATTACTACACCCGTTAACCTGGTCGTGGACAGGGCAGATCATGGCGACTGAGCTGTGCTCTGTCTTTGTCCTCGTTGTACGAGGGGCCTTCTCTTGATCGAGCTTGAGTCGGCGCTCGGGTCGCTAGCCTGTGATGGCGGCTGTCGGCGCATCCGGCCCGGCAGCGTGGCTTGTGTGCTGGATCCTGCGCGTGATTTGCCATGCCACTGAACGCTTACGATGGAAGAGAGGTGGGTTATATGGGGGCGCCCAATGATGGGCCAGCGGCGCACGGCTGCTCCTCGGATGCCTTCTTCACGTCGCACGATATCTCCACCATCTTGCTGTCGCGATCGAGGCCGGCACGGGTCAGTCCAAGGGCATGCCTGAGTCGGCGACAGCTCGAGCACGCACTTGAGCGCATAGATCAGGCCATCCCTCGGTTATTGGGCGATCATGCCGTGGCGGCGAGTTTTTGGAGTGAGCTTTCCGGGGTGCTTTCCAAGTACATCGGGCGAACGGGCGCGGACGACTATGAGTGGATGGTGCAGCGACTGAAGGCGGTCCTGGCCATTCATGGTGTAACGATGCGCTGAGTGGCAACGGGTGCGTAGCCGCTCAAGCGCTTTTGGCGGGTGAGCTTCGTGTCGATCCCCTGAGAAAGCGAAGGCAAGCCATTTCCAGCTGACGCGGTTTGGTGACGACACTTTTCGGGACCATCTTGAGCAGGCGGCCGTCACGCCAGCCTTGAAATACGTCGGGATGAATATACGAGGCGCGACAAACGGCGGGTGTGTTTCGCAATACGGCGGCGACTTGCTTTACGACCTGCGCAATGCATGCATCCATTGCCTTCTGGTCGGTGCTCTCCGGTCTGCCGGTATCGGCGAGCAAGGCAATGGCCTGGGTGGTTCCCTTCCAGGTGCGAAATTCCTTGGCGGTGAAGTCGCCGCCGCTTATGTCGCGCAAATATCGATTCACCATGCCCGAGTCGATGGGGCGATAGCGCCCTGCATCATCCTTGTATTGAAAAAGATGTTGCTTGGGCAGGGCCTGGAGTCGCCGTATCAGTCTTACCAGACGGTGATTGTCGAGGGCGACTCGGCTTTCCTTCCCACTCTTGGCACGAAAGCGGAAGTACAGGCGTCCCTGCGCAAAGCGTACATGGCGGGAGCGCAGGGTGGTGAGTCCGTAGCTGCCGTTTTCCTGGGTATATGCCTCGTTGCCTATGCGGATCTGGGTTTCGTCCAGTAGCCGCACAATAAGGGCAATAACCTTTTCCTGCGGCAGGCCGGGGCGCGCCAAATCGCTTCGTACCCTGCGGCGAAGCCGGGGCAGGGCTTCGCCAAATTCGATCAAGTGAGCGAACTTGCCTTTATCGCGCTTCTCTCGCCAGCGTGTGTGATAGCGGTATTGTTTGCGCCCTTTGGCATCGCGCCCGGTGGCCTGCAGGTGGCCCTGAGGATTTGCGCAAATCCACACATCGGTATAGGCCGGCGGTATGGCGAGGGCTCGGATGCGGGCGAGGACGGTGTTGCTGACTATTCGTTGTCCATTGTGAGCATGGTAGGTGAAGCCTTTGCCAGCTCGTTGGCGCCGAATGCCCGGTTGGGTGTCGCTTACATAGACCAAGGCCTTGGAGGCAGGCGGTGTCCTGGCCGGCGTGGTGCGCCTGAGGCTTGGGCGCCGCCTTGGTCTCAAGCGAGGGTGTCCCTGGCCAGGAAGGGGATGCCTGGCAGGTCGGGCTCAGGGGCGTTGGCCTCGCTGGTTTTGCCGGCTGCCATAGTCGCATCGCATGGCAGGTAAAGGCTTACTGTCGCGCCTTCGTTGGGGTTGCTTCGGATGTCCATGGCGCCGCCCTGCTGGCAGACCAGGTCATGCACCAGGGTCAGGCCAAGGCCGACACCCTTGCCCTTGGGTTTGGTGGTAAAGAACGGCTTGAACGCATGTTTGCGTACATGCTCGGTCATGCCGTGGCCGCTATCGCTTACGCAGATCTCGACATATCGGTCCATGCGCCGCCCGGGGTCCAGGCCGAGCGCGCACAGGTGCGCATCATCGCGCAAGCACGTGCTGATCGTGAGTTTGCCCCGGCCTGACATGGCCTCCCGGGCATTGATGGCGAGATTGAATATCGCACTTTCGAGCTGATCGGCGGCGCAAGCGATGGGCGGAAGATGATCCGGCGCTTCAATGGCAAGCGCTATCCCATCACCCAGTGCCCGGGCGAGGAGTTCGTGCATGGGCTTCAGCACGCCATGGACGAAGGCGACCGAAGGTGCCGAAGATTGCCGATAGACCACGCCAAGCAGGCGTTGGGTTAGGGCGCCTGTTCGCACGGCCGCCTCCAGCGCATCCTCCACAAATGAATGGGCTTTATCGGGAGCTCCACGCTGCAGGTGAAGCGAGGCCATTTCAAGCTGGCCGACGATGCCCTGGAGGTTGTTGTTGAAGTCGTGCGCAATGTTTCCCGTGAGTTGGGCAGCAAAGGTGTTCGAGGCCCACGGCGTGGCCTTCGTCGCACCCTCGCGTTCCGCGAAACTACTCATGCGCTGTCTCGGCTACCGACTCGTGGGTCTGGATGGCATCGCTGTAAAAGCCCCGTACATGCCTTTTCATAAGCTTCCACGCCGATTCGTCGTCACAGCGTGTCCGGAGTGTCTAGGTCGCGTGCGGGCGAAGATGGTCTTGAGCGCTTGGCGTTGAGCATGAATCGCACCTAAGGAGCGGCGCGGATACAACATCCCCATCACGATTTGGATACTTGCATTGGTTTGCACTAAACGCTGCGAAGCTGTTGCCGGGGATGGTCATGAGCGTGGTACTCATCGTGGAGGACGACGCCAGCGTCATGGAAGTTACGAGCTTGCTTCTTGAGGATGCCGGTTATGAAGTGCTTCCCGCCGAGGGCGCTGAACAGGCTTTGCGTGCGGCGGAGGAGCGGCCGGATATCGATGTGATCTTCACGGACGTCAATCTGCGCGAGGGGCTCAATGGTATTGAGCTCGCTCGCATGCTGAAAGAAAGGGGTAGCAGAGCCGCCATGATCGTTGTCTCGGGCGATCTGGGTTGGTCGGGGGTGTCGCTCGCGCCCTACATGCACTTCCTGGCCAAGCCGTATGGCCGCAATACACTGCTTACTGTGGTGGCAGAGGCGTGCGCCAAGCGCAAGCTCGCCTAGATTCCACCGTCCTATTCGCCCGATTGCATTTGGCCATAGTCGTGAATCAGCAAGAAGAGTCTTCGATCGACGCGCCGCAGGATCGGTTCACCATGGAGGACCGCTTTGAGCTGCTGGTCCACTCCGTGGTGGATTACGCCATCTATATGCTCGATACCGACGGATATATCACCAGTTGGAACAAGGGTGCGCAGCAGATCAAGGGCTATAGCGCTCACGAGGTGATGGGGCGGCACTTTTCGATCTTCTATACGGACGAGGATCGGGCCGCGGGTGCGCCGGCGAAGGCGCTATCGGTCGCCCGTGCTGAAGGGCGGTTCAATGGCGAGGCGTGGCGTGTCAGGCGCGACGGAAGCCGATTTCTCGCGCTGGTAGCCATCGATGCCGTCCATAACCGCCAGGGCAACCTCATCGGCTTTGCCAAGATCACGCGCGATATCACGGAACGCCGTGAGACCGTGGCCAGGCTGGAGGAGAGCGAGCGGCGCTTCCGCCTCTTCGTTGAGGGTGTGCCTGATGTGGCGATTTGCATGCTGGACGTGTGCGGGCGTGTCCGTCACTGGAATGCGGGCGCGAGACGCCTCTGCGGATATGACAGTGAAGACATTATTGGTGAGCCATTCGCTACGCTATTTGCCGAATCGTCCCGCAAGGCCGAGCTGGTGGACAAGTTGCTTTGCGAGGCGGCAGGCGCGGGCATTCGCGAGGTGGAGCATCAAGGGCTTCGCAAAGATGGTTCTTGCTTTGTCGCGCACACGTCACTCCGGGCGCTCAAGGATACGGGCGGTGAGCTGCACGGCTACGCCTTCATCATTCGGGATCTCAGTGAGCGACGGGCGACGGAGAACGAGCTGCTGGCCACTCGCGAACAGTTGCTGCAGTCCCAGAAGCTCGATGCGCTGGGTCAGCTGACCGGGGGTGTGGCGCATGATTTCAATAATATTCTTCAGGCCATCACGGGAGGGCTCGAAATGGCATCGTTGCGCCTGGCCCGTGGCGAGAGCGACAAAGTCCAATACCATCTGGACAGCGCCGTGCAGTCCGTGCAGCGCGCGATGCACCTGACCCGGCGCTTGCTGGCATTCGCGCGACGTCAGCCGCTCATGCCGAGTTGCGTGGACCTTAATGAGCTGGTGACATCCATGGCGGACCTGCTTGAGCGCACGGTCGGGGCGAGGATCGGCGTCGACATCAAGCCCGGGCCTGCGAACCTCTATGTGTTCTGTGACGCCAGTCAATTGGAGACCGTGCTCCTGAGCCTGGCGATCAATGGTCGGGACGCCATGCCTCAAGGAGGGCTCCTCTCCATAAGCACGCAATTGGCGAACAGCGACACCGATGGGAAGGACTACGCGCGCCTGGTGGTTAGCGACAACGGCTCGGGTATGTCCAGGGAAACCATGGCGCGAGCGTTCGAGCCATTCTTTACGACCAAGCCACAGGGGCAGGGGACGGGTTTGGGGCTATCGATGATCGATGGCTTCGTCAGGCAGTCGTCTGGAGCCATCCATATGGAATCGACCCTGGGCGAAGGCACCCGGGTGGAGATTCTGCTTCCGGCTTGCGAGCCGCCATCGCCGGTTCCGGCGGCTTAGCTAGGCCGCTTCATCGGGCTCGTGCGCCGCATCATGGCCCATCCACATCGCGCTGCGGATAACGCAAGCACTTTCCACACATGACCGGCTGACATGAAAAAAAACGAGTTCACCATCGGGCCCCCATCCACGGATTCATGCGCGGGCACGATACTGCTGGTAGAAGACGATCTCGACGTCCAGCAAATGACCCGCATGATCCTCGAGGATGGTGGCTATCGGGTACTCTCCGCCATGAATGGCACCGAAGCCCTGATGGTGCTATCGCGGCATCGAGTCAGCGTGCTCGTCAGTGATATCCATACCGCGGGCGGCATCGATGGCATCCAGTTGATCCATCGCCTTCGCCAGGCGGGCTTGCAGATACCGGCCATCCTTACTTCCGGGGATACTCCCAATCGTTATGGGGATTATCCCGAAGCCATCACGTTCATTCCCAAGCCCTATAACGGCGTGGTCCTGCTGGCTGCCGTGTCCAAGGTGCTCGATCCATCACCGGGCCATGATTGCTAGAGGGGAATTTCCCTGCGGCCGGCACATCACGGTGCCCTGACGTGGGCGCGACAATCTATCCATGAGGCTTCGGTCAAGATGACGCTCCAACGTCACTGGAGAATGTCATGAGCGAAGACACCCTGAGTGGCTGCAAGGTCGCCATGCTTGCCACCGATGGTTTCGAGCAATCGGAGCTGGAGGAGCCAAAGCGCCTGCTGGAGGAGGCGGGTGCCAAGGTGCATGTGCTGTCTCTGGACGGCGCCAGGAACATCAAGGGCTGGAATAAGAAGGCCTGGGGCGATGACGTTGCGGTGGATGTCACGTTGGGCGACGCGAAAGTCGAGGGCTATGACGCGTTAGTTTTGCCAGGTGGTGTCATGAATCCGGACCGTTTGCGCCTTGAGCCGGCGGCTATCGCATTCATCAAATCGTTCGGCGCCTCCGGCAAGCCCTTGGCGGCCATCTGTCACGGTCCTTGGACACTCATCGATGCCGGCCTTGTTTCGGGCCGAAAGCTGACCTCGTGGCCCTCGTTGCGCAAGGACCTGGAAAACGCGGGTGCGCATTGGGAGGATAGTGAGGTCGTGCGTGACGGGCCGCTGATTACCAGTCGCAAACCCGGGGATATCCCGGCATTCGTCCAGGCCGTGATAAAGGCACTTAAGCCCTGAGTTTCAAGACGAAGGCTTCGGCTTCTTCGACGGCACGTTCTGCGGCTCCCTTGGTGTCTTTTCATCGGGCATGTCCGTGCCGGGCTTGCTTGGGGTGGGTTGTGGCTCAGGGTAGCCGGAGGTGCCGGGTGGGCGGCGCGGCTTGTGATCTTCGGGCTGGTTCATGGCAATGACCTCGGTGTCGCTGGAAGCGGCATTAGGGTGAAACACGCGATCCATGCCTCGTGCGGGTGCAGGCGGCAGTCGCCCACTGCGTGGTCACCACTCAGCGAATCGGTGGGCGCGCATCGTTTCGAAGCTGCGTGATCTCGGCCCTGGCCTCATCGCCGTTACTCTGCATGTCTTTGCCGGGTGAATGGGGGGAAGTTCGCCCCAGGGTAATGTTCTTGGTGGCCCTCACTTCTCGATTGGCGAAAGTCCAGATTTCGCCCGTGCCGGTTATGAATACGGTCCAGTAGAGATCCGACTCGGGGCCGTAGTCGATAAGAAAATGGGCATAACCGTCCCCCTTGGGTGTGGCTAGCGGCAGCGGAGGATTGAGTTGAATCATGGATGAGTCCTCATGGGGTTGCGCGGTAAACATTCGAATACCCATGCAGCGCTCCGGTGTCGCGCAGGCAGGTCTTTGGTCGATGGCCTTGGCAGGTGCCGCGCCAGCCAGGTGAAACGATATTCAGCGTGGATGCTGCACGGTCGGAACGCCATCGATCCTTGCATGGGCTGTAGCCCGAAAATGCGCTATGGCTTAGCTGGCTCCAGGGCCTCCGCCATGTGCAGGGGATGTTCAAGCGTGGGAAGCGTCCTCAGCGCAAATGCGCTTAGGTCGGGATCGCGGCCGTGCGATGCCTCTTCAAAGAGCGAGATCGCCTTCTTGTGGGCCGCGATCATGGTGGAAACGTAGGCTCGGTCAAATGCGTCGCCGGTGAGCGGCACCAAGTGATCCATGGCATCGGACGGTGGTGCGTTGTCCGCTCCAAGGGCTACGTGCTTCCGATCCGCTAGCTCGGCAAGGTCCCGGTTGGCTTTTGTATGGTCACCGACCAATGTTTCGGCGAGCGATTTGACGCGCGAGGACGATGACTTGCGAATGGCGAGCCGCCCCATGCTTACCTCTGCCGCTCCGTCCGTTGACGCTTTCTTGAGGAACTCTTGGTCAGGCGCTGTAAGGGCGCTCGATGGGGCGTTCTCCGGTGGTGAGGCCATGGCGCCGCCGGTGGCGAAGGTCAGCGCCAGCGAAAGCGCCAGGGCAAAGGTGTGATGGGCGCCGTGCATGGCGCTGCCTCCGTATCCCGAGAGTGTCGGTGTCTAAGGCACCATGCGTCAGTGACTCTTCACATCATGCATGGCGTGCTTGAGGTTTCGCATTTCGTCGTGGCCGGATCGAACGGAGCTATAGACTTCGTCGATGACGCGGTGCGCGGCTGGCGATAGCTTTTCGTCCTTCATGGCGCTTTCGTACTTGGCCTTGATGTGGTCTTCGCCGCGCTCCACTTCATCGATCACAGCTGTATCGCCCTTGCTCAGCGAGCTTCGGATATCCACAAAGACGCGATGCGCGGAAGCGAGGATGGTGCCTTCATCCTCCGGCTTGCCACCGGCGGATTGCACGGCGTGCTGGAGGCGGATGGCGATATCCCGGCGTTCATTGGCCCTGCGTAGAAAGACTTCGCGAAAGGCTGGGTTCTGCGCGTCTTTGGCGGCCTCGCTATAGCCGTTCACGCTATCGATGGTCGTTTCGATGAGGCTGTTGAGTACGCGAATCTCATGGTCTTTATTGGTCATGTTTGCCGCCCGATATGAATGTGCGGCAAAAGATGACCGGTGGGGTGTGAGGATCTGGCGATTCGACGGTGAGGTGCGCGTCACGGTCGGCGGATCGTTCTGCTTTCATTCCGTCTTGGCTTGGTGTGCGGGCGAACGGGTGCAGAAGATCGCCAAACATTGACGTTCGCGTGATGGGCGCGATAGCGGTATCTCGCGTGTCATGGCTCCCGGTTGTGAACGCAGATAGTGCTGCGTTCAGCCGGATAGCCGGCGCGGAAACAGAATGAACAACGGTGATCTATCCACCATGCGGTGGTGGCTACGGGTGTTGCGCGCCAGCATGGCTTACGTCGGCTTGCTGCTGATGCGGCTTGCCGGAAAACGATCCTACAGTGCGTTGGCTTTGTTCGATGTCATCGTCCTGGTGCTGGTGGGCGGCACGTTGCGCACCGCCATTGTCGGCCGCGACGATTCCATGAGTGCCGCGTTCATAGGCGTTTTCACGATCGTGTGATCGCCCTAACCCAGGGTGCGGCGGCGCCCTCGCTAATGGCTGGGGTTGTGCGACGACGGGGAGGCGAAGCTGTCCATCCGATAGCCGGCGGCGGGGATGGTATGCAGCAGGGCGGTGTTGAAGGGCTTGTCGATGACCTGGCGGAGATTGTAGAGGTGGGAGCGTAGCGTGTCTGAGTCGGGCAGCTCATCGCCCCATATTTCGCGCTCAAGATCGCGGCGACTTACGACGCGCGGCGCTTCGCGCATCAGGACAGCGAGAATTCTCAGCCCAATAGGCGTAACAACCAAGGGTTGGCCCGAGCGCTCGACACGTAGCGTCGACGTGTCGAGGGTGAGATCGTCTACCTTGAGAACTTCCGGGGCGGCTTGGTGCCTGTCGCGCCGGATAAGCGCGCGTAGACGCCCCTCTAGCTCTCGCAATTCAAAAGGCTTCACCAGGTAGTCGTCGGCGCCGGCATCCAGGCCCGTCACTTTGTCGTCCAGCGAGCCTCTACCGGTCAGCATGAGTACTGGGGTGGCTTTGCGCGCGTCATGACGAAGCTTGTGGCAGATCTGCAGACCATCGAGACCGGGTAGTCCGACGTCGGCCACCACGACGTCATAGCTGTTGACGATCGCCAGGTGAAGGCCGGTGACTCCATCGGCCGCGTAGTCCACCGAATAGCCCCGCAGTTCCAGGAATTCGCCCAGGTTTGAAGCGACTGCCTGGTCATCCTCGATAAGCAGGATAACGCCTTTTTGTTTGCTATACATGTTCGCGCTCCCAGTCCAAAACAGCCTTGCTCATAGAGAGAACGATCCCTGTCGTGAGGCCGGCGTGAACCGAAACTCACGCTTGGCGAGATGGGTTCAGGTCGATGTACGCGGGCTTTACCTCATGGAAGGTTGCCATGCTCGCTCGACTGAAAATCCCGTTGTCGGTATGGGCGACATCGTCTTCGATGCGATGAATGGTCGAGAAATGCATTGCTCCATGCGGGCTGATATACCAGCAGGAAAGCTTGGCCGGACTAACGCTTCTTTGCCGACGGGAAAGCCATCGATCGTCATTGGCCGTGGGCGCAATGTCGACATGCTGTTCACCCTGGCGGGCACAGTCTCAATCATTGTCCGTCGATCGAGATACGAATATGGCTACCCGAAAATCATCGACCAAGTCGAGGAAGCCTGTGGCAGTAGCGAATGAGCGTGGAAAGGGCGATGAGCTGCACCAGCTTGCGGGAGGCTCGCATCCGCAGCTGACGACGGATCAAGGTATCCCCGTCGCCGACAATCAAAATTCGTTACGGTCGAGCGAGCATGGGCCAACGTTGTTGGAAGACTTCATCCTGCGGGAGAAGATCACCCGCTTTGATCATGAGCGGATACCCGAGCGCATTGTGCATGCCCGAGGAACCGCCGTTCACGGCTACTTCGAGCTGACGTCCTCGTTGGAAAAGTACACCACGGCCAAGCTTTTGACGGAGGTGGGCGAAAAAACGCCCTTGTTCTGTCGCTTTTCCACGGTGGCGGGTGGGGCAGGGTCGATCGATACGCCCAGGGACGTGCGCGGCTTCGCCGTCAAGTTCTACACCAAGCAGGGCAATTGGGATCTCGTAGGCAACGATATTCCCGTGTTTTTCATCCAGGATGCCATCAAGTTTCCCGACCTGATTCATGCGGTGAAGATGGAGCCGGACCGAGGCTTTCCACAGGCCGCATCTGCCCACGATACCTTCTGGGATTTCGTCTCGCTTACCCCTGAATCCATGCATATGGTGATGTGGGCCATGAGCGATCGAGCGATCCCGCGGTCGCTGCGCATGATTGAGGGTTTCGGCATTCATAGCTTCCGCCTGATCGATGCAGAAGGTCGGTCGACCTTCGCCAAATTCCATTGGCGTCCCACGTTGGGCTTGCAGTCCACCCTGTGGGACGAGGCCGTCAAGCTCGCCGGGGCGGATCCGGATTTTCACCGTCGGGACATGTTTGAGGCCATCCAGGGCGGAAACTATCCCGAGTGGGAATTTGCAGTGCAGCTGTTCACCGAGCAGGATGCCGCCAAGTTCGCGTTCGATCATCTGGACCCGACCAAGTTGATCCCTGAGGAAGTCGTTCCACTGAAAGTTGTGGGGCGCATGGTGCTCAATCGTTGGCCGGATAACTTCTTCGCCGAAACCGAACAGGTGGCGTTTTGTCCGGCTAACATCGTGCCCGGCATCGACTTCAGTAACGATCCCCTGCTTCAGGGTCGGCTGTTCTCCTATCTCGATACGCAACTCAGTCGGCTGGGCGGGCCCAACTTCCACCAGTTGCCCATCAACGCCCCTAAATGCCCTTACGCAAACCACAGTCGCGACGGCCATATGCAAACCACGGTGCCGAAGGGCCGAGTCGCCTACGATCCGAGTTCCCTGGAAGAAAATAGTCCTCGCGAGAGCAAGATTGGATTTCGCAGCTTCGCTGCGCAGAATGAACATGCAGCCAAGGGGCGAATCCGCGCGGAGAGCTTCGCCGATCACTATTCGCAAGCCCGCCTTTTCTATCGCAGCCAAACCGAGTACGAGCAGGCTCACATCGCCTCCGCCCTTGTTTTCGAACTGTCGAAGGTTGAAACCAGGCACGTAAGGGATGCCGTAGTGGGGCATCTCAGGAACATTGATCCGGATTTGGCTGGCCGTGTTGCCAAGGGGCTGGGGATGGGCGCACTCCCGCCTGCCCCGCGGGCAGCCGTGGAGCCTATCGACATGCCGCTGTCGCCGGCGCTGCAAATCATCGGCCGCATGAAGGCCACCCTACGGGGTCGCGTTGTGGGCATCCTGGTCGACGACCAATCCGATGCGGCGACGATCCACGCGCTTCGCAAGACGGTGGAGCGCGCGGGTGCAACCGTCAAGCTGGTTGCTCCACGGCTCAGCGTGACCCTCAGCGACGGGCATGTGGTTGCCGTGGATGGTCAGCTGGCGGGAACGCCATCGTTGGTCTTTGATGCGGTTGCGCTGATCTTTTCGCCGGAGGCAGGCAAGGCACTTTCGACCAAGGCCGAGGCGATTGATTTTGTGCGCGACGCCTACGGGCACCTAAAAGCCATTGCCACGGATGCGGGTGGCGAGTTCCTTCTGAAAGCTGGCAACGTCAAGAAAGATCGTGGCGTGCTGGATGCCGCCGATGGAAAGGCGTTTGTGCAGTGTGCTCAAACCCGCTTTTGGGCGCGCGAGTCGAAGATTCGTCAGTTGGCCTAAGCGAGGTTGCCCGCTGTTTTCTTGGCCACGAGACGCCGTCTTTCATGTATGCATCCCTCTATCCATCGCCTATGTGGTCAGGGCTTGCGCTAGTCTCGTCAGGCATGCAGTCGCGCACGTTCATCGATGCGACGAGGGATTCACCGCCATATCACTGCTAGCTCACCGCGCTGACGGTAATTTGGCAAATACCCTCTCTAGCAGGATACGAACCATGGCAAACCAATCGCACACCATCTCGGACCATCATAAAGAAGCGGCGAAACACCACGAGCAGGCTGCCAAGCACCACAAGCTGGCTTCTGATCATCACGACAAGGGTGATCACGCCAAGTCTGCCGAGCACGCGCATCTGGCGCACGGGCATCATCTGAATGCCACGCATCACCATGAAGAAGCTGCGAAGCAACATGCGCAACATCATGGCAATGGTAATCACAAGTAGATCCTGGCCTCACCGCTCCAAAGCCGAGTGACCCCGTCATGGCGGGGTCCTCGGCTCATTGCTATCGTTCTGGGCTCTTTGCTGTACGTAACGCTGCCGCCAGATGGCCAGCCAGGTTCAGGCCATGGGGGCGAGGGGTCGCAACGGCTCGTCTCGCCCTTTCCTAGCTGGCGCCGGACGGTATCAAGCCTCCATTCAGCAGTGCTTGCCTCGAAGGCGTGGGGTGTGGCCCTTCGGTCCCGGCGATGTGAACTGATGTGGCATGTCTTCACGTGGCACTGATCGACCCTGGTGCAGTTTTCGTGTGGCTTGAGGCATGGTCAGCGCTCGGCTGACTTGCGTGCGTCGTTTTGCCATGACGACCAAGACCAGTCAGTGGCGTGACGTTAACGCATGACTGCGGCAAACAGACCCACGTCTTCGGCGCGTGGCGACTCGCGATCCATGAGCCTCGAGGTTCGTTATGGCCTATTCGAAACAAACGGTCGATTTGCCAGGCGGGCTGAGCTTTCTTGCAGGTGGCGGTGAGACTGGCGGGATCATTCGATCCTATGACTGGAGCAGTACCCCTTTGGGGTGTCCCGAAAACTGGCCGCGAAGTCTGAAGACCGCGGTTCGCATCATGTTGACGTCCCGGCAGCCGATCTGGATTGGCTGGGGTGATGATCTGATCTACCTATATAACGATGCCTATAGGTCCATCATCGGTGGCAAGCATCCGTGGGCGATCGGCAAGCCAACCCGTGAAGTATGGAAGGAAGTGTGGGCGCGGATCAGCCCGTTGTTGGCCACCGCCATGGGCGGGATCGAGGGTACTTACGTCGAAGAAGACCTTCTGATCATGGAGCGCAATGGGTATCCCGAGGAGACCTATTACACCTATTCCTATAGTCCGATACCTGATGACGACGGCTCGCCGGGTGGCATCATTTGCGCGAACACGGACGATACGCAGCGGGTTCAGGCCGAGCGCCAACTGGCCCTGCTGCGCGAGCTGGCCGCGAAAACGGTGGATGCCAGGACATGGCGTGAGGCATGCCAGCGGAGTTGTCTCGCGCTGGCCACCAACCCCCGCGATATTGTCTTTGCGTTGCTCTATGCGCGTCCTGACGGCAGCGAAATTTTTGAGCTAAGTGGCTGTGTTGGCCTTGAATCGTTTGACGACTCAAGCCTCCATGTCATCGATCCGTCCAGTGACTCCGTGTGGCATGCGAGTCAGGTCTTGCAGCAGCGCAGGCCGGTATTTCTGCGAGAGCTGCCGAGGTTCATGCATGGCCTTGCCGCGGGTGGTGTATGGACGAAGCGTGCTGATTCGATCGCCGTGGTTCCGGTGGTTTCCCAGCGTGAATCTGCGCGCCAAGGCATTCTTATTGTCGGGCTTAGTCCGCATCGTCTCTTTGACGAGCGCTATCAGGATCTGGTCGTCCAGGTGGCCGCGCAGATATCCGATGCACTCGATAGCGCCGACGCCTACGAACAGGAAAAGCGGAGGAACGAAGCTCTCGATCAACTCCATCACGCAAAGAATGCGTTTTTCTCCAACGTCAGCCACGAGTTTCGTACGCCGCTCACTCTCATGCTTGGTCCCTTGGAGGACGTTCTCAATCAGCGGCTATCCAATGAGCAAATGTACGAAAACGTGTCTATCGCCTATCGCAATGGCTTCCGTCTGCTTCGCCTGGTGAATAGTCTGCTGGACTTTTCCAGTATCGAATCCGGCAGGGTAAGAGCGAGTTACGAGCCTACGGACCTGGCGAGCTTCAGTGTGGATCTGGCGTCGACCTTTCGCTCGGCCATCGAGCGCGCTGAGATGAAGCTGGACATTGTCGTTGAGGCCCTTCCGAAGCAGGTCTACGTAGACAGGGAGATGTGGGAGAAGATCCTGCTCAACCTCCTTTCCAATGCCTTTAAGTTCACGCTCGATGGCGTCATTCAAGTGACGGTAAAGCCTTCGAGTGACGGCACGTCGGCCATCGTTAGCGTCAGCGACACAGGCATCGGTATTCCGGAGGCAGAACTGCCTCACCTGTTTGAGCGTTTTCATCGGGTGTCCGGGCAGAACGGACGGTCAATCGAGGGCTCGGGCATAGGCCTGGCGTTGGTCAATGAGCTGGTCAAGCTCCATGGGGGTAGTGTTTGCTGTGAAAGCCGGCTGGGCTTTGGCACCACCATGACGGTATCCATGCCCTTTGGGCATGCGCATCTTCCGCAGGACCAGACCCGCAACGTGATGAGTGCCGATGTGAGCATCGTCACGCGCGCCCAGGAATACGTCGATGAGGCGCTCCGCTGGATGACGGAGTCGCCTTCGGTCGAGGCGGATACGTTGCTCTCGGCATTGCCATACTCCGCGCGAGCCGATGCGCCCGCAGGGCAGCGGAAGCGTATCCTGTTGGCCGATGACAATGCCGATATGCGTGACTATATCGAGCGCCTGCTAAAGGATCGCTGGGAAATTGAAGCGGTGCCCGACGGCGTTGCGGCATTGGCATCCATTCAGGCGCGGCGACCGGATCTGGTGCTCGCCGATGTGATGATGCCGAAGCTCGACGGTTTCGGTCTGCTGCAGGCGATTCGCGCCGACGATGCGCTCAAGGAGACTCCCGTTATCATTCTTTCCGCCCGCGCTGGCGAAGAGGCGCGGATTGAGGGTCTGGATGTTGGCGCGGACGACTACCTGACCAAACCTTTCTCGGCGCGCGAGCTCGTGGCGCGCGTCAGGTCGAATCTTGACCTGGCCCAGATACGCAGCGACGCCAAAGCTGCCAT
>NZ_JAELTT010000227.1 GCF_016428975.1 Dyella sp. ASV21
CCCCCCCCCCCCCCCCCCCCCCCCCCCCCCCCCCCCCCCCCCCCCCCCCCCCCCCCCCCCCCCCCCCCCTCCCCCTGACCCCCCGACCCCCGACATCTACACCCGAACGTTGTCGTCGGCAGCGTCAGATGTGTATAAGAGACAGAGGTTGGGTCGTCTTGATAGTCCTGGTGGGGATTGATGGCGCGCCGGAGGGGGTAAGCGTCATCCGCAGCGTGTCGCCGGAGATCGATGCCGCGACCATCGAGACCCTGTCTCTTATACACATCTCCGAGCCCACGAGACCCGTGACCGAATCTCGTATTCCGGCATCTGCGTTAAAAAAGGGGGGGGGGGGGGGGGGGGGGGGGGGGGGGGGGGGGGGGGGGGGGGGGGGGGGGGGGGGGGGGGGGGGGG
>NZ_JAELTT010000228.1 GCF_016428975.1 Dyella sp. ASV21
CCCCCCCCCCCCCCCCCCCCCCCCCCCCCCCCCCCCCCCCCCCCCCCCCCCCCCCCCCCCCCCCCCCCCTCTCACTGATACGGCGACCCCCGAGATCTACACCCGAACGTTGTCGTCGGCAGCGTCAGATGTGTATAAGAGACAGCCCTTGCGGCGGCGGTCCGGGCGGTGGCGGACCCATGCCGCGGCCAACCGTCGATGCGCCGGTGAAGCCCGAATATTGGCCTTGCGCAAGCACGCCAACTTCAGGGGGGGGGGGGGGGGGGGGGTCCGAGCCCACGAGACCCGTGACCGAATCGCGTTTGGCGGAGTGATGGTGGAGATAGGGGGGGGGGGGGGGGGGGGGGGGGGGGGGGGGGGGGGGGGGGGGGGGGGGGGGGGGGGGGGGGGGGGGGG
>NZ_JAELTT010000229.1 GCF_016428975.1 Dyella sp. ASV21
CCCCCCCCCCCCCCCCCCCCCCCCCCCCCCCCCCCCCCCCCCCCCCCCCCCCCCCCCCCCCCCCCCCCCCCTCCATGACACGGCGACCCCCGAGACCTACACCCGAACGTTGTCGTCGGCAGCGTCAGATGTGTATAAGAGACAGGCCGAGCTGAAGCTCGACCTCGCCCTGGCGCTGATGCGCGCCGGCCAGGCCGACGCGGCCGAAGCCGAACTCGCCGTCCTGCCCGCCAACCTGGCCAGGCGGAGGGCTGTCTCTTATACACATCTCCGAGCCCACGAGACCCGTGACCGAATCGCGGTTGGGGGGGTGGGGTTGGAAGGGGGGGGGGGGGGGGGGGGGGGGGGGGGGGGGGGGGGGGGGGGGGGGGGGGGGGGGGGGGGGGGGGGGGGGGG
>NZ_JAELTT010000230.1 GCF_016428975.1 Dyella sp. ASV21
CCCCCCCCCCCCCCCCCCCCCCCCCCCCCCCCCCCCCCCCCCCCCCCCCCCCCCCCCCCCCCCCCCCCCTTTTACTGCTCCGGCGCCCACCGCGATCTACACCCGAACGTTGTCGTCGGCAGCGTCAGATGTGTATAAGAGACAGGCCCTGATGCTCCCTGGTCTCCTCCAACGGAGGGCGAACCAACGGCGCCCTGGTGGGAGTTCGCGCCGGGGCCGAGATGATGACCTTCTTGGCGCCGGCGGCGAGGCTGTCTCTTATACACATCTCCGAGCCCACGAGACCCGTGACCGAATCTCGGTTGGCGTCGTCGGCGTGGAAAAGGGGGGGGGGGGGGGGGGGGGGGGGGGGGGGGGGGGGGGGGGGGGGGGGGGGGGGGGGGGGGGGGGGGGGGG
>NZ_JAELTT010000231.1 GCF_016428975.1 Dyella sp. ASV21
CCCCCCCCCCCCCCCCCCCCCCCCCCCCCCCCCCCCCCCCCCCCCCCCCCCCCCCCCCCCCCCCCCCCATCTTTTTAATTCCTTTCGCGTCTTACGAGATTCGGTCACGGGTCTCGTGGGCTCGGAGATGTGTATAAGAGACAGCCCGCGATGCGCTGGAGCGGCCACCCCGATCCGCGCAATGCCAGCCACGTGCTGGCCACCCTGGCAGAAGCGGCCGATGGCTGCGGGCACCGCGGACAACGGCAGGCTGTCTCTGATACACATCTGACGCTGCCGACGACAACGTTCGGGTGTAGATATCGGTGGTCGCCGGATCATTAAAAAAGGGGGGTGGGGGGGGGGGGGGGGGGGGGGGGGGGGGGGGGGGGGGGGGGGGGGGGGGGGGGGGGGGG
>NZ_JAELTT010000232.1 GCF_016428975.1 Dyella sp. ASV21
CCCCCCCCCCCCCCCCCCCCCCCCCCCCCCCCCCCCCCCCCCCCCCCCCCTTTTCCACCCACACTCCGCCACCCGAGATTCGGTCACGGGTCTCGTGGGCTCGGAGATGTGTATAAGAGACAGTCTTCCAGGTTATGGCTGATGGTCGCTCCCGGTGTAAAGTCCTCGCAAAGCTCATAACCTTCAGGGTGAACGATGGTAAAATCGAGCATTCCTTCTTCCTGTGCTTTACACATCCATTCTGAAAATGAATTTGGAACCGCCTGAGGCAGAGCCTTCACATGTGGTGCCCCTGTCTCTTATACACATCTGACGCTGCCGACGACAACGTTCGGGTGTAGAGCTCGGTGGTCGCCGTATCAGTAAAAAAGGGGGGGGGGGGGGGGGGGGGGGGGG
>NZ_JAELTT010000233.1 GCF_016428975.1 Dyella sp. ASV21
CCCCCCCCCCCCCCCCCCCCCCCCCCCCCCCCCCCCCCCCCCCCCCCCCCCCCCCCCCCCCCCCCCCTCTCCAACGCCCCGGCGACCACCGAGATCTACACCCGAACGTTGTCGTCGGCAGCGTCAGATGTGTATAAGAGACAGGCCGAGGCGGGCGTGGACGACTTCCTCGCCGAAGCCACGCCGGAGGCCAAGCTCAAGCTCATCCGCAAGATCCAGGCCGAAAACCGTCTGGTCGCGATGGCGGCGGCGGTGAGCGGGTTGTCGCCGGTGATCATGATGGTCTTGATGCCCATGCGGCGCATTTCGGCGAAGCTGTCTCTTATACACATCTCCGAGCCCACGAGACCCGTGACCGAATCGCGTGTGACCGCGTCGGCGTGAAAAAAGGGGG
>NZ_JAELTT010000234.1 GCF_016428975.1 Dyella sp. ASV21
CCCCCCCCCCCCCCCCCCCCCCCCCCCCCCCCCCCCCCCCCCCCCCCCCCCCCCCCCCCCCCCCCCCCCCCCCTTCCACCCACCCCCCGCCACCCGAGATTCGGTCACGGGTCTCGTGGGCTCGGAGATGTGTATAAGAGACAGGGCCGGTACCGGCCAGTCGGATGGACGCGAGCGGCGTGCGCATTTCGTGGGCGATGGTCGCGCTCGTCGCGCGTAGGCTGTCGCCGCGGGAGTGCTCAGCAATAGGGGTGTCTCTTATACACATCTGACGCTGCCGACGACAACGTTCGGGTGTAGATCTCGGTGGTCGGCGGAGCAGGAAAGAGGGGGGGGGGGGGGGGGGGGGGGGGGGGGGGGGGGGGGGGGGGGGGGGGGGGGGGGGGGGGGGGGGG
>NZ_JAELTT010000235.1 GCF_016428975.1 Dyella sp. ASV21
CCCCCCCCCCCCCCCCCCCCCCCCCCCCCCCCCCCCCCCCCCCCCCCCCCCCCCCCCCCCCCCCCCCTCTCCAACGCTCCGGCGCCCACCGAGAACTACACCCGAACGTTGTCGTCGGCAGCGTCAGATGTGTATAAGAGACAGCGCAGGACCGCGTGCACGCCTGAGCGCCGATGCGCCCCGATGCCCGCCAGGCCGATGCCGACCCCAAGGCCATGATCTCTCCCGCCGATGGCAAGATCAGCCAGACCCTGTCTCTTATACACATCTCCGAGCCCACGAGACCCGTGACCGAATCTCGGGTTCCGGGGGGGGGGTGGAAAGAGGGGGGGGGGGGGGGGGGGGGGGGGGGGGGGGGGGGGGGGGGGGGGGGGGGGGGGGGGGGGGGGGGGGGG
>NZ_JAELTT010000236.1 GCF_016428975.1 Dyella sp. ASV21
CCCCCCCCCCCCCCCCCCCCCCCCCCCCCCCCCCCCCCCCCCCCCCCCCCCCCCCCCCCCCCCCCCCCCCCCTTTCCAACCCCCCCCCGCCACCCGCGATTCGGTCACGGGTCTCGTGGGTTCGGAGATGTGTATAAGAGACAGAGGATAGCGTCCAACTCATCGTAGGGCGGCAGCGAGGCGATTCCGTCCGCTGTGATCGATCGCCCGCCGTCGGCGGAGCTGCGTGACAACCAGATCGACCAGGATTCCTGTCTCTTATACACATCTGACGCTGCCGACGACAACGTTCGGGTGTAGATCTCGGTGGTCGGCGGAGCATTGAAATGGGGGGGGGGGGGGGGGGGGGGGGGGGGGGGGGGGGGGGGGGGGGGGGGGGGGGGGGGGGGGGGGGG
>NZ_JAELTT010000025.1 GCF_016428975.1 Dyella sp. ASV21
CGCGCTCTGCCTCCCGCAGGATCGTGATGATCTGCTCTTCGGTGTGTCGCTTCTTCATGGGTTCTCCTTGCCTGTTTAGGGTAGAGAACTCACCTTCAAAGTGGCTACACGTTTCGTCTCAGGTCAGCACCCCTACGTCGGCTCACGACGTAGGGTGTCGCTGATATACCTTGATGAGAGAGAGCCCACACGGCGAAGACCTCTCATCCGAAAAGGGCAAAAACGGTTGTCCACCACCCGCGTTAACGAGCGGGAGAATCAGCACTACCAATCGTCCATGATCCGAAGCGCGGCCAATACAAGCCGGCGATCAGCGCGCTGCGCCGCAATCTCGGATGCCCATTCGACAGATCGACCCGGCGGGATCACCGCTCCGGTGGCGTACCTCAGCGCGGTACCCAACAAGCCAAGCGTATGGGCAACGAGCAGCGTCACAGCGCGGCGGGCCTGGATGGCCGTCAGAATGGTCCCGAACTCACACCAGGTCGGATTCCGAAAGCCGCGACGCTGCCGCCTAGCGTCGTAGCCCAGCACGCTATGTTGGTGAGGTGGGATATGAAGCCTCCCAGCCAAGCACGTTCGTGCCGGGTCGCTGGACGCAAGAAAAAGCACCGCCAATTTAACCAGGATGCGTTCGCGTCGGAGCATGATCGCGGTGGCATCCCGTCGCGGGTCTCCCGTACCGTCCAGGCACCACGCTTCCTCCACCTTGATCAATGCCTTCCAAAGCGCGTGATCGCCGTCATCACTCCCTGCCCGCCCTGCCCACAACTTCGCCTCGGCGAGATGACTGCTCATCCAGCCCGGCAGTGAGGCCGAAGGCTCATAGGAAAGATGGAGCTCATGAGGGAGAAGGCGCTGGCCGCTGTAGGACATCTTTCCCCACTCAAACAATGGGGTCAGGTGTCGCCGACAATGGGTCACCCACAATCGTCCCCAATCCAGACGGAAATACGGCGTGTACCCTGAGCGCCAGTCCTCCTCCATGCAAAGAGGACAATAGGCGTAACGCAGGCCTGACGAGACCAAGGTACCCGATCGATCCCTGGGAACCGCGAGCGAGACAAGGTATTCCGCGTCCGTTCCGAAGGCGCGCGCCATCGACTCCAGAAGTGGCAACGATACGAGCGTATCCAGCTCCTTGCTTCCCTTGGTATATCCCAGCTGTCGCAATAATTCGATCCTGCCGACACTCCACAGGCCAGCCACACGGTCGATGGCGGAAGAAAGCGACTCGTCGGGATGCGGTGCCATCGTTCGAAATCGTAGTTCGAATGGCACCCCTTGGATCTTAGAGGTCGTCATCGACATGATCGATCGCCTCCATATTGGGAATCGCCCTGGCAGCCTGCAGATCCCCTAACGTGATGCACTCGCTCCCCGACAAGATGGCTTCGACGGCCGCATGGCGAACAAGCGTCATCATGTCGTGCAAACTTCCGTCGGTCTCGTCGACGAGCAGTTCCATAATGTCCTTCGTTGCGAGATGGGAAGGACGCCGCAGCGGGAGGATGCGCGCCACGCTGGTTAACAACGCCGCTAACTCCGGGCCCACACTCCATGTCGGCAGCACCAAACGGTCAAAGCGCTTGTCCATGTGCTTATCGGAACGAAAAGCTTCAGCGGCGCCCTCCGTGCCCATAGCAATGATGGGCAACTGAACTTCGTTCATGATGTACTTCAGGCCATCGAGCGTACGCCGCTGTTCGTTGACGTTGCCTGCCAGGACATCCTGAACCTCATCGACAATCAGTCCGCGGCACTTGACCGCACGGAGCAAACGAAGCGCGGCCATCTCACGATCGGCAGTGTGATGGGTGGCCTTCACGGGCCCGTTGAGAGCTTCAAGGATGCGGCCATAGACGGTTCGCATGTGACGCGCCCCGGTCATACAGATCATGACGATGGGCTCGTCATCCGAATCCGCAGACGCGGGGTACGACCGCTTGATCAGATTAGCCAGCGTCGTCTTGCCGGCACCCACGGGACCAGTCACCAACAAACCGGTGGTTCGCGTGCGGCGCGGACCTTCCAGCAACCAGCGAGCGACATTTAAGCCCTGGGCGACCGCAGCGTGACGGATGACCCAGTCTCCCCGGATGATTTCGATGCGCGTCGTTCCGTTTTGGGCGGCCGCTTCCCTGGCGCGCGGGACCAGGTGTTCAAAGATCTGCGGTGCCTCGTTGCTGGGGGACGACTCGTTTGAAGCATCATTCGGCATATGGTTCATGGCATTAACTCCACAGTTCGCCGTCATAGACGGACGGCGTGGCGACCGGCTTGGTCGCAGGCATCGGAAGGAAGGCAGTTTCACGAGTGGGCGTCACCGACGCGGGGCCAGACCAGCGGGAGGCAGGCGGCGTCTGCTGCCGCGAGGTGGCCGCCCGCTTGGCGGCACGGGCCTTACGGGTCGCCTTCGTCGAGTTGTCGATCATGGCCCGACGTTCGACCAACCCACCATCGCTCAACGCCAAGAGTGCAGGATCCTGAGAAAGCTTGGATCGCTCGCCACGATCAGCCCGCCACTCGGCCAGAGACATTTCGGGAATGCCAGGCGTGATGGCCTCGGCGCGGACGACCTGACCCGACGGTGCGCGCAGGTATGCGTAACGAATGTCACGCGGGTCGTAATGGACGAAATGCTTTTCGCCATCGCCGATCCACTCACTCAAGGAGGGGTGCCAGTAGCGCACGGCGTTTACGTGCACACCATCGCGCTGTACCACACGCAGCTCACCCGGAAGAAAGGCCAGAAGAACTTCAAAATCCGTCCAATGCCCGGCCAAAATCCGCGGCATTCCCTGCTTTTCGCAGAGTGCGAGCCACTCTTTCAGAGGCGGAGCCTTCAATACCCGATGCTTGCGGGCGTGGTACTGCGTGACGATTTCATTGACAAACCAACGCCGGAATTCGCTCAGCGTCATGACCGCTTTGGCTTCCGAGTCGTAATCTCCTCGCGCCTGGACATTTCGGTGCGTGGTCCCCGGCAGCAGCCGACACTTGCCCATCATCGTGCCGATAAAACGTTCGATGATCCCGCCATAGTGGGGGCTGCCCACTGGGCGGTACAGCAGGTCGGTGCCGATGGCCTGACAGCCACGTATCAATGCCTTCGAATGAAAGTCCTTACCGTTGTCGACGTAGATGACCCGAGGGCATCCGTAGGCGGGCCACGGCGCCTCGATCCTCAGCCAAGCAAGGAACTCCTGCTTGGGCAGCAGCATGTTCAACACACAGAGCGCGACCGCCGTAGCGGAGGGAGGATCGAAGCTAATGTGGACGCCCACGACCATTCGGGATCGCACATCGATCGCAAGCGTTACCCAGGGACGTCCCAGCACCGTGCGATGTTCATCGTCACTGCACAGGATCACATCGGCCAACGTATGGTCGATCTGGACACAGTCCATGAGCGCCTCATGCAGGGTCGATCCCGGCATGGCCTGGAGCTTATATTTCGCATGCTTCGGCCCCTTACGAGCCTTAAGCACGTCACGGGCATCCTTACGTTCGATGCGACGCCGGATGGTACGGTCGACCGGAGGACTCAACCCTTGTTGGCGACATAGCGCGCGAATTTCTTCGCCGACTTCGTGGAGCGAAGGCTGATTCTCCGTGAGATAGACCTCTTCTAGGACGGCATCGATGATGGTCTCCACCGCAGGCGCGATCATCGAATGCCCCTGTGGCCGACCACCCGCGGCGGGGATGAGAGCCTGCGGATGATTTACCTCCTTCATCCGGGCGACGTCCCGCCGCAGGGTTCGTGCGGATAAGCCCAGTGCCCGCGCCGCAGCCTCGACGATGGCATTCGTCAAAGGCTCTGCCTGATCGATGAGCCGACGCGCAGTATCAGCGCGCGAACACGCGGCGGCCCAAACCTTGCCATCAAGCTGAATCGCCGGGATGACCAGCGACCGAACATCGGCAGGACGCTGCACTTCACTCTGCGGCACCTGATGAAGCACGTTCGATGGGTCGTCCACGACACGCAACGTCACGTTGCCCGCGTACTCCCCTTCCACGATTTCCACCTGGGCTCCCTGCCATAGGGCAGCATCGCCACGCTTCCACTCGCCGCTCATGGCTCTTCTCCTTGAGCCGTACGCGAGGAAAGCAGAATCAACGGACGTCCCGTTGCCGCACGGATGACATCACGCATCGCCTCCCAGACGGCCTGGGCCAGGCGCTCTCGCCCAAAGGGCTTTACTTCCACGAGGCAACGCGACTCGGCGCCCATCGCCTGCAAATCCACAGGCACGGACGAAAAGGTCACCGCCAGATCCGGCGTGTAGCGACGCACCCGCCCGCGCCACTCGTACCAGACCGTTAGGGGCTGGCTGATGATGTCCCGGCATTCTGGACGCGCAACCAATGCGTGAACGACGCGTGCTTCTTCGGCACTCTCCACGCGAACGGAAGGAGCCCCCGGCCAAGTGACCGCGTAGCCGCCGTGATGACGCCCATAAGACAAGGGAACGCGGCGGAATCCTGATTGAACAGAGATGAGTTTGGGCCGGGGTTCCGGGCGCATCGTGGCGACCGCCAAAGACGCCGGCGGTCGATGTGTAAATGCAAGGGTCTTCATTTTCAATTTCCTCAGTGACGCCCACAGGGGGCGATAGCTGAGGCCTACTGCAGCTCGATAGGCCGCACTTGCCCGAACGGTGCAGGAGTTGCACCGGTATGGGCTTGTGGTAGCCTAAGAGAGTCAGGAGTCGAAGTCTGACCTCGTCTGCAAAGACGAAATAGGCCCAAGGGTGTTCAAGCGCCCTTGGGCTTTTTTTCGCCCAGGCCTCATTAGTGGTGAAACACGTTTCGTCAGCTAGGTGGGCTTTCTCTCCTCCTTTCTACGGTTGGCAACAAACCCGGGCACCGCCCGGAATTCCTGACATGGCACCTCAACAAAAGGTGCGGTTTCGAATCGAAATCTCGGCCAACGTCGGGCTATTCATTGGCCTCCTGCAACACGTGCCAGCGCATCTCGCGCACGCCTTTCACGGGCTCGAATCCTCGGCATCCGATATCGCACTTGCGGACGCGCGCGTCTTGTGAAACAGCGCCACGTCTTCGGCGCGGGCGAACCATCCACGTGACTGACCCGGCACCGGGTAAAGCCGAATACCGGCCCGTCCGGCCTGAACAGCCCGCTGGAACGCGCGTGCGTTCTTGAATCCCAGCGCCTTCCAGAGGGCGGATCCCTGCAGGGTCGCAATGGCGAGCCTTTCCTTCGGCGGACGACGCTGGCTCATGAGGCCTCCAAAAATGCAGCCGTGTCGCACGACCGGCCAAGGGGACTCATTAGCGCACGTCCAGGAGGCGTGGCCTATTCGGTCATATTTGGCCGATACTCCGCTCCATGAAAACCAAAAAAACCACAGGACCGGGGCATCCCCCGACTGACGTCGCCAGCCGACTGCGCAATTGGGCGTGGTACTGGACCGTCAAGCAGGCCACCGGCTGCTCGGATGAGCGACTGGACGAGCTTTATCTACCGGAGAGCCCGAAGGGGAACCGAAGGCGCTTCTTTCAGCGGGTTCGTAGCGTGGGTAGCGACCCCACAAGGCTACGAGGCGACCTCGATGGCATCTCGGTGTTTCAGCGAATTCATGACGGGAGCGGTGCGCCGGCGCTACAAGCAGCGGAACGCGATTTCAAATCGTGGCTGTGGATCATGCTGACCCAGCCCGCGATCCGCATTGAAGATCATCAACAATTCATCAACCAACTGTTGGCTGAGCGTGGCTGGTACCGGCTGCGTGACGAAGACCGCCGGATCGTCGCGACCTTCATGGCGGGCGATCCCGCGTTTGGTGGTACAGACGGCCGCGATCACGTGTACAGCGCGATGCTTAGCTACCTGGAAACCCACCCGACGGCCGATCATGTCGCGCTGCTGGCAGCACTGTTCCGAGAGGCTATGACTGAGGTTGCCCTTACCCAAGCCATATCGCTTCGGTCATCGCTTCAAAAATGCGCACGCGACTGGGCCCAATCTCTTGGCATGCCGGATGTGCATCGCCGACTTCTGGTACATCTCATTGAACAACGTCTGGTCCATCGGCGTTGGTTGACAACCGATCTGGCTTTGAAGACCTACGGGTCGCAGCGACGTTACGTTCAAGCACTCATGGACACACACCTGGCATCCCTTGCCGACCGGCCTTCTATGTCCCATGCGCGCGCACCTATCGTCAGGCGATCGCCACGCATCGCGTGGATGGATGCTCACAGACATGTGCTCGCGCCCATCGTCGAAAAGCTTGAAGGTCCAGCAGCCCTTGGCGCTTGGACTCCAGGCGATCCGGATCTTCACGACATTATGGTCAATGACCAGGAGGCGCTGCAGGCGTTCTGGCGTATGCAAGAAGAAGCGCACCGAGCATGGCAGAACCTCGCGCGCCATGCTTTCAAAATCGCATCTCCGCCACCACAAGACATGCGCTACTGCCTACCGGTCGAACCCGGCTCGCAGTACCGCAACGACAATAGACCACTTCCCTACCTCGACGATGGTCATCTGGACACGCAGGCAAGGCGAAAAAAGCGACTAGCTCCCGAGCCCAGCTGGAGGCACGGTGATGCGCCACCGCCACTGAAGGCGAAGAAGCGGAGCAAAAAGTGACGAATACATCCAATCCCGGCGTGCATGGCAAGCCTTGCCCACGTCGTCGGCCGCCCGACTATCGGCTCTTGTAGTTTGGCGGTGGATTTCCCGGATACCAAAGACCTAGGCCGTAGTAGTCCCGCCCCTCGACCGATTGCACGATTACCTGTGCGGCAGCGTTCCGATGATCACTCATTGGAGCACCAATCTCGCTGAGCCCATGTGCCTTAGCGAAAACCCGCCAATCTTCGAATGTCGACCAGCTTCCCTGCATCACTAGTTTCCGACTGCTCTCCTCGAACGGTATGGGAACATCGACCTCTACCCTAGCGCTCCCGCGCGCCCCGATGAAAATCGGCCTTGCAGGCTCCTGGCCAGCCTCAAAAGTGCCCAGACTATTCGCCATGTTCTGATCAGTTATCCCTTCGGAATAAGGGGGCAGGACCGATACGGAATTCGACGACAGGTTGTTTATGTCCACTGCCCAGCGCGACATGATCAAGGGGATCCCATAACCTTTCTCTATTCGCTCGTTCCCATAGACTCTACTCACCGAGACCGCTATGCGCTCTTCGGACTGCGAAGCTGCAACAGAGCTATTGTGACAACTGACTAGGGACACACAAAGGCTGACGATCGCCAGGACGGGGGTCACGATTCCGATGAGTGCCTTCCCTTCACTCTCGTGCCACTGTCCAAGTCGTCGAGCCAATGAGAGCTTTTCAAGATCGACGCGATTCTGGGCCGAAACTGATTTCGGCGCCTTACCAGTACGCTTCCTTGCCATGCCTGCCTAATCGCTGTTTGTAGTAAGCCTTATCGGCGCTGGAGCCGCAGGCTTGATAGCAAGCAATATCATCCAACACCAATCAATAGTGGTCGACTCTTTCCGACGTCGAATCGGTGGTCGCAAGCCGCCATCGCACTCTGTGAGATCAGCCAACGCGACACTACCGGCCCCGGGAATAGAGGGCATCGCTATGAGCCGCTTGCGCAGCATCTATGTTCGTCGTGACCGCATCGCCGGCTCGCTGTGGGGCTTGATGATTGGTAGCGCATTCGGACGAAGCGCGGATGATCTTCCACCCTCGCTCGAGCCAGGCCTCACGAATCAGGGGCTAGCTCCCTCCTCTCCACTTCCACAAACGTGGTCGATGGAAGGCGCGCAGGCTCTGTGCCTGTTGATGGCACTGCAATTTCCCGATGAATTTCCTCGCGAGGGTTTGGTTCGCCGCGCCATCGAATGGTCCATCATGGGGCTGTGTTACCCGGATGCGGCCTTGTTGATCGACGACACCGGCACTCGTGCAATGGTCCATGCCATGGAAGGTCATTCCCCTGGTCTTCCTTCGAGGACTTATCAGGAATCTGTCACTCGCGGAGCTCTGCTGCGCATGGTGCCCGCTCTTCTTTGTCACCAAGGAAACTGGGAGGAGGACTTTGTCGCTCTACTTCAGATTCTGTTACCACAACCCGCCGAAGACACGACGCTTACCCCGGCATCCATGATGTACGCCCTGTGGCTGGCCGCTGAGCTCGATGGAGCCGACCAGTCCTGGGACGATGCCGCCGAACGGCTGCGCTCGCTTGGTCCCCCGGCGGGCCTTAGCAAGCAAACGATCGTCGCTGTGCTTGAGCCCTCGGGAACATGGGGCGAAAGCACCGATGCGCCCTCCCCCATCGACATGCTGCATGCTGCGCGAGAGGCCCTGAATTCAGCCCATAGCTACACGGAAGCGGTTGGTCATGCGATCTCTGCGCGAAGCTCACGAGCATTGCTTGGCGCGGTCATTGGTGGCATCGCTGGCGTCCGGTTTGGCATGTACGGCATTCCCACGGTCTGGCGTGACACCTTGCGTGGCAGACACCAGATTGAGCATGCCCTGTCCACGCTATTTGACGCCCAGGCGTCCGCCGGCGGCCAACAAAGCAACGTGGAACGTACAAGCCGAACCCATCCCCTCCAGATAGGAACGCTTGAGCTTTCAAGCGGCGGTCGTATCGGCATCACGTTCTGTCCCGGCAAGAAACAGCTGGTTGCGGTCACGGGCGCATGGGATCGTGACCTCGGGACCGACCTACGCGCCATCAAGGCATGGGGGGCAGCCCATCTGGTCACCCTGTTGGCACCATGGGAGTTCGTAGAGCTTGATGTCATTGAGCTCGGACAACTTGCCTTAGACGAAGGACTAACGTGGCACCACGCTCCCATCCTAGACGGCCATGCTCCCGACATCTGCCCCCCGGGTTATAGGCCCGAAGAATGGTTCGAGGGCCGTTGGCCAGTGATTTTCCCGGAGCTAGTTGCCGCTCTGAAGCGTGGCGAAGGTGTGGTCGTGCATTGCAAGGGCGGCCTTGGGCGTGCAGGAACCGTTGCTGCCTTGCTACTTGCCGCAAGCGAGCCAGGCTTACCTGCAGACGACGTCATTCAGCGCGTCAGGTCAGCGCGACCCAACGCGATCGAGACCGCGACTCAGGAGCACTATCTGATGCGTACGATCGCCACTGCACCGCGCCGCTCGCATTAGGTTGATCCCTTGACCTCGCCTCAACGTCCTCAAAGCGCATCCTTGAAAAATGCGCCCATCTGCTGCTTCGAGAGGTGCCGATCGTCGAACAAGCGCCGCAATTGCACGGCACACACCCGATATTGAGCAGCAAACTCCGCCCGACTACGTCCCACAGCGGAGACTTTAGGGTTGTGCAACAACATATGTATTTACATACCATATGTTTGTACATACCATAAGAACATCCATCACGAGTCGATGTCTTCAATGTCTACTGAAGGCCGCCAGGAAAGAGATGCCAAAGTAGGCCGAATCCTGCTTTGGGAGGGACGGGTCAGCCGCAGCCGGCTTATTGCCGAATACGGCCTCAGCCCCATCCGGGCCAGCGAGTGGCTACGAGACTTCCGAGAATCATTTCCCAATTGGGTCGCCTGGGATAACAAGCTCAAGGCGAACTTGGCCACATCTAAGGCTTATTCGGATGCCGAGCGCGCTACGAAGGCGTCGCAGCCCACCATCAGTACCATGTTGGTCCCTTATACGCTGGATGCACCCGGCAGACCGCTTTCCATCTCTTGGGACTTCGCGCACACCTCGCCGCGCACCTTCTCCCGATTGAACTTAGCGATCGTCGATCGCCTGCGCGTGAAATTCCTCTACTGCTCCATGAGCAACCCGGAGCTGCACGAACGGACCATTGAGCCACACAGCCTCCTGAGGGCTGGTCGACGATGGCATGTCCGCGGCTACTGCCTGCAGCGGAAGTCCTTCCGAGACTTCGTGCTGGGACGCATGAGCAAGGTTCAGCTCTTGTCGGAACCTAGTGAGGTGGATATCACGGCTGACAACGCCTGGTCCACGGTGCTTCAAGTCAGACTCATCGCTCATCCTGCACTCAGCGCGGCCCAGCAGTTGGTCGTTAGAGCCGAGTACTTCAATGGCGCCTCCGCGCGCATCGAAAGCTGCAGGGCCGCCCTCCTGAACTACATGGTGCAGGAGCTTATGGCGGCCACGGACGTGGACCGACAAGTCCCCCCCGACTATCAGCTGGCGGTTGAGAACACGAAGGAGTGCCGGCCATGGCTGTTTATGACCTGACCGATCAAATTCTTCAGGAGAAGGTGGCCGAGCGCTATCCGCCCCTCTTCAAGCGTCTGCCCGACCGATTGTTCGCGCCACTGGCTTCAGCCAATCGCTTCCAATATTGGTCGCTACTGTGCGTGCTGCACGCCAAACGCTTTGGGCCCGAAGCTCCGCTGCCACCTAGCACCGGCTTCCTGATGCGAGAGATCACGGCAGACATTGCCGAGGAACTCCAATACCAGGATTGGACCCCGGATGGCGACGACGTGACGCCAGCCACGCCACTGGCGATCCGGGCCATCATGATCTTCAACCGTTTGCGCGAAGCGGGATGGATTCGTGTAGACCGAGTGGGCGTGCGCGAGATGGTGACGATGGCACCAGCCGTCGCTCACTTCATGAGTCGCCTGGTCGAGTTTGCTCACACGGGTCCGGAATTTGTCTCCGGGAAGATCCGTAGCATCGAGGCGAACTTGAAGCTGCTCCTCGACGAATCCACGGACGGAGCGTCGCTGCAAGAAGCTGCCAGGCAGTCACGCGCCCTTCTTGAGCACGTCCGCATTGCCGGCACCAACGTACGCGACTTGATGCTGGAGATCGGTCGCGTCGATGCCACCGGCGAATTCGTGCGCCGCTTCTTCGACGATTACGTCGAGCGTATGTTTATCGGCGACTACAAGGAGCTGCGTACGCGCGAACATCCCTTGGCGCGGCGTCAAGAGATCTTGCGCCTCGTGGCGCATGTCCAGCAGACGCCAGACCTACGCGCTCGACTGATCCAGTGGTATCTCGAGAAGCAGGCCGGCCGCGACCCCACTCGCGCCGAAGCCCTGTTCGAGCGCGACATCCAAAAGGTGGAAGATCTGCGCCGCATCGATGAATACCTGGATCGGCTCGACGACGAGATCCGGCGTGCCAACAAGCTGGCGTTGGCCTACTTGGATTACCGGCTGCGGGCCGCCCGGCCCCTCGACGAGCTGATCAGTCAGACCATCGACGCCGTCATCAAGCACGGCAGCAAGGCAACCGCGCTGGCACCGTTTGCGCCAGGTGACTGTATCGCCGGCGAACGCCTGGCTTCACCCCGGGTCGAGACCAAGCGTCGGCCGCCCAGTGGCTTGCGCAAGCAAGTCATGTCCCCGGAGCAGGAGGCGCGGGCTCGCCTGGCCCTGATGGCTCGGGATCGGCGGACCATGTCGCTCCCCAAGCTCGCGGCCTTCGTTCGTCAGCAGCTCGGCGAGGCCGATGCGGTGCCCAGCGTCTCTCTCCAGGTGGACAGCATCGAATCGGTCCGCGCACTGCAGGTTCTGTGCACCATTGCCGCAGCAAACGCGACGCCCAGCAAGCTGCTTCGCGCCCACGCGCGCGCCATGAGCAGCGGATTCACGACGATCCGCATGGAAGACGAAGAGGATCAAAGCCAGGGCATCTCTCACCTGCCCTTCGTGATCGCAAGAACCACCAAGCCGGCCAAGGGAGGAAACCAATGAGTTTCTGGGCGAATGCGGTTGAGGCCACCAAGAACGTGGTCACGGAAGATGACTTCGAGGCGGCGGCGAATCGGTTGATCACCGAACAGGTGCTTTATGCCGCTGATCGTGGAAGCAAGGTGGCCTATGGGCTGATTCGCGACTTCGAGCGTGATTTCAAACGCGCCCTGGATCCTTTGGGCTACGTTGTGCGGATCAACAGCCAGTTGCGCTATGCCTGCGCCATCCCCAAGCACGCCAAGACCTCGCCGGCCACGGTGGAGCAGACGCTGCTCGCGCTGGTGTTGCGCAAAATCTTCGATGAGGAAACGCGTTCGGGGCACCACGACGAGAACGGCGAGGTGGCCTGTGACTTAGTCACGCTGGAGATCAAGTACAAGCAAACAACGGATGGGCGCGAGTTGGCCTCTGGTGGCAAGCTCATTTCGCTGATGCAATGGATGCGACGTTGGGGCATCGCCCGGGTGTCAGAGGAAGATGGGGATCAGTTCGGATACGAAGCGGATCAGCCCTACGTCGTCATCATCCGACCCGGCATTGCCGAGGTCCTTGGAGAGGCCGCGCTCGCGCGCATCGCCCTATTCAGCAGCCCGGACACCGAGATCGATAGCCCAGACCGCACAGTTACCGCCACGGAAGAAGGCGATGCCGCATGAAGAAGCTAATCCGGATCCGCGTGGTCCAGTTCTTCCTGTACGAGATGCGCGACGTCGATGTCGGCATGACCTGCGGCATCTTTGGCGCCAACGGCAGCGGAAAATCCTCGCTCCTGGACGCCGTGCAGATTGTCATGCTGGGCGCCAACGAGAGTCGCGGCAGCTCCGGCGTCGCTTTTAACGCGCAGGCCGACGAGTCCAATCACAATAGCCGAAACATTCGCAGCTACTGCTTGGGCCAATACGGCGACTCGCCGGATGCGCGCGTACGCGACAGCGCCAACACCTATATCACTTTAGTCTGGCAGGACACGGAGACCCAGGAGATCGTATCTACGGGCGTGTGTATCTACGCGAGCGCCGACCGTGAGAAGCCGGATGTGCAGGGTCGCTATATCCTCCCAGCAGAGATCGCGTTCTACGATCACCTCGAGCTCGTCGACGGTGAGTATCAACCTCGCCCTTGGGCGAGCTTCAGGCAGATGCTGTCCCAGCGCGCTCCAGGGGAGGAAGTGCTCTTCCACGATTCGGAGCGATTCCTGAAGGCGATGCTATTTCGGTTGAGAGGCACACGTGGCGCGCCACGCCTGGATGCCTATCGCCAAGCGTTCCGCTTCGGACTGCGCATGAAGTTTGACAAGAGCGTCGACGACATCGTCCGCCAGCAGGTGCTGGAAGTCCGTCCGACCAACATCAAACGCTTCAAGGAGGTACTGCACACCTTCCAAGAGATGGCAGCCTTGGTGCGCGGCGTGCAGGCCAAGCTCGACGAGGCCGAGGTAATTGAGGCGGACTTCGCGGATGCGCACCGGCGCAACAGCCACTCGGTGTCGCTTTTCGCCTTAGCTCAGGCAGCGGAGCTGGAAGTCGCCAACCAGGAGGTGACCGCCGCCGAAGAAGCTGAAGCCCGCGCACAGGCGGCCCTGGCCGCCGCCAACGCACGACGCGACGATGTGAATTGTCAGGTCGAAGCTGCTGAGCGGCAGGCTCGCGAGAGCGCCGCTAACCGGGACATGCACGCATCCCATGCGGATGCCGCACTGCTGCGCGAGAGCCTCGACGGCGTGCAGAGGCGTCTCAGCGAACAGAGGACGGGACTGCATCGCAGCATCAAGGCTATCGGCAAGGCCATCGATGTACCGATCCCCGGCAAGCTCGTTGCCGACAGCGCCAAGGTCACCGCGAAGGCCTACAGCGACATACGCACCCTACTAGAGGGTGACCAGATCGGTCGTCGAGACGCCGTGGAGTCGACCATCCGCCAGGCGCTGCGCGCGGCCAAGGTACTGAGCGACGAGGTGCTTGAGGAGATGCGGTCTGTCGGACGTGCACAGACATCAGCCGAAGCCGAGCTCACCAGCGTTCAGGAGAACCTGGAGCGCGTCGCCAAGGGCAAGCCTCCTCTAGAAGGGCCGGCGGCGGCGCTCAAACGCGCCCTGGCCAACGCCGGTGTGGAGGCGATTCCAGTATGCGACTTGGTGCGGGTCGATGCCTTGGACTGGCAACCCGCCATCGAAGCTTATCTGGGCACGTCGAACATGCAGGCCTTGCTGGTGGACGAGGCGGACGAGCGCAAGGCGTTCCGGGTGTCGCGCCAGGCCGGCGTCTACGAGGCGAAGGTCGTGATGCCCAGCAAGTTCTCCAACCGTCCCAGTCCCAAGCACGGCACCGTGGCGGAACTCATCAGTGGCAACAGCACAGCCGCAGTCAACTACTTACGATCTAAGTTCGGTGATACCCAACAAGCAGAGACCGAGGATGAATGCTTCGCTCACCGGTTCGCAATGACCAAGGACGGCATGTTGCTGGCCGACGGTGAGATGGTGCGCAAGAAACCGACGAATCCCGCCCTCTTCAAGATCGGCCCCACCTCGACAGCGACGCGCAGCTCGATCGCCGAAGAAGCCCGCCATCTTCAAGCACGGATTGACGAACTCAAGGATCGGTACGCGAAGCTCAAAGTGCTCTTGAATAACCTCGGCCCGTTCGTGGGCGGCGAACAGGACAAGGTTCGCGACATCCTCGAGATCGTCGAGCGCGTGACCAAGGAAACCCACGACGAGGCGGAGTTGACGCGGCGACTGCAAGCGCTGGACACCGAGGAGTATCGCCTGCTGGTCCAGGCCGTCCAGGAGGCAGAGACCGCCGTGACCGAGGCGCGAAACAAGCTCCTGATTGCCGCCCAGGCGGTCGGCGCAGCTGAAACGGCCCACCTGCAGAAAAGCGAGGATACCCAGAAGAAACGGGAACAAGCCGTTACGCAGACAGCGGTGGCTGAGGCAGCGCGTGCAAAGGAGGGCTATGACGCTGACTACGCGTCAAGCCAATGGGAGAGGCTCTTGGCGCGTCAGGGCTTGTCGTTTCGCGAGATTGTCACTGACTGTACTCGCCGAAGTAACGGTGCGAAGGAGGACTCCCGCCAGAAGGCGACTAGCGCCCTGCAGAAGCTGTCAGCGTTCCTTGTCAGGCACAACGAGGTCATGCCAGCCGGTGCTCAAGACGACTGGCGTACTGCACGCGGTTGGCTGGAGACGCGCGTTGTCATCCTGACGGAGACCGGCCTGCGCGAGAACAAAGCCCGGATGGATGACGCTTTGAGCGCCGCCAAAAGCACCTTCCGCAACGACGTCGCGGTGGCCTTGCACGAGCACCTTGAGTGGTTGAGCGACACCATCAACCGGATGAACGAAGCCTTGCGACTTGCGCCGATGTTCACCAATAACGAGCGCTACCAGTTCCGTTCGCACATACGTCCGGCCTACGCCTCGCTGCTGAAGTTCATCAAGGACGTGGCTCAGTATGGTCCAACCGAGGACTTGCTGGGCGGCGCCGGGGAACTCCCCAAAGAGTTCGAAGAGCTGATGCGTGAAAAGACGGTTATCGGTGCGGCCGCGGTGAAGTCGCCACTGGACGACTACCGCGAATTCTTCGACTTCGACATCGAGGTGCTTCGCGAAGCAGCCTCTACCCGTTCCACCAAGCACATCGGCTGGCTTAGTAAGCGCGTCGGCTCCGGCTCGGGTGGTGAGCATCGCGCGCCGCTGTATGTGATCGCAGGCGCAGCGCTGTCGTCGGCCTATCGATTGGAGCGCGGCGACCACTCCGGCATCCGGCTGTTGGTCATCGACGAGGCCTTCATTAAGATGGATCCACGGAACATCGTGGCGACCATGCGCTACTTCGAGGAACTGGGCTTGCAGGTATTCATGGCCAGCACCGGCGACGCCTTGGGTAGCTTGACCGCCTTCCTCGATCGGTATTACGACATCATGCGCGACGCGGAGAGCAACGTGGTGGTGCTTGAAGGCCACGACGTATCCTCCGAGACACGAGAGATGTTCCGCGCCGACATCCCTGAGTTCAATCCGGAGCTGGTCGAAGCAGAGATCCGAAAGCAGTACCAGCCACGGATCGACTCGGCGGATGGCCCATCCGCATGAGCCGCCGAGACCAGACCGAGATGAATCTGCTGGCTAGAAAAGCGCTGGAGCGCCTGCTCAAATCTGCCGACAAACACGAAGCCGGCGCAGCCGTGCGACGCCCTGCCCTGACGGACGTTGCACTGTCCGAGTATCGCGAGCTGCGTAGCCTGAAGGCCAAGGAAGACTTCGAGGCGGTGATGGCGTACGCGCAAGCAGAGGGCGCGATCAAGGCCCAGCGCCCTCGGCACGACCCCCATGGCCTCATTGAGCGCATCGAATTGGTCAATGTCGCTAAGCTGGCCTCGATCCTGGACAAGGTACCCCATGCGGTGCGCGTCCAGTCGGCGAGACAGGCGCTCTCCGCGCGCCTCGGCGAGCACCCAGTCCTGATCGACGTCCTGTCCCACTGGGAGAAGCTCAAGAAGGTCCGCGGCAGCGGACCGGGCGTCGCCGCCAGCTGGGCGATGGCTTGCGACGTCATTGCCTATTGCCAGGCCCAAGTGGCGCTCGGTGCGATGGAGATGCCGGTGCGCGATGCCAGTGCACGCCTGTTCAAGGACAGCAAGCGCATCGAGTCCCTGACGCCTTACCTTGATGTGCTGCTGACTGGCAACGTCGAGGGTAACGCGCGCTCGGAAGCCGAAGTTCTGCAAGAACTCGGCCTCTACCGCGAACCGCAGCCTTCGCGTCTGGCCGGTAATATTGTGGTCCGCCGAGAGCGTGGCGCCTTCCCTCTGGACCGCCCGTACAGTGCCCTGCCCTCGTCTACCGTGTTGGGCCTCGGCTCCATGCCTCGCCAAGTGCTAACCATCGAGAACCAGACTACGTTCCACGTCTGGGCGCGTCAGCACTGCGACTCCGATGTACTATGCGTCTACACAGCTGGCATGCCCTCGCCCGCCTGGCGGGCCATGTACCTCCGACTGCTCTCCGACCTCCCGGTTTCAACTCCCGTGCTGCACTGGGGTGATCTCGACGAGGGCGGTTTTCGGATCGCCGCCTTCCTGAGCCGATGTGTGACGGAGGCCGGCCATATCCTGTTGCCCTGGAAGATGCGTCCGGCTGATATTCCGGAGTCGCTGCGTCGCGCAGCGCCAACGCGCACCTTAGATCGAATGGTCAAATACGCTAGCGAGGCCGGCTGGAACGACATTGCACGCGAACTCGCAGAAGCGAGGGTGCTGGCCGAACAAGAAGGTTGAACTGCCTCCAGTACATGGGTTGACGACTGGTTTAGTACCAAGAAAATACTGTGCCCTCCTCCTGCACTTGATAGCACTGCCGCTCACGACCGCTTGCTCAACTCAAAAAGGAGAGACGTCTTGGCAACGAGTAGAGATGAATTTTCGCAAGGAACAAAGGTCGCTCTCGCAATGCGGGCGGGATGTCGATGCTCGATGACCGGCTGCGGCGCACTAACAACGGGCCCGAGCGCCGAAGGGGATGACAAAGTTATCAACGTGGGGGTTGCAGCGCACATTCATGCGGCAGCGCCAGGTGGTCGTCGCTATGACGCCAGCATGACATCAGAGCAACGGACATCCATTAAGAACGGGATCTGGCTGTGCAGCACACACAGCGTCGAAATCGATCGCGACGAGGCGACCTACACGTCAAATCTACTTCTCCGCATGAAGCTCGATCACGAGAGGAGCTGCGCCGAACAGCTGAACGCGATATCCGGGGCGTTCTACAAGCAAGATTTCGTTGCTATCGGACCGTATGTGGTTGGCATAGGTGAATTGACCGCAGTTGAGGAGAATCAATGGACGATTCGAATTAATCAATTTGTAGAGGGCAATCTTCGATCACTGATAACTTATGGGGAGAACTTCTCATCATCGGACCGCGACGATCGCTTCGTCCTCGTCAACTCTCTCGGGGATGGCCGTCGCTTAAGTCGTGGGCCGACGTGGAGGAAGGACGGAACGTCAGTGGTCTTGATTTGTGAGGTCGAACCAAGTTTCCCCAGGACCGATGCAACTCGCCTGGGAACGACACTTGCAACGAATGATGCTAATGACATTTTCGTTGTTGATGGGAACATGGCAATAGTTTCGGGTCTTGACGCATTGCCTCAACGAATCAAGGAGGGGCTTTCTATGATGCGGGGTGAATCCCCCTTCCACCCCAGGGCGGGCTCTCGCATCAAGGAGTACTACGACGCCTTTGTAGACACCCCATGGTTTCAGCGATGGGTAAAGATGGAGGTCATTCGATTGGCCAGCATTCCCTATCAAGATGAAGCTCTCCGAACAGAGTACACCCCGCTCCGAAGCGTTCTTCATGTCGATGACGTACGCCAGGTCGGCACTGAGCGCGCTGGAAACTGGGTCACGTTTCGCTTCCTACTAACCATATCCGGGATCGGGCAATGGGAGCGTGAGATACCTATCTGCATCCCTCAGGGGAAGGTGCAGCTTCAGCCCGAAGCTTGGAGCCACCTGGGTTCCGATCTCACAAATGGCTGAGTTCCTGGCGTTCGCACACGCTCTATGCGTTCGGCCAATTCCACCTGACCACTTCTATCCATAGCTAGTGACAACTTTCATTCAGTCCCTTTAGTAGAGAGCCACTTCGCTTCAACCCATGCATGCGCCATAGATCACATCATGAGCAATCTTGCGTGCATCTTGTATGGCGAACAACCTTGGTTCGGAGTTGCGCGAGACCCCCGAAGGTTGTGCTACGCGCCTTTGGTTCGTAGTTGTTTGGGCAACAGCTTGTCTAGCTCCTCGTCCGTGAAGAACAGTTCCTCTGCGCTCTTTAGAGCCTTTTGCGCCGCCCGATAGGCCTTGTCGTTGGTACGTGGAGCAATCGCATAAACGCCTTCGAGGACTGCGTTCAGTTCATCCCGCTTGATGCGCGTTGTTTCGACGTTTACATCATCGGTCATATCGACCAGTAGCGAAAGAAGCGCCTCGCGAACAGCCCACAACTTGGCTGCAATCTCCGTGTGCTCCCGCGCCTTTTGGGTCAAGCTGGCCTCCTTGAAATAGAGCGTAAGGCCTAGCAAGACCGCCGAGACCATTGAGCCCACGACTGTGCCTGCGCGTGAGTCTCCAAATAGGGCTAACAGAAAGCTACTGGACGCGATGGCCGACAGCACGATCTCTGTCACTTTGATGTGCTTGTAGCGACCGATATATTGGTCCGCCATCTTTTCGTGTGCCTTATGGGTGTACGCGGATCGCCCATACATCTCGCGCAGCTGGCCCTCCAGCGTCGTCGCAGCCACGGCCGAAAAAGCGTCACTCTGGGAAGAATGTTCCATAGATATCTCGGTATTTTTGTCGCGCGGACCAGTTATGGTTTGCAGCCTGAAAGGCGATGGCTTCGCGAGCGCGCAGTTCAGCCGAGCGGGCTTTGTGTTGAAATGCAGCGCCTCGATTCACATACGAGCCACTCCCCGGTGCTTGCCAATAGGCTTTGTTGAGATCCAAGCCGGCCAGGTACTGAAAAAAATCGCGCGTCAGATAGTCATAGTAGACGTACGATTTGTCGCGATGCTCCCAGGTAGCAATAAATTGGTACGCCAACGTGTCGATGAGCATGCCACTCATATCAACGTCGTTGCGGTCACGCCACGCACGGACCATGCGACAAAGCCGCACCAGATTGGCATTACAGGCGGCGTTGCGCTGGGAGAACGCATCCAGCTCCTGCCTGGGCTTGCACTCGCGCCATCTTCCGCCGCCGTTGGAATCGGCGAAGGTATACGCGCCGGCAGTGTTGTAGAAGGCCGGTAGAACCTCAAATCTGATTCCATCAGTGAAGTGGATTGCCACGACCTGCCCGTCTCCCGTGACGGCCGACGATGGATAGGTGTTTAGGATGCAGTTCCTGACGAGCGCAAGCAGCGCTGACTGCCCATTTCCGTTGTGTCCGCCAAAGCGCGCATACAGGGCGGCCGGCAACTCGTAGATCACATCGACGTCGCTTACGCTCGGGATGGCTGTGTTGCGGCCGTAGGACCCAGCGTAGAAGCGGTTGGATATCTTCGAATCCAGATCCCTTAGATCATGGTTGAGCTGCCCGACGATGCGGCCCGTGCGCGAAGCGATAGACCCGCGCTTGTCTGTCCCAATGGTCAATTCCGTGCAAAACGCAGAAAACCACTCTCCCTCGCCCATAGTCCCCTTGCCCCCTGTCGTTTCGTAGGCGGCTAACGCCCTTCCGCGCCCTCTTGTCGGTAACCTAGGGTATCCCGTCGGAAACCCACCGTTGGCCTGCCGCCTCCCCCCCCTCACGAATCAGTACAGCATTCTCGGACCGCACGGCAAGTGATAGCGGGCCTCCGGAGATGCGGCCCACGGCATGGCGGATCTGGAAATGCTCGGCTATCTGGCGGGCTTGGCGGCCGGTAACTCTGTCATTGGGCTGCAAACGGCCATTAGCCTTGACGCCAAGGCTCCGACTCAGTCGTTCGACGAGTCAAAATTTCCTTCCCTGACAATAATTTGCGCCAAGTGCCAGGGTTAAGGGCTCTCGACAACTTTGTCGAAAGCCCTTAACCTTGTCACCAGAGCCCCTAACCTTGGCACTGGCCTTTAACGTCGATTTCAGTCGACGACTGATGTCGCGTAACAGGTCCTGGAGAGAGGGTCGGTGCGAGGCGCAGAGCACGAGGTACCAGAACATCCGGGCAACCCTCGCTTGCTCGCCAGGCGCAGCCGATCAACATCGGCGACGAAGACGCCCACGCAAGTACGCACATAGCAAATGGTTGAGTTCGACTTTCAATTCAGCGGAGTCCAACGTGCCGTAGCGCGCGGCCGCATGCACTACCCCTTCCACCGCGCCCGCGAGTACATGGGCGGACAGGCCGTCGTCCGATGCCCGCTGCCGTGGTGAAATCGCTTCAATCAATGCCAGGTAGCGACGCAGGTATTCCGCTTCGAAGACCTTGTAGGTGGATCGCGCCGCGAGCGGTACCTCGTCGAGCAGTACGCGATGCAATTTCGGGTTTATGGAGTGGGTGGCGATAACGCCATCCACCAGCGCCGCCACTCTGCGTTCGAGCGATACCGCACCCTCGCTACTCGCGGGATCGGGTAGTGCCGCCAGAACGTTGTCCAGATGCCGCTGCCGGATCGCTTCAGCCAGCGCCAGCTTGCTGGGAAAGTATTGATACAGCGACCCCACGCTTACGCCGGCCACTCGCGCCACCTCGTTGGTGGTGAATTTCGCCCAGCCAAGCCTGGCTAAAACGCGAGTTGCCGCCTCAACGATAACGTCCACCGTTCCCCGCGAGCGCTGCTGCTGGGGTGTTCTCCGCATCGACCGATGCTTGCTGGAAAGGCGAGTAGCCATGTCGCGACGCCGGCAGGAAAATATGAATACACGCTCACATTATCAGCTTGATGCGGGAAGCGTGAAGCGTTGCCTGTACGTCGATGCAAGGAATACACAGCCATGAACATGAAGATGACCTCTTCCCGAGAGGTGCGGCTTGCAGCGCATCCCACGGGCACGCTCCTTCCGGAGCACTTTGTCATTACCGAAGCCGTACCCGTGCCGGGAGCGAACGATGTCGTCGTACGCAATCGCTGGTTTCGCGTATCCGTATCCACGCGCTTGATGGCCACCCACGGCGCCGAAGCGGTCAAGGGCATTCCTTTTCCCGTACTCAAGCCGGGTGATGTGCTGGCGGACGGCGCCATCGGTGAAGTCGTTTCCTGTCCTCACGACAGCGGCTTTCGTGTGGGCGACCTGATTTATCATCCCTTGGGCTGGCGTGAATACGCTGCGGTCGATGCGAGCCAATGTGTAGCGCTGGGTAACGAGCCCATCGACCCGGCGGCCTATCTTGGCCACGGCTGGACGGCCTATGCGGCGCTGACACGGGGAATACAGATCCGCGAAGGCGACACTGTCTTTGTTTCGAGTGGCGCGGGAGCCATCGGTTCCATGGCCGGACAGATCGCCCGCAAGCTGGGCGCGGGCCGAGTGATTGGAAGTACCGGTACGAAGGACAAGGCCGAATGGATGAAAGCGGAGCTTGGCTACGACACCGTAATCATGCGCAACGGCAGACCTATCATCGAGCCATTGGCTGAAGCCGCGCCCGATGGCATCGATGTGTTTGTCGATATGGTGGGTGGAGAGCAGCTATCCGCCGCGATGGCTTGCGCGCGCGAAGGTGCGCGATTCGTGCTGCTGGGTGCACTCACGGCCGAGTTGAATGTCAGCGAGGCTAGCCTTCGTGCTCCGCTGGAAATCGATTCCTTTCAACTGATCATCAAGGGCATAACGCTGCGAGGCTATAGCGCGGACAGCGATGCCACCGAGGCGTTCGCGGAATGGCTTCAATGCGCGCGCCGGTGGCAGAGCGAGGGGGATTTCCACCTTACGCACACAACGTTCCATGGCATCGATAGCGCGCCACGCGCGCTGCATGAGGCATGCGCCGGAAAACTCCGGGGCGTCGTTATGGTGGCGCTGTAATTGCCGCCACGCGGGCTTCAGCGTCGCCCGGCCACGTCCGCCGCGCTCAATGCGCCGGACTGGCCGCCGTAATGGGTGACCACATAATTGGACAGCGCGGCGATCTCGGCGTCGGAATAGGCCCGGCCAAACGAAGGCATGAAGATGCGTTGGCCGCCGACGTTCAACTCCGTGCCGTGCAGGATGACTTGAGTGAGGTTGGTTGCGTGCGGATCGCGTACCGAACGAATGCCGGTGAGTGTGGCGTAGTCGCTCTGCCGGCCTTGTCCGTTATCCAGGTGGCATCCCGCGCAGGCGCCGACGAATAGCTGCTCACCCATGCTCGCCGAGGCGACGGCCTGCGATGGAGGGGTAGAGGGCATGGAAGCCGGCCGTACAGGAATGCCGCTCTGCTGCGGTTTGACGTCGCCAAGATAGGTGGCGAGGGCAGAAAGATCGGATGGGGTCAGGTACTGCAGGCTGTACTCCACCACCTCGCCCATCGGGCCGGAGGCCGTGCCACGGCCGGCCGCATGCCCCTTGGAAAGGTATTGGATGAGTTCCTGGCTGCTCCACGAACCGATCCCATGATCCTTGTCGGAGGTGATGTTGTAGGCCTTCCAACCTTGCAACTCGGCACCGGCGAGCGCTTCGCCATTTTTCATGGCGAAGGCGACATTTCGCGGCGTGTGGCATTCGCCGCAATGACCGAGTGCCGTGGCGAGATAGGCGCCTCGGTTCCAGGCTTCCGTTTTGCCTTGCTCGGGCTGGAAACGCTCCTTTTTCAAGAACAGCGCATTCCACATGCTTACGGCCCAGCGCTGGTTGAACGGAAATGACAAGTCATTGGCCGGCGTCGGCGCATGCGCGGCCGGCAGGCTGAACAGATACGCCTTGATGGCCAGGATGTCGTCACGGCTCAGAGCCGTGTAAGAGGTATAGGGGAAAGCCGGATACAGCGGCCGACCATCCTTGTCCACGCCCGCATGCAGGGCACGTACGAAGTCGTCATCGCTCCAGCGACCGATACCGGTTTCCGCGTCTGCCGTGATGTTGGAGGAGTAGATCGTGCCGAACGGCAGCTTGAACGGAACACCGCCCGCGAACGCGCGGCCGCCGGCTACGGTGTGGCAGGCCTCGCAGTCGGCGGCCCGCGTGAGGTACTCGCCGCGCGCCACCTGCGATGGCAGATCCGCCGGGGTGCCGGTGCTCGCCGATGGGGTTGCTTCGTTGCCGGTGTGCGTCACCGTGATCCACGCGTAGGCGGTGAAGATGATGCCGACCAACACCAGCACGCCGATGACGGTTCCCACGATGCGCCCGATTTTCATGCGAGCCTCCCGAGTTGCCCAGGCGTGACACTGACATGCGGCGATGCGGGGGTCGCCTCCGTCACCGCGGCCTTCAGGGCGTCCTTGTTCTGTACGAGCGCCGTTACATCGATAGGCAGCGTCCGCAGCCGTACGCCGGTGGCGGCGAAGATGGCGTTGGTCAAGGCTGGCATGGCCATGACGGTGCCCGTCTCGCCGATGCCTCCGGGCGACTCCTGGCTGGGGACGAGGTGAACCTCGATCGGTGGCGTCTGATTGAGCCGCAGCACGCGATAGTCATTGAAGTTGCGCTGTTCCACCGCGCCGTTTTTCAAGGTAATGCCGCTGTACAGAGCCGCGCTCCAGCCAAACACGAGACCGCCCTGCACTTGTGCTTCTACCGTATTCGGGTTCACCACGGTGCCACAGTCGACGGCCGCCACCGCACGCAACAGGCTCACCTCGCCCTGCGGCGATACGGCCACATCCACCACAACGCAGAGATAGCTGCCGAACGGCGCGGCAAGCGCGATACCCCGTCCTTGGCGCGCACCCAGCGCAGCCTTGCCCCAACCCGACTTCTCGAGCGCGAGGTCGAGCACGGCGTGTGCACGCGGATGCTCGCCCAGCAAGTCACGACGGTACGCTGCGGGGTCTTTACCGGCCGCGTGCGCGAGTTCGTCGATAAAGCTCTCCACCACGAATACGTTGTGCACCGGCCCGACGCCACGCCACCAGCCTACGGGAACGCCTGCGGGCATGTCGTGGCGTACCCATTCCACGCGCAGATTGGGCACTTCGTAGGGGATCTCGGCGGCGCACTCCACCAGGTCCGGATCGAGGCCGTTCTTGCCCATCCCGGGCGGTGCGAAGACGGCCATCACCGACGCGCCGGTGGTGCGATCAGTCCAGGCCTGCGGCCGGCCCTTGTCGTCCACGGTGGCCGCGATGCGGTCGTAGTAGGCCGGACGATATCGATCCTGCGCGATATCTTCCTCGCGGGTCCAGATCACCTTTACCGGGTAGTCCACCTGCTTGGCGATGGCGACCGCCTGCTCCACCGAATCTTCGAACAGGCGGCGCCCAAAGCCGCCGCCCATGTACTGGTTATGCACCTGGATGCGCTCCGCCGGGAGGCCGGTGACCTTTACCGCCACATCGACACAGCGGGCGGGCACCTGTGTGCCCACCCAGATCTCGCACGCATCGGGCCTTACATGCACCGTGGTATTGAGCGGCTCCATGGTGGCGTGCGCCAGCATGGGTAATTGGTAGGTTGCCGCGATGACCTTGCCTTTCACGTTGCCGACGTTGCCCACCTCACGCGCCACGATGGGCGTGCCGTGCTCGGAAGCGTTAGCCATGTCCTTGAACAGTTGCTCGGTGGTGAACGCGCCATTGGCGCCGCGATCCCACGTAATCACCAGCGCCTCCAGCCCCTTCTTGGCAGCCCAGAAGTGCTCGCCAATCACGGCGACGGCGTTATCGAGCTTCACCACCTTGAGTACGCCGGGTATCGAGAGCGCGCGTGCGTCGTCCACTGACGCCAGCTTTCCGCCAAAGGTAGGGCTCGCCTGCACGGTGGCTACCTTCATGCCGGGCACGCGGATGTCGATGCCAAACGGCAAGCTGCCATCGACCTTGCCGGGCGTGTCCACGCGACGCAGCGGCTTGCCGATCAACTGGAAGTCCTTGGGGTCCTTCAATGGCGCCTTGTCCGGGGGCGGCACGTTCCATGCCGCATCGACCAGTTCACCGTAGGGCAAGCTGCGCCCACTGGCGGTGTGCGTAACGACGCCACGCGATGCCGTGCACTGGCCAGCATCCACCTTCCAGCGCTGCGCCGCTGCTGTCACCAGCATGTAGCGCGCCGCCGCACCGGCATCGCGCAGGGTCTTCCAGCAGTAGCGAATGGTGGTGGAGCCGCCGGTCGCCTGCTCGCCCAGGAGAGGGTTGGCGTAGAGCTTGCGATTGGGCGGAGCGTGCTCGACGGTGATCTGATCCAACCCGACATCCAGCTCCTCCGCCAGCAAGGTCGCCTGGCCGGTATACGCGCCCTGCCCCATCTCGATACTGGGCATTACCAGTTGCACGCTTCCATCGCGGCCCACTCGGATAAACGCGTTGGGAGCGAATTCCGGGGCGCCCGCCGGGACGGGGCCGTGGTCGGCGTACCCCCAGACGCGGCTGCCGCCGCCCAGCGCCATGAAGGCAACCACCAGTCCACCCCGCTTGATCAGCTCGCGGCGTGCGGGGTTCTCCAGTTCAACCTCATCCGGTACATGGTCAACGCGTAGCATCATGGCGAACTCTCGACAGTGAGGCGTTGGGAGGGGCGCGGCTATCAGGCGATGGTTTGTGGCAAGGTCGCTTGGCCCGTCGCGGCCTGTTTGATGGCCGCGCGTATGCGCACATAGGTGCCGCAACGACACAGATTGCCCGACATGGCCGCGTCGATATCGGCGTCGGTGGGTGACGGCTTCTGCGCGAGTAGCGCCACGGCCGACATGATCTGGCCGGTCTGGCAATAGCCACACTGGGCCACTTCGATGCCCAGCCACGCCTGTTGCACGCGCTTGCCGATATCCGTGTCACCAATGCCTTCAATGGTGGTGATCTTTTTGCCGACCGCGCCCGCCACGGGCAGCACGCAGGAGCGAATGGCCTGCCCATCCAGATGCACGGTGCAGGCACCGCATTGCGCCATGCCGCATCCAAACTTGGTGCCATTGAGGCCAAGTACGTCGCGTAGCACCCACAGCAGCGGCATGTCGTCTGGCACGTCGGCCTGGGTGTCCTGGCCGTTGATGGAAAGGACAATCATGAAGACCTCCCTGGCTGGCGGATGCTGGCATCACCGTGGCCGGTAGCCACGATACGGGCGATGGACTGGGGGATTCTCCCCCGTGGAAACGAAAAGACAAGTGAAGACATCTTCACGAGGTCACCACAGGCGGCGCTGGCGTTTACCCGTCGCCATGTCGGAACATCCGCAGGAACCGTCGAAGATGGCAGGCCATGAACGTCGCCCAGGAATTCCAGTCGCTCTATCGCGCCGCGCGGTCGCTGGACCTGCGGCGCGACCCCGGCGCGGCCGCGTTGGTCACCATCACCCGTACGCGCGGCTCCACCTTCCGCCGAGCCGGCGCCAGCATGCTGGTGCTTCGCGATGGCGGGCTGGTCTGCGAACTCTCCGGTGGCTGCCCGCAACGCGACATCGTGCTGCACGCCCATCAGGCGATGAAGGACGGCCAGCCGACCCTCGTCGCATACGGTCGCGACAGCAACTACGACGTGATGATCGAAACCGGCTGCGGCGGCGAGTTGGAGGTATTCATCGAACCGTGGTCGCAGCCGGAAGACCTGCAGTTTCTCGACGCCATTGCACAGCTTCGCGAGCAGCGCCAATCCGGCACCATGGCATCGGTATTCGCGGTCGACGGCATGCCCTTGGCGCGGCGCCCACAACGGCTAGTGCATGGCGGCAACCATCGCTGGAGCAATATCGAGAGCGCGGCGCTGGGCGAGCAGGTTCTTGCAACCACCCTGTCCACGGCCTCCTCCACGGCTGCCGTGGTGCAGTCCGTGCAAAGCCAGGGGCGGCGCTATGACGTGCTGCTGGAGGCGCTGCATCCGCCGCACGCGCTCGTTATCATCGGCGACAGCATCGGCGCACAGACGCTTGCACAGCTGTCGTTCCAATTGGGTTGGCACACAACCCTGGTGAGTACCCGTCGCAGCGAAGGCACGCCACTCAGCGGTATTCATCATCTGGTCGCCTCACCGCAGGCGCTGGTCGAGCACATAGCCTTCGACAGCACAACTTCCGCCGTGGTCATGACCCATCGCCTGGACCGCGATCTCGCCTATCTCGGGCCGCTGCTTGCCACCCCGCTTCATTACGTCGGGGTCATCGGTTCACGTCAGCGTGCGGCGCAGATACGGGCAGCATTCCCTCATGCGGATGAGCGATTGCATGTGCCGGCCGGGCTGGATGTGGGCTCGGAAACGCCGCAGGAGATCGCCCTGGCCATCGCCGCCGAGGTATTGGCGACGCGCAATGGCCGTAGCGGCGGGTCGCTGAAACAGTCCCGAACGGCTATTCACCCGTGAGTACCATCCATACGCGCACGGGCGCGGTCATTCTTGCCGCCGGCAATGCCAGCCGGTTTGGCTCCCTCAAGCAGGTCATCGCTATCGACGGTGAACCGATGGTGCGACGCGCCGCCAGGAACGCCCTGGCCGCCGGGTTAGACCCCGTGGTCGTCGTCGTGGGTGCGCGGAGCCATCGGGTGATCGCCAGCCTGCATAACCTAGGGGTCTGCGCGATCACCAACGACGACTGGCCAGCCGGCATGGGTGGCTCGCTGGCGATAGGCGTGAAGGAGCTGCTGCTGCAGGCGGAACCCGTGCAGTCGCTGATGGTGTTGCTGGCGGACCAGCCGGCGATTGAGGTCGCCGACCTGGAAGGTTTGCGGCTCACCCATGCCGCCTCGCCGGAACGCATTCTCGCGTGTCGCCACCAGGATCGCCTCGGCCCACCGTGCGTCTTCCCGATCGCCCTCGCGGATGAACTGATGACGCTGTCCGGGCCGCGCGGCGCGCACGCCGTGTTGCAAAAGCACGCCGCACAAGTCGACACGCTCGATCTGCCGGCGGCGTTCTTCGATATCGACCAACCCGATGACTACGTTCGATGGCTGGCTTCAAGGGCTGGGGCCCCATCCGATCGCTAGACGGCGGCCGAGATGCAACCCTTTGGCCGGACGCGGCATCTAACCCGGCGTTCGCCAGGCATTTACCGTTGCGGCCATGTTCGTCCGGGAGGCTTCATGCCAGTCCACGCGCTGAAAGCGTCGTTCTTCGCCCGTTGGTTGCGGTTATCGGCCACACTGTTACTCGTTACGCCGTTCGCCGCTGACGCAACCTTCTCCATCGTCGCCTGCGACCATGCCGGCAATTGTGGTGCGGCCGTAGCCACGAACAATCTCGCCGTTGGCGCCAGCGTGCCCTACGCCCAGGCTCGGGTGGGCGCACTCGTGTCGCAGTTCGAAACCAATCCCACTTATGGCCCCAAAGGTTTGGCGCTGTTGGCATCGGGGCAATCGCCCACCGCCACCATCCAGCGACTGCTCGATGGCGATCAGCACTTCGACGGTTCCACCATTGCCGAGCGACAAGTCGGGGTGGTCGATGCACAAGGTCACTCCGCCAACTATTCCGGCGCCGAAGCGTTGAACGCCACATGGGCTGGCGCGGCCCACGGCGACGGCTATTCGGTGCAAGGCAACGGCCTGGCAGGCGCCCAGGTGATATCGGCCATGCAGCAGGCGTTCCTGTCCTCGAGGGGCACCTTGGCGCAGCGGCTGATGGCCAGTCTTGTGGCCGGCCAGGATGCCGGCGGACAAGTCACCGGGAGAATGTCAGCCGCCTTAGTGGTGCGCACCACCGAGGGAAACTGGCAGGACATCGATCTGCGCGTGGACGGCGCCGCGGACCCCATCAAGGACCTGAGCCGGTTGATGGATCAGCACGATGCATGGCAGGCGATCATCCACGCCGAACAGCAAGCAGGGAAAGGCTCGCATGGCGCTGCGCGCGCCTCCCTGGCCGATGCGCTGCGCCTGAGTCATGGCTGGGACCGTATCTGGCGGCGTGCCGCACGCCTCGCCATAAGCATGGGAGACAACGATGCCGCGCTGGACTATCTCGGCGTGTTCGTTTCGCTTAATCCGGTGTGGGGCCGGATCGAATTGAAGGACCCGCTCTATGCGCCACTGCACGGCAATGCGGCATTTGAGTCGTGGCGCAAGTGAGCGCACGTCATTATCCTGCGCAGGCGCGCTCTCGCCGCAGCGAAGAGCGCACGCATCGCACTCGTGCTCGCCCCCTCCTCACATGCTCCTGACAGGGGCGCATTGTAGTTTTCACCCATGACGCTTCAGCACAACAACGCTTCGCTCGTCATGCGCACCTTGCAGCGCGATGAAATTGAGCAGGTCTGGCGCATTGACCGGCGCGAAGTCATTCATCAGATCTATCGACTGGAACAAGGCCGTCTGCGTCTGTATCCAGCGTTCTTCGATGTGGAGGGCTGGCCCGAAGGTGAGCCCGAACATTACACGCCACTGCTGCTCGACTGCTTTGATCGTGGCGGCTGGCTCGCGGGCCTTTTCGATGGTGAGTGCCTGATAGGCGCGGTGATCGTGGACAATCGCCGGCTCGGGCAGCACGGCGGTGGGCTGCAGCTTAAATTCCTGCATGTCAGCCATGCGTATCGGGGCCGCGGGCTTGGCACGCAGATGTATCGCGCGGCGCAAGCGCATGCGCGCGATCTGGGGGCGCGCTTTCTGTACGTCTCGGCAACACCTTCGCAAGCCACCATCCATTTCTACCTTGGCCTCGGTTGCGTGCCAACCGCGCATCCCGATCCGGCCCTTTTGGCGCTGGAGCCTGAAGACATTCACCTGGAAGGGTGGATAGAGGCCCCCACGCCGTAAGCGCGTGATCGCCTGGCAGCGCAGCGGCGGGCCGCGGCGCATAGCGAGCATCGCCACACGCCGAGTAGTCAAACAACTCGGGCCATGACTTTTCCGCATTGCCATGAAATAAAACGATTACAGCAGGGGTGAAACCCCATGCTATCCAGAAGGCCATGTACGTCGCCTCGGGCTGCGTCCCGGGTCATGCCCAGGGGCCGCGGCACGATCAGCGGATTTACCCAACCGTCCTAGCCTGCCCCAGGCTTCGCATCGCGGACGCCGTGTCCGTGTGAAGCGCCGTTGCGCTGGGCTCAGGACTTGCCAAGGAATGCACGGGCCACATGTCTACTTCGCCACGACCGCCCTCCCCGCCCGTCTAATGCCGTCGCGTTGACGGTGCCATCAGGGCTCCGCCGGATCGGCGGCAGCTTTTCATTCGTTTTCTGGGGAATCATCATGATCAACGCAACGCGCCTCGGCGCGTCGAACCGCTTTGCCCTGCGCATCGCAGCACCGCTGCTGGGCGCGACGCTGCTCTCGCTGTCGGCCACGCCCGCCCATGCGGACGACAGCATCGCCCGCGCCGCCAAGGGCACCGGCTGCCTGCAATACGACAGCTTGCGCCTGCGCGGCTCGGAAACGGCCATCCTCACCAATTGCGACACCATCGCGCCGGAACTGGGTGGCCTGCGGCAGTCGATGTACCAACACGGCTGGCTGATACAGAACTACACCGCCGTGCAAGGTGCCTACGATCTCAAGGACGCCGACCGGCGGGTTCCTCAGCAATACGCCGGCCAGCGCCCCACGTTCCAGGGCACCAGCAACATCTATCTCACGTATGACCTTTCGCGCGTGGGTGCGTTCGGCAACAACGCGCAGTTCGCCGTGCAGCTCACCTGGTTCCAGAACAGTTACCGAGGCAATGGCCTGCGCTCCACCTACGTGAATCAGTTATCCATAGAGCAGGAGTTCGCCGATTCGCGCGTGCGCCTGGAATATGGCTTCTTCACCATTGGCGCCAAGTTCTATGGCGCGATCCTCGGCACCAGCGTAGCGGCATCGGCCTTGGGTCCCACCAGCAACCTGATGTACGAATCGGGCATCGCAGTGGGAGGCTTCAAACCCGTGCCGGCGATGGATCTGCGCTTGTACTCACCCAGCATGCGCTACTACAACCATTTTGGCGTGGCGCGCAGTAGCAGCCCGCAGGGCTTTCAGGAGGACTCCCGCCAGAACCCCTCCGGGCTCAGCATCCATGTGCCTGACGCCAAGACGCTCTACATCGATGAATTCGGCTATCGCCTGATGCCGAAGGCGGGCCAGCTTTCCAGTTGGGTACGCGCGGGTGGCGTGTACAACACCAGCGACTACTTCAACTTCAAGGAAGGTCGCCCGACGGTAAGCAATCACATGTACTACCTGGCGTTCACCCAGCAGTACACCCAGCCGGACCCGAACAACCCCGTACGCGGCCTTTACACCGACCTTAAGCTGGATCAGGTGCCGAGCACCCGCAACGCCTACGACAAGGACGTGCTGTTCACCCTGTACAGCATCGGCCCATTCAACAGTCGTCCCTACGACATGGCCACGCTGGGCTACCAGTACAAGCGGGTAAGTCGATGGGCGCAACAAGCCTTGCACCAGCGCACGGGCCTCACCCCTATCGAAAGCAGCGAAACGGTATCGATAGGCTATGCGCTGCACCTGATGCGTGGCGTGTATTTCAACCACGCGTTGTCCTACACCGATCACCCCGTGCTGGTGCCCAAGCACTCACCGTCCCTGGTGTGGATGTCGACGCTGTACGTCTCGCTCTGAGCAGCCCCCAAGGAGAACACCATGATTCGCAAGCATCACCTTGCCCTGTCGCTTTGCCTGTGGGCGGCTGCGCTGCCTACGGCGTCGCTGGCCTTTGAGCCTTCCGCGAGCAAAGCGGCCATCGATCAACAGCTCGACAAGGACTACCCACGCCTGGATGCGCTCTACAAGGATCTCCATGCGCATCCGGAGTTAGGCTTTCAGGAGGCGCGCACCGCCAACCGGCTGGCCAAGGAAATGCGCGCGCTGGGTTTCCGGGTGACCGAGGGCGTCGGCAAAACCGGCCTCGTCGCCATCTACCAGAACGGCGAAGGGCCCACGGTCATGGTGCGTACGGAACTCGATGCCCTGCCGCTGGAGGAAAAATCGGGCTTGCCTTATGCCAGTCGGGCGCGGCAGATGTGGCATGGCGAGGAGATGCCTGTGGATCATGCCTGCGGTCATGATCTGCATATGGCGACCTGGGTGGGCACGGCCAAGAGTCTGCTGGCGATGAAGGATCAGTGGCACGGTACGCTCATGTTTATCGCCCAGCCATCGGAAGAAGCCGCCGTGGATGGCATCAGCGGCGCCAAGGCCATGTTGAATGACGGCCTTTTCACACGCTTTCCCAAGCCCGACCTGGGCTTTGCCTTGCACGTCATGCCCGCGCCACTGGGGGTGTACTACCGCGCCGGCACCGCCACATCGAGCGCGAACGATTTGTTGATTACCTTCCACGGCAAAGGCTCGCATGGCTCGATGCCGCAGGAGGCGATCGATCCCGTGCTGATGGCCTCACGCTTTGTGGTGGACGTGCAATCGGTGATCAGCCGCGAGAAGGACCCGGCCGCATTCGGCATCATTACCGTCGGGGCTATCCAGAGCGGCAGTGCGGGCAACATCATTCCCGATACGGCCGTGGTACGCGGCACCATCCGCAGCTACGACCCCGCCGTGCGCGACCAACTCTTCGCCGGCATTGATCGCACCGCCCGTGGCGTGGCGCAGATGGCCGGGGCGAGCGCACCGGAGCTGCGCCTGAGCAGCGCCATGAATTATCCGTCGGTGGTGAACGACCCTGCGCTTACCGAGCGCACGGCCGGCGCGTTCAAGGCGGCGTTCAGCGACAAAGCCAGGGCGATGCCCGCGCCCACCGCCGGCAGCGAGGACTATTCGGAATTCATCCTTGCCGGCGTGCCCTCCGTGTTCTTCGGGGTGGGCGTGTATCCCGCCGAAGCGTTTGCGCAAGCCAAACAGCACGGCCAAAGCCTGCCGGTCAATCATTCGCCGATGTTCGCTCCCACGCCAGAACCGGTGATCCGCACGGGTGTGGCGGCGATGACGCTTGCCGTCATCAATGTCATGCAGCCCGTAACCAAGTAAGGGGCGCGCGCCGGTCGCCATCAATCGACCGGCGCGTACTGCCGCTGCAACGATGCGTAGACAAGATCAAACAGCGCTGCCGCCGAGCTCGGCAGCAACGCACGACGCAGTGCGATCAAACGCACGGATCGTTCGGCAGGACGCTGGGCGATGCGCAGCGTCTCCACCTGATGGCCGAACGATTGAATCATGCGCGGACTCAGTTGGGGCCCCAGCACCACGGCATCCAACGCCACCATGGCATCCAGCACAAGATTGAGCGACGAACATTCGAACACGCGCGATGGCGGCGACAAGCCGTTTTGCGCAAAGAGCTGATCGAACGCCGTACCCGGTCCGGCAACGGGGGTTACCCATAGGCAGTCATGCAATTGGCCAAGATCCGAGGCCCCGGCCAAGGGATGACCTAGACGCACCGACAAGCGCGTCGCGATTCGACAGGCTTCCAGCGTCTCCAGCCCGCTCCAGTTCTCCGCCGGATGCGTGCTCACCGCGAAATCCAGCGTGCCTTCGCGCAGCATGGTGGCTATCGCCAGCGGACCAAGTTCATGGATGCACAGCCGCGTGGCTGGGTAGCGCGCATGAAACGACGCCAAGGCATCCTCCAGCGATACGGAAAGCGCCGAGACGGTAGTAATACCAACGGAAACGCTCTGCGCCACCACGCCTTTCATCTCGTCGATGTCGCGTCGAGCCCGCCCCACGCTTTCCAGCACATGCCGCGCATGGGCGATCAGGCGCACGCCGAACGGTGTCAGGCTGACGCCCTGGCTCGAACGCACGAGCAGCGTCACGCCCAGCTCCTCTTCGAGAGATTGCAGTGTACGGCTCAGCGCGGGCTGACTGATGTGTAGCCGCTTGGTCGCCTGTTGCAGGCTACCGGCCTCATACACTGCCACCAAGCTACGCAAATGTTGCAACTTCATGCAGGGATGACTGGCTGTGCGTGCGGCGATACACCGATTCCGCCGACCTTAGCATCCAGCAAGCCCACAACCAGGAAGGCGTTTTCCGACATTCGTGGCGGCCCAGGGCGCGTCGAGCGATGCTGCCATCGCCGGAATGACACCGGGCGAGGACAGTTCCTGCACTTGGGCTTATCTACACTGCCAGGAGCCGCTCGGATGGAAGGCGACAGGTAACCGCCGAAAGGACTCGGGCGAACACAGAGACTTCCCCCTCGGTCCGCAGGACACCGACCATGCCAACGCCGTCCCCCCGCGCACGACCGTCTCACCACCTCGGACGATGGGTGCTCGTTGGAGCGCCCGTGCTCGCGCTCGGCGTTGCCTTTAGCTATACCGCTGGCTGGCTGGCCCCCTCACGCTTGAGCGCACAACGCATCGTGGACGCGCTTCAGCAAAACGCGGGATGGCATCCCGGCTACCGCCGCAACCACGCCAAGGGCGTGTGTGTGAGCGGCTACTTCGAAAGCAATGGCGCCGCCGCGGCCTACTCGGTCGCCCGCGTGTTCGCCCAGGGCCGCACGCCGGTGATCGGGCGACTCGCCATTCCCGGCGGCAACCCCGCGGCACCCGATGACAGCTCGCCCGTGCGCAGCCTGGCGCTGCGCTTTGACCTGCCGGGCGGCGAGCAATGGCGCACCGGCATGAACAACATGCCGGTATTCGTGGTCGCCACGCCCCAAGCCTTCTACGAGCAGCTGCTCGCGGCGCGACCGGACCCCGCCACACATAAACCCGACCCCGCGCGTCTGGCGGCGTTCTTCGCCGCGCACCCGGAAACCGGCCCCTTCCTTGCCTGGGCCAAGACCACCAGGCCATCGGCCAGCTTTGCCACGCAGAGCTACTACGGCCTCGATGCGTTCTACTTCATCGATGCCGCTGGGCGAAAGCACCCTGTGCGCTGGCGTGTAGCGCCGGAAACCGCCGACCACACCGATGCGCCCGCTGGGCCGCCCTCGAAAGACGATCTGACAGACGACCTCGATCGACGACTCGCGCAGGGACCGCTGCGTTGGCACTTGCTGGTAACGCTGGGCGCGCCCGAGGACCCCACCAACGATGCCACGCGGGTGTGGCCTGCCGAACGTCCCACCATCGACGCTGGCACCCTGGTCATTGAACACGCGCAGGATCAGGCAAGCGGCCCCTGCCGCGACGTCAACTACGACCCCACCGTGCTGCCCCACGGCATCGCCATTTCCGACGACCCACTGCTTGCCGCCCGCGCATCCGCCTATGCCGACTCCTATCGACGACGCACCGGCGAAGAAGCCCATGTGCCAGGCAGTGCCCCCGCCGCCGACGCGACGAAAGCGAGCCAGCCATGAATACGCATCCGGCCTTTCATCCGTTGGCGCGTGTACTGCACTGGACCATGGCGGTGCTGATCCTCGCCATGTTGTTTATCGGCGTGGGCATGGTGTCCACCGTATCGAGCAAGCACACCTGGCTGCTGGCCATCCACAAGCCGCTCGGCATCGCGATACTGGTGCTCGCCATCATTCGCCTTGGCGTGCGGCTACGCTTCCGTGCACCGCCGCTGCCCGCCGACATGCCCGCCTCGATGCAATGGGTGGCGCATGCATCGCACTGGGTGCTGTACGCCTTGATGTTCGCCATGCCATTGATCGGCTGGGCCATGCTGTCGGCGGGGGGCTATCCCGTCACCATCCTGCACGGCTGGCCGCTGCCGCCACTGGTTCCGGCGCATGGCGCGCTGTTCGGCTGGCTGCGACTGGCCCATGGCGTGTTGGCCTATGTGTTCTTCCTGGCGATCCTGGGGCACATGGGCGCCGCGCTCTATCACGGCCTGATCCGTCGCGATGACGTACTGCCCAGCATGAGTTTCCCGCGTCGCGAGCCATCGCCGCCGCAAATGTCTGATGCGCCCGCCACCACTCAGGCGTCGGCGGTGGGCACGGCCCTGCCCGAACAACCGCCCGAGGCCCAGCCGGCCGGCGATCCAGCGTCGCCCGGCCAGGGCGATGCTGGATAACCATCCAGGCAGGCACATCCATGCCGGGCCAGCGCGCGCGGAAGAGCGATATGTGCGTCGCCGTCGTAGCGGTGGACGCTAACCACCGCGCGATTGCATGGCGCGATGCCGAGCAGCGCGGGTGGCACCGGCGGCACGACTCACCGCGCGAGTGCTGGCCGCTTTCTTGGCGGCTGCCTTGCGGCCCGCCGCACCTTTGGTGCGTGCGGCCTGCTTGGCCGAAGCAGAGCGCTGTGCCGGCGTGCGCTTGGCCGCGGCCTTGCGCGCCTGGCGTGACAACGCCTGCGTGGACGCTGCCGCAGAATCTTCGCGCTTGAGCGCGGCGGTGGACGCGCGACTGCGCTTGGCGGAGGCGGCCTTGCTGGATTTCTTTGCAGCCGGCTGCTTGCGCGTGCTGCGCTTGCCTGCGGCGGGCAGCTCGATGCCCGCGCGGCGCGCTTCGGACAAACCAATGGCGATCGCCTGCCGCGCCGAGCGCGCACCATGCTTCCCTGCGCGAATGCGTTTGATCTCTTCCCGCACGAATTCGCCCGCCTGCGTGCTGGCCGACTTACCTTCACGCCTGTCCTTGCGCGCACGCGCCAAAGTTTTTGCAGTAGGCATCACGCACCTCCGATACAACCGAAGGGGCGATGCTGGCGGCTGCACCGTGAAGCATGGGGCAAGGAAAGCTGAAGGAAGCGCCTGCCGTTCACCTTCTGGAACCGCCGCTGTCGCAGGCGTCACCAAGGCGACAGCGGCATTCACACCGGTTCAACGCTCAGGCGACGGCACCGTCCTCGGCGGGATCCTCGGCCGCGACAAAGCCACCCGTCTGCCGTTGCCACAAGCGGGCGTAGAGGCCGCCCTGCGCGATAAGCTCGGCGTGCGTGCCGCTCTCCACAATCAGGCCCTTGTCCATCACCACCAGCCGATCCATGCGCGCGATGGTGGAAAGACGGTGCGCGATCGCAATCACGGTCTTGCCGCGCATGAGCAGCTCCAGGCTTTCCTGGATGGCGGCCTCCGCTTCCGAATCCAATGCCGAGGTAGCTTCGTCGAGGATGAGGATAGGCGCATCCTTGAGCAGCACGCGGGCGATGGCGATACGCTGGCGCTGGCCGCCGCTCAGCTTCACGCCGCGCTCGCCCACATGGGCGTCGTAGCCCGAGCGGCCCTCGCCATCCACCAAGAGCGGAATGAACTCGTCCGCGCGCGCCTTGCGCACCGCGTCGAGCATCTGCGCCTCGGTGGCATCGGGACGACCGTACAGCAGGTTGTCGCGAATCGAGCGATGCAACAGCGAGGTATCCTGCGTGACCACGCCGATTTGCGCACGCAGGCTCTCTTGCGCCACCCGCGCAATGTCCTGCCCGTCGATCAGGATGCGTCCACCCTCCAGGTCGTAAAGGCGCAACAGCACGTTCACCAAGGTGGATTTACCCGCCCCCGACGGCCCTACCACGCCGATCTTCTCGCCACCACGCACGGCCAGGTCGAGCCCGGCGATCACACCGCCTTTCTTGCCGTAGTGAAAATGGATGTCCTGGAAATGCACGGCGCCCGTGGTGACTTCCAGCGGCATGGCGCCTTCGCTGTCCTGCACGGTGCGCGGCCGGGAAATGGTCTCGATGCCATCCTGCACGGTGCCCACGTTTTCGAAGATGCCGTTGATGACCCACATGATCCAACCGGACATGTTGTTGATGCGGATAACCAGACCGGTACATAGCGCAATCGCGCCGACGGTGACCTTGCCCTGGCTCCATAGCCATACGGCCAGGCCCGACGTGCCCACGATCAGAAAACCATTGAGCGTCGTGATGGTGGCGTCCATCGCCGTGGTCAGCCGCGTCATCGCACGCATGCGCGTGATCTGCTCGCCCATGGCATCGGCCACGTAGGTTTCCTCGCGCAGGGTATGCGCGAACAGCTTCAGCGTGAGGATGTTGCTATAGCCATCCACGATGCGCCCCATCAGGCGCGAACGCGCTTCCGATTGCCGCCACGAACGCTCCTTGGTGCGCGGCACGAAGTACGCCAGCGTCGCCACGTAGGCACCCAGCCACAGTATCAGCGGCAGGGCCAGCCAGTAATCGGCCTGCGCGAACATGACGATGGCGCTGCCGGTGTAGATGGCCACGTACCAAATGGCATCCACGATCTGCACCGCCGATTCACGCAGCGCACCGGAGGTCTGCATGATGCGGTTGGCGATGCGCCCGGCATAGTCGTTCTGGAAAAAGCCCAGGCTCTGGCGAATCACATAGCGATGGTTCTGCCAGCGAATGCGATTGGTGAGGTTGGGCACGATGGCCTGATTGACCAGCAAGTCATGCAGCCCGATCAGTAGCGGGCGCGCAATCAACGCCACCAAGCCCATCCACAGCAGCTTGTCGCCATGCAGGCGAAAGAAATCCGCTGCCGGCGTTTCCTTGGTCATGTCCACGATGCTGCCAATGAAGCCAAACAGCGATACCTCCACGATCGCCACCCCAAAGCCGACCACGATGGTGGCGGCGAACACCGGCCACACCTGGCGCAGGTAGAACACGTAGAAGCGCCACACGGACTGCGGTGGCATGCCGTCGACGGGGTCCTTGAAAGCGTCGATCAGCGACTCGAACCAGCGGAACACCATGGGGAATCGTCCTTGGGGGTAAAGCCTTGGGGGCAACAGTGTAGGCCTGAAGGCGTGCAAGCCCGGTTTCAAGCCAAGCTGCCGCCCAGAACCACCCCCAAACCCGGGGGCACTTGAATTTCGGAAATCTTACGATATATCTTAAGACTGTTACTTAAGACTGTTACTTACGATATATCGGAGAGACATATGGGATTCCGTCATTTGTTTGATTGGCACCACGCCCACCACGCTCACCATGGCCGGGGCGGCTGCGACAGCCGCGACGCCTGGGCGCGCGAAGCCATGGGCATGGGTCGTGGGCACGGACGTGGGCGCGGCTTCGGCCGGGGCTTTGGCGACGACGAAGGCCAGGGCGGCATGGGCGGTCGCTTCCGTGGCGGCCGCGTATTCGGCCACGGCGACCTCAAGCTCATCCTGCTGGCCTTGATCGCCGAGCAGCCGCGGCACGGCTATGAACTGATCCGCACCATCGAGGAGATGTTCGATGGCGCTTATGCGCCCAGCCCCGGCGCGGTCTACCCCACCCTCACCCTGCTGGAAGAGCTCGGCCATACCAGCGTCACGGCCGACGACGGCAAGAAGCTCTACACCATCACCGAAGAAGGCAAGGCATTCCTCACCGAGAACAAGCAGGCAGTGGATGCGGTGATGTCGCGCATGGAGGAGACGGCCAAAATGTTCGCCCGCGCCGCCGCCCCGATGGCGCTGCGCGATGCCATGCACAACCTCAAGCGAGCGCTGTTCATGCACGGCGGCCCGTGGAATGCCGCCGAGGTAAAGCGCATCGGCGACATCATCCGCCGCGCGGCCGAGGACATCGCCAAGGGCCGCCAGGATGGCTGACGTCACCGTCGCCATGACCACCGATGCGCGCGAAATGCTGGCAAGGGCGGGATGGCGAGTGACGCCGCCACGCGTAGCGATCTGGCAGGTGTTGTGCGACGCCACCGACGAACCCGACGCAGTAGAAATACTGCGCCGGGCTCGCTTGTGGGAGCCGCGCACCAGCCTCGGCACCGTCTATCGCTTTTTGCGCGATCTGGAACAACGCGGCCTTGCGGCCTGTCGCCTGCTTCCCCATCAGCGGGCACGCTGGCGCATCGGCTCGCCCGAGCCATCCGCCGCGCCGCAAGGCGACCCGGTGACGCTGGCCGCGATCACCCAATTGGCCGCCGCCTTCGGCTATCGCCTGATACCCAACACGTGGCATCGCGCCGGCACATAACCGCTCACCCGGCGGAACGCTTGCGCACGCGCTGATCGCGACGCGAGGCCAGCCGATCGGCCAGTCGGGTGGGTTCGGGCAAGCGGTACGTGGTGCAATAGGCCAGCACCAGCGCCGGTGCGCTCGCCATGCTCACGCGATGCCCGGGCGACACGATGAGCGGGCGCGTGCGGTCCTTGCTGCGCAGGACCCAGCCGATGACCTTGCCCTTGTAAAGCAACGGAACGCGCTCGCCCTTACGCGGGCCGACCTCTTCATGGGTGCCCACCAGAATCGACTTGCCCACGCCAATGGTCGGCAAGCCCGTCACCACGCCCAGATGCGCCGCAATGCCCAGCCCGCGCGGGTGCGCCACGCCATGCCCGTCCACAAAAACCAGATCCGGCGTGCGCGGCAGCTGCTCCAGGGCGAGCAATGCCGCCGGCAACTCGCGAAACGACAACAGGCCCGGGATATACGGCATGCGCGTGGGCAGGCGCGCCACTGTTTCCGCCACGGGCTCCATGGTCTGCGCATCGAGCAGCACGGCGGCCGCACGCGTCACGGCGCCGTTGTCTTCGAATCCCACGTCGACGCCGGCTACATAAGGCAGGGGCGGATGCTCGTCCACCAGCCGCACCTGCGCGGCCAGTGTTACCTGTAACGCACGCGCCTTGGCGGTGTCGCCGTCCCACGGCGGGGCCTCGTAATGCGTTGCTGGGTCCGTCATGGTGAAAGCGTGAAAGCCCGGGGCTGAACGCGGCGTCAAGGCAATTATTCATTGACCGCTCTGGAACGCGCCCGGATCATGCCGGCATGCCTATCCTGTCTCGCTTGCTGCTGATCCTGCTCCTCGCCGCCGGGGCCTCCGCGCCGGCCTGGGCGCAAAACGGCCAGAACGCCGCCACCCCGCAGAACGCGGCGCAGATTCCGCAGGCCACGCAAGCCACGCCCGATCAGCTCAGTGCGCAACTGGATCAGATCAAGCAATCGCTCACCGACCGCAGCAAGCTCACCGACGCCTTGCTTACCGACGCGCGTGCCAAGGCCCTGGCGGTGCAGCAACAGGCGGACCAGCTCACCGCAAGCCTGACGCCGCAGGCCGATGCGCTCAAGGCCAAGCTCGACGTGCTCGGGCCGGCCCCGGAAAAAGGCGCCCCAGCGGAAGCGCCCGAGGTCGCGAGCCAGCGCAAACAGCTCAACAAGGACAAGACCGACCTCGCCGGCCAGCTCACCCAGTCCAAGTCGCTGAGCCTGGAAAGCCAACAGCTCATCACCCAGATCGCCAGCTTGCGGCGCGACCTGTTCCAGGCGCAGATCAGCCAGCGCACGGCCTCGCCGCTCAGCGTGGTGTTCTGGACACGGCTCTCGCAAAACCTGCCCGACGACGGCGCCAGCCTCAACGCGCTCGGCAAGTCACTCAAGGGCGCGTTCGCGCAGGCGTGGCAACCAGGCAATCGCATTCCGCTGATCGCCTGCCTGCTGGCCGGCATCGCCTTGTTCGCGGTGGGTCGACGCCTGCTGGAACACCAGATCCTCGACCTCGCCAGCAAATACCTGCCCTCGGGCCACCTGCGCCGTAGCGCGATGGCCGTGCTGATTACGCTGGGCACCGCCCTCACCTACGGCTTGGCCGCATGGCTGATTTACCTTGGCGTGAACTGGAACGGCGCCTACGACCCGGACCTGGACGAGTTGATGCAGCCCATGGTGCGGGTGGTGTTCATCGTCGCCATCCTGGGCGGACTGGGGCGCGCGCTACTCAGCGTCAAGCGACCCTCGTGGCGCCTGCCGCCCATTTCGGACGATCTCGCCAAGCGCCTGCGCCTGTTCCCCACCTTGCTCGCCTATAGCGCGCTGCTGCTGGCGGTGATCGAGCACGTCACCAGCCATATCGGCGCCAGCCTGGCCACCGCCATGGCCGCCAATGCCTTCGCCGCCACCTTGATCGGCGGGCTGATAGGCGCGGCCTTGATTCGCATGGGACGCGCGCGCCGGGCGCTCATCATCAGTGGCGGCACGCCCGCCGAACGTCCGCTATGGGTGGGCTTGCTGGTGGCTGGCGCCTTTGCCTGCTCGGTGCTGACCCTGGTCGCCGTATTCACCGGCTACATCGCATTCGGCTTTTTCATGGCCCGGCAGATGCTCAGTGCCGGCTTCCTGATCGCCGGGCTGTACCTGTTCATGCATCTGATCAATGACCTGTGCGAATCGCTGCTCTCGCCCGATTCGCGCACCGGCGTACGCATGCAGGAAACCTTCGGCATCGCCCCCGCTCGGCTGGAACAGGCGGCGACGGTGTTGTCGGGCGTGGGTCGCACTTTCCTCTTGCTGCTTGCATTGCCGCTGATCCTGGCGCCGTATGGCGCCGGCCCCTCCGAACTGGTCGATCGCGGCACGCGGCTGTTCGCCGGCCGCTCGCTGGGCAGCCTCACCATCAACCCCACCAATATCTTCAACGCCCTGCTGGTGCTGCTGCTGGGCGCCATCGTGGTACGCCTGATCAAGCGCTGGCTCGGCAAGCAACTGCTGCCCAAGACCTCGCTCGACCTGGGCATGCAGACCTCTATCGTCACCCTGCTCGGCTACGTCGGCGGCATCCTGGTTTTCGTACTGGTGCTCGGTGCGCTCAAGGTGGACGTGCAGAGCATCGCGTGGGTCGCCAGTGCGCTGTCGGTGGGTATCGGCTTCGGCCTCCAGGCCATTGTGCAGAACTTCATCTCCGGCCTGATCCTGCTGGCCGAGCGACCGGTGAAGGTCGGCGATTGGGTGAGCATCAGCGGTGTAGAGGGCGATATCCGCCGCATCAACGTGCGCGCCACCGAAATCCAGTTGAGCGATCGCTCCACCATGATCGTCCCCAACTCGCAGCTGATCACCCAAAACGTGCGCAACGTAACCCTCGCCAATGCCCTGGGCCGCGTACAGATCCGCCTGCCGATGCCCTTGAGCACGGATGCCACCAAGGTGCGGCAGATCGTGCTCGATATCCTGCGCAACCACCCCGGCACGCTCAATACGCCCTCGCCCAGCGTGCAACTGGACAGCATCGACAGCGGCTCCATGCTGTTCGTATGCACTGCCTACGTCGGCAACCCGCGCGACGCCGGCAACGTCAAGAGCGACCTGCTGTTTGAGGTCATCGAAAAGCTGCGTCAATCCGGCCTGCCGCTTACCACCCCGCAGGACATGGTGGTACGCACCATGCGACCCGAACGCAACGACACCGGCGGCGGCGAAAGCAGCAACACCACCACGGTGATGCCGGGCGGCAAGAACTAGGGAAGCCCGAACAACGGTCGCCTTCTCCGCGGAGGCGCCCCGAGCGAACGCGGACATCGTACGTCGGGCCGAAAAGAACCGCCTTGCTTGTGACGCAAAGGCATAGCGTGAGATCCCGGCATCGCCTCGCCTGCACTCTGCATCAACACCCATGTTGTCTTATGGATCGATCGACCTTCAGCCGGCAAATGCACATCGGATGGTGTCTGCGTCAAACCGATAGCGAACATTCAACGTCGCCAGTTGCCACGATAGAGGAAGGGCCCTCGCTGCGGCGTCCACCAGCAGCGGCAGCGCCAACGCTGCACGGCCAGCATCCAGTGGACTCGCCACAGCAGCAGAGCCACACCGATAGCACCGACTCGAGGCCAGCATGGTTGGCCGTGCCGGCCTCGATGGTGCTTGCTAGCGCTTAGCCATCAGGGCATCAGCACTTTGTCGACAACATGAATCACGCCATTGGACTGGATCACATCGCCAATGGTGACGTGGGCGGTATTGCCTTTGGTATCCGTCACGGCCCAGCCGTCGCCATCCTTGCTTACCACCAGCGTCTCGCCCTGCACCGTCTTGAGTTCGGCCTTGCCGCCGCCGGCCGCAACCTTCGTCGACAAGTCATTCGCCGTGAGTCGCCCCGGCACCACGTGATAAGTCAGTATCTTGACGAGGCTCGCCTTGTTTTCCGGCTTGAGCAGCGTATCCACCGTACCGGCCGGCAGCGCAGCAAATGCTTCGTTGGTCGGTGCAAAGACGGTGAAGGGACCCGGGCCGGACAAGGTATCCACGAGCCCGGCCGCCTTCACGGCTGCCACCAGCGTGGTGTGGTCTTTGGAGTTCACGGCGTTCTGGATGATGTTCTTTGTCGGATACATCGCCGCACCACCGACCATCACGGATGCCGGCGCATCCATCGCGCCAGCCATGGCCAAAGGTGAAAATGCCGCGACGCCGAACACCAGGGCCGTGCCCACCAGCATCGAAAGCCCGCGTTGATTGCTCTTCATGATTATCTCCGTAGCAAGCGACTTCCGGTTGGAAGCACTCATAGATACGGAACCTGGCGGCCATCAGATGCAGGCGGCTTGAAGAAAAAGGGGCGCGAGCAAGGTATTCGGTCTACTTGAGACCACCTGAACGGATAACTGCGGCGCAGCAAGGGCGCGCGGTTAACGGAGAGGTCCGCTGCGAATCGCGAGGGACGCCAGAGCTATGGAGGAGTTTGCCATGGGAATGAGTCCATCTACGGACATTGTTGAGGCGGCAGACTCGCTCGAAGACGACGGCCTTAAAAGGGCGTGACGGTGAACCCACCGCTCGCTCGATCTTGTTCTCGCAACACCCTATCAAAGGCGCCCAAACAGGAGGACCATCAGCGCACGCATCCTGCGGCGCCCTCGCCTGGATTCCACATGTCTTGGCTAAAAAACGTGGCAAACGTCAGGCCGCTCCAGGTCCGCCCAAGCGAGCGAGTAGAAGCGTCCGACGCTCACGGCACAAGCCCTCGCATATCCGATCCATGGCTGGAACCATCGGCTTTACCGGACATCCTCCATTGCCCCGATCCCCATCAGATCGGGTCTTCGATGGATTTGGCGAGCTGGGTAAAAAGTTTCGGGCCACTCTCGGTCATATGCCAGCAGTCTTCCAGCCGGATGCCGAATTCGCCGGGAATATAGATGCCGGGCTCATCGGAAAAACACATGCCGGGTGCCAACGGCGTGGCGTCGCCATGGACCAGGTAGGGAGGCTCGTGGCCGTCCAGGCCGATGCCGTGGCCGGTACGGTGAGGAAGACCGGGCAGGTGGTAACCAGGACCCCAGCCCTCCTTTTCGTAGTAGGCACGCACGGCGTCATCGATGGCGCCGACCGGAGTGCCCAGGGTGGCCGCGCTCAACGCGATCTCCTGGCCGCGCTTGACGGTATTCCAGACCTTTCGCTGTTTCGCGGTCGGCTGGCCCATCACCCAGGTGCGCGAGATGTCCGACTGATAACCATGCACGTTGCAGCCCACGTCCATCAGGATGACCGAACCCTCGCGCAGCGTCTGCGGTTGATGCGAGCCATGCGGATAGGCACTGGCCTCGTTGATCAACACGAGCGCGAACTCCGGCGCGCCGCCAAGAGCGACGGTGGCAGCGTTCATCATGGCGGCGATTTCATCGGGGCGCATGCCCGAGCGCACGTTGCCGTGGACGTAGCGCAGCGCCGCCAGGGTCACGTCATTGGCGGTTTGCATCAGCGCGAGTTCGGCCGGGGACTTGATCAGCCGAACGGCTTTCACCAGCGCGTCGCCAGAGACCACAGGGTAGGCACCGGCGCTTGCCTCACGCACACCGTCGACGATAAACAGACGCGTCGTGGCTTCGAAAGCGATCGGGCCAGAGGTAACGCCACGGTCGCGAAGCGCTCCGACAAGGCGAGCGAACGGATTTTCATGCTCGTTCCAGGGACGCACATCGCCACCCACCGCCAAAGTCTCGCGGATCGAAGGTTCTTCAAAGGCAGGGGTCACGACGACGATGTCGCCCCGCGCCGGGATCACGGCGGCTGTCGTACGCTCCGAGCGATGCCACTGGACGCCGGTAAAGTAATCCAGGCTCGAGCCCGACTCCAGGATCAAGGCGCCGATCTTCTGGTCGACCATGAGCCGCTGCAGCTTGGCGATTCGCGCTTGGCGCTCCTCCACCGAGATGGGCTTGGCACCCGAGGTCATGGAGGCCAACCCGGCCAGGGCGGCAGGCGCGGCGTGAGCCGGAGAGCTGCCCAACATAAGGGCGGTGGACGCCGCGGCGGTGACGGTTACAGCTCCAGTGAGAAAGTCGCGACGACGCATGATGACTCCGGACCGATGTAAAGGACGCCCCGCAGTATGCAGGCGTTATGGCTTGCAGAGCGAACCCTCGCGCTTTTTTACCGCGAAAGGATATGGAGTCCGCTTTGGCTGGGAAGCGAACATTTCTCACATGGGTGAATAGGACGACTCGGCCACGTTGGAAGGCGCTCCCCGCATGCCCCCTAACGCTGGGCACCCGAGGCGCCGGCGCGGGCGTTCGACCAGCAGCCCCTCATGCTCGCCCGCATGGACAGCAGGACACCCGGCCGACGTATCAGTCACGTGCCTTTATGCTCGGTGGAAGCACGACGAAGTCATGCGTCCTTTCCAGAGATTGCATCGCTGCGATAAGTGCGGGAGGTGGGGCAATAAGCTTGCGCTCGTTGAGGTCCAACCATCCTCCCGCGCTGGTCACTCGCGCGCTGAGCTTCCCGTCCTGTCGAAATATCTCGTGCCGTAGCAGGAAGCGACTGCCGTCGTCGGAGTGGCCGGCAAGCGCGTAAGTCACCGTGATCTGCTGTTGCAGCCCAATTTCCTTGAAATACTCCACCTCGTCCTTCATGACCACCGGGCCGATCTTTAGGCGCAGGAACTCTTCCATGGGAAACCCATGCTCCATCAGGAACATTTGTCGCACGTCCACCGTCTTATCGAGGTAGGCGGTGTTGCGCATGTGGGAGTTGAAGTCCATGTCGCTCCAACCCGCATAAAGAGTCTTCGTATACATGCGCGTGCTCCTGTCGCTGCGAATAGGCGTCTTGGGTTATGCCGCCCGCGCCATCCGGTGGCGACGCCCTCCAAACGGCCGGAGTCTATGACATTCCGTGACAGCGGGTTTGCCGCGCCTGGCTGGCCACCATGCGTGCTTCCATGGCCACGTGTGTGGCGGTAGGTCGTATCCGTAAGGTGCGCCTATGGCCTGAATGTCCACGCGCCCATGCTGTACATGCCGCAACATGGCCACTCCCCTGGAATACGGCTGGGAGAGCATCGGAATCTGAATGGGCCGCGCCCCCTATGATCGTAGCCAGGCGATGACCACCCCGCTCCATCGGCCTTTATACTCGGGGAGCCGCCTGGAGCCTTCCGATGGGACACCTGGTCGTCACCCCTGCGCCGCCACTGGACGCCCTGGTCTCCCGTCTGTGGGACTGGGACATGCCGCCGCCCGGCCATCACTACGAGCGCGTGCTGCCCGTGCCCGGCGCCGGGCTGATCATCAACCTCCACGAGAACGAGACCCGCGTCTATAGCGACGATCTGGAGCGACGTTGCCTGCGCGCCCCAGCGGCGGTGATCGGCGGTCCGTGTTTGCGCAGCCAGATCATCGACACCGCTGAGCAGGTGCGCGTGATGGGCGTGGTGTTCCACCCTGGTGGTGCGCATGCCTTTACCGGGGAGGACCATACCGCCTTGGTGGCGCGGGATATCGGGCTGGAGGACCTCTTCGGCTACAGCGCCCACCACTTGCGCGAACAGTTGCTCGATACGCCCAGCGCCGCGCAACGACTGGCCGTGTTGGAGCAATGGCTGCAAGCGCGCGTGTACACGCCACAGCTTGCCCCTGAAGTGCGCCATGCGCTGGGCGAGTTGGAACGGCTGCCGCAGGTGACGCGCATTGCCTCCCTCGTGCGTGACACGGGCCTGTCTGAGTATCGCTTCGGCCGCCTGTTCCGGCGGCAGGTAGGCATGGGCCCCAAGCGCTATGCGCGCCTGATGCGCTTTCGCCGCGTGGTCGATGCCGCCTATCGCTGCGAAACCGTGGATTGGAGCAGCGTGGCGTTCGATGGCGGCTACGGCGATCAGGCCCATCTCATCCATGAGTTTCGCGACTTTGCCGGCATGACGCCCACCGCCTTCATGGCGGCACGCGGCCCGTATCCCAATCACGTGCCGCTGGATTGATCGTGCCGTGGCATCATGCCGCCCCCGCAGGGAGTCCCCGATGCACCATGACCTGTTCTCCAGCCCCGCCGGCCACGGCACCGCCTCGCATGTACGCGTAGGCATCGGCGGCTGGAACTTTGCGCCCTGGCGCAACAACTTCTATCCCTCCGGCCTCGTGCAGCGTCGAGAGCTGGAGTTTGCCAGCCGCCAACTGCGGGCCATTGAAATCAACGGCACCTTTTACGGCGCGCAAAAGCCGGCTACCTATGCGAAATGGGCCGCCGAGACGCCGGCCGGTTTCGTGTTTTCGCTCAAGGCGCCCCGCTATGTCACGGAGGGCAAGCGGCTGGCCGACACCGCCCGCGGTATCGATGGCTTTGTGTTTGGCGGCCTGGCCGAGTTCGGCGATCGCCTGGGGCCAGTGCTTTGGCAGTTGCCGCCATCGCGTCCGTTCGATGCCGATGACCTGGCCGCCTTCCTCGATCTGCTGCCGCGCGAACTCAACGGCCAGGCCATGCGGCACGTACTGGAAGTACGTCATCGCAGCTTCCTGGACGAGAAGTACGTTGAACTGGCACGTAGCCATCGCGTGCCCACCGTGTTTACCGATTCGCCACAATACCCCTCGCTGGCCGACCTCACCGGCGATTTCGCCTATGCCCGCTTAATGCGCAGCCAATCGCATATCGATACCGGCTACGCACCGACCGAGCTCGACCATTGGAGCGCGCTGGCCCGCCAGTGGGCCGAAGGTGGCGACCCGGCCTAGTTGCCGCACGTTGCCGCGCCACTCGCGAACGGCGTGGCCCGGGATGTGTTCATGTATTTCATCAGCAGCGCCAAGGAGCGCAATCCGGCTGCGGCCATGGCATTGCAACAGCGAGTCGATGCGGGCGGCTAATGCCGCCTTGAAGCACAAGAAGCTCTACACTCGCGCCACTCCGCCGGAACCCTCCCCATGCGAGCCCTCAAACCCTTCCTGTTACTGATCGTGCTGGTGGTGGCTGCCCTGTTGTGGGGGCGGCACGGCACGGAACCCGCGCCCACCGGTGGCACCGTTGCCGCGCCGCAGGCCAACAGCGTAGCGTCACCAAGCACGCTGCCCGCATTCCTGCCGCCGGAAGCGGCGGATATCCTGGCGCGCATCGCCCGGGGCGGGCCGTTTGAGCATCGACAGGACGGCGTGGTGTTCCAGAACCGCGAGAACCGCCTTCCCGCCCAGCCCGAAGGCTATTACCACGAGTACACGGTGGATACGCCCGGGCTGGATTACCGCGGTGCACGCCGCATCATCACCGGCGGCACACCACCGCAGGTCTACTACTACACCGACGATCATTACCGAACTTTTCGCCGGTTCGAGGTCACCCCATGAACGCCAACTTCGACCTGGATTTCAACGATGCCGAACACGGCGGCATCTTCTTCGTCACCTCCGATGACCTGATTCCGCTCGGCGATGCCGCCGGCATGGAAGGGCTCGCGGTGTGCCGTGCCAGTCTCGCCGACTACACCCATCATGAAATGCTGTTCGATCGCCTCACCGTGGCCCTGCGTTTGCCCGCCGATTTCGGCCGCAACTGGGACGCACTGGCCGACAGCGTGCGCGATCTCTCCTGGCTGAAGGCGCCCGGTGTGATTCTGCTGCTGGATCACGCGGAAGCCATGCGCAACGCGGACGAGGACGATTTCGACACCTTGCTGGACATTCTCGAGGAGGCCGTCGATTTCTGGCAGGAAAACGGCAAGCCCTTCTTCGTATTCTTCGCGCTGCCTGAAAGCGCCTTCGACGACACCGACGCCTGACCCACCATGCAAGATATCGACTTTGAACTGGACCGCGACTTTGTGGAACTCAACCAACTGCTCAAGCTGGTTGGCCTGTGCGATAGCGGCGGCGCCGGCAAGGCCATCGTGGCCAGCGGCGCGGTCGCGGTGGATGGCGTACAGGAGCTGCGCAAGACCTGCAAGATCCACGCGGGCCAGGTAGTGCAGATCGAGGATTTCACCATCTACGTCAACGCACCCGCTTAAGCGGGTGCCCTTTGGGGGGCGCTGATTGCTCTCTCATACGCGCGAGAGCCGGGACGCCCTTCCACAACCGAGGGGCGGATCGCCCCGTGCCTTTGCATGGCATGATCCGACAGCGGAATGCGTGTTTCTTCTGACCGGCCAGGGTGATCGACCCGAGGATGCTCAGGCGGGTTCCGGCAGGGCGGCCAGCGTGCGCTCCAGCGCAGGATGCGTCGGCAAGCGGATGCCGAACTGCTCGCGCAGCACCTGCCTGATCTCGTCCGCGCCACTCAGCACACGCCGTAGCGATTCTCCGCCCGTCGGATGAATGGAAAATTCGCGATTGCGCAACCCCAGGCGCCGATCGGGCAAGGTGCGCGCGGCGATCAGGTCGTGCAGGAAGCGGGAAGCGGGAAAGGTCGAGGTGTAGTGGTTGGCCACGACATAGTCGATGGGTTCGCGCGCCTGCAGATCGAAGCGGTAAAGGGTTCGCCACTCCTCGCGCACCAGCGCCTGCATGCGCCACTGGCCGTCGCGTTCGAGCAATCGAAACGGTTCGTTGCCCGTCGCCTGCTCGCGCGCGTGTTCCAGGCGCAAGGCGCCAGTCAAGGCCATGCTGCCGAAACCCACATCCACCAGCCAGCTTTCGCCATCCAACGCCACCCGCAGTAGCTGATGCGTCTGCGCGACCTCGGCATCCTCGGGCTTCATCCACAGCACTCGCGCGATAAGACCGGTGACGCTGAAGCCCAACGACCGCAGCACGTCCATCATCAGGCGGTTCTGCTCAAAGCAGTAGCCCCCGCGCCCCTGCTGCACCAGCTTGTGCTGCACCGCGGCTGTATCGATGGACACCGGCACCCGCAACAGCGGGTCGAGGTTCTCGAACGGAATGGCCGCCACATGGGCGGTGGCCAAGGCCCGTAACGTGCTGAACGAGGGTGCCAGCGAGCCGTGATAGCCGATTCGCGCCAGGTAGGCGTTCAGGTCGATCGCATCTGCCATGGGCGATACCGCAAGCAATGAGTGCGGGCACGATAACACCGCCTTTGCGCGGCCTTCGCATCGGGTCGACCGGGTCATGCCAGGATGAAGGTAACCGGGCCGGCACGGTCAGCGAATAGTCGAGTGTCAGGCGGATCGAGCGATCCGACCATGACGTACCGGCAGCGCGCGCCGCGCGCCGCCATCGACCGATGGAGCGTCCGCAATGAGCATTCGCTTTTCCGCCCTGTTCACCGCCCTGCTGGCCATCAGCGGCCTGGGCGCCTGCAGCCTGGCTTCCGCCGGCAGTGGCATTGCCAACCTGCCCGACCCCGCACTGGATGCAACCGCAGCCCAGGGCGACCAGACCGCCGTGTTGGCGGGCGGCTGCTTCTGGGGCATGCAGTCGGTGTTCGAGCACGTCAAAGGCGTAAAGAGGGTCTGGGCCGGCTACGCCGGTGGCTCGGCCAACACAGCGCAATACGAGCGCGTAAGCGATGGCGACACCGGTCACGCCGAGTCGGTGAAGATAGTCTACGACCCCGCCAAGATCAGCTATGGGCAGTTGCTGAAGATCTATTTCTCCGTGGCCACCGACCCAACCGAGCTAAATCGCCAGGGACCGGACACCGGTACGCAATATCGCGGCGTGATCTTTTACACCAACGATGAGCAGAAGCGCGTAGCCAGTGCCTATATCGCGCAATTGACCGCGGCGCATGCATTTGGCGACCCCATCGTGACCCAGCTGACACCACTGCAAGGTTTCTATACGGCGGAGGCCTATCACCAGGACTACGCGCAACGGCACCCGGACGAGCCGTATATCGTGTTCAACGATGCACCCAAGGTGGCCCACCTCAAGCAGCAATTCCCGGCGCTCTATCGCCCCGAGGAAAACGTGGTGAGCGTGCAGCTGCACTAGGGATGCTCTGATCAGTCACCCGCACTGCTCGAACGAACCACGCGCCCTGCCTTCACATCACGCAATGCAAAGGCGCAGGGGGACACGCCCTTCGGCGGCCGAAGGGCGTCTCCCGTTTTCGGGGGAATGACGGCAAGACTCGGGGCATCGCCAAGCCTCCATCAAGGATGAAACAAGCATGACGCGTTGCCGACGCATGCGCGGCAACGCCGCCGGCTTAGAGCGATTCCGGTGGCACCAGCCGCAAGTGGGAGCCCACGGCGCGGCGGCCGGAGCCCAGCAATTGCACGATCTGCTCGGGCTCTACGGGTCGCGAATACAGATAACCCTGGCCTTCCTGGCAGCCAGCGCGCAGCAGGAAGCGGTGCTGCTCCTCGGTCTCGATGCCTTCAGCAATCGGGCTGATATCGAGCCTGCGGCAGAGGGTGAGCATCGCTTCAATGATGGCGCCGTCGCTTTCGTCGTCGGGCAGGCCCGCCACAAAGCTCTGATCGATTTTCAGATACGCGATGGCGCGTAGCTTGAGGTAACTCATGGACGAATAACCGGTACCGAAATCGTCAATCGCCACACCCACGCCCAGGGCATGCAACGCCAGGAGGGTGCGCTCCATTTCCTCGCCCAGGCGCAGGATGGCGCCTTCGGTGATTTCCAGCATCAGGCGCTCCGGCGCAAGGCGTCGCGACTCCAGCAGCGAACGGATGTCGTCCACGAAGTTGGCTTGCCCGAACCAATGCGCCGATACGTTCACGGCCATGCGCAACGGCGGTACGCCGTCGCGGTCCCACTGCTGCATCTGCGTGCAAGCGGCCTGGAGCACCCACTGATCGATACGGCGGATCAGGCCCAGCTTCTCTGCCATCGGAATGAACTCGATAGGCGGAATCTGTCCACGCTTGGGATGATGCCAGCGCAGCAAGGCTTCCACCGCTACGATGCGCCCGCTGCGCATCTCCACCGAGGGCTGGAACACCAGGTGGAACTCATTCTCGGCCAACGCCTTGCGCAGTTCCGATGCCAGGGCGATACGGCGGCGTGCGTCCGCCTGCATGCGTGGCGAGTAAAAGCGGAACGCGTTGCGCTCTTCGGTCTTGGCCGCATACATGGCGGCATCGGCATTCGTGATAAGGGTTGGAACATCCGCGCCATCCAGCGGATAGCAGGCGATGCCGATGCTCGCGCTGAGCGCCACCTCGTACTCGCCCACCACCACCGGCGCGGCCAGCGCGGTCAACAGGCGGCCGGCCGCAGCGCTGGCCTGCTCGCGCGAATACATGTCACCCAGCAACACGGTGAACTCGTCGCCACCGATGCGCCCCGCCAGGCCACGATCACCCAATTCATAGACGATGCGCTCGGCGACCTTCACCAGCAGGTGATCGCCGATGGCGTGCGTATAGCTGTCGTTGACCGCTTTGAACGCATCCAGGTCGATGAACAACACCGCGATCATGCCGCGCTCACGTTCGGCCCGGACCAGGGCCTGCACGCAGCGCCGCTCGAACTCGGCGCGATTGGTCAGCCCCGTGAGTGGGTCGTGCGCTGCCAGGTATTGCAGGCGCTGCTCATTGGCCTTGGTGGCGCTGATGTTGTTGATCACCGCCACGTAGTGCTGCACATGCCCGTCCGGGTTGCGGATGGCGCTGATGCTCAGCAATTCAGGGTAGCTGGTGCCGTCGTGGCGACGAGTACGCACCTCGCCGACCCAGTTGCCATCCAGCTCGATGGTTTCCCAGATCGAATCGGGCAGGAAGGATCCATCCGGCATGGTGCGGACATCGTCAAAGCGCATGCCGTGCAGCGCTTGCATGGTGAAGCCGGTCATGCGGATATGCGCGGCGTTCACGCGGGTCACGCGGCGGTCCGCATCCGCAATGATCACGCCCTCGGCGATACCCGCCAGCGCCTCGGAGGCAATACGGCGCTGCTGCTCCAGATTCACGCGCTCGGTGATGTCGCGCAGAATCAACTGACGCACGCTGCGTGTGCCCCAATGCGCCACGCTGCTGCGCATCTCTACCGGGCGGGGCTCGCCAGCGGCACCGTGCAGCTCGCCGGTGACCGCACCGTCCGCCCGGTGCAGCACCGGGATGAACAAGTCCGATAGCTGGATGCCCTGCAAGGCATCCAGGGAGCGACCCGTCCATTGCAAAGTGGTGCGGTTGGCGCCCAGGACGGTGCCGGTGGCTTCGTCCACCATCAGGATGGCATCGGCCGCGCTGTCGAACAGCAGGCTGTAGCGCTCCTCGGTGCCACGGATTCGCGAAAGTACACGCTGCGCCATGCGCAGCCAGATGAGGGAGGCCGCGCACGCGGCAAAGAACACCGCCGCGAACAACACCCTGCCCAGCCAGATGGCGCCCTGGGCAACCTCCAGCGAAAATTGCTTGGTAAGCGGCTCCAGCTCATCGTTGATGGCATTGATGGCGGCCAGCTGTTCGGTCACGGCCTCGTGATCGAGGGCGCCCTGGGCATAGGCGCGCTGCAGTTGCGCGGCGATGGCGTCCAGGCGCTTCAGCGGACCATCGGCTTGCCGCCACACCAGCACGGCCTCGCGCATATGCGGCACGTCGGTGCAGTAGTGCAGCATGAAGATCATGCCGGACTTGGCCGACGGAAGAATCAAGCCGCGAGCGAAGGCTTCGTCCACCGCCGCCTTGTCGTAGGTGCCCGAGGCAATGGCGTCACGAGCCCAGCTATCGGAGGCGAGCAATTCGTAGTTTTTGCGATACGTGCGCAGACGGTCTTCGTTGCCGGTTTCGGCATAGACGGTCAGGTCGATCACCGCCTGCTTCTGCGCCTTGCTCCAAATGCTCTCGCCGTTGAGGAAACCGGCGAGAGTCACCTGGACCTGGAGGGCGAACCAGGTCAAGAAGAGAATGAGGCCGATAACGGCCACTAGCCCGTAGGCCAGTGGCCTCAAGCGTCGGGACAGCGGTCCTAGCGAGGTGCTACGGATCAAATCCATGGCGTCCCTTGTATATGACCACTTCATAAAACTACATCGCGTCCCGTCACACTGTCGACGACGAGATCTCTTCGTTACGCCGCCTGATCTTCCACCTTCTCCGCGACCGGCTGCAGCAAGCAGCGCTCCAGCCCATAGTGCAGGCTGACGTAGCTACGCTCGATGCATTCCCTCACGTGCTCCACTTCCTCGGGAGCTGGGTGACTGCCCATTAGGGTACAGACAATCTCCAGCGCCTCCCATGGGTGGGTATCGTCATAGGCTGCGTGCAACTGTAGCCACCGCAACGTTGCCTTCCGTCCAGCGGGAGACAAACTGTCAGCGTAAGCGGCACTGTCGTACACCTTCTGTGACCATTCGCCCGTAACACCCTCGATGGCGTAGTTCGTGGCGGCAATACCGGCCGCCAGCGTGTCCTTGCCGCAGACCTCATGGCACCACTCGGCCGCCATCTGGGTACCACGCGGCGGGCGGCCTTCCAGCACCTGCTGACGAGGCACCCCAGCGCCGTCCGCCCAGTCCAGCCAGTACTCGGCATGGTTCTGTTCGACCCGGATATTGCGTACCAGCCAGCGACGGGCGAGGTTGTCGCCCGCGCTGCGCCCGTACTGGGTCTTCAACAAGTTCTGTGCCATGAACGAGGGAAAGCGCTCGATCAGGGACCACGTACCCACCATGAAATTGCTCATGGTGGTCACGTCGATGCGTCCTTCGCTCATCAAATCCCACATGACATGCTCTCGAACGCTACGGCGGGCGGGTTCACAGGCCTCAACCATGGCTTGCGCCCACTTGGGGTAGCTGGTCAGTTCGGTCAGTGAGCCGGTGCGTACGAATTCGGTATTCATGCTGTTCTCCAGTTTCAGTGAGGAAACCGCCGGCCCCTTTGCCGGCGGTCCGGTGCAAATGCACCGGAACCGCAGTGTGGTCATGCATCGGCCTGTTGCGTACCTCGATGCTTACACACGGCCCAATAAAGGCGGCCCAACTCACTGAAAAAACTGGAAAACACAAAGAAATCACACACCCGTCCCGTTCCCTGGTTCGAGCGAATCGTCAAGCCTGTGACGTCAAAATTTTGACATGAGGCAACTTTTCGACGCGCGTCGCCCTATAGCAATGCCGACCACACCATCACGATGCCTGCCATCGAGACGGCCCAGACGAGGGTGCGCAGGTAGGGAATGCCAATCACGTAGATCGGCAAATAGATCAAGCGTGCCCAGAAGTAGAGCTGGACACCGAGTGCGGTCGTGGCGTTGGATCGTTGCGCCAGCACCACCGCGAGCACGGCGGCGGCGAAGAACACGAACGTCTCCAGGAAATTCCGGCTGGCACGGTCGGCACGGCCACCTGCCCCGGTCAGCGCCCGGGGCTCACCTTCGCGATTGCTCGCGTTCCATTTCAGGCCGCGTTGCTGGGAGCCCAGCGTGGCGGCCACCATCACGTACACCAGGCCCAGCAGAATCGACCACCCCAGCAGCTTCAGCTCGATCGCCATCGCACGCTCTCCCAGGTCAATGTGGGCGCATCATGCGCTCACCGCCGGGATGGCGCCATCACCGCGATGCTCACGGCTGGACGGATGCCGCCAGCGTGCGGGCCAGATCGGCGAACAGGGCGTCGCGCTCGGCCGGCGTGGCCGGCGAGTCGGAAAGGAACGCCGCCACGATCACCGTACGCCCATCGGGCCAGGTCAACAGCGCCATGTCGTTATAGGCAGCCGTGCGCTTTTCGAAGCTGCCGGAGGTGCCCGTCTTGTCGGCCACCACCACTCCTGCGGGCGCACCGGCGCGCAAGCGATTGGGAATAACTTGTGCTCGCATCAGCGCCAGCAAGTGCCCGGTTGAGGCATCGGACAGCAGCTCGCGCGCTTGCAGTTTGCGCAGAAAATCCACGGCGGCCTGGGGCGTCGTGCGATTGCGCGGATCGGCCAGGAACGCCTGGTAACCACGACGATAGCGCGCGACTTCCGCCTCGGCGGACTCGTTGGCCGGTAGCGACTGCCCCGGCTCCAGCGCCTGGAACACACGCGACACGCCCGCTTCATCCTGGTCTACCCGCATGCCATCGATGCCATGCGCACGCAGAAACGCCGTGACCTCCTGCGGGCCACCGAGCAGCTTGATCAGGGCATCCACGGCCGTGTTGTCGCTTTCGCTCACGGCCGCTTGCAGCAGACGCTCCACCGTAAAGCTCATGCGCTCGCCGTGGAACTTGGCGCCAATCGAGGGCACCGCCGAACCGCTCAATACCTCGGACCGCGTGATGATCACCGGGTGATCGAGCGTGAGGCGTCCGGCATCCACACGCGCCAGCACGGCGGCGGCCACGGGCGCCTTGAACACGCTCATCATGGGAAACGGCTGGGCGGCATTTGCGCCGGCCTGCGCGCCCGTGCGTACATCCAGCACCGCCACCCCCAACACGCCGGGACGTGCGCGCTGCACGGCGGCATCCACCGCCTGTTGCCACTGGGTCTGCTGCGGCGTGGTGGCGGCCTGGGCAACAAGCGGCGTCCAGAGGGCCGTCGTCGCACACGCCACGATCAGGGCAGCCGCCCGCAAGGGGCTGCCGAACATACGATCCATCATGAAGACATTCCTGTCGAAAAGAGTTCGGCAGGAATGTGACACCGCCATGTGGCAAAGCGCTGGCCGGACGATGGCCGGCCAGCGATGCGGCCCGTGCCCCGGGTCACCTCCCAGGGCACGGCGCTCATCAAAGCATCGGGAGATTGAGCCCCTGCTCCTTGGCGCACTCGATGGCCATGTCGTAACCCGCGTCGGCATGACGCATCACGCCGGTGCCCGGGTCGTTCCACAGCACGCGCGCGATGCGCTTGTCGGCCGCTTCGCTGCCGTCGCACACGATCACCACACCCGAATGCTGCGAATAACCCATGCCCACGCCGCCGCCATGATGCAGCGACACCCAGGTGGCGCCGCCGGCCACGTTGAGCATGGCGTTGAGCAGCGGCCAGTCGCTCACGGCATCGGAACCGTCGCGCATGGCTTCGGTTTCGCGGTTGGGGCTGGCTACCGAACCGGAATCGAGGTGATCGCGACCGATCACTACCGGTGCCTTCAGCTCGCCGTTGCGCACCATCTCATTGAACGCCAGGCCAAGCTTGTGGCGCAGGCCCAGGCCCACCCAGCAGATGCGTGCAGGCAAGCCCTGGAAGCTGATGCGCTCCTTGGCCATGTCCAGCCAGCGATGCAGGTGCGGATCGTCGGGGATCAGCTCCTTCACCTTCTGGTCGGTCTTGTAGATGTCCTCCGGATCACCCGACAACGCCACCCAGCGGAACGGGCCCACGCCGCGACAGAACAGCGGGCGTACGTAGGCCGGCACGAAGCCCGGGAACGCGAACGCGTTCGCACAGCCCTCATCCTTGGCCATCTGGCGGATGTTATTGCCGTAGTCGAAGGTGGGAATGCCCTGCGCATGGAAGGCGAGCATCGCCTCCACGTGCTTCTTCATGGACTGCTTGGCGGCCTTGGCGGTGCCGGCCGGATCGCTCTTGCGGCGCTCGAACCACTGCTCCACCGTCCAGCCACTCGGAAGATAGCCGTTGACCGGGTCGTGCGCGCTGGTCTGATCGGTCACCGCATCCGGGCGCACGCCGCGGCGCACCAGCTCCGGCAGCACATCGGCGGCATTGCCCAGCAAAGCGATCGACTTGGCTTCGCCTGCGGCCGTGTACTTGGCGATGCGCGCCAGCGCGTCGTCCAGGTCCGTCGCCTGCTCGTCCACATAACGCGTCTTCAAGCGGAAATCGATGCTCTTCTGCTGGCATTCGATGTTGAGTGAGCACGCGCCCGCCAACGTCGCCGCCAGCGGCTGTGCGCCGCCCATGCCGCCCAGGCCCGCGGTGAGAATCCACTTGCCCTTGAGGCTGCCGCCGTAATGCTGGCGCCCCATCTCCACGAAGGTTTCGTACGTGCCCTGCACGATGCCCTGCGAGCCGATGTAGATCCACGAGCCGGCCGTCATCTGGCCATACATCATTAGGCCCTTCTTATCGAGCTCGTTGAAATGCTCCCAGTTGGCCCACGCCGGCACCAGGTTGGAGTTGGCCAGCAGCACGCGTGGCGCGTCCGCATGCGTGGGAAACACGCCGACCGGCTTGCCGGACTGGATGAGCAGGGTTTCGTTGTCGTTGAGCTGGCGCAGCGCGCGCAGGATGGCAT
>NZ_JAELTT010000237.1 GCF_016428975.1 Dyella sp. ASV21
CCCCCCCCCCCCCCCCCCCCCCCCCCCCCCCCCCCCCCCCCCCCCCCCCCCCCCCCCCCCCCCCCCCCCCTTTTTTCACGCACACCCCGCCACCCGCGATTCGGTCACGGGTCTCGTGGGCTCGGAGATGTGTATAAGAGACAGATGCCCTTGCCCATCGCCAAGGCGCCGCATATGCTGGTCGCCAGCACCACCGGTTCGGGCAAGTCGGTGGCGGTGAACGCGATGATCCTGTCGATGTTGTACAAGGCCTGTCTCTTATACACATCTGACGCTGCCGACGACAACGTTCGGGTGTAGATCTCGGGGGGCGGCGGGTCAGTAAGGGGGGGGGGGGGGGGGGGGGGGGGGGGGGGGGGGGGGGGGGGGGGGGGGGGGGGGGGGGGGGGGGGGGG
>NZ_JAELTT010000238.1 GCF_016428975.1 Dyella sp. ASV21
CCCCCCCCCCCCCCCCCCCCCCCCCCCCCCCCCCCCCCCCCCCCCCCCCCCCCCCCCCCCCCCCCCCTCTTCAACGACCCCCCGACCCCCGAGATCTACACCCGAACGTTGTCGTCGGCAGCGTCAGATGTGTATAAGAGACAGGCGCTGGCCTCCACCATACTGCCTCCGCGCGAGGTGGTGGTGGTGCTGATCCTGGTGCTTTTGCTGCTTGCGTGGCTGCTCTGGCGCGGGCTGGTACAGGTGCATGCCTGTCTCTTATACACATCCCGAGCCCACGAGACCCGTGACCGAATCGCGGGTGGCGTCTGAGGCGTGTAAGAGGGGGGGGGGGGGGGGGGGGGGGGGGGGGGGGGGGGGGGGGGGGGGGGGGGGGGGGGGGGGGGGGGGGGGGG
>NZ_JAELTT010000239.1 GCF_016428975.1 Dyella sp. ASV21
CCCCCCCCCCCCCCCCCCCCCCCCCCCCCCCCCCCCCCCCCCCCCCCCCCCCCCCCCCCCCCCCCCCCCTATTTTTCCCTCTCTCCACTGACCCCGCGCTTCGGTCACGGGTCTCGTGGGCTCGGAGATGTGTATAAGAGACAGGTCGTTCCGCCTTCATGCGGAGCCTGTCCTTCAATACGCACGCATGGGCGATGCCACGGCCTCGCGCACGCGCTTGAGCAGGTCGAACTCCGAGGCATTGATCACGACTGTCTCTTATACACATCTGACGCATCCGACGACAACGTTCGGGTGTAGATCTCGGTGGTAGCCGTATCATAAAAAAAGAGGGGGGGTGTTGGTGGTGGGGGGGGAGGGGGGGGGGGGGGGGGGGGGGGGGGGGGGGGGGGGGG
>NZ_JAELTT010000240.1 GCF_016428975.1 Dyella sp. ASV21
CCCCCCCCCCCCCCCCCCCCCCCCCCCCCCCCCCCCCCCCCCCCCCCCCCCCCCCCCCCCCCCCCCTTTTTCAGCACCCCGCGACCACCCCTATCTACCCCCGAACGTTGTCGTCGGCAGCGTCAGATGTGTATAAGAGACAGTTGCACAACACACTGCGCTGGGGTCGCACCACCGAGGATTATCTGCTCACCTCGTTCATGGGTAGCGCGGCCAACCTGCTTACGCCCAACCCCAGCGATCCCTCCACCGGGGGGGTTATACACATCTCCGAGCCCACGAGACCCGTGACCGAATCTCGGTTGGCGGTAGGTGAATAAAGAGGGGTGGGGGGGGGGGGGGGGGGGGGGGGGGGGGGGGGGGGGGGGGGGGGGGGGGGGGGGGGGGGG
>NZ_JAELTT010000241.1 GCF_016428975.1 Dyella sp. ASV21
CCCCCCCCCCCCCCCCCCCCCCCCCCCCCCCCCCCCCCCCCCCCCCCCCCCCCCCCCCCCCCCCCCCTTCTACTGAGACGGCGACCACCGAGACCTACACCCGAACGTTGTCGTCGGCAGCGTCAGATGTGTATAAGAGACAGGTTTCGGCGGCCTTGTCAACGTGACCATCAAGCAACCGCAAAGCGAACCTTTGCACGAGCTGAGCTATACGCTGGGCCAGCACGGCGAGGCGCAGATGGGCCTGGGTCCTGTCTCTTATACACATCTCCGAGCCCACGAGACCCGTGACCGAATCTCGGTTGCCGTCTTGGGCTGGGAAAGGGGGGGGGGGGGGGGGGGGGGGGGGGGGGGGGGGGGGGGGGGGGGGGGGGGGGGGGGGGGGGGGGGGGGG
>NZ_JAELTT010000242.1 GCF_016428975.1 Dyella sp. ASV21
CCCCCCCCCCCCCCCCCCCCCCCCCCCCCCCCCCCCCCCCCCCCCCCCCCCCCCCCCCCCCCCCCCCCATTTTTAACCCACAAGACGCCAACCGAGATTCGGTCACGGGTCTCGTGTGCTCGGAGATGTGTATAAGAGACAGCTGCTGGTGTCGCGCCAGTCGCTACGTCCGCCGCCGTTGCTGTCCTTCACGTTCAAGAGCGTCTTCCTCGTACGAATGAAGTACGTATGGTAGCGCCGCAGTGCTTAGCCTGTCTCTTATACACATCTGACGCTGCCGACGACAACGTTCGGGTGTAGATGTCGGTGGGCGCCGTGTCAGTAGAAAGGGGGGGGGGGGGGGGGGGGGGGGGGGGGGGGGGGGGGGGGGGGGGGGGGGGGGGGGGGGGGGGG
>NZ_JAELTT010000243.1 GCF_016428975.1 Dyella sp. ASV21
CCCCCCCCCCCCCCCCCCCCCCCCCCCCCCCCCCCCCCCCCCCCCCCCCCCCCCCCCCCCCCCCCCCCCTTTTTCACGCCCACGCCGGACACCGAGATTCGGTCACGGGTCTCGTGGGCTCGGAGATGTGTATAAGAGACAGGTATTGGCTTATCCATGATCGAGGGCGCCGAGCGTGCCGGCAAAATCCGCCCGGGCGATACGCTGGTGGAAGGCACGGCCGGCAATACGGGGCTGGGCCTGGCCCTGGTCGCGCAGCAGAAGGATTACCTGTCTTTTATACACATCTCCGAGCCCACGAGACCCGTGACCGAATCTCGGGTGGCGTGTGATGCGGGAAAAAGGGGGGGGGGGGGGGGGGGGGGGGGGGGGGGGGGGGGGGGGGGGGGGGGG
>NZ_JAELTT010000244.1 GCF_016428975.1 Dyella sp. ASV21
CCCCCCCCCCCCCCCCCCCCCCCCCCCCCCCCCCCCCCCCCCCCCCCCCCCCCCCCCCCCCCCCCCCTATCACGACCCGGCCACCACCGAGACCTACACCCGAACGTTGTCGTCGGCAGCGTCAGATGTGTATAAGAGACAGGCGCAGACGCCCGCGCAGACGCCGGGGCGGAGGCGGCTGGCGCGGCGACCACGGGGGGCGCGGCGACAGGTGCCGAAGTCGGCGCGGCGGGAGCGACCGATGCCGGGGGCTGTCTCTTATACACATCTCCGAGCCCACGAGACCCGTGACCGAATCGCGGTTTGCGGCTTGTGCGGGAAAAAGGGGGGGGGGGGGGGGGGGGGGGGGGGGGGGGGGGGGGGGGGGGGGGGGGGGGGGGGGGGGGGGGGGGG
>NZ_JAELTT010000026.1 GCF_016428975.1 Dyella sp. ASV21
GTCGCCCAGGTGATCTTCATCACCCAGGATGTCCGACAGCACGACAAAGTCGTTGCCTTCCTTCACCAGGCCCATGGCGATACCCGCCACCGGAGCCTTGAGCGGAATGCCCGCGTCCATCATGGCCAGCGAGGAACCGCACACCGAAGCCATCGACGAGGAACCGTTGGACTCGGTGATTTCAGAGACCACGCGCACCACGTACGGGAATTCTTCGATGGACGGCTTCACCGCCTGCACACCGCGCTTGGCGAGGCGACCGTGACCGATTTCACGACGCTTCGGCGCGCCGAAGCGGCCGCACTCGCCCACCGAGAACGGCGGGAAGTTGTAATGGAACAGGAAGGCATCCTTCGACTCGCCTTCCGGCGCGTCGATGATCTGCGCATCACGGGTGGTGCCCAGCGTGGTCACGACCAGTGCCTGCGTTTCACCGCGGGTGAACAGCGCCGAACCATGGGTACGCGGCAGCACGCCGACGCGGACCGTGATCGGGCGGATGTCGTCAAGGTTACGGCCGTCGATGCGGATCTTGGTCTTGAGGACGCCGTCGCGCATGGTGTGGTACTCGAGCTCGGCGAATTCCTTCGACAGCTCGGCCTTGTCCCAGCCCTTGGCTTCCGCGTCAGCGGCGAGCGAGGCGAGCACGTCGGCCTTGATCGCGGCGATGGCGTCACGACGCTGCAGCTTGTCGCGCACCTGGAAGGCTTCTTCCAGCTTGTTGCCGACGGCGCCCTTGAGGGCGGCGACCAGCGACTCGTTGCGGGCCGGGGCTTCCCAGGCCATGGACGGCTTGGCAGCCTCGGTGGCCAGCTCAGCGATCGCACGGATGGCGACCTGCATCTGCTGGTGACCGAACACCACCGCACCGAGCATGACGTCTTCGGACAGCAGCTGGGCTTCGGATTCCACCATCAGCACGGCGTTGGAGGTACCGGCCACGACCAGATCCAGCTGCGAGGTCTTGAGCTCGCTAGCGGTCGGGTTGAGCAGGTACTTGCCATCGACGTAACCGACGCGCGCTGCGCCGATCGGACCCTTGAACGGGATGCCAGCCAGCGACAGGGCAGCCGAAGCGCCCAGCATGGCCGGGATGTCGCCGTCGATCTCCGGGTTCAGCGAGACGACCTGTGCGATGACCTGCACTTCGTTCTTGAACTCTTCCGGGAACAGCGGACGCACCGGACGATCGATCAGACGCGAGGTGAGCGTCTCCTTCTCGGTCGGGCGGCCTTCGCGCTTGAAGAAGCCGCCCGGAATGCGACCGGCGGAGTAGAACTTCTCGACGTAATCGACGGTGAGCGGGAAGAAATCCTGCCCATCCTTCGCCTTGGCAGCGGCCACCACGGAGACCAGCACAACGGTGCCACCCATGCTGACCATCACGGCACCAGAAGCCTGGCGGGCGATTTCGCCCGTCTCCAGTGTGACTTCGTGATTACCGAACTGGAATGACTTGGTTACTTTCGCCACGTTATTTAGTCCTTGCAGGATTAGCGACGGAGGCCCAGGCGCTCGATCAGGGACTGGTAGCGAGCCAGATCACGGTCCTTCAGGTAGCTCAGCAGGCGCTTGCGCTGGTTGACCAGCTTCAGCAGGCCGCGGCGCGAGTGATGGTCCTGCTTGTGGGCCTTGAAATGGTCGGTCAGGTGGTCAATGCGGGCCGACAGCAGGGCGACCTGCACTTCCGGCGAACCGGTATCGTTCGGCACGCGGCCAAAGTCAGCGATGATCTTGCCGGTCTGTTCTGCGGTAAGGGACATGGGTATCTCTTCCTAAAAAAGCGGGTGCGATGCTTGCGCAACGTCACTTAAATGACGTTGCGCAAGCATCGCCTAGTTGAATGAAAAGTCTGGAACAAGCTCCGTATTGTAACTAGCGGAGCCCAATGACAACAAGAGCGTCATAAAGCGGATTCATCTGTCATGACACTCGGCAGATTGAAGCCGCGCGCGATACGCAGCTTTCCGTCCACTGCCTCGCCCAGGGCAAGCAGGCGCCCGTCCTGGGCAAACACCGCAAGCCGGCCAGTCATTTCCGGGTCCAGCGGAATCTGCTGCCCCTGCTGCACGGCGCGGCTGCGCTCGGCATCCAGGTGCATGGCCGGCAGGTCGGCCAGACCCGCCGATACCGGGAGCAGATGGGGCAGCAAGGCCTCGTCCCCCTGCTCAGCAGCGGCGCGCAACGTCTCCAGGGTCACCATGACCGGCTCCCTGAACGGCTCGACCCATACGCGGCGCAACGCCGTCAGATGGGCACCGCACCCCAGGTCCTCGCCCAGGTCCACGGCCAGGCTACGGATATAGGTGCCCGAACCGCACTCCACGTACAGCTCAAGTCGGTCATCGGTGCGGGACAGCACCTCCAGTCGGTGAATCTCGACCATGCGCGCAGGCACGTCGACCACCTCACCCCGGCGGGCCTTGAGATAAAGCCGCTCGCCGTCCTGTTTGATGGCGGAATGGGCCGGAGGCACCTGGGTAATCTGCCCACGCAAGCGGGCCAAGCCGGCCTCGATACGCTCATCGCTGAGCGCAGGCACCGGCCGCTCCTGCACCACCTCGCCTTCCAGGTCGGCGGTGCTGGTGGTCACGCCCAGGCGGCATTCGGCCACGTAGGCCTTGCGCGAGCCCAGCAACATGCCGGCAATCTTGGTGGCCTCGCCAAAACACAGCGGCAGCAGGCCACTGGCGAGGGGGTCGAGCGCGCCGGTATGACCGCCCTTCTCAGCCCAGAACAGCTTGCGGGCGACCTGCAGCGCCTGGTTGGAACTCAGACCCAACGGCTTGTCCAATAGCAGGATACCGTGCAGGTCACGGAAACGACGCGCCTTCATCAGTCCTCGTTTTGGTCCTCGGCAGCCGCCGGCGTGCGGAGGCTGTCCTGGCTCAGCAAGTGTTCGATACGTTCGCCCTTGTCCACGGAATCGTCGTACTTGAACCGCAGTTCGGGCACGCGGCGCAGGCGCATGCTGCGCGACAGCGTGCGGCGGAACTCCACCGCCAGCTCCTTCAAGGCCTTCATGGCCTCGGCGGAACGCTCCGGCTGCAGCGCCGTAACCCACACCGTCGCCCAGTCGAGATCACGGGTGACCTCCACGTCCGACACGCTCACCGAAGGCAGGCCATGATCGCGCACGGCGGCATGGACAAGCAGACCCAATTCGCGGCGCAGTTCGGCGCCGACGCGGTCGGTACGCTTGAAATCGCGGGAAGGCATAACGCACTCCTTTCAACCTGGGGCCGCGCCGGCATGGCCGACCCTGAAAACAAAGCGAGCGATGTGGATACCCACACCGCCCGCTGGAAACACACCACTGAGGGCGCCAGGCCCGCTCAGCGCAGGCCGGTAACCGTTACAGCGTGCGGGCTACCTCGATACGCTCAAAGCATTCGATCTGGTCGCCAACCTTCACATCGTTGTACTGCTTCACGGCGATACCGCATTCCATGCCGTTGCGTACTTCGTCGACCAGCTCCTTGAAGCGACGCAGCGACTCCAGTTCACCCTGGAAGATCACCGTGTTGTCACGCAGCACGCGGATCGGCTTGCTGCGCTTGACCGTACCTTCGATGATCATACAGCCGGCCACCGCACCGAACTTGGAGCTGCGGAACACCTCGCGCACCTGCGCCACGCCGATGATCTCTTCGCGCACTTCCTTGCCGAGGAGACCCGAAGCGGCCTGCTTCACCTGATCGATCACGTCATAGATGATCGAGAAGTAACGCACGTCCAGACCGGAGGTATCGATCACCTTGCGGGCCGAAGCGTCGGCACGGACATTGAAGCCGATGACCAGCGCCTTGGAGGCTGCCGCCAGGGTGGCGTCGGACTCGGTGATACCGCCGACACCGGCCGCAATCACGTTGACCTTTACGTTCTCGTTGCCGATCTGGCTGAGCGACTCGCGCAGCGCCTGCACCGAACCCTGCACGTCGGCCTTGACCAGGATGTTGAGCGTCTGCTGCTCGGCACCCTGACCCATCTGGGCCATGATGTCCTCAAGGCGGTTGGCCTTGCTGACCATGCGCGTCTCGCGACGCTTGAGCTGACGCTCGGCCGCCACTTCACGGGCAAGGCGCTCATCGGCCACCACCACGAAGTCATCGCCCGATTCCGGCACGCCGGACAGACCCAGCACCTGCACCGGAATCGACGGACCGGCTTCCTGCACGGTTTTGCCGTTCTCGTCGATCAGCGCGCGCATGCGGCCGTACTCAATGCCGCAGACCACGAAGTCGCCGCGCTTGAGTGTGCCCTGCTGCACCAGCACGGTAGCCACCGGGCCGCGACCGCGATCCAGACTGGACTCGATCACCACACCGGACGCCGGGCCATCCTCGACCGCCGTCAGCTCCATCACTTCGGCCTGAACCAGGATGGCGTCGAGCAGATCGTCGATGCCCATGCCGGTCTTGGCCGAGATCGGCACGAACGGCGTGTCGCCACCCCACTCTTCCGGAATCACTTCCAGATTGCCGAGGCCCTGCTTGACGTGGTCCGGATTGGCGTCGGACTTGTCCATCTTGTTGAGCGCCACGATCAGCGGCACCTTGGCGGCGCGCGCATGCTGCACGGCTTCGGCCGTCTGCGGCATCACGCCGTCGTCGGCAGCCACCACCAGCACCACGATGTCCGTCGACTGCGCACCGCGTGCGCGCATCGATGTGAACGCTGCGTGGCCCGGCGTATCAAGGAACGTGATGACGCCCTTGGGCGTTTCCACGTGATACGCACCGATGTGCTGGGTAATACCGCCCGCCTCACCCGAAGCCACCTTGGTGCGACGGATGTAGTCGAGCGTGGAGGTCTTACCGTGGTCGACGTGGCCCATGATGGTGACCACTGGCGGACGCGGCTTCTTCTCGCCGTCCAGCTCCGCACTCTGCGTGTGGGCTGCCAGCGTGGCTTCGGCATTGTTTTCGTTCGCCGCGACCGGGGTGTGACCGAGCTCTTCCACCACCAGCACGGCGGTGTCGTGATCGATGGTCTGGTTGATGGTGGCCATCACGCCCATCTTGAAGAGGGCCTTGACCACCTCCGAACCCTTGACCGCCATTTTCTGGGCCAGGTCGGCAACGATGTTGCTGTCGCCCACCACCACCTCGCGCACGACCGGAGCGGTCGGGCGGGAGAAGCCGTGGGGGCCACCGGCACCGGCGGGGGCGCTACTACGCTGCACATCCCGGCTCGGGCCACGACCGGGCTTGCCGCGCTTGTTGGAGCGGCGTGCGCGATCCGCATCGCTCAGGTGCAGCTCGCCACCGGCGAAACGCTTGCCACCGACCACATCGTCGCGCTCACGACCATGACGAGGCTTGGCACGGTTATCGGCGGTGGTCGTCGCAGCACCTGCGGCGCCAGCGGCACCCGGGGCCGCAGGAGCGGGCGCAGCGGGGGCCGGCGCCGGCGCGGGAGCCGGCGGCGCAACCACCACCACTTTCTTCTCGCGGCGACGCGGCTCATGAATACGCGGCACGATCATGCCCAGCGAGCTGTGATCGATGCGCTGCACCACCTGCTCGGCGGGCGCAGCCTTCTCAACCGGCTCGACGCTCACGGGCTCGGCAACCTGACGCTCCGGCTGCGCTTCAGCGGCGGCAACCTGGCGCTCATGCTGTTCTTGGGCACGCGCAGCGGCGGCCTCAGCCTCCGCCTGCAGGCGATGCTGCTCTTCTTCAGCCTCGCGCTGGCGCTGAGCTTCCTCGGCGCGAGCCTGGGCTTCTTCCTGGCGGCGATGCTCAGCGGCAAGACGCTCGCTCTCTTCGTGCTCGCGCTCCTGCTGGGACTCCTGCAGGCGGCGCACGGCCTCTTCGCGCTCGGCATCACCGCCAGCTTCTTCGGCGATAACGCTACGCTTGACGTAGGTGCGCTTGGCGCGCACTTCAACGTTGACCGTCTTGGCGCCGGCGGCCGCGCCGCGGCCACCCGGAGTGGACAGCTTCAGCTCGCCGCGCGTGCTGCGCTTGAGGGTGATCTGGCGCGGAGAATCGGCCTCGCCCTCGGCAGGCGCGTCCTTTCCATGGCTGCGCCGCAAAAAGCCCAGCAGCTTCATCTTTTCCGTGCTGCTGATGATCTGCTCAGGGTCCGAGAAGGACATGCCTGCCTGACCCAGCTGCGTCAGCAGCTTGTCGACGGGCACCTTCATGCTCTGTGCCAATTGTTTGATCGTTTCACCGGACATCGTGTTCTTTCTCCGCCGTTCCCGCGCTTATCGTCCGTGCGCCTTTGCCGCACGGCCACCGCCATCCCTGGTGGAGAGTCCTCACAAGGACTCCCCTCGGCGCGCCCATCCAGGGCGCTGCCGCCCGCGGTTAGCCACCCTTCTCCAAGCGCGCGATCATCGGCGCACGCGCAGCCATGATCAGCGCCGCAGCGCGATCTTCATCCATGCCATCAATCTCAATCAGGTCGTCGACCGCGAGGTCGGCCAGGTCGTCCACCGAGACAATTTCACGGGAAGCCAGCGCGAAAGCGGTAGCTTCGTCCATGCCCGGCAGATGCAGCAACTCTTCCGACGGCTGATGCTCGTCGATGCTTTCTTCCACAGCCAACGCCTCGGTCAGCAGCGCGTCGCGGGCACGGGCACGCAGCTCTTCGACGATGTCTTCGTCGAAGCCTTCCACGGCCAGCAGCTCGGCGCTAGGCACATAGGCGATTTCTTCCACGCTGGAGAAGCCTTCCTGCACGAGGATGTTGGCGATCTCCTGGTCCACTTCCAGCTTGTCCATGAACAGCTGGCGCGCGGTTTCCTGCTCGGCCTCGCTCTTGGCGGCCACCTGGTCCTGCGTCATCACATTGAGCTGCCAGCCGGTCAACTTGCTGGCGAGGCGCACGTTCTGGCCACCGCGACCGATGGCCTGGGACAGCTTGTCCTCCGCCACGGCGATGTCCATGGAGTGCTTTTCCTCGTCCATGATGATGGACTGCACTTCCGCCGGAGCCATCGCATTGATGACGTACTGCGCCTGGTTTTCATGCCACAGGATGATGTCGACACGCTCACCGTTGAGCTCATTGGACACCGCCTGCACGCGCGAACCGCGCATGCCGATACAGGCACCGATAGGATCGGTACGCGAATCGTGGGCCACCACGGCGATCTTGGCGCGGTCGCCCGGATCACGGGCGCAGCCCTTGATCTCGACCAGCCCCTGGCCTACTTCCGGCACTTCGAGCTTGAACAGCTCGATCATGAATTCCGGCGCGGCGCGCGAAACGAACAGCTGCGGACCGCGCGCTTCGGAGCGCACTTCGTAGAGATAGCCGCGCACGCGGTCGCCGACGCGAGCCGACTCGCGCGGAATCGTCTTGTCGCGCGGGATGAAGGCCTCGGCGTTGCTGCCCAGATCCAAATAAACATTGCCGCGCTCGACGCGCTTGACGATGCCGGTGACCAGCTCGCCCACGCGCTCGCGGAAGGCATCCACCACCTGCATGCGCTCGGCTTCGCGTACGCGCTGCACGATCACCTGCTTGGCAGCCTGCGCCGCGATACGGCCGAATTCGGCGTTTTCGATCTGCTGCTCGATGTACTCGCCGACTTCGGCGCCTTCGCGCTCGTCCACGGCGTCCATCAGGCGAACCTGGTGGTACGGCGACTCCATCTCGCCGTCGTCGGCGATGATTTCCCAGCGACGGAAGGTCTCGTAGTCGCCGCTGTGACGGTCGATCACCACGCGGATATCCGGGTCTTCGTCCGGATAGCGCTTCTTGGCCGCGGATGCGAGTGCCGCTTCCATTGCCTGGAAAATCACTTCGCGCGGCACGCCCTTTTCGTTGGCAACCGCATCAACCACCAGCAAAAGTTCTTTGCTCATTGCAGCAACTCCGTAGACGCCGTCAGCGCCCGATCGGTTTCGATTGATTTACTTCGAGGACTTCTTGCCCGGAGCCTTGCCCGGCGCTTTACCCGGCTTGGGCTGCGGCACGTAACCGAGCGCCACCCAGTCAGGCACCACGCGCGCGCTTTCCACCGCATCGTGGTCGAACTCGAAGGTCTTCCCCTCGGCTTCCAGCGAGATCCGCTCACCAGCCACCGAGATAACTTTGCCGCGCAAGCGGCGACGTCCTTCCAGGGGCGCCTTCAGCAGAATCTTTACTTCCGTCCCCGCCACCTTGGCGAACTGGGCGGCCGTGAACAACGGGCGATCGATGCCCGGGGAGGAAACTTCCAACACGTAGTGACCCGGGACCGGATCTTCCACGTCCAGCATGGCCGACAGCTCGCGGCTTGCCGCTTCGCAGTCTTCGAGGTTGACCTCGCGGCCTTCAGTGTCCAAATAGACCCGCAGGGTACTCTGCCCCTGCGATGGGGAGAACTCCACACCGATGCATTCCAGGCCCAAATCGGCCAAAACCTCGGTGAAACGTTGAGCCAGTGCCTGCGTATCCATCATTCGCCTACCGTTACCAGTCGCCAGAAACAAAAAATGGGCTCAAGCGGCCCATTCCCTTCTCTCGCCGATGTCCCGACTCTTGCAGATTCTTTCCGGGGCACCTTAGCGCAGCCAATACCGAAGCGGCATACAACGCATGTGCGACGCATCCTTGCGCCCAACAAAAAAGCCTCACGAGGAGGCTTTCTTGTTCTAAGAAAGATCTGGTAGCGGGGGTAGGATTCGAACCTACGACCTTCGGGTTATGAGCCCGACGAGCTGCCAGACTGCTCCACCCCGCATCAGAGTTCAGAAATATTAGCGAGATGGCCGACTTCTTGCAAGCCTTTTCGCTAATTAATTTCACAAATCTTTCCAACACCCCGTGGCACGCCTGCGCTGCCACGGATTAGATCAACCCACGAATACGCGCTGGCACCAACCGAACAGCGGACCCCAGCTCAGGCCCAGCACCAGCAACGCCAATACATTGAGCGAGAGCACAAGGCGTACCGAGACATCGCTCTGCAAGCGGATTTCCGTACCCTCTACCGGCTTGTCGAAGTACATCACCTTGACCACGCGCAGGTAGTAGTACAGACCGATGATGGCGAATACGGCACCGACGATGGCCAGCCACATGAAGCCCGCATGCACCGCGGCCTGCAGCACCAGCAGCTTGGCGAAGAACCCGAACAGCGGCGGCACGCCGGCCAACGAGAACATCACCAGCATCATCAGGAAGGCCGCCCACGGCGAACGCTGATTCAGACCCTTGAGATCATCAATCTCTTCGCACTCGAAACCCGCACGAGCCAGCGCCAGGATGATGCCAAAGGCCGCCGTACCCATCAGCGCGTAGCTGATGGCGTAGAACAGCGCCGCGGCGTAACCCTCCGGGCCGGCGTTGACCAGACCCAGCAACAGGTAGCCCATGTGCGAAATGGTGGAATACGCCAGCAGACGCTTGAGGTTCGTCTGCACGATGGCCACCAGGTTGCCGATCGCCAGCGACAGCACCGCCAGGCAGGCCAGCATCAGCTGCCAGTGCTGGGAAAGCTCACCCAGACCGGAATCCAGCAGGCGGTAGGCCATACCGAAGGCAGCCAGCTTCGGGGCGGAGCCGATGAAGATCGTCACCGCCGTCGGCGAACCCTGGTACACGTCAGGGATCCACATGTGAAACGGTGCCGCGCCCAGCTTGAAGCCGATGCCCACGATCATGAAGATCAGGCCAAACACCAGCAGGTGGGGCATGGTCGTCTGCAGCGCCGCGCCGTGCAGCTGGGCCAGGCTCAGCGTGCCGGTGGCACCGTAGACCATCGACATGCCGTACAGCAGCATGCCCGAGGCCAGCGCGCCCAGCACGAAGTACTTGATGGCCGCCTCGGAGGACAGACGCGAGTCACGATTGAGCGCCACCAGCGCGTACGAGGACAGCGTCAACAGTTCCAGGCCCAGGTACACCGTAATCAGGTTGCCGGCCGAGACCAGCACCATGATGCCGATCACCGCAAAGATGGTGAGCGTGTAGAACTCGCCCAGGAACAGTTTGCGATCGATCAGGTACGGCTTGGCGTAGACGAATACCAAGGCGGTGCTCACCAGGGCGAAGACCTTGAGGATCTCGGCCACGCCATCGCGCACGAACATGCCATTGAAGGCAGTGACCGCCTGGCTCGGCTGGCCTTCCACCACGAGGTAGACGCCCACCAGCAGAACGGCAATGGAGAGCCAGTGCAGCAACGGACGCTGTTCCGCCTTCATGAAGGCGTCCAGCAGTAGCAGCAAACACGCCGCCACCACCAGATACAACTCCGGCAACAGGATCAGAATGTCATTGAGATTCGGCATGATCAGTCCTGCTTAGATCTTGTGATTGCCAAGCTGCGTCACCAGCTGCGTCACCGAAGCATCCATCAGATGGATCAGCGGCTGCGGCCAGATGCCCAGGACCAGCACGGCGGCGGCAAAGGCGCTCAACACGAACACCTCGCGGCCATTGATGTCCTTCATTTCAGCAACGTGCGGGTTGGTGATATCACCCCACAGCACGCGCTTGACCATGTACAGCGTGTAGGCCGCGCCAATGATCAAGGTGAAGGCGGCGAAGAACGCAATCCACGGGTTGGCCTGGAAGCTGGCCAGCACCACCTGGAACTCGCCCACGAAACCGCTGGTACCCGGCAGGCCGCTGTTGGCCATGGCGAACAGCACGTAGAAGAAGCCGAACCACGGCATCACGTTGATGACGCCACCGTAGTCCTTGATCTGTCGGGTATGCATGCGGTCGTACAGCACGCCGATGCACGAGAACATCGCACCCGAGACGAAGCCGTGCGAAATCATCTGCACCATCGCACCCTGCATGCCCAGCTTGGCGGCATCCAGGTTGTTGGCGCCGCGCACCAGCATGAAGGCGATGAAGATACCCAGGGTGACGAAGCCCATGTGCGCCACGGACGAATACGCCACCAGCTTCTTCATGTCCTCCTGCACCAGCGCGATGTAGCCGATGTAGACCACCGCCAACAGGCTGAGGCCGATGACGAGCCACGCATAAGCCTCGGACGCGTCAGGGACAATCGGCAGCGAGAAGCGCAGGAAGCCGTAACCACCGATCTTCAGCATTACCGCGGCCAGCACCACCGAGCCACCGGTCGGCGCCTCCACGTGGGCATCCGGCAACCAGGTGTGCACCGGCACCATCGGCACTTTGACTGCAAAGGCGATCAGGAAGGCGAAGAACAGCCAGCTCTGCTCCTTCATCGACAGCGGCAGTGCCGCCAGCGTAGCCAGGTCGAACGAACCGGCCTTCAGGTACAGGTAAATCAGGCCCACCAACATGAAGATGGACCCGAAGAACGTGTAGATGAAGAACTTCATCGTGGCATATACGCGACGCGGACCACCCCAGACACCGATGAGAATGAACATCGGGATCAGCATGGCCTCGAAGAACACGTAGAACAGCAACGCGTCAGTGGCGCAGAAGACGCCGATCATCAGGCCCTCGAGCACCAGCATGGCAGCCATGTACTGATGCGGGTTGGTCTGGATCACCTCCCATGCGCCGACGATCACGAGGATGCCGACGAAGGTGGTGAGCAGGATCAGCGCGACGGAGATGCCGTCGACCGCGAGACCGTAATGGACGCCGAGCGAGGCGATCCATACGTGGCTTTCCGCCAACTGCTTGGCGCCATCGGCCGCGTTGAACTGCGGCAGCAGACAGATGCTGAGTACGAAGGTAGCGATGGCGACCAGCAGCGCGATCCAACGTGCACTGTTAGGACGGCCGGAGCCGGCGAGCAGCACCGGGATGGCGCCCACGATGGGCAACCAGATCAGCAGGCTGAGCAAATGATTGAACATGGAGCAGGTTCCCTTATTGCCCGACCAGCCAATACCCGCCAAGCAGCAGGATCAGGCCGAGAATCATCGCGAAGGCGTAGTGATAGAGATAACCGGATTGCAAGCGACGCACGCCGCCTGCAATGCGATCCACCAGACCTGCCGAACCGTTGACCATCACACCGTCGATCACGGCTGCATCGCCGCCCTTCCACAGCGCACGGCCAAGGGCCATACCGCCGCGGGCGAACACGATGTAATACACCGCATCGAACCAGTACTTATGGTTGAGCACGTTGTAGATCGGCTTGAGTGCATTCTTGATGCGGTCGGCCAGGCTCGGGTTGAACAGGTAGATATAGGTAGTGATGGCGAACGCCGCCAGCACCAGGAAGAACGGCAGCTGCGTGAAGCCGTGCAGGGCCATCGCCACGGAACCGTGGAAGTCCTTGCTCAGCTCACCCAGCACATTGTTCGCCTCGGTCACGTGGATGGCGCCGCCAAACCAATCGCCGAACAGCATCGGACCAATCGCCACGAAGCCCACGATCAACGACGGGATCGCCAGCAGGATCAGCGGCAGAGTCACCACCCACGGCGACTCATGCGGGGCCTCATGCATGATGCCCGGCTCGTGATGGCCGTGATCGTCCTTGTGCTCATGGTGACCATGACCATGGTCGTGGACCACCGTGAAGCGTTCCTTGCCATGGAAGGTCAAGTACATCTGGCGGAAGGTGTACAGCGCGGTGACGAACGCACCGGCCAGCACGCAGAAGTAGGCATAGCCCGAACCCCAGCGATGCGACTCACCCACGGCCTCGATGATGGCGTCCTTGGAATAGAAGCCCGCGAAGAACGGCACACCGCACAGCGCCAGCGAACCGATCCACATCGTGATCCAGGTGATCGGCATGTACTTGCGCAGGCCGCCCATGTAGCGCATGTCCTGCTCGTGGTGCATGGCGATGATCACCGAGCCCGCACCCAGGAACAGCAGCGCCTTGAAGAACGCATGAGTCATCAGGTGGAACACGGCACCGGCATACGCCGACACGCCCAGCGCCACCGTCATGTAGCCCAGCTGCGACAGCGTGGAGTACGCGACGACCCGCTTGATGTCGTTCTGCACGATGCCGATCAGACCCGTGAACAGCGCGCCGGTGGCGCCAATCACCATGACGAAGCTCAGTGCCGTCTCCGACAGTTCGAAGATCGGCGACATGCGCGCGACCATGAAGATGCCGGCGGTCACCATCGTTGCCGCATGGATCAGCGCGGAGATCGGGGTGGGACCTTCCATCGAGTCCGGCAGCCACACGTGCAGCGGCACCTGGGCCGACTTACCCATCGCGCCGATGAACAGCAGGATGCAGATGACGGTAGCAGCGTCCCAGTGGACGTTCTGGGTGATCTGCAGGGTCTTGCCAACCAGGGTCGGCGCAGCGCCGAACGCGGTGGCGTAGTCGAGCGTGCCCAGGAAGTACAGCACGCCAGCAATACCCAGCAGGAAGCCGAAGTCACCCACACGGTTGACCAGGAACGCCTTGAGGTTGGCGAAGATCGCCGTGGGGCGCTTGTACCAGAAGCCGATCAACAGGTAGGACACCAGGCCCACCGCCTCCCAGCCGAAGAACAGCTGCATGAAGTTGTTGCTCATCACGAGCATCAACATGGAGAAGGTGAACAGCGAGATGTAGCTGAAGAAACGCTGGTAGCCCGGATCTTCGTGCATGTAGCCGATGGTGTAGATGTGCACCAGCAGCGACACGAAGGTCACCACCACCATCATCATGGCGGTGAGGCGGTCGATCAGGAAACCGACGTGGGCGTTGTAGTTACCGATTTCGAACCACGTATAGATGTTGTGGTTGTAGACCAGGGCGCCACCTGCGGTGAGCTGATACAGCACATAGAACGACAGGCCACAGGACACCGCCACGCCAAGGATGGTCGCGGTATGCGAGCCGGCGCGGCCGATGAAGCTGCCCAGGAAACCCGCCAGCAAACAGCCGACGAGCGGTGCCAGGGCGATGGTCAGCAAAATGGAGGTAGACAGTTCCATCGACTCAGCCCTTCATACTGTCGATTTCGGCGATATTGATGGTGCTGCGGTTACGGAACAGCAGAACCAGAATCGCCAGGCCGATGGCGGTTTCCGCCGCGGCCACGGTGAGAATGAAGAACACGAACACCTGCCCTGCCACGTCTCCCATGAAACGGGAGAACGCGACAAAGTTGATGTTCACGGCGAGCAACATCAGCTCGATCGACATCAACAGCACGATCACGTTCTTGCGGTTGATAAAGAGGCTGGCCAGGGCGATGCAGAACAGCACCGCGCCAAGCACGATAAAGTGCGAAAGCGTGATCATGGGGTGGTCTCCTTGCCCGGTGCCGACAGGGGCGCAGCGGGAACTTCCGCGGCCATCTTCACCACGCGGACACGGTCACGTGCATTGACGCGAACCTGCTGCGCGGCCTGCTGGTGACGCACGCCGGTGCGCTGGCGCAGGGTCAACACCACCGCTGCCACCACACCCACGGTGAGGATCAACGCGGCGATTTCGAACGGCAGCAGGAACTGCGTATACAGCGCATGGCCCAGCCACTCGGTATTGGACATGCCCGCGGCGGCAGCCGGGTCGGCACCCATCACGGCCTGGTGCATGGAGCGCACGCCGATCAGCGCGAGCATTTCGCCCAGCATGACCAACGCCACGACGATGCCCACCGGCAGGTACTTGATGAAACCCTCGCGGACGTTCTCCTGCTTGATGTCAAGCATCATCACCACGAATAGGAACAGCACCATCACCGCGCCCACATACACCACGATAAGGGCAATGGCGAGGAACTCCGCCTCGGCCAGCAGCCAGATGCAGGCCGTGCTGAAAAAGGTGAGCACCAGCGACAGCACGGCATGCACCGTGTTGCGCAAGGTGATGACGCCCAGGGCAGCAGCGACCGTCACCGCGGCAAAGGCGTAGAAGCAAACAAGTTGGAACACAGACGTATCAATCATCGGGTGTGTCCTCAGCGATACGCGGCGTCTTGAGCGCGGGCAGCCGCGATCTCGGCTTCGAAGCGGTCGCCGATGGCGAGCAGCTGCGGCTTGGTCACCACGTTCTCGCCACGCTGCTCGAAGTGGTACTCATGGATATGGGTTTCGACGATCGAGTCGACCGGGCAGCTCTCCTCGCAGAACCCGCAGAAGATGCACTTGAACAGGTCAATGTCGTAGCGCGTGGTACGGCGCTGGCCGTCGCTTTCACGAGGCGCCGAGTCGATAGTGATGGCAAGCGCCGGACACACCGCCTCGCACAGCTTGCACGCGATGCAACGCTCTTCGCCGTTGGGATAACGACGCAGGGCATGCAGGCCGCGGAAGCGGTTGGACTTGGGGATGTGCTCCATCGGGTAGCGCATCGTGTACTTCGGGCTGAACATGTAGCGCATGGTCAGACCCAAGCCCTTGAACAGCTCGATGAGCAACAGGCTCTTGAAATAATGAGTAACGCGGGACATGGTTTTCTTTAGCCTCCCGTGCCGACGGTGACCCAGCCGAAATACTTCATGCAGCCGGCGACGAGGACCCAGACGATGGTGATGGGAATGAACACCTTCCAGCCCAGACGCATGATCTGGTCATAGCGGTAACGCGGGAAACTGGCGCGGAACCACAGGAAGAGGAATGCGAACACGAAGACCTTGGCGAACAGCCACAGCACGCTGGCCTGGCCGAGGAAGCCCCACGACGGCGGCAGCGGCGACAACCAGCCGCCCATGAACAGGATCGAGGCGAGGAAGCTCACCAGGATCATGTTGGCGTATTCGGCCAGGAAGAACAGCGCGAAGGCCGAGCCGGAGTACTCCACGTGGAAGCCGGCGACGATTTCCGACTCACCTTCCGCCACGTCGAACGGTGCGCGGTTGGTTTCGGCCACGCCCGAGATGAAGTAGATGATGAATACCGGCAACAGCGGCCACATGAACCAGTCGAAGATGCCCTTGGCGCCGCCCTGGGCATGCACGATGTCGATGAGGTTGAGCGAGCCGGCAAGCACCAGCACGCACACCAGGCACAGGCCCATGGCCAATTCGTAGGAGATCACCTGCGCGGCCGAACGCATGGCGCCCAGCAACGCGTAACGCGAGTTGGAGGCCCAGCCAGCGAGGATGATGCCGTACACGCCCAGCGAGGTCATCGCCAGCAAGTAAAGCACGCCGGCATTGACGTTGGCCAACACCAGCTTGTCGCTGAAGGGAACCACCGCCCACGCGGCCAGGGCCGGTATCAGCGCGATCAGCGGGGCCAGGTAGTACAGCACCTTGTTCGCGCTGGTGGGAAGGATCACTTCCTTCAGCAGCAGCTTGGTGACGTCCGCAAAGGCCTGCAGCAGGCCAAAGGGACCCACCTTGTTGGGCCCCATGCGCACGTGCATCCAGCCGAGGACCTTGCGCTCCCACCACACATACAGCGCCACCGTGATCACCAGCGGCAGGACGATGGCGAGGATGTACAGGATCGGCAGCAGGACCTGATTGAAAAGCTGTTCGCCCATGTGCTTACGCCTTGCTCAGGGTGAGGACTGCGCCGTAGGGCGGCAGCGTTACGGTGTCGTCGTGTGCGGCTTCGATCCAGGCGGCGCCATCGGGCACGCTGACGTCGATGACCAACGGCAGCACGATGTTGGCGACGCGCACGGCGGCACCTTCGCCCAGGCCCTGGCGCTGAGCTTCTTCCGCGTTCACGCGCACTGCAGGCGCGCGGTTCAGCGGATGCTTGCTCAGTGCCGTGGCACGACGAAGCACTGCGTCGGTGCGATAGATCGGCCAGGTTGCCAGACGGGTGATACCGCCCGCTGCCGGACGCGAGGCCAGACCGGCACGCGCGGCCGAAGCGCGCTCGTTGATGCCTTCGCGCAGGCCAGCCAGGTCATCGAACTCGAAGCCGGCGAGTTTGAGCATGCCGCCCAGAGCACGCAGCACCTTCCAGCCCGAACGCGCATCGCCTGGCGCTTTGGCACCGGCAGCCACGCTCTGCGCCAGGCCGTCGACATTGATCAGCGTGCCCTCCGTTTCCGGCAGCAACGCGATCGGCAGGATCACATCGGCCACGTCGCGCAGCAGCGGTGTGGCGAACGCAGTGAACACGACCACGCGATCAGCGCCGTGCAGCGCCTTGATCAGCGCAGCGCCGTCGGCAACGTCCTGCGGCTCCACGCCGTACAGCACGTAAGCCTTGCGCGGCTGAGCCAGCATGCCCTGCGCGTCAAGGCCACCGTTACCCGGCAGCACGCCCACGCGGGCCAGGCCCACGGCGTTCGCGCCAACCGGAAGCTCGTTATAGCCAGCACCGGTGGCTTCCGCGATGAAGCGGGCTACGGCACGCAGCCACGACGCCTGCGGATGGGTCACGGCCGCTTCGCCCAGGATCACGACCGCGTTGCCGCTCTTGAGATCGGCAATGGCGTCCTTGTCACCTTGGTCGGCAGCAGCGGCGTTAATCGCTTCGGCCAGCGCGGCCGGTGCCAGCGCACCCGCTTCCACGGCGGCCTTGGCCAGCGCCAGCAACGCATCGGCCAGGACCTGCGGCGCCACGATGGCTTCGCCAGCCAGCTTGTAGTTGAAGTTGAAGCTCGCCGGATTGACGGCGTAGACCTTGGCGCCCTTCTTCACCGCCTGATGGATGCGGTGATTGACCAGCGGCATCTCGTGGCGCAGATCCGAGCCGACCAGCAGCGCGGCCTTGACCTTGTCCAGCTCCGCCACCGGCTTGCCGAAGGCCTGAGCCACCGCGCCGTCCGCAAAGTCGAGCTGACGCAGGCGGTGATCCACATGCGCACTGCCCAGCCCGCGAGCGAGGCGGACCAGCAGGTCGCCTTCCTCGTTGGTGGTCGCCGGATGCACCAATACGCCCAACTCGCTGCCCGCGACCTGCTTGAGCGACTCGGCGGCCACGCCGAGCGCGTCTTCCCAGGTGGTCGCCTGCCACTGGCCGTTGCGCTTGACCTGCGGTGCGCTCACGCGATCGGCAGCGTACAGGCCCTGGTGGCTGTAGCGGTCGCGGTCGGACAACCAGCATTCGTTGATCGACTCGTTGTCGCGCGGCACCGTGCGCAGCACTTCGCCGCGGCGCGCATGCAGCCACAGATTGGAGCCGAGCGCATCGTGATACGCGATGGATGGCTTCGCCACCAGCTCCCAGGCACGCGCCTGGAACTGGAACGGCTTGTTGGTGAGCGCGCCCACCGGGCAAACGTCGATGATGTTGCCCGACAGTTCGGTCTCGATGGTCTTGCCGATGTAGGTGCCGATCTGGAGGTTGTCACCACGGCTCATGCCGCCCAGCTCGTAGGTGCCGGCGATTTCGCTGGTGAAGCGCACGCAACGCGTGCACTGGATGCAGCGGGTCATCTCGGTGGCAACCAGCGGACCGATGTTTTCGTCGGCCACCACGCGCTTGCGCTCGGTATAGCGCGACACGCTGCGACCGTAGCCCAGGGCCACGTCCTGCAACTCGCACTCGCCGCCCTGATCGCAGATCGGGCAGTCCAGCGGATGGTTGATCAGCAGGAACTCCATCACGTCTTTCTGGAACTTCAGCGCGACGTCGGAGCGCGTGGTCACCTTCATGCCTTCGGCCACCGGGGTGGCGCAGGCCGGCTGGGGCTTGGGCATGGGCTTGCCGCCCATTTCCACTTCCACCAGGCACATGCGGCAGTTGGCGGCGATCGGGAGCTTGCGGTGATAGCAGAAACGCGGGATCGACACGCCAATGGCGTCGGCCGCTTCGATGATCATGGCGCCCTTGCGGATCTGCGTAGGCTTGCCGTCGATCTCGATGTTCAGCAGATCAAGGTTGGGGGTGACGGGCTGCGCACTCATGCGGCGGCTCCAAGCTTGTCGTCGACGATGGAGCGACCGTTGACGATGTAGTACTCAAATTCATCCCAGAACTGGCGCAGGAAGCCCTGCACCGGCCACGCGGCGGCTTCGCCGAACGCGCAGATGGTGTGGCCTTCGATCTGGCCGGCAATGGCCTTGAGGCGGTGCAGGTCGTCCATCGTGCCCTGCCCGGCCACGATGCGATCCAGCACGCGGTGCATCCAGCCGGTGCCTTCGCGGCACGGCGTGCACTGGCCGCAGCTTTCCTTATGGAAGAACTGCGAGATGCGGCGGGTGAAGCGGACCGTGCAGACGGTATCGTCGAGCACCACGATGGCGCCCGAACCCAGACCGGTCTTGAGATCGCGCAGGGTGTCGTAGTCGAACGGCAGGCCCTTGAGCTGCTCGGCACGCAGCACCGGCATGGACACGCCACCCGGAATCGCGCCCTTCAGCGTACGACCCGGACGCAGGCCGCCGGCCATTTCCAGCAGTTCGTCGAAGGTGGTGCCCAGCGGCACTTCGAAATTGCCGCCCTTCTGCACGCAACCGGAGACCGAGAAGATCTTCGGGCCACCGTTCTTGGTCTTGCTCTGTGCCAGGAACCAGTCCGCGCCCTTGCGCAGGATGGCCGGCACCGACGCATAGGTTTCGGTGTTGTTGATGGTGCTGGGCTTGCCGTACAGGCCAAAGTTGGCCGGGAACGGCGGCTTGAAGCGCGGCTGGCCCTTCTTGCCCTCCAGCGATTCCATCAATGCGGTCTCTTCGCCGCAGATGTAGGCACCGGCGCCCAGGGCGCCATAGATGTCCACATCGATACCGGTGCCCTGGATGTTCTTGCCCAGCAGGCCGGCCGCGTAGGCTTCCTTCAGCGCCTCTTCGAAGTGCTCGAACGGCTCGTGATGGAATTCGCCACGCAGGTAGTTGTAGGCCACGGTGGAACCGGTGCAATAGCACGCGATCGCCATGCCCTCGATAACCGCATGCGGGTTAAAGCGCAGGATGTCGCGGTCCTTGCAGGTGCCAGGCTCCGATTCGTCCGAATTGCAGAGGATGTACTTCTGCATGGTGCCCTTGGGCATGAAGGACCACTTCAAGCCGGTCGGGAAGCCCGCGCCGCCCCGGCCGCGCAGGTTGCTCTTCTTGATCTCTTCGATCAGAGCGGTCGGATCGGGCTTCTCGGCGAGGATCTTCTTCCACGCTTCATAGCCACCCACCTGGGTGTAGCTGTCCATCGCCCACGGCTTGTCGAAATGCAGCGTGGTGTAGACGACCTGATGTTCTTTGGGTGCGGGTCCGTAAGCCATTGCGCCCTGCCCTTACTTGAGACCGTCGAGAATCTCGTCGATCTTCTGGATCGAGAGACGCTCGTGGTAGTGACCATTGACGGTCATCGCCGGCGCGGATGCGCAAGCGGCGATGCATTCTTCTTCGCGCTTCAGATACACGCGACCATCCGGCGTGCTTTCGCCGAGCTTGATGCCCAGCTTCTGCTCGCAATGCCTGACCAGATCGTCGGCGCCGTTGAGCCAGCACGAGACGTTCGTGCAGATGGCGACGTTGTTGCGGCCGACAGGCTTGGTTTCCAGCATCGAGTAGAAGCTGGCCACTTCGTATGCCCACACGGCGGGCAGCTCCAGATACTTGGCGACAGCGGTGATCAGCTCGTCGGTCAGGTAACCCTGGTTCTGCTCCTGCGCGGCGAACAGCGCCTGGATCAATGCCGAACGCTTGCGGTCGGGCGGGAACCGCGCCACCCACTCTTCAATGTGGTGACGGGTGTGCTCGTTCAGTACGACAAGCGGGTCGACGTTCTTGACCTGCTCGTAATTTCCGGTGGCTTTCATCAGTAATGCTCCCGTGCGCTCAGCGATCGACTTCGCCGAACACGAGGTCGTAGGTACCGATCATCGCCACCACGTCGGCCAGCATGTGGCCGCGCACGATGGCGTCCATCGACGACAGATGGGCAAAACCCGGTGCGCGCAGGTGCGCGCGGAACGGCTTGTTGGCGCCATCGGAGACCAGGTAGCAGCCGAACTCGCCCTTCGGCGCTTCCACGGCGGCATAGGTTTCGCCGGCCGGTACGCCATAGCCCTCGGTGAAGAGCTTGAAGTGGTGAATCAGCGCTTCCATGTCCTCCTTCATGTTTTCACGATGAGGCGGAGCGACCTTGTAGTTCTGCACGATGACCGGACCGGGGTTGGCCTTCAGCCACTTCACGCACTGCTGGATAATGCGGTTGGACTGGCGCATTTCTTCCACGCGCACCAGGTAGCGGTCGTAGCAATCGCCACCCACGCCCACCGGGATGTCAAAATCCACCTCGGCGTACTTGGCATAAGGCTGCTTCTTGCGCAGATCCCATTCGATGCCCGAACCGCGCAGCATCACGCCGGTCATGCCCCAGGCCTGCGCCTTCTCCGGCGGAATCACGCCGATGCCGACCGTACGCTGCTTCCAGATACGGTTATTGGTCAGCAGCTCTTCGTACTCGTCCACCTTGGTCGGGAAGTCGTTGGTGAACGCTTCGAGGTAGTCGAGCATGGAGCCTTCGCGCCAGCTATTGAGGCGCTTGAGGTCCTTGCCCTTGTGCCAGGGCGACTCGCGATACTGCGACATGTGGTTCGGCAGATCGCGGTAGACGCCGCCCGGACGGTAGTAGGTCGCGTGCATGCGCGCGCCCGATACCGCCTCGTAGACGTCCATCAGTTCCTCGCGCTCACGGAACGCGTACAGGAACACCGCCATCGCGCCCAGGTCGAGCGCGTTGGAGCCGATCCACATCAAATGGTTCAGGATGCGGGTGATCTCGTCGAACATGGTGCGGATGTACTGCGCACGTTCCGGCACTTCGATACCCAGCAGGGTTTCGATGGCGCGCACATAAGCGTGCTCGTTGCACATCATCGACACGTAGTCCAGTCGATCCATGTAGCCGATCGACTGGTTGAAAGGCTTGGACTCGGCCAGCTTCTCGGTGCCGCGATGAAGCAGACCGATGTGCGGATCGGCACGAACGACGGTTTCGCCGTCCATCTCCAGCACCAGGCGCAGCACGCCGTGCGCAGCGGGATGCTGCGGGCCGAAGTTCATGGTGTAGTTGCGGATCTCTTGCATGATCAGTTGTTCCGCCAGTTATCGGCCGCTTCGGCCTTGGCCTGCAGCAGGTCGGCATCGTCACGGATGACGCGCGGCACCAGCACGCGCGGCTCGATCGACACGGGTTCGTACACCACGCGCTTCTGCTCGGGGTCGTAGCGCACTTCAACGTTGCCGATGAGCGGAAAATCCTTGCGGAACGGGTGGCCCACGAAACCGTAGTCGGTGAGGATGCGGCGCAAGTCTGGGTGGCCGTCGTAGACGATGCCGTACAGGTCGAACGACTCGCGCTCGAACCAGTTCACGCCCGGCCAAATGCCGGTGAGCGAAGGCACCATCGGCAACGTGTCGTCTTCGCAGAACACACGCAGGCGCAGTCGCTGGTTGTTTTCCAGCGACAGCAGGTGCACCACGGAGGCAAAACGACGCGGCGACGACACGGCATGCGGACGATCAGCCCACGTGAAGCGCCCCATGGCCTCGCCTTCCACGCCACGCGAGAAGCCGGTGCCGGACACGGTTTCCGTGTCCCACTCGGTCTGGCCGTAGCCCAGGTAGTCGATGCCGCAGACGTCGATCGGCACACCGAAACGGAACGGTGCCTCGTCACGCAGCGCCGTGGCCACCGCGAGCAGGTCGGCGGCGGCCAGTTCGGCGGTAACTTCGTTGCGAACGATACTGATCGTCAGCGTGTCGCCGAATCGCGCGGAGAGGCGCTCGGCCAGCGAGTTCGTGGGTGTATCAGTCATGGCTCAGCTGCGCCTTAGTCAGGAACGCGCAATGGTGTTGGTGCGACGGATCTTCTTCTGCAACTGCAAAATGCCGTGGATCAGCGCTTCGGCCGTCGGCGGGCAGCCGGGCACGTAGATGTCCACCGGCACGATGCGGTCGCAGCCGCGCACCACCGAGTACGAATAGTGGTAGTAGCCGCCACCGTTGGCGCAGCTACCCATGGAGATGACCCACTTGGGATCCGGCATCTGGTCGTAGACCTTGCGCAGCGCCGGGGCCATCTTATTGACCAGGGTGCCGGCCACGATCATTACGTCGGACTGGCGCGGACTCGGGCGGAACACCACGCCGTAGCGATCCAGGTCCAGGCGCGCGGCGCCCGCATGCATCATTTCCACGGCGCAGCAGGCCAGGCCGAAGGTCATCGGCCACATCGAGCCGGTACGCGCCCAGTTCATCAGCGCATCGACGCTGGTGGTGGCGAAGCCGCGCTGGATGACGGGGTTGTCCTCGGCCGGACGCAGGATGTCGTCCACCAAGTTCAACGGTTGCGGGTTGTGCATCACCCGGTCGAGGGACGAGATCACTCCCATTCCAGTGCTCCCTTCTTCCACACGTAAGCAAAACCGATGACCAGCAGCAGCAGGAACAGCGCCATTTCGATCAGCGCGATCAGGCCGATCTTCTGGAACACCACCGCCCATGGGAACAGGAAGGCAATTTCCAGGTCAAAGATGATGAAGATGATCGCCAGCAGGTAGTAGCGAACGTCAAAGCGCATGCGCGCGTCTTCGAACGCTTCGAAGCCGCACTCGTAAGGCGAGAGCTTCTCCGACTCGGGGCGACGGGGGCCAGCTAGCAGGCCTATGGCTAGCAGCACCACGCCAAGGCCAGCGGCAACGCCGATGAACAAAAGAATGGGCCAGTATTCGGCAAGCACGATGGAACGTACCTCCGCGCCTTCATCGGCGCATCAGTGACCGTTGGGGTGAACGGTCCGGAACTGGATTCAGCAGGCCGGTCAAGGCCATGGGCTTTACGCCACGATCGCCGCGTTTGGGGCTACGAACGTCCGACTTTCCACGATCAGGGTCGGGAATCGCGACATTGTATCAGCGCGCTTAACAACAACAAGCCTTGACGGGTATTTGGAAGGCAATTTGCAGGCGATCACGTACGCCTCACGGCGATACTGCCCAGGCAATTACTACCAAGGTCTTACATGGTGTGCGTCGGACGCTCTGACGCCGTCATTCCGGCCAGTAGATTCTCGATGCGGGTGCGGGCCTGCTCGCCGTCGGCGGAGTCATTGAATTGCACGCCGATGCCGGCCGTGCGATTGCCCTGCGCACCCAGCGGGGTCACCCAGACCACTTTGCCGGCCACCGAGAGGCGTTCGCCCTCGTCGGTGAGGTTGATCAGCAGCACCACTTCATCCCCCAAGGCATAGCGCTGGGCCGTGGGCGCGAACAGGCCGCCGCTCTTCAGATAAGGCATGTAGGCATTGTAAAGCGCCGCTGTGTCCTTGATCTTCAAAGAAATGATGCCCTGGCGGGCGGCAATGGCCGGATTCATGAATGCTCCTGCGAGTCGCTTAGGGCGACTCCCCTCCCGGCATCGTAGCGAGCGCCCGGGGCGAGCCACAAGCGATGCGTCGAAAGAATGTGACAGCGAACGCCGGTTAGACCTCGCTCCAGCCCCAGCGATCGTAGATCCACGGAGACGGCAGGTTCATGTGGAGTTTGACGAAGCGGGGGCCCGCGCCCCCCTGTGCCTGCGCATGGAGCACGTATCGCCCCTCCCCGTCACGCTCCAGGGGCGCCTGGCGCCAGGGCCAGCGGCGCACGCCCTGGCTATCGACCAACATCAGATGCAGCCCCGGAATCAATACTGCCGATGGCTGCCACGGCAACACCAGGGGGCCCGACGCACCTTGCGAGCGAACCCATTGGTAGCGCTCGGCACGATCGGCAAGCCGGCGCATACGCTTGCCGCTGAGCGCCATCTGGCTGCCATGGCATGCCAAAGCGGCCATTTTCAGGGCATGCAGCTCCACCGAGGAGTCCAGCTTGACCCTGGACAGGGCATGCCTCTCTTGGCCATGCACCAGGTAGGCCAGCAACTCCGGCTCGCCACCCGACCAGCGAGACAGCGCCAATCGGGTCAGCACATGAGCCGCACTATGATCGGGGTGGCAATCCCCCAGGGCGGGGAGCGCCACCAGACTAGGCCGGCAAGCATCCACCACATCCCCCAGCGCTGCGACGCTTGCCCCCCAGGCATCGCGCAAGCGGCTGGTGACCCCCATGTCTGGCCAGTCGAGCACGCGCAGCGCGTCAGGGCCAACCCCGAGCCGCTGCAGGGCGTTACTCACTTCGCTACGTCGGCGCCTCCCCCAACGACGACGCTCCTCGGGGCCAATCCGCAGCCGGCGCTCCACCCAGCGCTGGGGCCAGGGGTTGTTGTCGCCGTTGGTGAGCAACGCAATGCACACCTCGCCACCGGACTGCTTCACCTGCTGAATCAGCTCGCCGGTGGCGATGGATTCATCGTCTGGATGCGGTGCCACCACCAGCAATCGGGTGCTGGCGTTCAAGCTCAACGCCATATCAGCGCCAATCCACGAGTGCGGGAGGTACCGGGCGCCACCCCCGATCGAAGGCCTGCGTCCACACCAGGGCGACCGGAATGCCCCCCTCCACCTTCCAATGGTGGGTGCCGCGCGTAACCACCCAATGATCGGCGACCGGCGCCCCGTCCAGGCTGGCGCGCAGGCGCTGATTGCCATCGGTCAACACGTAGTCACCCGGTACCGCCACATCGATCACCTGATCCGCCTCATGAGTGGGAAGCATACGCCCCGCCACGCCCACGCCGCCGCCCGCCGGCAAAAAATTGAGCATCACAAAACGCGCGCTGGCGTGAGGAAAGCGTCGCAGCATCACCACCATCGTATGGCTATTGATCATGTCGTCGATGATCGTATCGGTCATCTGGCCCTTGCGCAGGCGATGCATCGCCAGGCTTTCGAGCACCGGATAATAAGGACGCGCACGGAAGATCGAGTCGCCCTTGGCATCCATCACGGTGTCGGTCTTGTCGGTATAGCGCAACACCACGTCCAACTCGGCTCGCTGCTTGGCCAGGGCATCCTCCCACGGCGGCGCATAGCAGACGATCGTGAACAGCTCGGCGCTGAGCACCACCATCAGCACACCCGCCCGCAGGCGTGGACGCAGGTTCAACCAGGGGCGCTGGGAGAACCAGCCACCGCCCGCCATCACCAGCGTGGGCAGTACCGGCAGGAAATCCTGTTTGGTGATCAGCGGCCAGACGAACCAGATGAGGAACAGGAACAGACCACCCTGCAACACCAGGAACATGGTCCAATCGAATTCGCGCAACGCCCGTCGGCGCGTTTCCGCTACGGTGGCGACCAGCAACAGCGCCGAGAGGATGACGAACCACAGCGCTTGCTGCACCACATGCCGCTTGCCCTGCCCGCCCATGTTGTAGCCCGCCAGGCCATACCAGGCATCGGTCAGTACGCCATGGGCCGCCAGCCAGGCCAGGAAGATGCCCGGTATCACCAGCACGCCGAGCCCACCTGCCAACCAACAGCGCGCGCCGCCACGCGGTGCATCCACGGGACGCAGCAGCCGAATCACCAGCGCAGCGATCACCGTGGTGGCCAATAGCACCAGGGTCTTTTGCGACACCGCCAAGGCGGCACCAAACAGCAAGCCCGCAAGGAAATACCGCCAGATGCGTGGAGGCGCACCGACCACAAAGGCCAGCCCGGCAAGCCACAAGGCCATCCACATGTCATCGGTGCGAAACTGACCACTAACCAGGAAGAAACGCGGGAACAACCCGGCCACCAACATCACCACTACCGCAACGCGCCAGCCGTAAAGGCGACGCGCCATCCAACCCGTCGCGCCCAGCGCCAGCAGATACCAGAACTGCATGGCCATACGCAGCCAGGTCAATACATCGGCACGGCCATCCAGCCACTTCAGCAAAGGCGCGTGCAGCCAGCCGAACAGCGGGCCGTGGTTGTCGAACACATCACGGTAGGGGAGCAACCCTTGGGTCCATGCCCAGGCCACGTGCGCGTGCTGCGATTCGTCGGAGTTGAGCGTGTACGCGTTCAACCAGGCCAGCCGCAGGACCAGCAGGAGCAAGAACGATATCCACGGCCAGATGGGGAGGCGATTTTGGTGCGGGGACTTCATCCCGCCAGCGTAGAAAAAAGGCCTGTCAGCCGGCTTTCCAGGCGCCAGGGGAAAGCCCCGTGAAGCTGTCAGCTCAACGCCAACTGGCCAGTAGCTCGAGCAGCAACAAGTCGCCGCGCAACGGCCCACGCAAGGATTCGCGCGTACGATTGGCGTGCATGTACCAGCGGTCCAGCGCCTCGGCGTCGAGCTGACTGGCGAGCACGCCCTGCCCGCCACTCGCACGCGACTTGGCTTCGTCGGCCACAGCCTGCGACGCAAACCACAAGCGCTGCTCGGGCTCGTCGTCCAGCCAGCGCTTGGTCACTTCCATCATCTCACCCCGACCGGCCGCCAGCGCCGCGAGGTCCTTGCGAACTTCCTGACGCCGAGCCAACGCGCCCTGCTCGCCCCAGGCACGCGCAAGACCGGGGTTGCCTCCCGCCGCATCGAGCGCGCCGGAGGCATCCTTCACACCATGTTGCGTCAGCCACGCCAGCGCCACGTCGCGCGGCGGCAGATGGAACTCGATGCGCTGGCAGCGGCTGCGAATGGTCTGCGGCAGGCGCCAGGGCGCATCGGCCACCAGCAATAGCAAGGTCTGCGGCGAGGGCTCTTCCAAAGTCTTGAGTAACGCATTGGCCGCAGCGGCGTTCATGGCATCCGCCGGATCGATGCAGACGATTTGCCACCCACCGAACTGGCTGGCCATGGCCAGGCGCGCCGACAGATCGCGAATCTGGTCAACCACGATTTCACTGCGCTGCACGCCATCCTTGCGCAAACCAAAACTGAGCACGGCAAAGTCCGGGTGGGTCCCCGCCGCAAAAAGCAGGCAGCTGCGACAATGCCCGCAGGGCTCGCCATCGCGTGCCTGCTGACACAGCAGCCCTTGGGCAAAGCGGCGCATGAACTCTCGCTTGCCCAGTCCCCCGGGCCCGCACAACAGCAGCGCGTGCGGCATGGCATCACGCGTGCGACGCGCCTGCAGCCGAGACCAATGCTCATCGTGCCAGGGCATCAAACTCACGCAACGGCTCCAAACAAGTGTTCGGTGGCAGCGGTGGCGGCAGCCAACACCTGTTCCGGTGTAAGGCTGGCGTCGATCAAACGAAAACGCTTGGGCTCGGCCGCGGCGCGCGCCCGATAGGTGGAACGCACCCGCTCAAAGAACGCGTCTTCCTCCACCTCGATGCGATCGGCCTCGCCGCGACCCGCGGCGCGCGCGCGCCCCGTCGCCACCGGCAGATCCAACAGAAGAGTGAGATCAGGCACCAGCCCTTCCGTGGCCCAACGCTCCAGCGTGACGATGCGTTCGGCCGGCACGCCACGCCCGCCACCTTGATAGGCATAACTGGCATCGGTGAAGCGATCGCACAACACCCACTGGCCGGCCGCCAATGCCGGCTCGATGCACTCGCGCACCAACTGCGCGCGCGAGGCGAACATCAGCAGCAATTCCGCCTCCGCGCACATGTCGCGATGCTGCGGATTCAACACGATGGCACGCACGGCCTCACCCAGCGCCGTACCGCCCGGCTCCCGGGTCTGCACCAGCGAGACGCCACGGGAAACCAGGTGCCGCTGCAAGCCGGCGAGCAGCGTGCTCTTGCCGGCGCCTTCGCCGCCCTCGAGCGAAATGAATTTGCCTCGTGATGTCATGGACAGCGCTTCAACTGGTAACAGGCGACATTGCGGTTATGTTCGTCCAGCGTACTGGAGAACACGTGGGTACCATCGCCTTTGGCTACAAAATACAGCTCGGAACCCGCAGCCGGGTGCAGTGCCGCCTCGATGGCTGGCTTGCCAGGCATCGCGATCGGGGTGGGCGGCAGGCCCTGGCGGGTATAGGTGTTATAGGGCGTATCGGTGGTGAGATCCGATTTATGGATATTGCCGGCATAGGACTCGCCCATGCCGTAGATCACCGTGGGGTCGGTCTGCAGCAACATGCGCGTTTGCAGACGGCGCACGAAGACGCCGGCAATGCGCGGGCGTTCGTCCGCCCGTCCGGTTTCCTTTTCCACGATCGAGGCAAGAATCAGTGCATCGTAGGGTGTGGCCAACGGGAGATCCTTATCCCGCTGCGCCCACAACGTATCCAGCATCCTGGTCATCGCGGCATGCGCGCGGCGCAGGATGTCCAGATCGCTATCACCCTTCACATAGGCATAGGTCTCGGGCAGAAAGCGCCCTTCCGGCATTTCGCCGGACGCGCCGATTTTGGCCATCAACCCAGCGTCGTCCAACCCGGCGGCGTCCTGGCGCAAGCGATCCGCCTTGGCCAAGGCCTGTCGCAACTCGCGGAAGTTCCAGCCGTCGACAATGGTGAAGTTACGCTGCAGCACCTTGCCTGCCGCCATATTGAGCAGCAAGTCGCGCGGCGTCATGCCTGACGGCAAAGCGTATTCACCGGCGTGGAGACGGCCAGCCACGCGCAACTGCTCCGCCAGCACGCGCCAATAGAGCGGCCCGGTGCTGGTGACGTGCTGCTCGCGCAACTGGGCCACCACATCGCGCAGACTGTTGCCACGCGCCACGTCGATGCTCGGCGTCTGCACGGAAACCGTCAGCGGCGTGCGCACGAAGCGCTGGTAATCCATCCAGCCGTACACCAGGCTGGCCGCTACTGCCAACAACACCAGCACGATCAGGCCACGCCACCACGCGCGCCCCCGCAATTTCAATCGCTTCATGCCTGCTCCAAGGGGAAACCCAACCCGCGCCAGTACAACTGCAAAGCGCGTGTGACCGGCCCGGGAACATACACCGTATCGCCCACGGCCTGAACCGGCAGAATGCCCCGGACGCTGGAGCTGAGGAATACCTCGCTGGCTCGCGCCAGGTCGTGACGGGTCATCCGCCTCACTAACGTGGCCGGCCGTGCAGCCAAGATCTCCGCGCGCGCCACACCGGCTACACCGGAGACGTCCAGCAATGGCGTGGTCAGAACATTATCGACCACGGCAAACACATTGGTCATGGTGCCGGAGATCAGCTGGCCTTCCGTATCGCACAGCAAGCCCTCGCCGATGGCCGGATCGCTCCATTCGGCACGTGCCAGCACCTGCTCCAGCCGATTGAGGTGCTTCATGCCGGCCAGCAACGGTTGCACCGCAAGTGCGGTGTCACACCAACGCAGGCGCAAACCATCCACATAGCTCGCGCCCTTCATCGACGGCGCGTCGAACGCGGCGACGACACGCGTGGACTGAGGTGACGGCGGCGGCGCATAACCCCGCTCGCCCAGGCCGCGCGTTACGGTAATGCGCACGACCGCATGGGCGAGTCCGGCGGTGATCGCCTGCGCTTCGGCCAACAGCAATGCCGGCTCGCTAGAGGGCAAGCCCAGGCGCCGACAGCCCAGGGACAGTCGCTGCATATGACGCGACCATAAGGGCGCGTGGCCACCAACGAAGCGAATCGTCTCAAACAGGCCGTCCCCATAGGACAGCCCCCGATCGAACGCCGATACCTCGACAGCCGGCACCCCATTCACCAGCACGCGCGCGGGCTCACCCATCAGCCCTGTGCTCCTAGCGCACGCAGCAAGCCACGCGCCTTGGCCCGGGTTTCATCCAGCTCTTTCTCCGCCACCGAGTCGGCCACGATACCCGCGCCCGCGCGCAGACTGATCTCGCCATTGGCCATGGTGAACGTACGAATGAGGATGTTGAGATCCAGGTCGCCGTTGCGATCGAGATAACCAAGCGCGCCGGTATACGCACCACGCGGCGCCTGTTCGAGGGCGGCAATGATTTCCATGCAACGCACCTTGGGACAGCCTGTGATGGTGCCACCCGGGAACGTCGCAGCAATCACCTGGCCCGGCGTCACCCCCGAACGCAAACGACCGCGCACGTTGGAAACGATGTGGTGCACATGCGTATAGCTCTCGACCACCATCAGCTCATTGACCTCGACCGTACCCGGAACGCACACGCGTCCCAGATCGTTACGCTCCAGATCGATCAGCATCACATGCTCGGCACGCTCCTTGGGGTGCGTGCTCAACTCGCGAATGCGCGCCACGTCATCGTCGCCAGCGGTACGCGGACGCGTACCCGCGATGGGGCGGGTCTGCGCCAACCCATCGCGCACCTCGACCAGGCGCTCGGGCGAGGAGCTGACCACGGACCACTCCGACTGCTGCAACAAGCCCGCGAACGGTGCCGGATTCGCCTGCCGCAACGCGCTGTACAGCGTCGCTGGCTCCGGCAAGCGCGCATAGTGCGCGCGCCAGGCACGGGAAAGATTGACCTGGAAAATGTCGCCTGCGTGCAGATGGTCGTGGATGCGCGTCACGCCATCAAGGAACAGCGCAGGCTCGTCCTCATCCCAGCGATCTGGCGGCGCCAGCGCTGGCACTTCAACGACGGCGCGCAGGTCTGCCTCCATCGCATCGAGCAATGTTTCGTGCCCCGGCTCGGCCACCAGCACGGTGCAACCGCGCTGGTGGTCCACCACCACCGCGGCAGGGCAACGCAGGGCCAGCGCAACCGGCAACGGCGCGGGTGGAAGCAGGCGCAAGCGAGGTTCAATTTCGCCCACCAATTCGTAGGTGAGCAGCAGCAGCCAGCCCCCATGGAACGGCAGATCGTCGTCGCTGCGCGGCACCCGCTCGGCGCGCCAGGCAACGTCGAGTGCGTCCAGAAAGCGCCCCACCTGCTCGCGTCCTTGCGCGTCGACCAGGCGACCATCCGATGCGAGCGTGAGGCTGCCTTGCGGAAACGCAAAGAGAATGTCGTAACGCGCCTGCGGCGTTCCGTGGGTCACGCTTTGCAGCAGGCCAGGATAGCGCCCTGGAAATGCAGCGGCCGGCGCGAGTAGATCGCGCCGGCCGTGCAGGGTACGACGATGCAGCTTGCTCACGCCGCTCAAACGCGACGGAAGGCCAGCGTGCCGTTGGTGCCGCCAAAGCCAAACGAGTTGGAGATGGCCACGTCGATCTTGGCTTCGCGCGCGGTGTGCGGCACGAAATCGAGGTCGCAGCCTTCGCCCGGCTCGTCCAGATTGATGGTCGGCGGCAGCACCTGGTCGCGCAGCGCCAGGATGGTGAAGATCGCCTCCACGCCACCGGCCGCGCCCAGCAGATGACCCGTCACCGACTTGGTCGAGCTCATCGCCAGCTTGTAGGCGTGATCGCCGAACACGCGCTTGGCGGCCAGCACTTCACCCAGGTCGCCCAACGGCGTGGAAGTGCCGTGCGCATTGACGTACTGCACGTCGGACGGGTTGATGCCGCCGTCCTTAAGCGCGCTCTCCATGCAACGTGCCGCACCTTCACCGCCCTCACTGGGCGCGGTGATGTGGAAGGCGTCGCCGCTCATGCCAAAGCCCACCAGTTCGGCGTAGATCTTGGCGCCGCGCGCCTTGGCGTGCTCGTACTCTTCCAGCACCAGCACACCGGCGCCGTCGGACAGCACGAAACCGTCGCGGTCCTTGTCCCACGGGCGACTGGCCTTGCCGGGCTCGTCATTGCGGGTAGACATGGCCTTGGCCGAGCAGAAGCCCGCCATGGCGGTACCCGTGGTGGCGAACTCGGCGCCGCCGGCAATCATCACGTCGGCATCGCCGTACTGGATCATGCGCGCGGCCAGGCCGATGTTGTGCGTGCCGGTGGTGCAGGCCGTGACACAGGCGATGTTCGGGCCCTTCAGGCCGTACATGATCGACAGGTGGCCGGACACCATGTTGATGATCGAGCTGGGCACGAAGAACGGCGACACGCGACGCGGGCCCTTCTCGTGCAGTTCGATCGATGTGTGCTCGATGGTATGCAGGCCGCCGATACCGGCAGCCACCGCTACGCCAATGCGCGTGGCATTGGCTTCCGTCACTTCCAGGCCGGAATCGCGCAGGGCTTGCGTGCCCGCGGCGATGCCGTAATGGATGAACGGATCCATCTTCTTGATCTCTTTCGGGGCAATCCACTGCGCCGCGTCAAAATCGCGAACCTGACCTGCGATGCGCGTTGCATAGGCGGTGGCGTCGAAATGAGTAACCGCACCGATGCCGCTAACGCCCTTGAGAATGTTGTCCCAGGCGATGGCGACCTCGTTGCCGACCGGCGAAATAATGCCGAGGCCGGTTACAACCACACGTCGTTTGCTCATGCTGATCTTCCCTCGTGTTTCCGTGGCGCTGCCGGATGCGGCAACGGTTTCGCGTTATCGCGGCCACGTGATCCGGGCCGCACGGCGCGGGATGCCGCACCATACGGGATCGGACGTTGCAAAATGCAGAAACGAAAACTGCGCCAATGTGGCGCAGCTTCCGGTATCGCTGGCGGGCAGATGCTTGTTGCCAGGCGCCTGCCGCGACGGAGCGATCACTCCTTGGTGTGGGCCTTGATGTAATCGACAGCCTGCTGCACCGTGGTGATCTTCTCGGCTTCCTCGTCCGGAATCTCGGTCTCGAACTCTTCCTCGAGGGCCATGACCAGCTCGACGGTGTCCAGCGAATCCGCGCCCAGATCGTCCACGAACGAAGCGTTCGCCGTGACTTCATCCTCCTTCACGCCCAGCTGCTCGATGACGATTTTCTTGACGCGCTCTTCGATGGTGCTCATGTTGCCAATACCTCCCAAGGAGTAGTTACCTGTCGACGGCTGGCCCGGGGGCCAACCATTGGCGGCGGATTGTAGTGGCTAAGCCCAGGGGCCGCCATGGTCCGCCGACCGTAGTGAAACGCAGGCCACGGGACCGGCGCGAAAGAAGCAATTGTCGCCTAAAACGAGGTCGCTGGCGACAATTCCTTGTTAAGCCGGCCCGTGCCGGCTTGCCGGGACGCCTCAGCCAGGCTGGAGGCGACTCGACCGTTTCAAACAATTCAGTGCGTGGCGGCGCTTAGCGCCACCTCTTCACGCCTTAGGGCATGTACATGCCGCCATTCACGTGCAGGGTTTCGCCCGTGATATATGCCGCCGCCGGCGAGGCCAGGAAGCCCACGGCCTTGGCGATGTCGCTCGCCTCACCAAGGCGACCCAGTGCAATCTGACCCAGGAGGGCCTGCTTGGCATCCTCCGGCAGCGAGCGCGTCATGTCGGTGTCGATGAAGCCCGGGGCCACCACGTTCACGGTAATGCCGCGCGAGCCGATCTCTCGCGCCAGTGACTTGGAGAACGCGATGATGCCGGCCTTGGCTGCCGCGTAGTTGGACTGGCCCGAATTGCCGGTGAGACCGATCACCGAGGCGATGGAAATGATGCGGCCTTTGCGCGCCTTCATCATGCCGCGCATGACCGCCTTGGAGGTGCGGTAGACCGAGGTCAGGTTGGTATCGAGAATAGCCTGCCAGTCATCCTCCGGCATGCGCATCAGCAGTTGGTCGCGGGTAATGCCCGCGTTGTTGACCAGGATGGAGACTGCGCCGAATTCCTTGGTGATATCGCCGATCAGCGCATCGACCGCCGCACTGTCGGTCACGTTGAGCATGCGGCCATGGCCGCCATGCGGCGCCAGGCGCTCGCCGATCGCGGCCGCGCCGCTCTCGCTGGTGGCGGTACCGATCACCGTGGCGCCCTGCGCGGCCAGCTCGTCGGCAATGGCCGCGCCGATGCCGCGACTGGCGCCGGTGACGAGGGCGATTTCACCTTGCAGTGTCTTGCTCATCTGTCATTTCCCTTTGGATGGCTAAACGTCGATCCGTCCAGCCGCATGGAGTCAGTATCGGTCGCGCTCAAACCCACTCGGCGCGCGTGGCATCCAGTTCGGCCGGCGCGCCGATGGCGCGCGCCTCGACGCTTTTGTCGATTCGCTTGATCAGGCCGGCCAACACCTTTCCCGGACCGGCTTCCGCGATGTGCGTGGCGCCGTTGGCCACCAGCGCCTGCACGCACTCGGTCCAGCGCACGGGCAAGTAAAGCTGGCGCTGCAGCGCGCCACGAATCTCTTCCAGCGTCTGATAGCTGCGCGCCTCGGCGTTCTGCACCACCGGAATGCTCGGCAACGTCCAGGCGATCGACGCCATGCGTTCGCCCAGGCGATCGGCGGCATCGCGCATCAATGCACAGTGCGAGGGCACGGAAACGGCCAGCTTGATCGCCTTTTTCACGCCCTGCTCGGCCAGCTTGGCCAGCGCGCGGTCCACCGCCTCGGCGTTACCGGCAATTACCAACTGGCCCGGCGAATTGAAGTTGGCCGGCGACACCACCTGACCCTGCGCCACTTCCTCGCATACCGCGGCGATCTGCGCATCGTCGCCACCAAGGATGGCCGCCATGGCGCCCACGCCCGGGGGCACCGCCGCCTGCATCAGCCGACCGCGCTCAGCCACCAGCGCCGCCGCATCGTGCAGCGACATGGCACCCGCACACACCAGCGCGCTGTATTCACCCAGGCTGTGACCGGAAAACTGCGCCGGCTGCGCACCACCCAGCTTCTGCCACACGCGCCACACAGCCACACTCGCGGCCAGCAACGCCGGCTGGGTATTCTCGGTGCGGTTGAGGTCTTCTTCGGGCCCATGCTGGCTCAGCGCCCACAAATCGACACCGGCCCCCTGCGAGGCCTCATCGAAGGTGGCCTTCACTTCCGGATGGGCAGCGGCCAAATCAGCCAGCATGCCTACCGATTGCGAGCCTTGGCCCGGAAATACGAAAGCGAGCGTAGCGACAGTCTGGGTCATGGAGGGTGGTTGTTCCGAAACGAAAAACGGAATGGTGCCAGCATTGCACGCCATACGCAGCTGTATTCGAGGTAGCAGGCCCGTCCCGCATGCTTTTTTGGGGGCTGACTGCGGTCAACCGGCCTTCCCCGACGCGCGAAGCGGCGGGCACAAACAACAATGCCGCCCATAAGGCGGCATTGCGAAACAACCGATAACCCGATGGATCAGTAGCGCAGCAGCGCCGAGGCCCAGGTGAAACCGCCGCCGAAGGCTTCCAGCAGCAGATTCTGGCCGCGCTGCACCTTGCCCGAGCGCACGGCGTAGTCCAGCGCCAGCGGCACCGAGCCCGACGACGTGTTGGCGTGCTCGTGCACCGTCACGATCACCTGCTCCATCGGCATGCTCAGGCGCTTTGCCGTCGCCTCGATAATGCGCAGGTTGGCCTGGTGCGGGATCAGCCAGTCGATCTGCGAGGCCTCCATACCGGCCGCCTGCAGGGTCTCGTCCACCAGCGAATCCAGCGTCTTCACCGCGACCTTGAACACTTCACGGCCGGACATGTTGATGCGCACACCGTGGTTCGGCTCATCCGTGAAACCCGCCGACACGCCCACCGGGTTGTACAGCAGATGCTTGAAGCCGCCGTCGGCGTGCAACAGCGTGGCGTAGATGCCCGGCTCTTCGGAGGCCTCCAGCACCACCGCACCCGCGCCGTCGCCGAACAGCACGCAAGTCTCGCGCTCCTTCCAGTCGATCATGCGAGTCAGCGTTTCCGCGCCGATCACCAGCACCTTCTTGGACTGGCCGCTGCGAATGAACTTGTCGGCAATACCCAGCGCGTAGACAAAGCCCGAGCAGGCGGCATTGACGTCGAATGCGGCGCAACCGTTGGCGCCCAGGCGATGCTGCACCAGGCAGGCGGTCGACGGGAAAATGATGTCGGGCGTGGTGGTGCCCAGCACGATCAGGTCAAGCTCGGAAGCCTTGACGCCTGCTGCCTCCAGCGCGCGCTGCGCGGCCTCGGTAGCAAGATCGCCAGTGGTCTGGCCATCCGCAGCGATATGTCGCTTCTGGATGCCGGTGCGGGTACGAATCCATTCGTCACTGGTCTCGACGATCTTCTCGAGATCGGCGTTGGTCACCACGCGCTCGGGCAGCGCGCTGCCAGTGCCGGTGATGCGGGCGTAGATCTGGGCCATTAACTTTCCATGCAGCGGATTGGTACAAGCAGGCTGCGCACAGGGCTGCAACCGGCATCCCATCCGTCAACGTTACGTGGGTGATCGCATAAACGCAAAGCGGCGCGAAATCGCGCCGCCATGCGGAACCGTATCCCTTGCGGGACCGATCAATCCTCTTCGACCACCGCCGTGCTGGTGGCGATGACCTTCTTGCCGCGGTAGTAGCCATCCTTGGTGACGTGGTGGCGCAGATGCACTTCGCCACTGGTCGGATCGGTGGACAGCTGCACGGTTTTGAGCGCGTCGTGCGAACGACGCATGCCGCGGGTGGACGGGGTCTTGCGGCTCTTGGCAACGGCCATGGCGAGTCTCCAGCTAAATCAACGTTTCTTGAGTTCGCGCAAAACCGCGAACGGGTTATCGGAACGCCCCTCGCCCGAGGTTTCCTCTGGGTCGGGGCCTACTACTTCTTCTGCTGGCGTGCTGTCCGGATTTACCGGAACCAGCGGCAGCGCCAACAACAATTCGTCTTCGATCACATCTACCAGGTTCAACTTGCCGTCGTCAGCGATGAGCAACGGCTCGCAACCTGGCGGCAACGCCGCTTCCTCGCGCTCGGAGCGGATCAGCCCAAGCCGGCTATCCACCGTCACCGGCAGCACAAACGGCTCCAAGGTGCGCTGGCAAGTCAGCATGAGCGGAGCCTGGACGCGGACGTCGAGATACGACGTACCGAACTCGTCGCGGCCAAAATCCAACTCGTAATGCGCCGTTCCTTCCGTACTGGCCAGGGCGTCACCCAACCGCTGCATGGCGGCTACGGGTAGTACCCCTTGGAACGAACGCCGCGCCGAGACCAGGCGCCAAGCGTCCACGGACTCTGGCAGTGTCACGGACATAGACGCGAAATCTTAGAATTACAACCGTTTGAAGTCAACGGGTAAATCTCCCGTAAACCGTATAAAGGGGCGATTTTGCCTGAACGCCACCGGTACGGCAGACTGCGTGCCTCTCCGCTGCCGGGCCTGACGCTCCCGTGACCTCCTACCTGACGCTTGGCCTGACCGCCCTGCTGGTGCTGGTGGCGGCACTGGCTGGGTTCGCCCTTGCCCACCGCCGCCGGGTCAACCGCCGGACGCGCAGCATACATGAGTTGCTGGAGTTGGCGGACCGCCTGGAAGCCGATCTCAAGACCTGCCGAACCGGGCTGCAACAAGCCCATGCCGTCATGTCACTCAATCCCGACCAGCCGGCCCATGGTGAACAAGAGGCGCGACAAGCCATTGATGCCGGCCTGCGCTCGCTGCTGCAGCAACGTATATGGATCCGGGACCAAGCCCCACGTGCCAGCCAGCAACAACTGGATGTGGCGGTGAACTCCATGAACGACACACGCGCCCGCCTGCACCCCTTGCTGACCGCGCTCGACCGCGCCCAGCACGACCTGGACAGCGCCATGCGCGAACATCTACGACGAGAACACGACGCATGACCTTGCCTACCCTGGTGCTCGGCTCCACCTCGCGCTACCGCGCGGAGCTGCTGCGACGCCTTTGCCCGCGCTTCGAGCAACGCGCCCCCGGTACGGACGAGGCCGCGCAGCCAGGCGAAACGCCCCGCAACCGCGCCCTGCGGCTGGCCATCGCCAAGGCACACGCTGCCGCTGAGGGCGTGGGCAACGCCTTGGTGATCGGGTCGGACCAGGTCGCCGAACTGGCCGGTCATGTCCTGGATAAACCGGGCACCGCCGAGCGCGCCCACGCGCAGCTCACCGCCAGCTCCGGCCATGAGGTGCAATTCCACACCGCCCTGTGCCTGCACGACACCCGCACCGGGCAGGATCACGTGCACGTCGATCACACGCGGGTGTTCTTTCGCAACCTCGACGCCGATGAGATCACCCGCTACATCGAGCGGGAAAAGCCCCTCGATTGCGCCGGCAGCTTCAAGTGCGAGGGGCTGGGCATCAGCTTGTTCGAACGCATCGAGAACGAAGACCCCAGCGCGCTCATCGGCCTGCCCCTGATTGCACTGGCCCGACTGCTGCGCGAAGCAGGCATCACCCTGCCCTGAGTGCTATCAGTCGCCCGCGTCGGCAGCTTGGTGTGCACGCTGCCACACCAGGCAGCGATCATCCGCGCTCGCCGCCAACGATGATGACGCAGGAACGCGCCCCGCATAGAAGGCCACGCGCCGCCGCCCTTCGAACAGATCCAGCCGCTGCAGCGGCTGCGGCTGCTCGATACGCCCGCACAGGGTTCGCAGCCACTCGGGCCGCTCACGCACCCGCAGGGCGGTTTCATCGACCGCCAGCAGCATCGCCTGCCCCGCGTGCGCGCGGCGCAGCGCCGCTTCATCGCGCTGCCAGATAGCCAGTTGCGGCGCGCGCCCGTGCTTCACGTTGAGCGGACTGCTCAACACATACACCGGCACGCGGCCGTCAAGCTGGAAATCGATCTCCGCCGCCAACATGAAGTTGTCGGCGACCAGCACGCGCGGCACCGGATCCAGCAACGCGCCAGCCGCCGCACCACTTTCGCGCCAGCCGACAAAGCGCGCCGGAAACGCCTTCACGCCAGCCAAGGCTTGCGCGCCGGCGGGGCTGGCCGCCATGCCCAGATAGAGCAGGCCAGCCAGTTGCCCAAGTGCAGCCAGCCCAAACGCGAGCCGCAGCACCCTCTTGCTCCAGGCACCAGGCGAGCGAAGCAACACCGGTAGCGCGGCCAGCAACGGCAGGTAGCCCGGCAACGGCCAATGCGCGCGAAAACGCAGATCGTCGGCGAACAGGCCCAGCGCGAAATACAAAACGATGAAGCTCAGCGAGACCACCGCCAACACGTCCCACGGCGCCCCCTCGTGTCGACGAAGCTGCCAGCACCGCCACGCCGCCCAGAGCAGCAGCGCATACATCAGCGGCGTGCAGGCCAAGGCCTGCTCCAGTGGCTGCACCAGGGCATCGACATGGAACTGCCACGGGTTGCGCTCGACCAACTGAAATGCCACACCCGCGCCACGTTGTTGCCAGTTGGAAACGATTAACGGAATGAGACCAAGCGCTGCCACCGCCATCGCCAGCCAGAAACCGCCGCGCCGCCATTGCCGGCGCCCGCGCGGAGTAAGCACGAACAGCAATAGGCCCGCGAGCATCGGCATCGCCGCGCGATAATGGGTAAGCCAGCACAGGTCGAGCGCGACACCGAGCATCAGCCAATCGCGCCAGCGATTGCCATTCATCGCGCGCACCAGCGCGTAGAGGGCCAACATGATCGCCACGGTGAGCGGCGCATCCGGCAATGCAAGCACCCCCAACGTGCCTGCCAGGGGCAAAGCCAGGCACAACAAACCGGCCTGCCAGCCGGCCCGCTCGTCGAATATCTCGCGGGCCAGGGCGCGCACGAGCCAGGGCAAACTGCTGCCGATCAGCAGAAAGGGCCAACGCATGCCCAGCAGTCCATGCCCGGCCACCCACTCCCCCAGATGAATCAGCCATGCGGTAAGCGGGGGAAGATCGCTGTAGCCCCAGGCAAGGTGCCGGCTCTCCTGCCAGTAAAACGCTTCGTCACCGAACGGCGACAAGGTGGCGGCAAGGATCGCCTTGGCCAGCACAAGCAACACGAAGCCCGTCACAAAGGCGGCTCGCCAGCGCGCAAAGCCCACGGCTACACTCCCCTCGTCATGCACGGGCTCGCGCCCGCCCAGCCCCTTCCATTGCCGCAAACCCATGTCCGCCATTACTCCGCTGCACGATGAAACGCTGCGCGCACGCCTGGAGGCCGCCATGGCCCAGGTCAACCGCGTGCTGTTGGGCAAGCCTCGCCAGGTGAAGCTCGCCTTCACCTGCCTGATCGCCGGAGGGCATCTGCTGCTCGAGGATGTGCCCGGGGTGGGCAAGACCACGTTGGCGCATGCGCTTGCCGCCAGCTTCGCGCTGGAATTCCAGCGCGTACAGTTCACCAGCGACCTGCTGCCGTCGGACATTATCGGCGTGAGCGTGTACGAGCGCGAGACCGGACAGTTCCGCTTTCACGGCGGCCCCATCTTTACCGGTCTGCTGCTGGCCGACGAGATCAACCGCGCCACGCCCAAAACGCAAAGCGCGCTGCTCGAGGCCATGGCCGAGGGCCAGGTCACGGTCGATGGCCAAACTCACCTGCTGCCGCAGCCGTTCTTTGTGGTCGCAACGCAAAATCCGCTCGATCTGGCCGGCACGTTCCCGCTGCCCGACTCGCAGCTCGACCGCTTCATGCTGCGCGTATCGCTGGATTATCCCGATGCCGCCGCCGAGCGCGCACTGCTGACGGGCAGCGATCGCCGCGACCTGCTGGCGCAACTGAGCCCTCAGCTGGATGCAGCCAGCCTCGCTGAGCTGTCGCGCCAGGCCCAGGCGATTACGGCCAGCAACGCGCTGCTCGACTATCTGCAGGCCCTGCTGGCCGCCAGTCGACGCCATGCGGACGTTCGCGTGGGGCTGTCACCCCGCGCCGGCCTGGCCCTGCTGGGCGCGGCCCGCGCATGGGCGTTTATCAGCGGCCGCCAACACGTGCTGCCGGAAGATATCCAGGCCCTGTTCGTGCCGCTTGCCGCGCATCGCCTGGTACCGACCCGGGGCGCCAGTGGCGACAGCCTTGCGCGCAGCCTGCTCGCCGACGTCGCGGTGGGCTGATGCCGCCAGCCGTTCGTCGCGTCCAGGATTGGGCCGAGCGGCGATTGCCCGCCCTAACCCGCTACAAGCGCCCGGAAAGCCTGCCCATCGCGCTGCATCGGCGGCGCATCTACATCGTACCCACCGGCTTCGGCGTGGCGTTCACGCTGTTGCTGCTGGTCATGCTGGTCGGCTCGCTCAACTACGCCAATAACGCTGCCCTGTTGCTCACCTGCTTGCTGGGTTCGGCCTGTACGGCGAGCATGTTGATCGCCTTTCGCAGCCTGAACGGGTTGCGCCTGAATGCGATCCGCCAGACCCACGCCATCGCCGGCGAGGCACTGGCCTTTCAGCTCGTATTCGAAGGCGGCGGCCACGACCATCCCTCCATGCATGCCGAGCTCGATGGCGACGCCGCGGTGTTTACCGCGGCCGGCCAAGGCGAAACCCGCGTTACCCTGCACATGCCCACTACGCGTCGTGGCTGGCAGCCGCTGCCGCGCATCAAGCTATGGAGCAATTGGCCACTGGGCCTGTTCCATGCCTGGAGCTGGATCCATCCGGATCACGCCGTGCTGGTGTGGCCTCGCCCGGAAAACAGCGGGCCGCCACCAGCGTTGCCCGGTGAGCAAGACCGGCGCCATCGCCTGCACCAGGGCGAGGACATCGCCGCCCTGCGCGACTATCGCGCAGGCGACCCGCAACGACACATCGCCTGGAAAAGCAGCGCGCGCCATCACCACCTGCTGGTGAAGGATTTCGAACAACCCGAATCGCAAGAGGAATGGCGCCTGGACTGGCGTCAGCTGACCACGCTCGACCCAGAGGCGCGCATTGCCCGGCTGGCCCGCTGGCTAAGCGAGGCGCAAGCCGTCGGCCGACCCACCAGCTTGTGGCTTCCCTCCGAGGAAATCGGCCTGGGCCATGGCCCGGTTCACTATGCGCACTGCATGAGCGCATTGGCGCGGCTGCCGTGATGCGCTTGGCGATGTTCCGTCGCAAACCGCCCCAGCCGCTGAGCCGGCGAGCCTTCGACTTGCTATGCCTCACCGTGGGCGTGGTGCTGGCGGTACATGCGCCGCATCTACCGCTGTGGCTCAGTGCGGCACTCGCGCTGACGCTGGGGCTGCGCTGGCGACAACACCGTCGCCAGGGTGGTCGCGCACCGTTCTATCTCAAGTTGCCGCTGGTGGCGTTGCTGTCCGGCGCAGTGATCTTCTATTACGGCAGCTTATTCGGCCGCGAGCCGGGCGCCGCGCTGGCCGTGGGCCTGCTCGTGCTCAAACTACTGGAAACCGATACGCCGCGCGATGCCCGCGTGGGCGCTGCTTTCGCCTGCTTCGCCCTCATGGCGGCACTGCTGTTTGATCAAGGCCTGGTGGCCACGGTGCTGGTGGCGCTGGGTTTGCTGCCCGCACTGGCAACATTGCGCGCACTGGAGCCGGCGGCTCCGACCGCTACCCTGCCGCGCGAATTGCTGCCCGCCCTCAAGCTGCTCGCAGCCGCGCTACCGCTGGCGCTGCTCGCCTTCGTATTGGTACCCCGGCTGAGCTCTCCGCTGTGGGGTACCGGCGATGCAGCACAGGCGCGAACCGGTCTCAGCGAAGACATGTCGCCAGGCCAATTCTCCGAGCTTCTCACCGATGATCGCCCCGCCATGCGGGTCAGTTTCGACGGACCGCCACCCGCCGCGGGCAAGCGCTACTTCCGCGCGTACGTGATGTCCAACTACGACGGGCGCCGCTGGACACGGTTCGATTCCGCGCGCGCACCCGCGCCCGTGGAGTACCACTCCAGCCTGCGCTACACGGTGAACCTGGAAGCCAATAGCCAGCGCGCCCTGCCCGCCCTGGACCTGCCGCTGGAAGCCCCGGACGACGCGGCCCTGGGCGCCGACCACGAGGTGCTCAGCGCCAAATCGAACAACGATGCACGCGCCTACACCCTGCGCTCCGCGCTCGACTATCACTTGCAAGTTCAGCTGGATAGCCAGCAGCGTCAGCGCTACGTGCGTCTGCCCGCCGGCTTCAACCCGCGCACGCTGGAACTCGCCCGGCAATGGCGCCGCCGCTACGGCGACAACGACGACGCCATCGTCGGAGCCGCGCTCGATCTGTTTCACAACGGTGGCTTCAACTACACCCTCCTTCCGGCCCCACTCGGTCGTGACCCGGTGGACGATTTCCTGTTCTCCACCCATCAAGGTTTTTGCGAGCACTACGCCTCTGCCTTCACCGTGTTGATGCGCGCCGCCGGCATCCCGGCACGCGTCGTCACCGGCTACCAGGGCGGCTACTGGAATGCCTTGGGAAACTATTTGCTGGTGCGTCAGTCAGACGCTCATGCGTGGAGCGAAGCATGGTTGCCCGGCAAGGGCTGGACGCGCGTAGACCCTACCGCCGCCGTGCGACCGGAACGGGTCAGTCGTGGCGCGGCGGCCGCCGTGGAAGCCTCGTCGGACTGGTCGCCCAACCAATGGTGGCTTGGCCTGCGCAACCGCTGGGATGTCGTCAACCGTTGGTGGAACCAAGGCGTTATCGGCTTCGACACGCTCCGACAGCGCGGCTTGCTGACGCCGTTTGGCTTAGGCGATACCGACGCGAGTACGTTGGGTCTGCTGCTGGCTATCGGCGGGTCGCTGTTTGCTTTGCTGGGCGTAACGTGGGCGCTATGGAGACGCCCCTCCGGCGACCCGGCTCGCGCAGCGATGCACGTGCTGGAACGAAAGTTGGCGGCAGCGGGCATTGCCCGTCGCCCCAGTGAAGGACCGCAGCACTACTTCAGCCGCGCCGCCCGGGCCCTCCCCACCCAGCGCGCACCGCTGGAGCATTTGATGAGGATGTATCTGGATCTGCGCTACGCGCACGAAGTGCCACCGCCGGAGCCGTTGAAGGAGTTTCAACGCGCCGTGCGGGACTTTCGACCGCGTCGCATGGTCAAATGATATTGAACCGTGGATGCGCCGCATCCACTACACGATGGAGAAAGCGTCATGTCCATGTACAAGCCGTTGATTCTCGCGACCGCTGTTGCCACGCTGGCCGCCTGTGCAACGGTGCCGCAGCCGCTGCAAGGCACCTACACCGACGTGACGTCGGTTGCCGCCCAGCAAGGTGGCGCCAGTGGCGCGCAGGTGCGCTGGGGCGGCCAGATCATCAAGACCGCACCGGGCGAGCAGGAAACCTGCTTCTACGTGCTTTCGCGTCCGCTCGACGATGAGGCGCGCCCGAAGGCGCCCAGCACCAACAGTGAAACCCAGGGCCGCTTTGTGGCTTGCCGCGCCGGCTTCTACGATCCGGAAGTGTTCAGTGCAGGGCGTGACATCACTGTCACCGGCGTAGTGCACGGCACCGTGTCGGAGAAGGTGGGCGACTACAACTACGCCTACCCGCGCGTGGAAGCCAACGTGGTCTACCTGTGGCCCAAGCGCGTGGCCGTGAATTATCCGCCGGGCTACTACGATCCGTTCTGGGGCCCGTACTGGGGCAGTCCGTGGGGTCCGTACTGGGGCCCGTGGGGTGGCTACTATCCCTCACGCGTGATCGTGGTGCCCCGTCCGGTGGTGCGTCCGCCCCCGCCGCCCGCTCGCGGCTGACGCCATCAAGAAAACGCCGGCCCTGGGCCGGCGTTTTTCTTTGTACGGTATTGGCGCTGGGCGATCAGCCTGGCGGCCATTGCATGTGACGCCCGGCAAGCAGGTGCACATGCAGGTGGAACACGGTCTGTCCGCCATGCTCGTTGCAGTTGATGACCGTGCGATACCCCTGCCCGGCCACGCCCAGGCTGCGCGCATAGGCGGCAGCAGCCAATAGCAGCTTGCCCAGCAACTCGGCGTCGGCCGGGGTGGCCGCATCCAGCGTGGCAATCGCCCGCTTGGGCACAAAGAGCACATGCACGGGCGCCTGCGGATTGAGATCGCGGAAAGCCAAGACATCATCGTCTTCGTAAACGATGTCGGCGGGAATCTCGCGCCGAATGATCTTGCCGAAAATGGTATCGCCCATGATGTGCTCCTCGCCGCGATTTATAAACGCCACAGCATACCGCGCGCCACGGGCAACGCCCGCCTGGGTCCGTATACCTCGCACAGGCGGCAAACCATGCCGTGGGCGATCACTCCACCGATTGGCGGCTACCGAAGGCATGCGCCAGCGTGCCGCGATCGACGAATTCCAGTTCGCCACCCAATGGCACGCCATGGGCCAGGCGCGAGGGCTTCACGCCAGCGGCGCGCGCAAGTTGCGCCAGGTAATGCGCCGTCGCCTCGCCCTCGACCGTGGGATTGGTGGCGATGATCATTTCCTCGATCTCGCCTTCGCCGAGTCGCTCAACCAGGCGATCCAGACCCAACTCCTGCGGCCCCAAGCCATCCAGCGGCGACAGCCGGCCCAGCAAGACGAAATATTGCCCGCGATAGCCGGTGGCCTGCTCGATCGCGGCCAGTTCGGTCGGCGATTCGACCACGCACAGCACCTGATGATCGCGACTGCTGCTGGAACACAGCGCGCATACCGGTGTTTCGCTGAAGTTGCGGCAGCGCTCGCAGTTGCCGATGTCGCGCATCGCCTCGCCCAACACCTGGGACAACCGCAGGCCGCGCTCGCGATCACGCTCCAGCAAATGGAAGGCCATGCGCTGCGCGCTCTTGCCACCCACACCCGGCAGGCAGCGCAGCGCTTCGATCAGATCGCCAAGAAGTTTGCTCATGGGCAGGCATCAATCGCCAGGGCGCATCGCGAACGATGAAAGCGAACCGGGTAGGACCGCTATCGCACACGCCACGCCCTGGCGTAGTTTTTTAGAACGGCATCTTGAAGCCGGGCGGCAGATTCAGCCCGGAGGTGACGCCGCCGAGACGGTTCTTGCTCACTTCGGCCACCTTGTTCACCGCGTCATTGACGGCAGCTGCAACGAGGTCTTCGGCCATTTCCGGATCGTCCGCGAACAACTTGCGGTCGATCTGCACGCGGCGCACTTCGTGCGCACCGGTCATCAGCACGCTCACCAGGCCACCACCGGCACTACCGGTGACTTCCAGCTTGGCGATTTCCTCCTGCGCACGCTTCATTTCATCTTGCATGCGCTGAGCCTGCTGCATCAGCTGACCAATCTGACCTCTCATGGCACTACTCCACTATCTCGTTCAGTTCTCAAAGGGCTTGATCGACTGGGGTACGACGCGCGCGCCGAACTCGCGCTTGAGCGATTGCACCAGCGGATCTTCATCGATAGCACGCTCGGCAGCCGATTGGGCCGCCTCGCGGGCGTTGGCGGCTCGCGCCGCCGGCGTTTCGTGGGCCGCGCCGCGCTCTTCCATAAAGCGCAACTTGATCCGCTCACCCATGGCCTGGCCGATGCGCTCTTCCATCTGGCTAACCATGGGCTCGACCGCCAAGTGCATGTGCGCTGGCTGCAAGACCAGCACCAGCGTATTGCCCTCGCGTTCGCGCAACGCGGCATTCTGTGCCAATTGACCCAGCGGACCACGCAGGGCCGCCTGCTCGATCAAGCTGTCCCAATGCGGCAGACCACGTGCATCGACGGCGACCGGCTCGCGCGGTGCCGGCGCTGCCGCCGGAGCCGACTGCGACGCTGCCGCCCGGGGCGGCGCAACCTCGGCCACGCTGGCCATATGCATGCGCTCGTTGGCGACCGGCGAAGCCGCACGCGGCGGCATGGGCGCGCGCGCGGCGGCTGGGGCCGCGCCCGCACGGCTCGCCGACGCGCCACCACCCTCCGTCGGGCGGAACGCGAGCATGCGCAGCAACGCCATCTCAAAACCGGTGCGCGCATCGGGCGCAAGCGCCAGATCGCGACGGCCACTGGTGGCGATCTGGTAATACAACTGCACGTCTTCCGGCGCCAACTGCTGGGCTAGCGCCACCAGGGCGCCATCGTCGCTACCGTCCTCGTCCGGACGGTAACCGGGGATGAGCTGGATCAGCTGCAAACGATGCAGCACGCTGGCGAGATCGTCCAGCACGCCGCCGAAATCCGGTGAGAACGAGGCGATCCGCGTGCACTCGGCCATCAGGCCCTCGCCATTGCCTTCGGCCAGCGCCTGCAGCACGCCGAGCACCTGGCCGCGCGCCACACTGCCCAGCATCGCGCGCACGTCATCCACGCGCAGCGAGCCACCGCCATAGGCGATCGCCTGATCGAGCAGGGACAAGCCATCGCGCAGCGAGCCGTCCGCGCCACGCGCGAGTTCGGCAATGGCCGCGTCTTCGTAAGGAATGTTTTCCGCGCCCAAGATGTGCCGCATCTGACCGGATATCTGCTCCGGCAGCAGCCGCTTGAGGTTGAACTTAAGACAGCGCGACAGCACCGTCACCGGCAGCTTCTGCGGGTCGGTGGTGGCCAGCAAGAACTTCACGTGAGGCGGCGGCTCTTCCAGCGTCTTCAGCAACGCATTGAAGGCCGGCTTGGAGAGCATGTGCACCTCGTCGACCAGGTACACCTTGAAGCGGCCGCGTGCCGGTGCGTATTGCGCGTTCTCAATCACTTCGCGCACATCGTCCACACCCGTGTTGCTGGCTGCGTCGATCTCCAAGAGATCCACGAAGCGGCCGGCGTCCACGGCGGTGCAGACCGCGCACTCGCCACAGGGATCGGCTGATTCGCCGCGCTCGCAATTGAGAGACTTGGCGAAGATGCGCGCGATGGTGGTCTTACCCACGCCACGGGTGCCGGTGAACAGGTAAGCGTGGTGCATACGCCCGGTGTCGAGCGCATTGGTGAGCGCGCGCACGACATGCTCCTGCCCGACCAGTTCAGCGAACTTGCGGGGACGCCACTTACGCGCGAGGACCTGATAAGACATGCGTAGCCTGATGTAGGGGCAAGTCCCGATTGTGCCAAGTCGGTGCCGGCAAGTCAGTAACGACCGTCGCAAGGTCCAACGGGGGGGCCGAAAAGGCGGCGGCCCTGCCAGCCACACCCCGGCACCCGAATCATTCGCTACCGTTGCTCCCTTCCGGGCCTGGCGGGGTTAACGAACTATCGTCGCGGGGGGACCGACAGGGCCACCATAGAGACGTACATGGCGCGCTGGCACAAGGCCGACGCTCGGTTTTACTCACTGGCGGAGAGGGCGGAATCTGCTCGGCTCATCCTGAGCCTCACCCCTCACTTTCGCTCGGGGCCAGCCTTTGGCTGTCCAAATTCGCTCCTGGCGAATTTGTCGAACCCGCGGGTTCTCACCCGGCCTCTCTTTCAGTCCTTCCTACTGCAGCGCCAGCCCTCTAGGGCGTCGCTCGGTTTCACTCACTGGCGGAGAGGGCGGGATTCGAACCCGCGATACGGGGATAAGCCGTATACACACTTTCCAGGCGTGCTCCTTCAACCACTCGGACACCTCTCCGCAATGGTGAAACCGCTTGCAGGGCACTCAGACCCGGCAAAGAGGCGAAAGGATAGCCGTACGCGGCCCTTCACACAAGATAGTCAGGCTGTCGCCGGCCCTGCATCTCGCAAAAATACCGGCAGATCGGTCGCCGGCGGCGTGGCCGGCACCTGATAGAACATATCGGCCACAAAGCCCCGATGATAGGTTGCGTGGTTGACCACGTGCAGGATGATCTCCTCCCGCGTCATACACCCTTCCCCACCGCCTACAAACTGGAAGCGTACCGACTCGGCGGCCTGCGCAGGCATCATTTGGCGGGCGTAATCGAGGTACCAGTCGTTCATCGCCTGCTGGCGACGCCACCGTTCATCGAGCGGCAGCGGCTCGGGCGTGTTGCGACGGCTGTAGCCGTGCGCCCGCCCCTGCAGGTGCGCCCGGAAAATGTCGTCCACGACCCAGGTATGGCTGAGCGTGCACAGCATATTGCTGAAGATGCTTGCGCGCGGTGCCTCCGCGGCGCCTGTCGGCAAGGCGGCCACCGCTTCGTAGATCAATCCATCGGCCCAGGCGCGGTATCGAAGTAGCTTGTGCAGATGGGTCGTGCTCACGGGCGGCGCGTCTCGGTGGCGATGGAAGGCCTCAGCCAGCTTCTGGCAGCGGAGGTAACGGGGGCGGCAAGGCGATGCGCTCACCCGCGCGCGCAATGCAGAAACCGCGTGCCGCCAACGCAGCCCCATCGGCCTCGCTGCCGTAGTGATACAGCCGCAAACGCGGATACACCTGCGCGGGGTACTCCCGCACGATATCGTCGATACCCGTATGCGACGGGTTGCCCACCAGCCCGCAATCATGGGCGATCAGTTCGGCGCCGGCGGCCACCCGCGCAAGCACCTCGGGAATCGGCCGCGTATCGCCGGTGTAGGCAAAACTGCCGGCCAGCGCCACGCCATAGGAGGTGCCCACCATGTGATGGCGCGTAGGAAATACGTCGAACCAGGCACCGTCCAACCAGAAACCGCGCGTACACGGCACCAAGTGGAACGCCTCCCAGAAATTGACGCCACCCTCGGCGAGCACGTTTGGATAGTCCGCCACACGGGCTTGCAGCCAGGTCATCAGGCCGGCATGGATGAACACGCGGGTACGCCCTCGCCATGCCTCGTCGAACCATAGGCGGAAGAACAAGCGCTCCATGCCACCGATGTGATCCATGTGCGTGTGCGTGATGTAGAGCGCGCGCGGTGGCTCACCATAGGCGGCGAGATAGCGATCCAGTGTATCGGGGCCGCAATCGATCAGCAGCACTGGCGCGCCATCGCGCTCCAGCACCACAGCGGAAGAACCGAGTTCGACGGCATGTGCCGCGCCAACACCAAGAAAGTGCAAAGTCCAGTTCATGCGCGAAGGGTACGCTCGTAGCGGTAAACCAGGGGCTTCCACAGCTGCTCCTCGAACCGGCCCTCGCCCTGCGCCGCGGCACCGAGCTTCACCAGCGAACGCCGCAGGCGCAGCAGGTTGGCCTGTTGCCAGGCCTGGGCGGGCGGACGCTGCCGGCCACGATCGAAGTCGATCAGGTAAATCTGCTCGGCTGTCACCAGCACGTTGTGGGCATTGAGGTCGGCATGCCAGATGCCAGCGCGATGAAAACGCGCCACCAGCGCGCCTACCCGTTCGGCCAGTTCGCCATCCAGCGAACCATCGGCCAGGCATTGGGCCAAGGTGCGCGCATCGGCAATGCGGCGCGTAATGAGGTCCGCGGTGTAGAACAGTCCGGTGCGCCGATACCGGCATGCCACCACCTGCGGGCCTGGCAGACCGAGGGCCGCGATCGCCCCCAGCAGGCGGAACTCCCTGAAACAGCGCGTGAAATCCGCGCCCTTCCACAGGTAGCGATCGCCCATCAACCGGGCGACCAGGCCACCACGTCGATAGTGGCGCAGCACGCACTCACCTGCCGGCGTATCGATGATGGCCACGCCACCACGGCCACCGCTTTGCTGGCGCAAAGCGCCACGGGCACGCCAGGCTTCCGGCTCGAACCAGTCAGCGTCGACTTGTGGCGACACCGCGGCGTCGAACAGAATCACTCCGGCGTCGTCTTCGCGGATTCGTTCCTGCATCGCCATACTCGGTGCGTTCGACGTGCCTCAGCCTAAAGTCCTGCGATTCTAGCCCAATGACTCCTCCCGCCTCGATCTGTCTGTTACGCACTTCCGCCATCGGCGACGTTACCCACGTGGTGCCGCTGGTACGCACGCTGCAAGCGGCGTGGCCGCAGACACAGCTCACCTGGATCGTAGGCAAGCTGGAGCGTCGTCTGGTCGGCGATCTTCCGGGCGTGGACTTTGTGACCTTCGACAAAGCGGCCGGCTGGTCCGGCATGCGCGCCGTGGGCGAGGCCCTCAAGGGTCACCGCTTCGACGCCCTGCTGCACATGCAGGTGGCACTGCGCTCCAACCTGCTGAGCCTGTTCGTGCGCGCGCGCCGGCGGATCGGCTATGACCGCGACCGCGCCAAGGACGGCCATCGACTGGTCATCGGCGAGCGCATCCCCGCCCGCACCGGCGAACACGTGCTCGATGCCATCGGCAGCTTTTGTGAACCCCTCGGGCTCAAGCAGACCCAGGTGCGCTGGGACATTCCCATCCCCGAGGAAGCCCACGCCTGGGCCGCCGAGCAGCTGCCGGGCGACACGCCCACCCTGCTGGTGAGCCCCACCTCCAGCCACGAACTGCGCAACTGGATGCCAGAGCGCTACGCCACCGTGATGGACCATGCCAGCTCGCGCGGCTGGCGCGTAGTGTTGGTGGGCGGCCCTTCCGAACTGGAACGCCAGATGGCCGATGCCGTGCTTGCCGCGTGCAAACACGCGCCGCTGGACCTTACCGGTAAAGACACTCTCAAAAAGATGATGGCCATGCTGACCCGTGCGCCTATGCTGCTGACCCCCGATTCCGGCCCCATGCACATGGCCAATACGGTCGGCTGCAAGGTGCTGGGCCTGCATGCCGCCAGCAATCCCAACCGTTCGGGCCCTTATTCCGACCGCCGCTGGTGCGTGGACAAGTACGACGAAGCTTCACGCCGCTTCCTCGGCAAGCCGGCCAGCGACATTCCCTGGGGCAGCAAAATCGAGAAGCCCGGCGTAATGGAACTGATCAGGGTGGACGAGGTGATCGACCGCTTCGAGGCCTGCGCGGCACACCTGGGCCTGGACTGAGACCGCGCGAAAGCCGGCTCACGCGCTCCCTGGGGGAAAGCTCAACCCGCCGGCAAGCGCCCGTACCGTCCTTGTCCCCGGCGGCGCCGTGCAACGGCCCCGCCGGGGGCGATAGAGGGCGCCTCTTACGGCGCGCGGTAATCCTGGTACGACTTCTCTTCCACCAGCTGCGAGCCCAGCTTGAGGTTGATCTCGCGCTTGACCGCCGCGCGCTCGTCGTTGCGGAAGTACACCGCCCGGGCCAGCTCGATGAACTCGGCATCGAAGGCCTGAGCCTTCTCCTTCAGGCGGATGCGGTCCTCGATATCCCACAGCGCCTCATTCACCGCCAGCAGGCGCGCACGCTCGTCGCTGATATCCGTCTGCGAGGCTGGATGCGCGGCCCAGGTGGTGTTGAGCAGGTCCAGCTCGGTGCGCACGTTGGCCAGCTTGGCAGCATCGCTGATCTGCCTGGACTTGATCTCCAGGATGGTGATCTTGTCGATCAGCTCGCCGTAAGAAACCGGAACTTGGATAAGGCTCATGGAAACTCCGAAAGACGGGGCCTTGGCGCCATGACGGGTGTGTCACGGCGACCGGCCGGGAAAGCGAACATCATAAGTGGTCTTGCACCATCGTTCAGTCTGCTTGGTTAGACTGATGGCGCACCCGACCTTCAAGGAGAGATATCCATGCTTAACCCCCGTTTCGTCATGCTGCCGCTCGCCGCCCTGCTCGCCGTCAGCTCGTTGGCCGCCCATGCCCAGTCCGGCCGCAATGGCGTGCTGGTCCAGCGTGACGGCATCTACCTGCGCTGCGACCAGTGCGGCACGGTGGAGGCGATCGACCAGAACATCACCCAAGGCAACGACCACAGCATGGCCGGCACCATCATCGGCGGCATCGCCGGTGGCGTGCTGGGCAACCAGGTCGGCAAGGGCAAGGGCAACACCCTGGCCACCGTGGCCGGCGCCGTGGGTGGCGGCGTTGCTGGCAACCGCATCGGTGCCAACAGCGGCCGTCCCAATGCCAGCTACACCTTGCGCATCCGCATGGGCAACGGTGCCTACAGCAACGTGACCGTGCCGGACGCCAGTGCCATCCGCGTGGGCGACATGGTGCAGATCGACCCCCAGGGCAACATCGTGCGCATTCAGTAAGCGCGGCATGCCGCTCGCGAAAAAGCCGACCTCACGGTCGGCTTTTTTGTGGTTGGCGATGGCGCATCGCTCAACGCGAACGAGGTCGGCGCAACCGCGCCTCCAGATCGTCAAAGAATGCAGGCGGCAATACGGCCCGCACCGGTACCGACCACCAGTTTTCCTGGGCGAAACCTTGGCATTTCACCGCATCTTTTTCGGTCATCAATACCGGCGTGGAGTCGCCGTAATCCAAGTCCTTGGCAACGAAGGCATGGTGATCGGGAAAGGGGTGCTCGATCACCAATACCCCTTGCGAGCGCAAGCTGGCGAAGAACCGCTGCGGATGACCGATAGCGGCGACCGCGTGTACGGTCTGCCCGACGAAATCGGCCATCGACTTGGTGTGATTGTCCAGCAACCCTCGCGCTTGACTGCCCTGCAAGTGCATGGGCACGTCACCCGGTGAAAACACCCCGCCGTTACACACGCGGAAATCCACTTGCTGCAAACGAGACCGCGGTTCGCGCAAGGGACCTGCCGGCAGCAGCTTTCCGTTGCCGAACCGGCGCACGCCATCGATCACGCAGATTTCCACATCGCGCGCCAAGGCATAGTGCTGCAAGCCGTCATCGGCGATCACGACATCGCAGCCCGCCTTGATCAATAGCTGCGCGGCGGCCGGACGATCGCGCCCGACCGCTACCGCCACACCCGACGAACGAATCAGGCAGGGCTCGTCGCCGACCACGGCTGGGTCGGGCGACGCATCGAGAAGTTGGGGTTCCTTCTGCGTGCCGCCGTAGCCTCGGCTCACGACGCCCGGGGTATAGCCGCGTCGACGCAGCGCTTCGGCCACCGCAATGGTGAGCGGCGTCTTGCCGGTGCCGCCGGCCGTGAGGTTGCCGATAACGATGACCGGAACCGACAGGCGCGTGCTGCGCAACAGTCCGCTGCGATAGAGGCTGCGCCGGATGGCCGACACGGCGCCGTAGAGCCCGGCCAAGGGCAAGCTCCACCACGGCGCACGGGCGGTGCCGTACCAGGCCGACTCCAGACGCTCGCCGAGTGCCATGGCGCCAGCCTCAGTCGGCGGGTTGCTGGTGGAACTGCATGCTATGCAGCGCGGCGTATTGGCCGCCCAGCGCCAGCAGCTCCTCGTGCGTACCTCGCTCCACGATGCGACCATGGTCCATCACCGCGATCTGGTCGGCATGCTCGATGGTGGACAGGCGGTGGGCGATAACCAGCGTGGTGCGGTCACGCATCAGGCGCTGCAACGCCTGCTGGATCAGGCGCTCGGACTCGGTATCCAGCGCACTGGTGGCCTCGTCCAGCACCAGGATCGGCGCATTCTTGAGGATGGCCCGCGCGATGGCGATACGCTGGCGCTGTCCACCGGAAAGCCGGTTGCCGCCCTCGCCGATCTGGCTATGGATGCCATCGGGCAACTTTTCGATGAACTCCATCGCATGCGCCGCCTCGGCGGCGGCGATGATGTCCTGCTCGCTAGCCCCTGCCAGTTCGCCATAGGCGATGTTTTCAGCGACGGTGCCGTCGAACAGCACCACGTTCTGACCGACCCAGGCAATCTGATGGCGCAGCGACGTCAGCGTATAGCTCTCGTAATCCTCGCCATCCAGCAGGATGCGCCCGCTGGTCGGTTCGTTGAAGCGTGGCAACAGGCTGACCAGGCTGCTTTTGCCGCTGCCGGATCGCCCCACCAGAGCGGTGACGGTACCTGCCGCGCAATGCAGGTCCACATGGGCCAAGGCTTCGAAATGATCCTGCGGATAGACCAATCCGACCTTGTCGAAACGCAAATCGCCCTTGGTGCGCTCGAGCACGCGCGTACCCTGGTCCAGCTCCGGCGGCATGTCGATGATCTCGAACAGGTTCTCCGCCGCCGAAATGCCGGTCTGCATGGTCGACTGCACGTTGGTCAGTCGCTTGAGCGACGACAACATGCCGCCCATGGCGGTAAGCACGGCGATGAATACGCCCGGGGTAATATGGTCGATCTGGGAGGGGCGAGAGGCCAGGAATACCATGCCGGCCAGCGCCAGCGACGCTACCGTCTGGATGGACGAACCGGAGATGGCGCTGGTAGCGATGATCTTGAGGTTCAAATAACGAGCGCGGTCGGACACCTGTTTGAAGCGCTCGTCCGCCTGCTCCTGCCCACCGTAGATGCGCACTTCGCGGTGGGCCTTGATCGTCTCCTCCACCGTACCCGTAACCGAGCCCATCATGCCCTGGATCCGTCGGCTGACCACGCGATAGCGGCGGCTGACCGCCGAGGCGATCAATACGATGGCCGGCACCAGGATCAACAGTGCCGTGGTGAGATAAAGGCTCTTGTAGAGCATTACCGTGAACATGCCGATGACGGTGATGCTTTCCGTCACGGCGACCTTCAAGGCATCCGTGGATGCACCGGCCACCTGCTCGCTGGTGTAGGTGATGCGCGAAATCTGATGGCCGGAATGCTCACTGCCGAAGAACGACGCAGGCAATCGCAGGTACGCGGCGAATACGTCGCGCTGCATGGATTGCACCACGTTGCGCGAGACATAGCCCATGCCGTAGTTGCTGATGAGGATGGCCACGCCGCGCACCGCGAAGATGGCGATGATCCACCATGGCATCCACCGGATCAGGTAAGGGTCCTTCTGCTCCAGCAGCTTGTCCATGATCGGCTGCAACTTGCTGGTGAAGTACGCCAGCGCACCACCGTCCACGGCAAAGCCGATCATGGAAATCAGGATCACCGGCCAGTAACGGGCCGAGTAGCCGAGCAGCCGCTTGTAGACCTGTCGGCTCTTTGCGTCCCACAGCGCAACTTTCTTCTTGCCCTCGCTCATTGGCCCTTGTCCACCTGGCTGGGCGTGGTGGCAATGGAGAGTTTGGTAAAGCCGAGCTGGCCCAGGGCATCCATCGCCATCACTACGCTCTGGTGCGTGGTCATGGCATCGGCGCGAATGGTCACCTGGCGTTCGCGGTCGTCGCCGGCGACGTTGGCGATGGCCTGCTTGAGCGGTTCCATGCCTTCGCCGTGCACTTCATCACTCCCCACGAAGAAATGCCCGTCGCGATCCACCACGATGGTGAGCGCGGGCGCCTGCATGTCGCGCTCTTCCGCGCTGGCCTTGGGCAGCGTCACCTGCATCCGCGAATGCTGGATGAAGGTGGTGGTAAGCACGAAGAACATCAGCAGGGTAAGCAGGACGTCGATCAGCGATATCACGTTGATCTCGAAATCGTCCTGCCGGCGGTCATTGCCGATACGCATGCGTCAGCTCGCGCTCGACTCGGCAGCCGGACGACCCGGCGCACGCGCGCGAGCGGCCTGCGACTGGTTGACGGTCAGTTCGTCGAGCAGTTCGGTCGCCTGCTTCTCCATCTCCACGCAATAACCTGCCACCTTGGAACGGAAATAGCGATGCAGCACATAGGCGGGAATCGCCACCACCAGGCCGCTGGCGGTACAGATCAACGCCTCGCCGATGCCGCCGGCCATCTTCATGGGGTCGCCCACACCGCCCTTCATGACGTCCATGAACATGCGGATAAGGCCAATCACGGTGCCCAGCAAGCCGAGCAACGGGCCGATCAGCGCAATGGTGCCCAGCGTGTTGAGATAGCGCTCCATGCGATG
>NZ_JAELTT010000245.1 GCF_016428975.1 Dyella sp. ASV21
GATGATGGGCCGTCAGCAGCAGGCGCGCACCATGGGCGCGGCACAGCCGCCCCAGTGCGGCATAACGCGCCATCCGTGCCGCTTCTTCCACACCGCTGTCGGCCACCCGTTCCAGTTGCACGCGCTCGTGCGCGCAGGTGATGCCGCGCTGCGCACATGCCTGCTCGGCATGCGCCAGCCAGGCATCCGCATTGGGCGAGAGTCCATGATGCACATGCAGAGCCACCACGCGCCCGCCGGTTTCACGCTGCCACTGCGCGGCCGCTTCCAGCAGCACCGTGGAATCGAGCCCACCGCTGAAGGCCACGGCCAGCGTGTCCTGCGCGGGATCGAAACCGGTCGCGGCCAGCGTGGCGTGCAATGCCTGCAGCAGCTTGCCGGTGATCTTGCCGG
>NZ_JAELTT010000246.1 GCF_016428975.1 Dyella sp. ASV21
TCTCGTGGGCTCGGAGATGTGTATAAGAGACAGGAACGCGCCCTGCTGGATGCCTTGGCACTATGCGAAGGCGTGGGGTTGGATCTGGGGCCTCGCCTCCCATCCTCGGTGCTTCAGTGGTACCGCTTTGGCCCGCATCGGGCGCTGTTCGGCCACTGAGCCACCTTAGTTTCGTCCTCGTCAACGCGGCCTTCGTCGCCGCAGCGGTGGTTTCGTCGCAAAGCCGCCCCCAGCCCGATACAGGCTAGGTACTGTCTCTTATACACATCTGACGCTGCCGACGACAACGTTCGGGTGTAGATCGCGGTGGTCGCCGTAGCATGAAAAAGGGGGGGGGGGGGGGGGGGGGGGGGGGGGGGGGGGGGGGGGGGGGGGGGGGGGGGGGGGGGGGG
>NZ_JAELTT010000247.1 GCF_016428975.1 Dyella sp. ASV21
CCCCCCCCCCCCCCCCCCCCCCCCCCCCCCCCCCCCCCCCCCCCCCCCCCCCCCCCCCCCCCCCTTCTCCATGACACCGCGACCCCCGATATCTACACCCGAACGTTGTCGTCGGCAGCGTCAGATGTGTATAAGAGACAGCCTCAAGATCCTGCTGATTTTCTCCAGCAACCTGGACGAGTTCTTCGAAATCCGCGTGGCGGGACTCAAGAGCCAGATCAAGCACGTGGTGCTGTGGGACGAGGGCACCGCTGTCTCTTATACACATCTCCGAGCCCACGAGACCCGTGACCGAATCTCGGTTTGCGTGGTGTGGTGGGAGAGGGGGGGGGGGGGGGGGGGGGGGGGGGGGGGGGGGGGGGGGGGGGGGGGGGGGGGGGGGGGGGGGGGGG
>NZ_JAELTT010000248.1 GCF_016428975.1 Dyella sp. ASV21
CCCCCCCCCCCCCCCCCCCCCCCCCCCCCCCCCCCCCCCCCCCCCCCCCCCCCCCCCCCCCCCCCTTTTACTGATACGGCGCCCCCCGTTATCTACACCCGAACGTTGTCGTCGGCAGCGTCAGTTGTGTATAAGAGACAGCTGGGCAACGCCGATGTCACGGTCATCTGCGAGGCGCCTAAGGTGGGCCCGCATGCGCAAGCGATGCGCGAAGCGGTGGGCGCGCTGGCCCGCGCCGAGCGTCAGGTGCGGGGTCTCTTATACACATCTCCGAGCCCACGAGACCCGTGACCGAATCGCGTGTGGCGGCTGGGGGGGGGGAAAAGGGGGGGGGGGGGGGGGGGGGGGGGGGGGGGGGGGGGGGGGGGGGGGGGGGGGGGGGGGGGGGGGGG
>NZ_JAELTT010000249.1 GCF_016428975.1 Dyella sp. ASV21
CCCCCCCCCCCCCCCCCCCCCCCCCCCCCCCCCCCCCCCCCCCCCCCCCCCCCCCCCCCCCCCCCTTTCAATGATACGCCGACCACCGACATCTACACCCGAACGTTGTCGTCGGCAGCGTCAGATGTGTATAAGAGACAGGCGCTTCCGCCACGCCGGCCAGCCCGTGCACCTGCAGCGCGGCGAACACCTGTCGCTGCCGCATCGCCAGCACGCGGCGCTGCGCGCTATCGCGAGATCGCCCGGGGGGGGGGGGGGGGGGGGGGGGGGGGGGGGGGGGGGGGCCCGTGACCGAATCGCGGGTTGCGGGTGGTGGTTGATAAGGTGGGGGGGGGGGGGGGGGGGGGGGGGGGGGGGGGGGGGGGGGGGGGGGGGGGGGGGGGGGGGGGGGG
>NZ_JAELTT010000250.1 GCF_016428975.1 Dyella sp. ASV21
GAAGCCGCGATTCGGGAGTGGGTCACGGGTCTCGTGGGCTCGGAGGATGTGTATAAGAGACAGATCACCGACCCGCTCCAATGGCCTGGCAGCGATGCTGTCCAAGCTCAAGGCATACGCCGCGGCGACGCTGAAGGCTTGAGCGCGACCCGCCGAAACGTTACCTACGGCGCGCGCTGCCTGGCGCTCGTCGAGCAAGGCGTCGATGCGTGCCGCGTCGATGGTGGCGCCGCCGCCGGCCTGCTTGAACCCTGTCTCTTATACACATCTGACGCTGCCGACGACAACGTTCGGGTGTAGAACTCGGTGGTCGCCGTATCAGTAGAGAGGGGGGGGGGGGGGGGGGGGGGGGGGGGGGGGGGGGGGGGGGGGGGGGGGGGGGGGGGGGTGG